>BQMY01000117.1 GCA_022181065.1 Melioribacteraceae bacterium | reverse complement strand
GAAATTGATGCTGGTTGTTGGATTAAACGGGTTAGGATAGTTCTGTCCCAGTTCAAACTCCTGTGGAAGGGTAGAATTTTCATCAAGTCCGGTCAGTACATCAACATTTACAACTGTGGAATACTCCGAAGTACCATAATCGTTGTAGCAATAAACTCTGTATTCAACCATTCCGGCTTCGAGCATTTCAGTATCGGTATATTGTTCACTATTTGCGTCAAGAGAATCGATTGCAATAAAATCAGCATCAACAGATATTTTTCTTTCCACGACATATTCATCTTCGTTGGAAGACATATCTGCCCATGCAAAAGTTACATTTCCTGAAGAATCACTAATAACTTCAAGACTATCAGGGGAGTAAACTTCGGTGTAAAAACGATATTTTACAGCGTCACTTTTACCCGCTTCATTGATCGCGTAAACCCGCCAGAAGTATCTTTCGCCATCCTCAAGCCCTTCAACTGTGTATGTTGTATCCGTTAAGGTGTCAACATCAACTAAAGTGCTGAATAGTAAAGAATTATCACCGAGTTGTAATTGATATCTGTCTGCTCTCGGGACAGAAGCCCATGAGATCTCGGTATTAGTAGTCACTCCGGCCAATTCATCCTCAGGATATATCAGTATTGGAGTCGTTGGAATGCCAATAACAGTTTCGAACGAGTTTATTTCTGACCAGTCTGAATATCCGCCGTTATTGTAGGCGCGAACTCTCCAAAATATCTTGGTTAAATCAGGTAGTTCTTCTGCTAGATACTGCACAACCGGAATTTCATCCACGAAGCTGATAACATTACTGAAGGTAGTATCAGTGGCAATTTCGAGTTGGTAAGATTCAGCGGTTTCAACTCTTTCCCATTTCAAGACGGGCTCAAGATCGATATCTACTGCTCCGTTCTCCGGATAGGTAAGGGAAGTTGTGGAAGGGGCGTCCATCGCAATTCCTGAAATGAGAAGTGAAAACTTTTGAGGACCGTCAGTTAACGTACCTTTATGTGTAACAATAATTGTGTAAGTACCCGATTGGGTGCTTTCGACTTCTACTTTTTCAACATTATCAACAATATTGTCGCCTTTAACTGCTGCATTACCCGGGTTATCTGGATCGAGTTTCCACGGTTCATATGTTAATTGTGAAGGATCCGTAACTCTCAGATCGAGGTCATTAACTAACATAGGATCGCGGGGGTCTAACGCAGGAGCTACAGGAGTTCCGGGATAGTCGGTCCAGCAGATGGTTGCAGTGACAGGAGAATTCCCATTGCTTTCAACTTCTATCGTTATTGTTTGACCCTGTGTGATTTCCAGCTCACGTATAAAATTATTATACCCGGTTGCTGCATCATACGAAATGAGGTTAACAGCCTTGTATGTATTAAGTAAACCCCATCCGAAAACATAATCGGGACCCGGGTTATTTCCGGCTTCATCCGCTGTATGAATTATTAGTCCTTTAACAGTTGCCGCGGTTGGGGGATAGGCGGGCATACTGTTTCTCCAATGTTCATGGATTAAACCAATAGAGCCGGTTACATTAGGAGTTGACATTGAAGTTCCGCTTTTACCGTTGTATGAGTTATCCCCATTATGACTGGTGGAAGTTAAATTTACTCCATTCGCTACAATGTCAGGTTTTACACGACCATCATCCGCGGGGCCCCAGCTTGAAAAACTTGACATGGTTACATCATCGGAAGATGCGAAGCCTTCGGGAATATCATTTACCGCACCGACTGTCATAATATTTTTACCAATTTTATCGGTCTGAATACAATCGTAAGGACCATCTGTCTGGCGTGTGTCGGTAGAGAGTGTCCATGTATTGTTTATCAGTACCCAGTGTTCACCTCCGGCACCCGGACCGGTTTCAGATCGTTCATTACCCGCGCTACGGCAGATCAGGTAATTTGGCGCGTTGTAAGCAATCTGATCCCAAAACCTTGTCTGACTTGAGTAATATCCAAATTCCCAATCTTCAACCGGACTTATATTTACATCACCAAGCCACGCCCATCTGCCATCGTTGCGGTAATCAGATTCCCATCCGTGGGGTACACCGTAGGAGTGGTTAGAGGCTACAAGTCCGTCAGCCGCAGCGTTTGCCATTTCAGATTCATCGTTATTCCAGTCACGCGTGTGAAGTGTGGCATTGTATGACATCCCTTTAGCTATAGGGTTTATACCGGCTGCGCCAACTGTACCTGAAACGTGAGTAGCATGATCGGAAGTAGAGGTTGCGTTATCGGAAGGAATTGCTCTTCCTTCAAATTCAGTATGGGTTGTTCTGGTTTTACCACCATCCCAAATTCCTAAAGTTACACCTTCTCCGGAGAGTGACAAACCGGCTGCTCCTTCTTCCCAAACCTTGTCTGTTGATACTGTAGCCGCAGCGTTAACATTATCGGTAGAATAGTAGATCGGCTTACCGTCACGGATATACATTAGCTCCATTTCAACACCATCCGATTTAACAAATTTCACCGGAATATTGTTTTCGCGGGCGTACTCAATCGCTTCAGCCTTTTTTTGTTCAAACAGTTTGGCTTTTTCAGCCGCAAGCTGCGTTAACACAGTTTTATTTGTCTGCGCAGATAAATTTAAGAAAGTGAAGGAGAGAAATAAAAATAGAGAAAAGAAAGATGTAAGTCTTTTCACGATACACACCTCATTTTAGTTAATTTAGACGAAATTTTTTATTATTTTGCTAGTTTATCAAAGAAAGACCCAATATATAGGAATTAACTGTTCAGAAGCAATTCAATAAAAAGCCCTAATTGAAAAAATGGAGTAAAAATGGGAAATACGTGTAAATTATTGATAATATTAACACTTTTACTAACAGGTATTACACTTTCTCAGGATAAGGGTGTATTTAAATCAAAAGAAAACCCGTTTTATAAAGAAATTCTGGAATCGCTTGGGAAAGCGGACACCTATAATCCAACCGGGAAAGCATTTAAACTTGATATGAGTGGAAAAACTCTTCCCACATTTAAAGATCAATTTACAACATACTGGCATAATGATCCTGTCTCCCAGGGAAACACCGGAACCTGCTGGTCATTTTCCACTACCTCATACTTTGAAAGTGAAGTTTACAGAATTCACGGCAAGGAAGTTAAACTTTCCGAAATGTTCACGGCTTACTGGGAATATGTAGAAAAAGCGAAAGAATATGTGAAAACCAGAGGAGAATCACTATTTGCGGAAGGTTCTGAAGCAAACGCACTGAAAAGGATTTACAAGCAGTACGGTGTGGTACCTTTAAGCGCATACACAGGTAAACTTGAAGGAGAGAAGCATCATGGTCATAGCACTATGTACAAAGAAATGAATACATATCTTAAGTCTGTCAAAAAATCCAGCGCGTGGAATTGTCCTGAAGTTATTTCAACTATAAAATCCATTATGAATCATTATATGGGTACACCTCCGGAAACATTTGAAGTTGATGGTAAAGAATATACGCCAAAATCTTATCTTGCTGACTACCTGAAACTTAATGTTGATGATTACAGAGATATTTTATCCTACATGCAGCAGCCATATTTCAAACAGGTTGAATATGAAGTGCCGGATAACTGGTGGGATGATGATACTTATTATAACGTACCACTCGATATGTTCATGGAGATTTTCAACAAAGCTATTAAAGGCGGATACTCTGTTGTGATTGGCGGTGATGTCTCCGAAGCCGGTAAAGATAATGATTACGAAGTTTTAATGATCGCTGAATTTGATATCCCATCAGAATATATTGACGAAAACGCGAGACAATTCCGTTTTTCAAACGGTACAACCACAGATGATCATGGTATTCATGTGGTAGGTTATACCGAACTGGATGGTCAGAACTGGTATTTAATTAAGGATTCGGGAGCGGGAGCTTTTGCCGGGAATAACAAAGGATATTTTTTCTATCATGAAGATTATGTAAAGTTGAAAATTATGGATTTTATGGTTCATAAAGATATAGCCGATGAATATTTGAAGGATTTCAAATAATACATGAGAGCTTAATCAACTTCTTTTGAATTAATAAAGTATTAATTAACGACTATAATAGGCGGGTGAGCCCTTCGACGAGCTAAGGACAAAGTCGCTCGCTTGTCCCGCAAGGCGGGAAACCCCCGGAAAAAGCACGATATTAAACGAACCCATCCTAAATCCTTCCCTTTATTAAAGGGAAGGACTTTTGACCGTTGGCAAATCTGCTAGTTTTAAAAGTCCTCCTTCGAAAGACGGAGGATGATTCATAGGGTTTTAGACTTTTTGGTCAGGCATGATAATATCTAATGAAAATGTTGAGAGTCTAATACAAATAATATTTCGTTGATGAAACTCTGAAATCATCAACATCTTTTTGCCAGAATTTCTCAACTTCCTCAACATTATAATTTTTGGAGAACATCTCTCTAACCTTTTTTGTACCATTAACAAGGTCGAACATTCGGATACGGTTATTCTCCTCACCAATCCTGAATACGTCAATTTCGGGATGAAGTTTTTTCATCACAGACAAAAAGTGGAATTGTATAGGGAGAAGTTTTACTTTTTTATAATCAGTAAAATAAATTTGTACCCCTTTAAGAAACTCTCCTTTGCCAAACGCATAAAACGGTTTGTAGGAGAGGGGACGGAATACTACTCCTTCAAGATTGAGTTTATTCATTTCTTCTGCAAAGGTTGATGCGTCGAGCCATTTTGCCGCAAATGTTTCGAATGGAATAGTATATCCTACACCAATCGATACTGCTGATAGTTCGCCAACAACACCCGTCGCTGAATAATAAAAGCATGAATTGTCATGAGGTACGTGCGGTGAAGCGGGAACCCACGGCAAACCCGTTTCAGGGAAAATCATATCGCGAGTCCAGCCTTCCATTGGCACGACTGTAAGTTTGACCTGAACGCCATTTTCGAGCATCTTCTCGTCGTTCAGCATTTTTGCGAGTTCACCGCATGTAAGACCATATATGTATGGAATTTTAAATTGACTCACAAAAGAAATATATCCTTCCTCGGCAACGTTACCTTCGATTCTGATACCTCCGAGGGGATTTGGGCGGTCAAGAACCACAACCTCGTTTCCATATTCCGCAGCGGCTTCCATCACTAAACCCATAGTGCTGATGTAGGTGTATGAACGCGCGCCGTTATCCTGTATATCGTAAACAATCACGTCAACATTTTTTAGCATCTCTTCGGTCGGTTTGCGTGTTGCGCCGTAAAGTGAATAAACGGGAATACCGGTTTTAGGATCTTTAAAATCCTCTACATGGTCACCGGCGGCAATGTCACCACGAACACCATGTTCCGGTCCATAAAGCGCGACTAAATTGACATTTGGTGCTTCGTGAAGGATATCGATGGTCGATTTTAATTTTGAATCTACTCCTGTGGGATTTGTTACTAGTCCGACTTTCTTCCCTTCAAGGATTGAAAAGTTTTGGTCGCGTAAAACTTCTATTCCGGGTTTAACCATTTGGGCAAACGAGGAAATTGAAAGGGAAAGCATAAGCACAATAAATAGTTTTTTAATCATTTTTCCTGCCAGATATTTTATTTTTGATAAATCACTTCTCCATTTTTAACGGTCATAATATTCAGGTTTTTTGCTACGTTATAAACGATATCAGAGTAATTGTCAGTATTAAATACCGCAAAATCAGCATTTTTGCCTACTTCGATGCTGCCGGCTGATTGTTCGCGTGAAATAGCTTTAGCCGCGTTTATAGTAACTGCCGAGATAGTTTCTTCAACTGTCATTTTCATTTTAAGCGCTGCCAGGCTCATAACAAGATTCAGGTTTGCGATGTGGGATGATCCCGGATTATAGTCTGTCGATAATGCTACCGGTATATCATTTTCAATCAGTGTTCGCGCGGGAGCGTAGCCATAATTAAGGAAGAAAGAAACCCCCGGTAACAATACAGAAACAATATTATTGCCTTTTAGCAAATTTATCTGATCCTGTGTAAAAACTTCCAGATGATCCACACTTGTGCATTTGTGCTTTACCGCGACATCAATACCACCGACCTGATTAAACTGTTCGCTATGCAGTTTTAATTTGAAACCAAGATTGGAAGCCACGGAAAATATTTTATCAACTTCATCCGCGGTGAACGCGGTAGCTTCACAAAACGCGTCGCAATATTCGGCGAGGTTGTTTTCCGCAATGTAAGGTAGCATTTTATTTATGATCAAATCGAGATAATCCGCTCTGTTATCTTTAAATTCGGGTGGGAAAGTATGAGCTCCCAGAAATGTTGATACTATATCGATTGGAAATTTATCTTTCAGGATTTTAACAGCTTTCAGAAGTTTGACCTCATCCTCGAACGAAAGTCCGTAACCTGATTTTATTTCAAGAGTTGTAATACCTTGAGAAATAAAATATTCAACGCGTTCAGATGCGATTTCCACCAACTCTTCAACGGTTGATTTCCTCACGGAGTTGACTGTGGACAAAATTCCACCACCGCGACGAGCAATATCTTCATAATCAACACCTGCGATTTTCTCACGAAACTCATCAGCGCGGGAGCCGGCAAATACAGTATGAGTGTGGCAATCAACCAATCCGGGTAAAACGGTTTTTCCGGAAAGATCATAAGTCCGATCTACTTCACACTCCGCAGCTTCGGCATTATCCATTATTTCAACCAGGAGTCCGTCCTTGCAAAGCAGACTTTTACCGTAAAGGGGGGAGAGTTCGTTTTGGGATCTACCTGATTTTACATTTTTGCTGAATGTATCAACTGTTACAATAGAAGCTGGATTAAAATATAAAGTTCTCATAATGGGAATAGTATTTTTTGTTTGGGAAAATAAGTCTGGTCAATCTTAAATATGCGAATAATTTTGTCAATAAATCAATAATTTCGTAAATTTGTATCTTAAAAACAAAGGGATTAAGTAAATGCCTCCATCAAAAAAGCTAAAAATCCTTTTTGTCACATCCGAAGTTGTTCCATTTATTAAAACCGGCGGGTTGGCAGATGTATCTTCTGCACTTCCACAAAAACTTCAGGAATTAGGACACCAAGTACGAATTGTTGTGCCAAAATATGGCGCGATTGATGAGCGTAAGTTCAAAATCCACGAAGTTGTTCGCCTTAAAGATCTTACAACCAATGTTGGTGACAAAGAGGTAACTTTCTCACTCAGATCTTCATTTCTTGTTGGTAAAAAAACCAGGGTGCAGATTTACTTCCTGGATAACGAAGAGTATTTTGGTAGCAGGCACTCACTTTATGCTGATCCTCTGACCGGGGAAGACTTCGAGGATAACGAAGAAAGATTTATTTTGCTCGCCAAATCTGTTTTCGAACTTATCAATAAACTCGGCTGGATTCCTGATATAATCCATTGTAATGACTGGCAATGCGGACTAATACCTGCATACCTGAAAACAATTTACAAGGATGAAGAGAATTTAAAGGATGTAAAAACTCTGTTTACAATACATAATTTGTCTTATCAAGGTGAATTTCCGGCAGCATCTTTCGAAAAAACCGAGTTACCAAAATCGTATAAAAATGATAAAGGTGTAATGCAGGGTGGGCAGCTTAATTTTATGAAAAGTGCCCTCAGGTTTGCTGACGTTATTAATACAGTTAGTGAAAGATACGCTGAAGAAATCTGTACCAGGGAGTATAGTGTTGGTTTGCAGAATGCTCTGAAAGATCAGAAAGAAAACCTTTACGGTATTATCAACGGTATAGATGATACTTTATGGAATCCCGAAAACGATAAGAATATTGCCAAAAAATATTCTATCAAGAATATTGAGGCGAAAATTGATAATAAAAAGGCGCTCGCTGAAAAGTTCGGATTTGAATTTAAAGAGAATGTTCCGGTGGTGGGTATTATTTCCCGACTCTATGAAAGTAAAGGATTTGACCTACTGATGGAATCATTCGATGAACTGATGCAGCGTGATATTCACGTAATATTGCTCGGTGCGGGTGATAAAAAATATCACAGATTTTTTGAAGAAGCTTTTGGCAAGTACATGGATAAATTTTCATGTTATCTCGGATTTGATGATCAGCTGGCACACCTGATTGAGGCAGGTTCTGATATGTTCCTGATGCCTTCACGATATGAGCCTTGTGGTCTTAACCAGATGTACAGCCTTGTTTACGGAACCGTTCCGATTGTAAGAGAAACAGGCGGTTTGGCAGATACTGTTGATGATTTCGATCCAAAAGAACAAACCGGAAATGGTTTTGTTTTCAAAAAGTACGATAAAAAAGATATGCTTGCTGCTGTTGACAGAGCAGTTAAACTGTTCAATGAAGATCAGAAAGCCTGGATGAAAATTGTGAAGAATGGTATGAAGTCCAATTTTTCATGGTTAAATTCTTCCAAAAAGTATGTTGACCTTTATAAAAAGGTGATAGAGTAGGTGTGTTTTGAATAAAGCTGTTTTTTTCGATCGCGATGGTACTCTGAATCTTGATCCGGGGTACCTGGGTGATCCGAACAAAGTATCTTTATATGAGTATGTTCCTGAAGTTCTTTATAAACTAAAGTTCGAATACAACTTTAAATTGTTTATTGTTTCAAATCAGTCGGGAATTGCCCGTGGATTAATTAAGGAGTCGGATGTTATTGCGGTTAATAATCGTATAAATGAAATCCTTAATGCTAACGATGTAACTATCGATGCCTTTTTCTATTGTCCTTATCATCCTGATTTCAGCCCGCCGGAATTGTGTACCTGCAGGAAACCTTCACCGGAAATGGTTTTAAAAGCGGCTGCTGAATATAATATTGACCTGAAAGGGTCTTTTTTTGTGGGTGATAAATCGTCAGATATTCTTTGTGGAAAGAGCGCAGGAACAAAAACTGTTCTTGTGGATTATAATAGTGACGAAAATGAAATAAAAACCTTGAAAAAAGTTGGAATTTCCCCCAACTTTGTAGCTGGTAATTTTTTAGATATTGATACCTATATTTCCGGTGTTCTACAGGAGGATAATTTTTGAAACTAATTCTTAAATTTATGTTTTTACTGACAGGGCTTGCCATACTCGCCTCATGTCAGGATGATCCGGGTCCTATCGGTTCATCACTCATCCCCGATTCAGATTTGGTTGTTATCGATAGCCTCGACAATAGTAATTTCAATTTTGAATTGAAGATGAAAACCTTTAAAGACGATAGTGTTGATATTGGTAGCTCCAATACTTTGCTTCTTGGTAACTACGATGATATAAAATCTTCCATTCTTATACAATATTACATCTTCCTTGCTGATTCTCTCTCCGAGGCACTTGATGATAATGGTGAAGGTTTAATTGTTATGGATGCATGGGTTGAGTTGGACAGACGATATGCAATTGGTGATGAAGCTTCAGCTTTCGAATTTACTGCTCACAGGATTACTCGAGAGTGGGCACCCAATGATTTTACAGATGATGAATTACAGACTTTACTTCCGGATATAGAGACCGGTGTTGATCTGAAAACCGAAGTGAGTGTGGATGATTCAATTATGGCATTTCACTTTGATACTGATGTAGCTCTTGACTGGATCAAACATTCCTATGATACCACATTAGCTAAAAACTACGGTGTATATATTACCCCTACACCTGCAGCCGCAAAAACATTAGGCTTTTACGGGCTTTCTTCTGCCAATGTTGACAATATTTCGCGTATGAAAATGGTTATTCAGAAACCGGGCGAATTTATTGATACTGTAACTTCTACGGTAAGTGGTGATGTACATGTTAATTCGGTGGTGAACAGGGTTAGTGTTCCGGGTACAAGACTGCTGCAAGGTGGTATTCCGCAGAGAAGTATGTTGAGTTTTAATCTCGCAGACCTTCCACGTGATATCATCATTAATAACGCTAAAATGGTTCTTCATTTTGATGAAGTATCCTCTGATTTTGGTGATCCCGAGTTTACAACTCTTTATGCTCAGCTCCTGGCAGACTCTACTGATTATAATGTTGATACTGATTATGGTACCATTCAGTTTATCAAGGATAGCGGTACTTTTGAAGGGAATATAACTACTTTCGTTCAATACTGGCAGAACGGATTGGAGAATTTCGGCTTGAAATTTTATATCGCTAATGATATAGGTAATGTATCAAAAGTCGTTCTTTACGGTCCTGATAATAGTGATGCTGCACTCGTTCCTGAATTAGTAATAACTTATACAGCGCAGAGGTGATTGATAAAATGATAAATAAAATAGCCATAATATTGTTGTTTGCCGGATTTATTTCTACGGTTGTTGCTTCCGGGGGTTCTGTTTACAGTCGTTACGGAGCAGGAGATATCTACCATCTCTATTCGGCCCGTAAAATCTCCATGGGTACACCAATAATAGCATCACCCGGTTATAATGACGTTGATAATATCAACCCGGCTGTATTTTCTGGAATGAAACTAACCAGATTGCAAGCAGGTTTGTTTTATAACGGTATTTCTCAGGATGATGGCTCTAATACAGCTTTCTATTCTGATTATGACTTCTCCGGCTTTTTATTCGGGATTCCTGTTGAGAGAGAATTAGGTATTGGTATTGTAGCCGGACTCGTTCCTTATTCAAAAGTTGCTTACGAAATTATTGATGAATCAAATGCTGATTTCACTAATACCTATACAGGGGACGGAGGAATTTCCAAAATATTTTTTGGTGGAAGTTATGAAGCGCCTTATGGAATTAATATAGGATTCGCGTTTGAATATTATACAGGAAAAATTGAGTATTCCACAGAACTTGATTTCAACAGCACTTCCAGTTATGAAGATGCTTTATTCGTAAATAAATCTTCTTATTATGGTAGCGGTTTTAAATTTGGTCTTCTTTCGCCTAATTTGAGCGGACTTTTAAAAGAAAGTTCTGTTACTGATCTTAGAATTGGCGGGTTTTACAGTAAACTTAATACCATAAATACCGATACTACATTGACCATTAATTCTTCAATTGGTACCACTGAACTGGAAAAAGGATTAATTGAAACCGAGTTACCCGGAAGTTACGGATTTGGCGCATCGGTCATGTTTTCTGAAAAATATCTGGTAGCCCTTGACGCCGTTTTCGAACCCTGGACAGAATATGCAGTAAACGGGGTCGGGAACAATAATATGGCTGATGTTTCTCGTTATTCAATCGGGTTTGAATACAATAAACCGGATGCGCAGTTCGGGTCGTTCTGGGAACAGGTTGCCCTCAGAGGTGGTTTAAGTTATGAGAAGCTTAAATACGTAATTAACGGTGAGGAATTATCTCAGTTCTCTATCCATACAGGTTTTTCTATTCCGTTAAGTGTAGCAAATAATCTTGATTTTGGATTTTCTTACAGTTTAAGGGGTACAAATTCTTCAAATTTAATAAAGGAAGATTTGTACAATTTCGCGGTAACTCTTAATTTTGGAGAACTGTGGTTTGTGAGACAAGACAGGTAAAAATAAAATAAGGAAGATTTAAATTGAAGTTTCCAAGAATTTACTTAATTGTATTTGCGGCGATGTTTTTCAGCATCTCGGTTTCGGCATCAAATAACTCGGCAAAATCAGTTTTCCACAGTGATAGTGTCGATATAAATATTAATGCTGAAATCAGTTTATGGTACGAATATCATAAAAATGGTGATTTCAACACCGCAATTAATCATGCATGGAATATAGTTAAAGTTCAGCCTGAATTTACCAAATATAAATTTTACAAAAAACTTGAAGAAATGATTTGGTATTTTCACGACAGTCTTGATGCCGGCGATCCTATGCATCAACTAGCGATGGATACAGTCCTTTATGTGTATGACCTGGCATTGACTCATGATGATAGTCCTGATTATTATCTGCCTCGTAAGGCTTTTGTAGTTGAAACCTGGTTTGATTTTGAACCGGAAGTATCGATTGAGGCTTATAATGCCGCTTTGGAGTCTAATCCTGAACTGGATTCTTATTATGTTGACAGACTTGCGAATATATATATAGGTCAGGAAGACAAGATCGCCGCTCTCGAACTATATTCAAAATTGGCGGAGAAAAATCCTGATGATCCACGTTGGAACGAAAAGATGCTCTCACTTGCCGATAATCCGGAAGAATTGGTTGAATTAACCAAAAAAGCTTGGGATCTTGATAAAGATAATCTTGAAAAAGCATGGAAATTTGCTAATACTGCTTTGAGAATAAAGGATTACGAAACCGCAATCGAACCTCTTGAGTTTTTGACTGTAAAATCTCCAGAAGTGATCAATTACTGGAAACAGTTAGCCACTGCTTATGATAAGCTTGATAAAACTGACAAGGCAATTGACGCTTATAAAAAGTTAATTGAGCTTCAACCTGATGGTAGAGATAACTATGTTAATCTTGCATTGATCTACAAAAAAATGGAACAGCTTTCAGTTGCCAGAACATATCTTCAGAAAGCTACAAAAGCCGACCCTGACTGGGACTACCCATACTGGATTGAAGGTCAGCTTTATGAACAGGCAGCAAGAAATTGTGTACGAGACAAATTTGAATTTGAAGATAAACTGGTTTATCAACTGGCAGTTGATACATACAGAAGAGCCGCTACAAAAGGTGGTACTTACGGAGTGATGGCGAAAGACCGCGCTAACTCGCTTGGCACATCAGTTCCTGAACAGGCTGATTATTTCTTTAGAAAATATAAAGCCGGTGATGTTATTGATGTTAAAGGTAAATGTTATGACTGGATTGGAAGAAGTATAACTGTTCCTAATTAAGTGAGGAAAATATATGTACGAAGCTATCAGGAAAGATCAGGAAATCTTTGATATACTGAATAAAGAGATTCAGAGAGAACAGGATAATCTTGAGCTAATAGCATCGGAAAATTTTGTTAGTCCCGCGGTTCTGGCAGCCGCAGGTTCTGTTTTAACTAACAAATACGCCGAAGGTTATCCCGGAAAAAGATATTACGGTGGTTGTGAAATAGTTGACATGGCTGAGGATGTTGCCAGAGAGCGATTGAAAAAACTTTTTGGCGCAGAGTATGTTAACGTACAGCCTCATTCCGGTTCTCAGAGCAATATGGCTGTATATATGGCGTTGCTTAATCCAGGGGACAAGATACTCGGTTTGAGCCTCGATCATGGTGGTCACCTTACGCATGGTTCACCTGTGAACTTTTCTGGACAGATTTATCAGGCGGTTGGTTATACCCTTAACCCGGAAACCAAATTACTCGATTATAATTTGATTGAGGAAATGGCTCTCAAAGAAAAACCTAAAATGATAGTAGCCGGAGCCAGCGCTTATTCACGGGAATGGGATTATGCCGCTTTCCGTGAGATTGCTGACAAGGTTGGCGCGCTTCTGGTAACTGATATGTCTCACCCTTCAGGTTTAATTGCGGCAGGATTACTTGATAATCCTCTGAAATATTGTGATGTGGTTACAACAACCACCCATAAAACACTTCGCGGTCCTCGTGGTGGTGTTATTCTCGTTGGTGAAGATAAAGAAAACCCTGTTGGAGTGAAAACTTTCAAAGGGGACAGGCTAAAAATGATGTCTGAATTGATTGACGGACAAGTAATGCCCGGAATTCAGGGTGGACCATTGATGCATGTTATTATGGCGAAAGCTGTCGCGTTCGGTGAAGCATTAGAGGATGATTTTAAGGTTTACGCGAAACAGGTGATTAAAAACGCTAAAACTCTTTCTGAAAGTTTAATAGCAAAAGATTTTGATGTTATTTCAGGTGGTACGGATAATCATCTAATGCTTGTTGACCTTACCAATAAGGATATCAGCGGTAAAAAAGCTGAAAAAGCTCTTGAAGAAGCGGGGATAACTGTTAACAAAAACATGGTGCCATTCGATACCAAGAGTCCTTTTGTTACCAGTGGAATCCGAATTGGTACACCTGCAATGACAACTCGTGGCATGAAAGAAGCCGAAATGGAGGAAATTGCCGGATTCATCAACAGAGTTATCGATGCCCCGAAAGATGAAAGCGTACTTAAGAGTGTTCGTAACGAAGTAGTTGAACTTTGCGCTAGATTTCCTTTGTATCCAAAATTAGGGTAGAGATTAACATTGTCAGAAAGCGACAAAACTATTGAAGAGGGAAGTGGTTCTCGCGAAATTGAGATGAGCTTCCTTCAGCACCTTGAAGAATTAAGATGGCGGCTTATTTATGCCGTCATCGGTCTTTTTACAGGTACAATCGTTGCCTGGGTATTTATTGATCCCCTGGTAGAACATGTCTTGTTAGTTCCCGCGCAAACAGCCGATATGAAACTTCAGAACCTGCGACCATTCGGGCAGTTGTTCCTTTATCTCCAGGTTGCGATGATTGCCGGATTTGTATTAAGTCTGCCAAATATATTTTTACAGCTGTGGAAGTTTATCGCGCCGGCGCTCCACAAAAGTGAGCGAAAGTATATTGTATGGATAGTGATATTCTCGACAATATGCTTTCTATCGGGTATTGTATTTGCCTATTTTATAATGCTTCCTCTCACACTCAAGTTCGCCGTTGCTTTCGGTACCCCGGAGATTGAAAATAATTTTGCTATAACAGAATATTTCTCAATAATAATAAGCGTAATGTTGGCAGCAGGGTTAGTATTTGAACTTCCGATGTTATCCTTCTTTCTTTCCAAACTTGGTATTTTGACACCACGATTCATGAGAAAATACCGTCGTCACGCCCTGGTTGTTATACTTATCATAGCGGCAATGCTCACTCCCGGAACTGATCCGGTAGCCCAATTATTGCTTGCCGTACCGTTGGGATTCTTGTACGAGATTAGTATATTTGTATCTAAATTATCCCAGAAAAAGAATTGACCGAAAATAAACTCTCTAAAATAAAAGCTCCAGTCAATGATGAGTTAAAACAGTTTAACGCATTATTCAAGGAGTCGATGAAATCCAGCGTTACTCTGGTAGACCTCGTTACAGGATATATTCTCAAACAAAAAGGGAAAAAAATCCGACCGCTTTTGGTTTTATTATCAGCAAAACTTTGCGGGGGTGTCACAGAGCGGAGCTACAGAGGGGCAATATTGGTGGAATTATTGCACACAGCAACTCTTGTACATGATGATGTTGTTGATAACGCGGAAAAAAGAAGAGGATTTCCTTCCATCAACGCAATCTGGAAAAACAAAATATCAGTATTGCTTGGCGATTATCTGCTCGCGAAAGGGCTTATGTTATCTGTTGAGGGTACTGATTTCGATTTTCTTGGCATTGTAACAGGTACAGTGAAAAGGATGTCGGAAGGTGAGTTATTGCAGATTAGTAAAACCCGAAAACTTAATCTGGATGAGGATACGTATTTCAGAATTATCTCTGATAAAACTGCCTCGCTTCTTTCAACTTGTTGTGAAATTGGCGCCGGAAGCGCTACCGAAGACGAGGAAAAGCAGAAAAGAATGCGGGATTTTGGCGAATATCTCGGGATAGCATTTCAAATCAGAGATGATATTTTAGACCTTGTTGGAAAAACGAAAGTATTCGGGAAAAATCAGGGAGGAGATATAAAAGAGAAGAAAGTTACTCTTCCATTATTATATGCTCTGAAAAACTCTCCTGAAAAGGAAGCCGAAGAGATAAAAAAAATGATCAAAAAGGGAGCTGACAGTGAGGCTGTAAAAAAAATAATAAATTTTACTGTAAGGTATAATGGTATTAATTATGCCGAGGAAGTAGCCCTTTCATACGCCGAGAAAGCAAGAGCAGCACTGGATATCTTCGAAAACAGCCCTGAAAAAGAATCTTTAACACACCTTGTTCAATACGTCATTGATAGAAATAAGTGATTGTATCTGAATATTTTTAATCTTTAACTAAATAATTTGAATTATTTTTAAATTATTTCGCTTATATGTTTGTGTTTTACATTTCAATTTTGTTAAATTGGACATGTTGTTTTGAAATACTATATATCTTGTCTGAATATACTATTTGTTAAGTGTTAATCAGGGTAAAACTTTGATTTTAACTCAAATACAGAAACCATTTTTTCCCAACACATTTTCTAAATCTTTTAAAGTACTTTTAAGGTGCATATGAAAAAGTCTGTACTCGATTACGCTCTTAAAGTCCGCCTACCTTTAACTTTATTCGTAACAATAATGGCATTTGTGCTTACCTTTTATGTTTCCAGAACTGAACGAGACGGAATAGGGTATGCTCCTGACCAGCCGATCGCGTTTTCACATAAATTGCATGCTGGTGATATGGAAATAGATTGTCAGTATTGCCATGTTGGAGTTGAGAAAGGAAGACATGCATTGGTTCCGTCTGTTAATACTTGTATGAATTGCCATACAGTAGCGCGTAAGGACAAACCGGAAATTATCAAACTCACCAAATATTATGAAGAAGGTCAACCGGTGCCGTGGAAAAGGATTCATCGTGTACCCGAGTACGCCTACTTTAATCACAGTGTGCACGTAAATAAAGGTATAGAGTGTGAATCGTGTCATGGTGATATAGCGAAAATGGAAAAAGTTGAGCAGGTTAAAGGCTGGACTATGACTGCTTGTCTTGACTGTCACAGAGATCCTCATGCAGAAATGCCTGATCTGGTTGAAGTAAATAACGGACCCGAAAACTGCTTTGCATGTCATCGTTAACTGGAGTGAATATGGGTTTATCAAATAAGAAAAGTTCTATTAGCAGAAGAAAGTTTTTTACAAGCGGAGCAGTTGCTGCCGCGGGATTTGCAATCTTGAATTCTTTGCCGGGACGTGTTTTTGCCAAAGCGAAAAAGAAATCTTTCGCTGTTAAAATAACTGAACATCCCTCCGCAATAAAAAGAACTAAATAGGAATTGTTAAATGGCTGATTCTAAAAACAAATCCGGTATCTGGAAAAGTTTAAAAGAGTACTATCAGGACCCCGTAGTTCTTAAGAATAAGACTAACGAGTTTATGGACGGGGTAACAGATGATTTTGATCCCGATGAATTAAGTAAAGTCTCGAGAAGAAAATTTTTGGCACTTATGACAGCTTCCGCTGCTTTCACAGCGACAGCTTGTACCGATTATCACGATAAAGGGGAAGTTATTGCTTATAATGATCGCCCCGAAGGTGTTATTCCCGGTAAACCAAATTATTATGCGTCAACTTGCGACGGTTGCGCTGTTGGTTGTGGTGTTCTTGTAAAAACAAGAGAGGGGAGACCAATCAAACTTGATGGCAACCCTGATCATCCCGTAAATAAAGGAAAACTGTGTACCAAAGGTCAGGCTGGAATCCTTGAACTTTACGATCCCGACAGACTAACGGATCCGCTTCGCGACAGAAGAAAAGTCAGCTGGAACGATGTAGATGCATACATGGTTGAAGCATTCGCTAAATACGCTTCCGAAGGTAAAGAGATTGCGTTTGTTACAGGCGAAAATAATTCTCCTGCTTTTGGTGATGTTATTGCGGAATTCGCTAAAAAATATCCAACAGTTAAAGTATATAATCACGCTGCTTTTAGTGAGAAAAATAGAAGAAGCGCGTGGAAAAAAGTCTATGGTTCAGGCAAATATCCAGCCATTAAATGGGCTGATGCCGATGTAATTGTATCACTCGATGCTGATTTGCTTGGAAATGAAGGCGACATGCTTGAATTTACACGCGAGTTCGCAAAACGCAGGGATGCTGTTAACGGCGCTGATTTTAACAGATTTTACGTTGTTGAAGGCGGTATGACCCTTACGGGCGCAAACGCGGATTACAGAATCAGAGTCAATCCCCAATATCATTTTGAATTAGCTCTGCTCGTGCTTAATCAGGTTGCGATGAATTTAGGTGTAACACTGCCTTCAAATCTGGCGTACAGAAAATCAGTAACAGATTTCGAATTAGCGCATAATATAAAATCTGACAAAGTTGCTCGCCTTATCACAGATTTATTAAAAAATCGTGGTAAATCAATCTTTTATGTTGGCAGAGACAAATCTGAAGATCTGCACATGGTCGCCAACTATCTCAATGAAATATTAGGCAACAGCGCATTATATAATTTCAAATGTGCTCATACAGATTACAGCACTGAAGATATCTCTGTGCTTGTTAGTAATATAAACAGGGGAGCTGTTGGCGCTGTACTTCATGTCGATGTTAACCCGGTCTATAACTATTCCGGTAATACAGGTTATGAAGAAGCACTTGCGAAAGTTCCTACTAAAGTTTCGTTTACATTGAACAGAAATGAAACCTCGGAAAAATGTAATTTTGTTCTTCCTGTGCATCATTACCTTGAAGCGTGGGGGGATATCCACTCCAGAGAAAATATTTATACGCTCCGTCAGCCGGTTATAAATCCAATATTTAATACTCGCCAGTCTGAAGCGGCAATATTGCAGTGGGCTGATAATTCCACCGGTTATAATCAGGACAAATTCCACAAGTTTTTACAGAATTCATTCAAAAAGAATGTTTACGCTAAAGCAGGTACTACTCTGAACTTCAAAAAATACTGGTTCAACGCTCTTCACGATGGTATTGTAATGCTTCCTGCAAACGAAACGGTTGCATCAATAAATGTTGAAGCGCTTGGATCTGTAAAGACTCCGAAAACTAATGAAGGATTTACACTTCAGGTAAGAGAAAGCTATTTTGTTGGCGATGGAAAATTTGCCAATAACGGCTGGCTTCAGGAAACTCCTCATCCTGTTTCCAAAGTTACCTGGGATAACTATGCGGCAATCGCGCCCGCGACAGCAGCGGCATTAGGAGTTGAGAATAATGATCTGATTGATGTTTCAGCAGATGGTAACTCAATTTCACTTCCTGTTATGATTCAGCCGGGAACAGCCGAAAATACCATTCTTACTGAAGCAGGTTATGGTCGTACCATCGTTGGCGAAGTTGGACTCGATGTTGGTTTTGATGTTTATAAGTTTGGTTCGGAGAAACTCTATTCCAACGTAGATGTTAAAAAAGGTTCCGGTACTTATGATCTTGTATCAACTCAGGAACACCATTCGCTTGATGATGAATCTGTTAAGGATTTCCACAGAATACGTGGTATCATACAGGATGGTACAGTTGAAGAGTACAAAAAAGATCCTAAATTCCTAAAACACCATGAACATGACATTTTCAGCATAACAGATAGTGTTGAGTACAAAGGTGTTAAATGGGCTATGGCGATTGACCTGAACAAATGTACAAGCTGTAGTGCCTGTGTAACATCTTGTAATGTTGAAAACAATATTCCGGTTGTAGGTAAAGATCAGGTATCGCGCGGTAGGGAAATGTCCTGGATGCGTATTGACAGATATTACTCCGGTTCTCCTGAAGAACCTGTGGTAAGTAATCAGCCGATGTTGTGTCAGCATTGCGATAACGCTCCATGTGAGAACGTTTGTCCGGTTAACGCTACTAATCACAGCCCTGACGGACTAAACCAGATGGCATATAACCGTTGTGTTGGTACACGTTATTGCGCAAATAACTGTCCTTATAAAGTTAGAAGATTTAACTTTTACAATTTCCGTGACCACTTTGCGGACGCATATTACCAGAATGATTTGACATATCTTGCTTCAAATCCTGAGGTAACAGTTCGCTCGCGTGGTGTGATGGAAAAATGTACTTTCTGTATCCAGAAAATTATGGATGCGAGAGAAGTAGCTATTCGTGAAAACAGAGATCTGAAAGGTGACGATGTAGTAACCGCGTGTCAGCAGGCTTGCCCGTCAGAAGCGATTGTATTTGGTGATTCAAATGATCCCGAATCAACTGTATCGAAATATCGTGAACATGATCTGGGTTATCACGTACTTGATCTATTGAACGTAAGACCTAATGTAACATACATAGCAAAATTAAGAAATACTCATTCGGAGGATGCATAGTGTCAGCTGTTGACTATTCTCAAGAGCTTTCGGTTGTTGAAGGGAAACCTTCCTTACGGTCGATTGACGATGTTATCATTAAGCCGCTTGAGAGTAAACCCGATAAGAAATTTTACATTGCTCTTGCTGTTACCGTTAGTATGCTTGGAATCGGTGCTATAAGTTTAGCGCTTTCATTCTACTACGGTACAGGTTTATGGGGTAACAATAACCCGGTCGGATGGGGACTTCCGATTGTGAACTTCGTGTTCTGGGTTGGTATTGGTCACGCGGGAACTCTTATTTCGGCGATTCTATTCCTTTTCAGACAGAAGTGGAGAACAGGTATTGCAAGGTTTGCAGAAGGTATGACCATCTTCGCCGTTATTACCGCGCTTATTTTCCCGGCAATACATATCGGTCGCCCTTGGTTGCCGCTTTATCTTCTTCCATATCCTAACCAGCACTCATTGTGGCCAAACTTTATTTCGCCACTACTTTGGGACGTGTTTGCGGTATCTACCTACTTTACCGTTTCATTGATTTTCTGGTACGTTGGACTTATCCCCGATTTTGCAACTTTGAGGGATAAAACGACTAACAAAATCAAGAAGCTTATTTATTCGGTATTCAGTATGGGTTGGAGACATTCAAACAGACACTGGCAGCATTATGAAATGGTATATCTTATTCTTGCCGGTTTCGCTACTCCGCTTGTACTTTCTGTACATACCATTGTTAGTTATGACTTCGCCGTTTCAATCATGCCGGGTTGGCATACTACAATATTCCCGCCGTATTTCGTTGCGGGTGCTGTGTTCTCAGGCTTTGCCATGGTGCAGAACGTACTGATATTTATCAGAAAGATTTTCAATTTTGAACATATAATTACTCTCAATACTCTTGAGAAGATGAACAAAATCATTATACTTACCGGTTCGCTCGTTGGTTATGCCTACGCGATGGAGTTTTTCATTGCCTGGTATAGTGGTGTGCAGCCCGAACAGTTCGCGTTTATGAACCGTTTATTTGGTCCGTACGCGTGGGCATACTGGATTATGGTTTCATGTAACGTGATATTCCCACAGTTATTCTGGTTCAAAAAAATCAGAAGACATATTCCGGCAATGTTTATTATTGGTGTGCTTGTGAATGTTGGTATGTGGTTTGAAAGATTTGTTATTACAGTTACATCACTTTCAAGAGATTTCCTTCCATCAAGTTGGGCTTACTATAAACCAACTTTGACTGACGCGGGTATTTTGATTGGTAGTTTTGGTTTATTCTTTACTCTGTTGTTGTTGTTCACCAAAACATTGCCGGTTGTATCTATCGCTGAAGTTAAAGCGGTTAATGATGACGCTCAGCCAAGCCATGGAGGACATTGATTATGAGCGAAAAAATACTTCATTCAATAACCGCTATTTTCGATACACCGGATGATATTATTCATGCTGCCGAGAAAGTATCGGAAAAAGGTTACAAAGATTACGATGTTAACACCCCATATCCAGTACATGGTATGGATCACGCGATGAAATTGCCGCCTTCAAAATTGGGGTATTTCGCGCTTGTGTTCGGTTTGACCGGTACTTTTACCGCATTAGCATTGATGTTCTGGATGTCAGTAATTGACTATCCTCAGGTAATCGGTGGAAAACCTTTCTTCCCGTTCCCGGCATATGTACCCGTTATGTTTGAGGTTACTGTACTTTCAGCTTCAATAGCGACTGTGATGTCAATGCTGATTGTGTTCTTCAAATTTCCAAACAACAAACACCCGCTTCACGATTCCGAATACATGAAAAAAGTATCGGTTGACAAGTTTGGTGTTTCGATTGAAGCAAAAGATAAGTTGTTCAATGAAGTTGATGTAAAAGCTTTCCTTGCCGAAATTGGCGGAAAAGAAATTACACCTGTTTATTATGACAATGAAGAGATAAATCATAAAAATGTTATTCTTGAACCAAAATTTTTAGGATTCTTGCTTGTAACATTTATTATTGTATCAGGCGCGACTTACTTTACCATGAACAAACTTCTGTTTATGACTCCTTTTGACTGGATGATGCATCAGGAGAAAGTTATCGCACAGGATGATTTTTCATTCTACGGTGAAAACAGAGCGATGTTGACCCCTGTGGCGGGTACTGTATCAAGAAACAATTTACCATATCTATACATTGGTAAACCTGAAGAGGCGGCTGTTGCAATGGTTAATCCGCTGCTTCCTTCAAAGGAAAACCTGAAACTCGGTGAAGAAAAATATAACACGTATTGCAGTCCTTGTCACGGATATTTCGGAGAAGGGGATAGCCGTTTACGCGGACAATTTCCAAATCCACCCAGTTTGCATTCCGAGAAAGTCAGGAATTGGAGCGACGGAAGAATTTATCATGTAATTATGGAAGGTCAGAATGTTATGCCATCCTACTCGTCACTTATGACAAGAGAAGAAAGATGGGCATCGATTTTGTACCTGCGCGCTTTACAGAGATCTCTAAATGCTAAGGAGACAGATTTACAATGAGTTCAACTTCCATAAAAATTGATTATACAAAAAAAGAGTTGCCGGATTTAATAACCAAACTCGGCTACGGTTTATTTGCATTAGGTTTAGTGATTGCTGTTATAGCTTACTTTACTGACCACACCCGCGCGGCATACAATAATCTTATTGTACTTATGTTCCTTACCTCTATCGGGCTTGGTGCCTTGTTCATGATAGGTATAGAATATCTTATGGGCGCGGTTTGGAGTGTACCGTTCAGACGTGTTATGGAAGTACTCGCCGCTGTGCTGATTGTACTCCCGATTGTGGCTATTCCTGTTTATCTTAATATGCATGACATGTACCACTGGACGCACAGTGATGTGGTCGCGACAGATAAAATATTGAAATCTAAAGCACCATATCTTAATATGGAGTTCTTTACAATCAGAATTGCCGTATTTTTCCTACTCTGGATTGCCTTTTATTTTATGATTACAAGTAATTCAAGAAAGCAGGATAAATCGGGTGATCAGAGTCTTACTACAAGAAACATCAGGCTTTCAGCGATATTTATGCCTGTTTTCGCAATCACATTAACCTTTGCCTCGATTGACTGGTTGATGAGTCTTGAACCCCACTGGTTCTCTACTATGTATGGTGTGTACTATTTCTCAGGCACCATTTTAGCAGCGATCGCGGCGGGGACTTTCATCATTATCAAGATGGACGAAAACGGCTATTTTGCCAAAGGAATAAACAAAGACCATTATTACGCGCTTGGTGCTTTACTTTTTGCTTTCATAAACTTCTGGGCATATATCGCGTTCAGTCAGTATATGCTTTACTGGTACGCCAACCTTCCGGAAGAAACTTTCTGGTTTATCGACCGTTGGGAAGGTAGCTGGGTTTACGCCAGTATATTCCTGATGATTGTACATTTTGTGGTTCCTTATTTCGGATTGTTATCACAGCCATCGAAGAGTAATCCGAAAGTTTTAAAGTTTATGGCACTATGGATACTCTTTGCTCACATCGTGGATCTGTTCTGGCTTGTTATGCCAACTTACAGTAAAGATGGTGTACCTTTTGGCTGGATGGAATTAGGTTTCCCAATCCTTGCGGTTGGACTTGTAATCACGGTTTTTGCTACACTTTATAAAAAAATGAATATGATGCCTGTTGGCGACCCGAAATTGAAACGCGGTATTAACTTCAGATTATAATTTTTGGATTCTGGAATGGAAAACAATAGAAAATTGGAAGACGAACTTCGCTTTGTTGAATTGTTAAAAGACCCTGTACGACTTTTTGGCTGGGCATATCCTTACTTTTTAGTTGTCGCGGTTATAGGCGGAATATATTATTTGAATAGCCTTGACACGATTTCATTTAATGAAGCTCCTGAAGTTATTCTCGATTCGGCTGATGTAAGAAGAAGTGTCGAAATGCAGAAGGGTGGAATTGTACCTGCTATGGATTTGGCAAAAATTCAGGCTCCCGGCGATTTGGTGGAAAAAGGTAAAGAATTGTACGAGCAGAATTGTGCTTCCTGCCATGCCTCGGACGGTATGGGTAAAGGTCCTGCTGGTGCTGCTCTAAATCCCCCGCCAAGAAATTTCCACAACGCGGATGGATGGACAAATGGTAGAACATTTCCTGATTTGTACAAAACACTTCAGGAAGGTATTCTTCAAAACGGTATGGCTGCATATGAATATCTGCCTGTAGAGGACAGAGTGGCTATGATCCATTACGTAAGAACGTTTGCGGATGATTATCCCGAGATTACCGATGAAGAAGTCGCTACACTGGATATGACTTACAATATTTCCAAAGGTGAAGTTAAACCGAATACTATACCGGTTAATTTGGCCGTTCAGAAAGTGATTGAAGAAAATAAAATTGAATCAGCTTTGTTAAAATCAGCGATCGGTAAATATGATTCCAATATGGATCAGGGCTTGAAGCAAGTGGTTTACTGTAAAAAAACAGTTCTTTCGCATTTTCTTGAAAAACAATTTGAATCTGCTGAAATATTCAAGACAGCTGTATCAGTATCTCCGATGGATTTAGGTTTTAAGAGTAATGTGACACGTTTGAGTGACGACGAATGGTCAAACTTGTATAACAAGCTAAAAGAGAGTATATCCTAAATATATGCTGAAAACCGGTAATTACATATTGTTAATAATTTTATTTATATCAGCTTTTTTATTTGCTGACACCCAACAGGAAATTGAGGTTGGTGTAGATGAAAAACTTGGTGAATATATACCACTCGAGCTTGAATTTGTAAACTCTCACGGTGATACAGTTTCACTTGAAAAGGTAATCCATGAGCAGCCTACACTGCTGGCATTGGTTTATTATGAATGCCCCGGTATTTGTAGTCCGTTGCTAACCGAACTTGCTTGGGTTGTTGACAGAGTTGATTTAACTCCTGAGGAAGATTTTCAGGTGGTAACGATCAGTTTTGACCATTCCGAAGATTATAAAGTTGCCGCAAACTGGAAGAAAAATTATCTGCATGGAATCAAACGTGAATTTCCTGAAAGCGCCTGGAATTTCTTAACAGGTGACAGTTTGACAATCAATAAACTTACCGAATCGGTTGGTTTTCGTTTCAAGAAACAGGGTGATGAATTTCTTCACGCCGGTACTCTTATAACAATCGCGCCGGACGGTAAGATATCGAGATATTTGTTTGGTGATACATACAACCAGTTTGATGTTAAAATGGCTTTGCTGGACGCAGAGAGTGGTAAAACGAGTCCGACAATTGCCAAAGTTTTGCAGTTTTGTTTCAGTTACGATCCCGAAGGTAGGGGATATACTCTTAATCTTACCAGAATTATCGGGAGTGTAATGTTAATATTTGTTGCTGGATTTTTTGGAATTTTAACTCTCAGAAAAAATAAGAAGAATTAAGGAGTTTCGATAAATGGCAAACGGAACTATTGCTGTTTCCGAAAAGAGTTTTTACGAAGAGAGTACGAATAAACATTCAGGGATTCTTGCCTGGTTGTTGACTACCGATCATAAACGTATCGGTTTGATGTACCTCTATACTATTTCCGGATTTTTTATTGTAGGTGTCATCCTCGGTTTGTTGATGAGACTTGAATTGATAGCTCCCGGTGAGACCATCGTGAGCGCCCAGACATACAATACATTTTTTACACTTCATGGTGTAATTATGATCTTCCTTTTTATCGTACCGGGTCTTCCGGCGATATTCGGGAATTTCTTTCTTCCGATCCAGCTGGGTGCAAAAGACGTCTCCTTCCCGAGGCTGAATCTTCTTTCATGGTATGTTTACATGATTGGAGCGGTTCTGGTTCTTGTATCCCTGTTTCTCCCGGGTGGCCCGATTGACACAGGATGGACATTCTATATCCCTTATAGTGTCAGAACAGGAACAAATGTTTCATTGGCGATATTCGCGGCGTTTGTACTTGGTTTTTCATCAATACTAACAGGTATAAATTTTGTAACCACCGTTCACAGATTGCGCGCACCCGGTATGGGATTTTTCCGCATGCCTCTCTTTATCTGGAGTATTTATTCAACAGCATGGATTCAGATAATCGCTACTCCAATTATTGGTATTACAATTCTTCTTGTAATTCTGGAAAGAGCTTTTGGTGTTGGTATTTTTGATCCTGCGTTGGGTGGTGACCCGATTTTGTATCAGCATTTGTTCTGGATATATTCTCATCCGGCGGTTTATATTATGATATTACCGGCGATGGGTGTTGTTTCGGAGATAATACCCACATTTGCGAGAAGAACCATTTTTGGCTATAAAGCTATTGCGTTTTCTTCATTGGCAATCGCGTTTGTTGGTTACCTCGTATGGGCTCACCATATGTTCACCAGTGGTATCAGTGATACAGCGCGTATAATATTTTCCCTGTTGACATTTATTGTTGCGCTTCCAAGTGGTGTTAAAGTGTTCAACTGGGTTGCGACCATGTATAAAGGTTCGATTGATCCGAAACCGCCACTACTATGGGTAATGGCATTTATCGTGTTATTTTCTATTGGTGGTTTAACCGGACTAGTAGTTGGTTCACTTGCGACAGATATTCATCTTCACGATACTTATTTTGTTGTGGCGCATTTCCACTATGTAATGTTTGGCGGTACAGGAACAATATTCTTTGCGGCATTATATTACTGGTTCCCGAAAATGTTTGGCAGAATGTATAATATTAAACTCGCAAACTGGGGCGTTGGATTATTTTTCGTAGCGTTTAATATGCTCTATTTCCCCAAGTTTATTCTTGGTTACATGGGTATGCCAAGAAGATACTTCGATTATCTTCCTGAATTCACAGACTTGCATGTTATATCAACAGTTGGTTCATGGCTAATGGGTATAACAATGATAATAGTTTTTGGAAATATATTTTACAGTGCGTTCAAAGGTCCGAAAGCGCCGAGAAATCCCTGGGGAGGTGTTACTCTGGAATGGCATACAGCGTCACCACCACCATTGGAAAACTTCCATGAAATACCAACAGTTACCCGTGAACCTTATGATTTCAGCCAGTTGGAGGAAATGAACGATGAGTCAAAGTAATCAGGCAGCAGCAGTAGATCATCATGTGCACCGCGACGATGTCGGCGCCAAAATGGGAATGTGGTTGTTCCTCTTTACAGAAGTATTATTGTTTGGCGGAATGTTTTTGGCATACGCGGTATATAGATTCCAGTATCCCGATCAGTTCAAGCTAGCTGCTTTGGAACTTGATACAACGATGGGAACGCTGAATACTATAATTCTGCTTACTTCCAGTTTAACTATGGCGCTTTCAATCCTTGCGCTTCAGAAAAAGAATAAATTTTTATCAATTATCAATCTGGTATTGACCATATTTTTCGCCTTCGGTTTTATGGTTAATAAATATTTTGAATGGTCCTCCAAATTTTCTCACGACCTCTACCCGGGAAGTGAAACTATGCTTAACAAGCAGGATGGCGAAATTGTATTTTTCGGATTGTATTATATTATGACCGGATTACACGGGCTGCATATTATAATTGGTATTGTAATATTACTATTCATGCTGGTTTTTGTCAGCAGAGGTAGTGTAACACACGATAATTATGTAAAACTTGAAAACTCGGGATTGTATTGGCATCTGGTCGATTTGATTTGGATTTTCCTTTTCCCGCTATTCTATTTAATACATTAAGGATTAAGAATGCATCAAGAAGAAACTAATCATCATTCTACCGGATACGGAACCTATATATTAGTCTGGTTGGCTCTTATAGCGTTAACTTCAATTACCGTAACGGTTGCCGGAATTGATTTCGGCATGGTCGCCCTCGCGATTGCTATGCTTATAGCAGCAATAAAATCAGCTCTTGTGATAAATATCTTCATGCATATTAAATATGAAGAACCAATATTTAAGGTCTTTTTATTGGTGAGCGGTTTTACCATTGTGGTAATATTTGTTTTAACTTTCTTAGATGTAGTTAACAGGTGAGGTTGAAAATGTATTTTTTACTATCCGGACAAGCAGCAAGCAGAACTACGGGCGCCGTTGACGATGTGATGCTTTACATTACAGCAATCTCGCTCCTGCTACTTGTTGGTGTTACCGTCACGATGATTTATTTTGTTTTTAAGTACCACAGGAAAAAAGGTCATAAACCTGTTGATATTCATGGAAATATCTGGTTGGAGATTATCTGGATTGGTATCCCTACTATACTTGTATTGACAATGTTTTATTACGGTTATCTTGGTTATAAAACTATCAGGGAAGTACCCGAAGGCGCTTTTGAAATTGAAGCCAAAGCACGCATGTGGGAATGGCAATTTGATTATGAAAATGGTAAATCAACCGACACTTTGTACGTACCGGTAAAAACTCCGATTAAACTCAATCTTGAATCATTTGATGTCAACCATTCACTGTATATCCCTGCATTCAGAATAAAAGAAGATGTAATTGCGGGACGTATAAACTATCTGGCGTTTACGGCAGACAAAGTTGGCACTTATGATATTGCCTGCGCTGAATATTGCGGATTAAAACACTCAATGATGTATTCCGCGGTTGTAGTAATGCCCGAGCAGGAATTTGCTTCATGGTATGAAGTTGATTCCACAAAAGTTGAACCTGCTTCCGAAATGGCAGAAAATATGGAGACTAATTGAGCAGCATTGCGGCTACATATATCCATGACAAGATGAATGTATTTCTTGAGTTGAGCAAATTCAGAATTACATTCTTTGTGGCTATTTCTGTTGGGATTGGGGCAGTAATGTTTACCGGTCAGTTAACACCAGCAATTTTAGCACCTGTCATTGGAGTCTTTTTACTCGCGTGTGGTTCATCAGCGTTAAATCATTTTCAGGAGCGGGATACTGACGCGCTAATGGATAGAACCAAATCACGTCCGATACCGGCAGGGAAGATCTCTCCCGAAAACGCTTTAATATTCGCTTTTTTGCAGATTATATCCGGAAGTTTGGTATTAGCTTTTATTAATGAGACAGTTTTGCTTTTAGGCTTTGTAACACTTGTGTGGTATAACGCTATATACACACCGTTGAAGAAAAAATACGCTATGGCAGTTGTACCTGGTTCCATAATCGGCGCGATTCCACCTGTTATTGGTTGGAGCGCAATGGGTGGTTCTTTAACTGATCCACATATTCTTGCGCTTGCAATGTTCTTTTTTATTTGGCAGATTCCCCATTTTTGGCTGTTGCTCCTTTTGTTTGGTGAAGATTACGATAAAGCCGGTTTTCCCACTCTCACAAAACTTTTCAGCAGCATACAGTTGAGACGAATTACTTTCGTATGGATTGCAGCGTTGGGTTTCAGCAGCCTTCTTATTCCACTATTTGATATCTCAGCCAGTATTGTTGGAATTTCCGGTGTGCTACTTTTAAGTTTTTGGCTGGTATTAAGTTCGAAATCAATTTTATCCGATTCATTGGATCGGGTCATATACCGAAAAGCATTTTTATCGGTTAATATTTATGTGTTATTAGTTGTTTCAGTTTTATCGGTAGATAAGTTACTTTTTTAAGAAATTTAAGGTAAACCGCAGATGGATTTCCTGGACAATCATATTCTTCCTCAATCGGCTCATCATATTGTATTATTGAGGTATATACTCATGCTCACGCTTGTGATACTTGTTCCATATCTAAGTTTCATAACCGGCGCGAGTTTGATTTCCTTGTTTTTAAGGAAAAAAGGTCCCGAAGCAGGGGAAGGTAAATATTATAAACTGGCAAAAGATTTTGCTGATTTAGCCGCTTTTAATAAAAGTTTACCACTTGCACTTGGTGTTGTGCCAATGTTAAGCGCTGTTTTTTGCTACGCCCAATTGCTGCACCTTAGCGGATCGAGTGTTCCGGGTTATCTTCTGCTTTCACTAATATTATTCCTCGTTGCGGCGGGTTTGCTTTCACTTTACAAACACTCTTTCCACTTCACAGACTTATTTACCTATCTTGGAAAAGAAGAAATAAAATCTGAAGAGTATAAAAGAGAAATCGCAAGCTATAAGTTTTCGATGGGAGGCATGTTTGCCTCTACCGGTTTTTATGGGGTAATATTTTTATTAGTAGCTACATATATTTTTGTTGGCGCGATTCAATTAGCGTCACAGACTGACAAAGTTGCTGAAGCGAATGATTTCCTATTACTTTTATTTTCATTCGACACAATTACTTATTATATACAGTTTTTGTTTTTAGCTATCACTCTTGCATCACTTGTAATGCTTTATTATTACTTCCGACCAAGCTCGGAGCAGAAGAAACTTGTTAGTGAAGAATATGCGGAATATGTTAAGAAGTTTTCTTTATCTACCGGTTTGGTTTCAATGTTGATCATACCAATATTTTTGGTAGCAAATATTCTTTCAAAATCGGATGTCGCGCTTACAGGAAGTATATTCTTCGCGGGAATCTTTGTATTCTTCCTGCTTGTGATGTTAAGTAACCTGTTTTATCTGATGCTAAGAAATAATCATACAAAACATATTACTTCAGCAACATTCCTGATGTTGTTGTTCCTGGTTGTTTTTGTAATGAAAGATCAGTTTGCGTTCAATACGGCAACGAAAGACCAGTATATCCAGTTGGTTGAAAATTATGAAATTAAACATGCTGAATTTCTCGCCGAATTTGGTTTGGGCGGGGAAGTGATCAGCGGCGCTGATATATATAATGGTAAGTGCGTTGCTTGCCATCAGTTTGATAAGAAAGTTGTAGGACCTCCTTACAATGAAACTCTTCCTAAATATGAAGGTGACGTTGATAAATTGGCAAACTTCATTCTTAACCCGGTTAAGATTAACCCTGAATACCCCGCAATGCCAAATCAGGGCTTGAAACCGGCAGAAGCAAAAGCAGTTGCCGAGTATATAATCCAGACTTACCAGCCGGAAGCCAAATAATAAATATTTCAGTTTTACTCAAAGGGGGATAACATTTTTTGTTATCCCCCTTTTTTTTATCTTTGCTGTAAATATTTATGGTTATTATGCTTACAGTATTGGAATCTCTTCAACTCTCCACCGAATATCTCGAAAAAAAAGGTATAGATTCTGCGAGAATGAACGCGGAGTTACTTCTGGCTGATATACTCAATTGCGGCAGACTCGATCTATATCTGCGTTTTGAGCAGCCACTAACAGATGAAGAAAAGAGTATTTACAGAGATTTTATCTCCAGAAGGGCAAAAAACGAACCCCTGCAATATATAATCGGGAATGTTGAGTTCTTCGGAATGCATTTTATTGTCAATGAAAACGTGCTGATACCCCGTCAGGAGACCGAGATACTGGTTGAGAAAATTATAGAAAACAATAAAAACGACTCACTCCGGATTCTCGATATTGGTACGGGTTCAGGATGTATTGCGTTGTCACTTGCTAAAAATTTGCCCGAATGCTCTGTTACCGCAATAGATATTTCAAGAGAAGCCTTGAAAGTAGCCTGGAAAAATCAAAAACATCATGAAATAGAAAATTGTGAACTAAAACAATTCGATATAATGTCGGATGATGTCAGCACACTCGGTAAATTTGATATGATAGTCTCCAATCCACCCTATGTTCCTGAAGATGACTATAAAGGATTACAGAAAGAGATTGTATTGCACGAACCCCGCATCGCGCTTACAGATGATGCTGATGGATACAAGTTTTACAGCAGAATATCAAATATTGCAGCAAAATTACTCATGGCGGGGGGAAGTCTTTATTTTGAATCGGGTGATGGTATGGCTGAAAAAATAGGTGATGTGATGAAAGACCATGGATTAAAAAATATAAAATATCATAAAGATTATCTTGATATCAGCAGGGTAGTGGAAGGACAGGTATAATGAGGGCATTAGTACAGAGAGTTAGCAGTGGCGGCGTTGAAATTGAAGAGCCAAAACATTCTGAGCGAATTGGACAGGGAATGGTAATTCTCCTTGGAGTAAAAGAGGGTGATACAGAAGATGATGTAAAATTTGTAGCTGACAAGTGTTGCAATCTTCGCGTATTTGAGGATGAAAATGGAAAAATGAATATATCCCTGAAGGATATTTCGGGTGATGTTTTGGTTATCTCCCAATTTACACTTTATGGAGATGCCCGAAAAGGTAACAGACCCAATTTTACTTCCGCGGCTCATCCTGAAATAGCGGAAGAATTATACAATAAATTTGTGAAAAGGATGGTAGAAAACCTGGGTCATGATAAGGTGAAGACTGGAATATTCGCTGCTATGATGGAGGTGAAAATCATAAATGACGGACCTGTAACAATTCTCGTAGAATCGAAGGACAAATAGTGAGTCGGGTAATACTTATATTTCTCGATGGTGTTGGGTTGGGTGAGGAAAATCCCGAAAAGAATCCTTTTTTCAGGTATAACTTCAGGTTTATTACCGATAACTTTGAGAATGTGCCTTCGCTTACCACACAACATCTTTCTACCGACGATAAAGAAATATTCCCCGTGGACGCAAATCTTGATATCGACGGACTACCACAGAGCGGCACAGGACAGGTTTCATTGCTTTGCGGCATGAATGCATCACAATTTATAGGAAAACATTTTGGTCCGTTTCCTTATTCATTACATCAAGATACAATGAAAAGGGAAAATCTGTTCAAAGCAGTAAAAGATATGGGTTTGAAAAGTGAGTTCGTTAACGCATATCCTCAAATATTTTTTGATTATCTGAACAAGCAAAAGAAGAGAATTGGAGCATTTGCGTTAAGCGCATTGTTCAGCGATATAAAATTAAAAACTCAAACTGATCTTGAAAATGGGGAGGCCCTCAGCAACGATATCACAAACGAACGCTGGCGTACACGGCTTAATCTTGATATACGTCTTGTTCAACCGGAAATTGCAGCGGAGCGGTTGCTTAAGATTTCGTCTGTAAATGACTTTACTGTGTTTGAGTATTTTTTAACTGATCATATCGGACATGGAAGAATAAAGGAAAATCTCGATACAATTTATTCTGAACTGGATGCGTTTCTTTCTTCCTTATTATTGCAACAAGATGATGAAACTGATATTTTGATTATATCTGATCACGGAAATTTTGAAGATATTTCTGTGAAGACACATACCCGAAATCCGGTCTTCTCGATGGCATCGGGTCCAAACTCGGGAAAATTATCCCATAAGATAAATTCTCTCATTGACGTTAAGAGGACCATATTGGAGTTGCTAAAGAATTAAAACAGCCTCTGGTGAAATTTGCTATTTTATTTGCCACAGGAATAACTGCCGAGAGAATTAGTGGAAATGTTGATATTTTTCTGCCTGCTCTTATACTTGGGTTATTTATTCTATTTGCATTATTATTAAGATTTATGAGTCCCTCCAAGCAGATCATTTCTCTCACACTTACCTCCCTGATAATCTTCCAATGTGGTTTTATTTATTATTCAGTTAACGAATATCGAACAAAAGAATTTCATGATTTTTATTTAGAAAGTTTAGATGTCCGTGGAGAAGTAGAATCTGTCAGCCCTGGAAGTGATTACAAGCGAATAATATTACAAAATGTTATAATTTCAAGGGATAGCACATTATTTCATCCCGAAGGTAAACTTCTTGCATACGCATATAATCCTGAGATTGTGAAAGAATTAAATCCAGGGGATACACTTATTTATAAAGGTAGTATTCAAAGTATTGAAGAAATCTCCAATCCGGGTGAATATTCCCTTAAAGAGCAGTATTATGCCAGAGATATTTATGCAAGAACCTCATTATCGGAAAAAAGTAATATTAAGATTCTTGAATCGAAAGCCTTATCATTTCAAAAGGTTATTCACTATATCCGACTAGCCGGCTCAGAGATTGTTGATTCCCTGTCAGTTAGCAGCGTAACAAAGGGTATCATAAAGGCTCTGACGCTGGGTGAGAGAAGTGATATTGACGATGAGGTTTATTCAGATTTTGTAACAGGAGGCATCATTCACATTTTAGCGGTATCAGGTTTGCATGTCGGTTATATCTTGATTTTATTACTCGCGGTTTTAGGACGATTCGGTCTAAAAAAACGCATTCTGCTTTCAATTCCTGTTTTGGTGATTTTTATCTTTGTATCTGGTGGAAATGCGCCGGTAATTCGCGCCGTTACAATGGCAGTAATATTTATGATTGCGGTTTTATTTGGTCGGGATAGCGATGGATTTAATTCTATGTCCCTGGCCTTTATTATTTTGTTGATATATGAACCTTACCAACTCTTTGAAGCCGGTTTTCAGCTATCATTTTCAGCCGTTGCCGGAATACTGCTGGTGCTGCGTTTACTTGAACCATATTATGAGAAATATTTGATTTCGGGTGTGAGAAGAAAGTTTATATCTGCAATTGCGGTTACTATTGCAGCTCAGGTGGCGACGATACCGGTTTTACTTTATCACTGGGGTTATTTTTCTCCGACCGGGCTGGTGAACAATTTTTTCGCGATACCATTAGCGGGTTTAATTCTTTTCTCAACGATATTATTGTTTCTCTTTTATCCGTTAAGTGGTATGGTTTCCAATATTTTTGCGGCATCCGCTGATAGTTTTACGAATATTCTGGTTACACTTACATCTTTTTCAAATGAATTTATCGGTAAATCTGTAAGTCTTCAGCCTTCTGTTTGGTGGCTAATCTCATATTATATCGCAGCTTTCATTTTTTGTTGGATAATTTTCGGTAAACGGTCAATTCTGCGCAAGACCTTATTTTCGTCAGGATTGATAGCGGCAATTGTATATATTTCACCAATAATAGCTAGCAATCCTCTAGATACGAACAAACTTAAAATGGTTATGCTTGACATTGGTCAGGGTGATGCCGTCCTGTTTATTACACCAAACAAGAAGACTATTTTGATAGATGCGGGAAATTATAAATACCCTGATTCTGGTGTGCGATATATTTTCCCTTTCCTCCGGAGAAATGGTATTGACAAAATAGATTTGGCATTCATTAGTCATCTTGATTCTGATCATGCGGGTGGTAGTGTATCTTTGATAAGGAATAGACTTATAGACAAAGTTATGCTGCCAGGAAAAATCAATACCCGGAAGTATTCGGCATATTATAAATTTTTAGAGGATAATAATGTACTAATTGAGGAGTATTCGGCTAAAAAAATTGAGTTTGATAATGTTGGAATTTATATATTGAGAGATTATTTGCAGGATAGTTCTTTACCTGTTACTGAAAACGACAGAAGTGGTGTGTTGAAGATAGTTTATGGAGATATATCCTTCTTATTTACGGGTGATGCCGGTTTTCTCGTTGAGGAACGATTCATAAAAAAATATTCTGATTTCCTCGATTCGGATGTGCTGAAAGTTAGTCATCATGGCAGCAAGTACGGAACATCAAAAGAATTTTTGGCGGAAGTTACGCCTGAATATGCGTTGATAAGCTCAGGTAGAAGAAACAGATATGGACATCCGGCGGAACGAGTCCTTGGTGATCTGAAGGCGGCAAACACGAAAGTGCTGAGAACTGATATTTCCGGCTGCATAATTTTAAGTACGGATGGGAAAGAAATAACTAATGTTGATTGGCGGAATTGGTAAAATTGATACAAATTGAAGAAAATAAAAGTCTGAAAGAATTAAATTCTTTTGGTATCGACGCTAAAGCTTCAGCGTTTCTTTTTCTGGAAGAATTTGCAGACCTGGTAAGTCTGCCTGAAATTGTAAGCAGTTTTGGAGCTGTGCAGATAATGGGTGAGGGGAGTAATATCCTCTTCACCGGCGATTATGATGGACTTGTTATTTTGAACAGACTTGGTGGAATCGAGTTTGAAAATGTTGAAGGTGATAATGTTATAGTTCATGCCGGTGGCGGAGTGAATTGGGATGATCTGGTGAACGTTTGTTGCGATAAGGGGTATAACGGACTGGAAAACCTTTCTCTTATTCCCGGAACGGTGGGTGCCGCGCCTGTACAGAATATCGGAGCTTATGGGGTTGAGTTAAAGGATATTATGATCAGTTGTGATACATTGAATATCCGAACGGGAGAATCAAGACAATTCTTAAATATTGAATGCGAATTCGGGTATCGTAATAGCATCTTTAAAAGAAAATACAAAAATGAGTTGTTGATCACTTCCGTAAAATTCAAATTAACAAAAGAAAAGTCCTTTATACTTTCATACAGGGAGTTACAGGAAAAATTTCAGCATACCGACAAAGAAGAATTAACCGCATCAGAAATACGCGATTTTGTTAAATCTGTACGAGAGAGCAAGCTCCCAAATCCTGAAGAAATAGGGAATGCTGGAAGCTTTTTCAAAAATCCTGAACTCACCAAATCAAAACTTGGCAGGGTACAGAAAAAACACGGGAAGCTAACTTTCTTCAAGATTGGTGACAAATATAAAATTCCCGCTGCATGGCTGATCGAACAGTCCGGTTTGAAAGGGGTGAGAGAGGGGAACACAGGCACATATATAAATCAGCCTCTGGTAATAGTTAACTACGGTGTGGAATCGGGAAAGGAAATTCAGGCATTTTCAAAAAAGATACAAAACAAGGTGTATGAAAAGTTCGGGATCATGCTGGAAACCGAAGTAAATATTATTTAACAAAAAGGCACAGATATGGCAGATATTAACAAGCAGGTAGAAGAAAGCAAAACATTTGGTGAAGTTCTTTCTGATTCTATTAGTGAATTGGGGCAGACTTTCAGGGCATTTGCACACGCGCCACGCGCATTGTGGGGCATTTATGTTCCATATATTCTGGAGGGACTTGTTTACTTCGGGATTTTAACAATTCTGGGCAAATATTGTTCTGAAAATGTCGCATTGTCTGATATTCACTCAGGGTATGTTTATAGTGGACTTACCGGAGGTATCACTCTGGCTATGCTTCTTCTTGGTGGAATGTCGGATAAACTTGGAATCAGGTTATCGCTTGCGCTTGCGTTATTCGCGATGCTTGTGGGGCGTGTATTTGTGGCATTATCGGGTACACTTGGGCTTGACGGCGGATTGTGGTCACCAATGTTCTTTATGATGGTATTCGGGCTGCTACTTGTAACTTTGGGCTATGGGTTATACCAGCCGGCCGCGTATGCAGGTGTCAAAAGATATACCGATGAAAAAACAGCTTCGATGGGATATGCTGTCATCTACGGATTTATGAATCTTGGCGCGTTCTTTTCAGGGGTAATATCATCCAGCACCAGACCATATTTTGAGGATGTATTCACACCCAACGGTTTGACCGGCGTTTTCTGGATTTATGTCGTGCTTACCATATTTGCATTGATGTTTTCAGTGATTCTTATCACAAAGGCAGCGGATAAAGCAGCATATAAAAAAGTTTCCGGAAGTGATGAAGAAGAAACAACAGATGAAAATAAAGAGAAGCTCAATAATATTCCTGCCATTATTTGGGGTTTGTTATTCCTGATAGCTCTTGTTTTATATTTTATGTACGTTAATGAATATATTCTCCTAATCGCACTGGCGTTATTTGGTGGTGCCATTCGTGAATATCTCAAAGCAAGAAATGATCATCCTTTCCGTGATGTTCGTTTTGTTTTTTTCATTTTTATATTGATTCCGGTTCAAACCTTGTTCGCGCATAACTGGTTAACAGTTCCTTACTATCTCGACAGAGCATTTGCGGGTTCGTTTGTTAGCGAGAATTTTGAGGTATTCTCGAATCTGAATCCGATATTAATTTTTGTTTTGGCTCCGGTAGTTGCAGGTTTGACCGCAAAAGCCGATGTCTATAAAATGATGATTTATGGTACTTTTGTTATGGCAGTACCTACATTTTTGCTCGTTTTAGGCCCTAACCCCTCACTATTTTTAATATATATTTTACTTATGACCATAGGTGAAGCAATGTGGCAGCCCAGATTTTTACAGTGGATTGCCGAGATTGCCCCGAAAGGGAAGACCGGAATGTATATGGGAGTAGGTCAGTTTCCGTGGTTTTTAACAAAAGTAATTACCGGATTTTTCTCTGGATGGTTCCTGACTCAGTACATTCCGCTCGATACAGCACCGGAGCAAATGAATTCAGAGTTTTTATGGCTTGTGTACGCAATTATCGCTATGGTGAGTCCCGTTGGATTGATTCTGGCAAAAAAATGGATGTTAAAAGGTTTCAGGACTAAAGAAAGTTAAATTATTAAATCCGGCTTATGCCGGATTTACTTTTTCCACAAGATTTGATTAACTTAAGAAGAAAAACAACTTGAGATTTTAGAATGAACAGCCAAACCAATTTCAATTGGATGCGCTCACTGATTATTTTAATGATAATCAGCGGACTCACATTTATTTTCAGCAGATTTGTGGATCATATACTGGAACTGAATAACATCATGTTATTCAAACACATATTTGCGAATGATATTGGGAACCTCACAAATACAGTAGGGGGAATGAGTGAAGTAATTGCTGCTGTTCTTGGTATAGAAATTACGGCCGTCGCCATTGTGGTTCAGCTTGCGGCGAACAAATACTCCCCGAAAATCATGGACATTTTCATGAGCAACAGAGTAAATCAGGTAGTTTTTTCAATATTTGTTATAACTTCGGTAAATACTATCCTCGTTACAAATACACTTAAAGAAGACCGGATACCTTACTTTACATTAACTCTTACACTTTTTCTGGTTGTAGTGAATCTTTTAATATTTGTACCTCATTTTATTTATGTTTTTAACTTTCTGCGTCCACAAAATTTTCTAACTTATATAAAAGTTAATATAATAAATACCTTTTTCAAGCTTGGCAGGGGAAAGATACGATACAGTGTTAATCTCAGGGATGGTATTAATGAGGATATCAATTTTATCGGGGATATAGCGCTTAATTCAATTTATCAGGGGGATAGAGCAGTTATCCTCCTGTGTTTAAATACTCTTCGCGAGTTTACCGTTAAATATCTCGAGATTAAACGGAAACTTCCCGAGAAGTGGTTTAAGCGTACCGGACTTGAGTACCTCGATCCTGATTTTTCGAGCTATAGTTCTTTTGTGATGAATAAAATAGAATCGCGGAAGATTCTTCTTGAAAGAAAAGTATTCAGGTTATATGAGTTAATATTCCATAAAGCACATCTTTCGCTAAGAGATGTCGCTGGTGGAGTATTACTTAACACAGAATTAATTTCCTTTGAAGCAATCAAAAACAAAGATGAAGGGTGTCTTTTAACAGTCTTCCAATATTTTAATACATATTTGCGACTCGCTATTACGGATAAATCCCCAAGAACCGCGTTTAATACACTTGAGCATTATCGAATAGTTGCCGAATTACTTCTTGATACTAATCCCAAAGAAGTTGAACGAATTTCATATCACTTCAGGTATTACGGTCATGAAGCAAGTAAGAATGGTGTCCTTTTTATACTTGAAACCGCAGCTCATGATCTTTGTCGTCTTAATGAGCTGGCATATGAGAAAAAAGTATCTAATATTGAACCTTTATTGAGGCAATTCCTTAATTTGGACGAGCCCCTGGATGATAAACCGGGTAAGGACAAGTCGAAGGAAATTTCTCTTATTGGTGTAAGGATTGCTCAGGCAAAGCTCGCGGGATTTTATTTATTGAATAATGAAACGGGGCTTGCGAAGGTGATCTTTGAGGATATGAAGGTTGAGCCGCTTTCCCGTATCAACAAGATCAGGGATATAATTTTTGGAACAACGGAGGAAGAATTCTGGGAAGTGAATCCTAGAGGAATAAATTTTTATTTTCTTGGTGAAAAACGCAGGGAAGTGTTAAAGGAATTTTTTCAATGGTTTGTTGATGCAGATCATAAATAATTATTTCTTTATGACGTATGCTTGACTATAACTTTTATTTTTAATATTAATGTTATTGAAAAATATAACATTATTGCATGTTCTATATCAGTCCAAAATAATCTAGCCTCATTCACTCGGGTTGCAACAAAATATTAAAAAAGTAATAATTTAAAACTTGAAAATATTCATTACGTTATTAAATTGTTGTTATAAATTAAGATTGTACTATACATTATTTGATATTTCTACCTTATTTGATATATTGCGACCAAGTGATGTGCCGATACAAACGCCTCTTATGAAAATTTTAGATGATATGCATCATCGAACGATTTAATAAACATTTTAAATTCAATATATAAAAATCGAATAATTATTTTTTGCTAATTTGTCAGTAATTTGTATATTTGACTTAATATAATACAAAGTATCTTAATAACATTCATCAATATTTCTTGGAGGTAAGCAGTGGCTGAATCAAAAAAACGCAATCGGCATGAACCAAGAACCTTTATCGGAAGATTTATGGTTTATTATTTCGTACCACAGTATGCTAATAACGTAATGGGATTAGTTTATATCGGTGCGGCAATCTTGATTATCATCGTCGGTTTGCGTGGATTAGGAGCCAGCGTAGCAGGTAACCCACTTGTACCGGAATTTTTGCTAGATGGCGATCGTATCGGTATTCAATGGGTAATGATAGCACTCTATATAGAGTTTGTAATGCTCTTTATCCTGGCTTTCGTGACATTCTTCACACCTGAAGAGCCCCATGGGAAAGAAGATAAAGAAAAAGCCGACGCGGCAGGTGCTGCTCAGGCCAAGATCAATATAAACGCAAAAGAGATCAAAGATAGTGTTGACATCTTAAAAAGTCTTACTGAAGATGAAGTTAAGATGATTGACGGGTATTTGGAAAGATTCGACAAAATATCTGAAAAAGTTAACGACATAAATAAAAAGAATCTTCAGGCACTTAGTGAAATGAAAGAGACTCTTAAGAGCTCATAATCAAGTAGGAGGTAATTACGATGAAAAAAAGTATGGTTTACTTCGTACTCTACATCGTTATTCTTGTTGAATTGCTTATTGTTATCACCGAACGAGATGAGCTTGAACACATAGAGCATGAAATCAGGGATAAGATGATCACGAGTTTGGCTCGTTCTTACAGTCAGCCGATTGTTTTGCAGGTACCGCAAAGAGATTCTGACTATAGCCTGAAAAATAAAGAACCTCACAAGATTGTTATGACACCGGCAGGATTAGTTTCAGAGGAAGAAAAAGCCAAAGTGCTCTACTTCATAGATGTTAATCCTGATAGTAAACGATCACCATCCGGTTGGCCTGAAGGTGGTATAAATTCAACACAGATTTCAAACGAACGTTTTGTTATTGAAACACAAAGCGGAAACGCGGTTTTTCTTGGTGAATTCAAACGTACCGGAAAGTATAATTTTGTGGCATATTGTGAAGTTGAAAGAGAATTGCCCGGATATCTAACCGATCATCTTCTGGAGCAATTGAAAGAAGAACTTCATTATGAAGATGGTAACAATCTTATTACTAGTGATAAGGTTGACTTTGTAGTAAATGTATCTTCTGGCGGCGGTGTTAAAACCAAAGCGGCTGATGTGCTATTTTAGTTTTGTCTGATGCGGTATTTTTTACCGCATCTGTTTTGTAATCAGTTATAAAAGATATGAAGGGTCCTATGAAAAGAGTGATAATACTTTTCCTTCTGACTGTCAGTTTTCTGGCGGGGCAGGGCTTTAATGTAAGTGATACCATTCACGTGGTAGCGCTTCAACAATTTAAGGTGCCGGCAAGAAAGCAGATAGTTTTAACGAACATCAAAAAAATTAACGACATCAAAGCTACTCTTCTTGATGAATCGGGTAACGAATTAAAAGAGCTTACAGAGTATTTCCAGGCACCAAACCAGCTAAAGGGTGGTGAACGTGGTGAAACTGTAGTTTATGAAGTTTATGGCGTTACTGATAAAGCCGGTACTTACTATGTAAGAATAGACCTCGATTTTGTCGATGAAACAAGAAGAAGAACACAATCGGGTTACTACCTCCTTTTGGTTGATAATCCCAACATGCCCGCCAAGGTTAGTATAAGGGAAAGTTACTATCCCGGTGAAAAGGAAACTTTCAGTTTTGCTACCGCGGAGTACACAGATCCGCTAAAATATTCATATGAAGTGCAGAATAGCGGCGGTCAGGTTATTGATACGGGAAGGGGTGCTGTTGTCAATCTGGATGAAGTTTTGAAAAAAGACGAATCGCTTGGGCAAAGTTATACTGTAATTGGTATGTATAACGGTCAGGAATTCCAGTACAAAGAGGCTGAAACAGGAGAACTGAAAGATACAAGGTGGTCATTTAACGTTATTCCACCTCAACTTAGCGGTTTTGTTACCTGGAAAGATCTTAGTAATGCTGATGAAGCTGAAGAAGGTGGTGTTTATTACATTTCACCATTTAATAAGAAACTGCTTACTTTCTATTTTATTTACACAGGTTACGTTGAAGAGGACGGTAGTCTTGTAGCTGCTCCTGCAAAATTGCGGAATTTACAGATTACTTCGGAACCGGCTGATTTTTTAATGCCGGGTAGAGGTGGTAACTTCGCTCAGTCAGGTTACTTTACAATTGTTTCTCTTGACCTTAATCAGGAATTTATTGATGTTCTTGAGATAGGAGACGAAGTACCGGTGAAAATCAAGATGAGATTTAGTACGCAGTATGAGAAAAATGTAGAGTACGAATACGAAGCCACAATAATAATGTAGGTCATTGATCTTCCAATTAAATAGCTAGCAGAATGGTATGGATAAAAAAATATTAAATATAGTTTTAGGTTTTTTCCTTGTGTCAGCATTGTTCACTTCAATTCTGGCACAGCAACAGGCTGAAGACCTTGTTGATAAAATTGATCTCAAGTTGAGGAAAGACAAGGATTATCTCAATATACACTACATCCCTGTCTATCCACAGGATGGTATTGATCCGTTACTTAAAAGTATCCCGAGAGTAAGTAAAAATGAGCCTTTTGGTTTTATTGAGGATGATAATGTGTCTTATCGTCTAATCTTTCTGAACGAAGGGCTGGGAATTGATTCCCTTTATTTGCTTTATGTGGATGAAATAAGGGTTAATACCAGTGCTGAAGGAGGCTTTTTCTCCGCCATCGGAGATATCTCTGATGATACCACAGTTGTGTTGAAGTTTAGTGATTTGCACAATCTAAAACTCAATAATCCTGAGTATTATTATTCTATGCAAAAGATGGTGATGGAACATTTAAGGTTAAATCCTGAAGACCCTCCACAGTCTTTGTTAAGAATTAATACTGAAGGTGATATTAAAACCAGCTTGGGTTTAACTTCGCGCGATAATACCGATTTCATTAATTACGCTAAAACTTATGAAATACACTGGTTCAAAGATGAAGCCGCCGGTAGTTCCCGAAGAGGAAGAAGCGCTGGTAGCAGTACGGCATTTAAAATTGACGCCAGTATTTCAAAAATCAGTTTTTCTCACGAAAGTATGAACGCTATTCTTGAGGATGGTGGTGCAAGTGTTGAACTGGATTTTACTCAGCCGGTTGTAAATGTATTGCCGCATCAGTCTATGACTGTTAGAGCTGGTATAAAAATGTTATTCATGCTTGCCGGCGATAAACGCGGGATAAGTAATTCAACCTTCCTGAATGCCAAGTTTGGCGCAAGAGTTAATCTTGGAACACGTGATATCTATGATGCACAACCATGGATATTTGGTGATCCTCCTGCTCTTAATTTTGGTACAGGTATTTACGGTCAGTTTAATTTTTCAAAAATGGGTAATTTCCCATATCTGAATTTCTACTTCTCAACAGGTGACAGGGATGTAACTGATCCGGCAGTATATGTGTTTAAGGGAACCAGGAAGTTTTCCTATCACACATTTAACGAAGCTGAAGTAAGTATGTCATTTTTCTGGAACACGTCGGATAAATTAACAAGCAGATTCAGAATGGACATAGGCGCCGGATATTATGATGTTGTTGAAGCTGAGTGGGTTAACGCCACTGACGCTCTGCTTGGTTCAAAGCAGGTGTTTGCAAAATTCCAGCCGATGATCGCTCTTAATTATACCTGGGCTCCGAAAAATAACCCGGTAATGGGTGCCAAACTCAAATTTTTCGACAGCGCATTTAATTATTGGGCATGGTTGACAATCTTCCAGATTGCACCGGATCATATGTTCAGACTCGAAGCAAATTATGTTTCCGCTCCGTTCTTCCGTGATGCGGAAGGTTGGGAGACAGATGGCGGTGCCGCAGTGCAAATCAGATACAGATATGGATTAAATAACTAGGTTGACGACAATGAAGAAATTAGTTTTATATATATTGACAGTATTTATCCTGACAAATGTTAATTACGCTCAGGAAACTAATGGATCACAGTCTAAAGAGGAGTTGAATACTATTTACTCAAATCTTGAGTACAATACAATAGCGTTTGATGACTTGAAAAGAAAGTGGTTTATAAATGATCCCGGTTTTATCAGGGAGTTATTTAACAAATTCGCAGTTAAAAATGCCTTCAGAATAAATGGTCAACCTGCCGATGTTCAGGTAGTTATGGAAAAAGCTAATGCTGTTTTCGATGGAGAAGTTATCGTTGACCTTAGAAGAAGGTATTATGATGAAGAATTTGAATATTTCGCGTTTATTTCTATTGATCAGTCAGATGAAGTAAAGCCAATTCCTTTGTTCGATCCCGTGGAGGATGGTTTCTATCTTAAAGAAATTATTGGTCCGCGACTTTATGACAAGATGCAGGAACAGACTTACTTTTTCAGTGATGTGACAAAGGACGTTTACGAAACCAAATATGGCTATTATTTTGATATTGACCTGAATATGCTCGAACCTGAACTTATGTTTTGGTCAACTACTTCGGGTGTAAGAAATAAATACCTTCTTTCATTATTCGGTAAGTGGGGTTTTGATAAAATATTCTTACCAGGTTGGTTCTCGGCAGAATATGTTGCTGGAGTTAGCCTCACGTATTATAACGCTCTTGGCGACGATCCTTCTGATTATACTTACAAATTATCAGTTGGTACCGGTACAAATACATCAAAACCTTTTATTGCTGATCTACCTACTATGCCTATGTTTAAATCTGGTAGTTCCGCATATTTCGCTCTTTCGGGTGATCTTCTTAAAAACATTACCGAAGAGTTTGAGAATGTTTATCTGAATGTTGAAAGTTTTATTACCTATGCTGATTACAAATACAAAGATTTTGGAATTTATAACGTTAATCAGGATTTTGTTGCTGTTAAAAACTACTTTAGTCTAAGTTGGATTTACAGAGATATCACCAACATGTTCGATTTTGGTCAGCTTTATGCAGGTGCGGGTCTTGCTTCTCATGATCTTCACAAATTAAGAATTGATCAGGCAACTTTAAGCGTGATTGATCTTGAAAATCGCGAAGATTTTGATAAATTCAAGCACTTTATGACATTTAACGTTGGTATTGATAACAACGGTGGCTTGATTCAGCATGATCTTCAAGTCCTAGGTGGTTATAATGTATCAGATGGTTGGGGATATTATGGCGCTACTGTAAAAGCCATGATCAGTTCAACATTTGGTTTCGAAGTTAAAGTTATGAATAACTTTGGTATCGACGCAAAACAGTACGATGCATTATGGAGAGGTGATTACGTTGTATTTTCTCCGATACTTAAAATTAACTACTAACCGGTTTTCCGGTTAGTAGCCTTCCTTTTTTCCAGGGGGTAAAATAAAGTAGATAAAATATTTCAACATAAAACGGAGAAATAAAAACAGTTTTATGTTTTTCAAAATTGGTTATTTAGAAACTTAATTTTATACCTGATTATGACAAAGTTTGTGGTACTACTGCTTGTCTCATTATCCTCTTTATTTTATGCCCAGGAATTGAGTGAGTATTATCAAAGAATAGAAGATAGAATTGAATTCGATGTGGATTATCTCGATATCCACTCGATGCAATTGAGTCTTACCAATTCCGATCTGGAAAAATTACCCGCGGTAGTACCTACACTTGGTAATAACCCTGTTAAATTCTTTGCCTCAGAAGACTATACTTACTTTTTTGTTTTCATTCAGAAGAATATTAATATCGATAGTCTAACTTTATTGAGGGTTGAGTATCTTCGGGCTGCTTCCCAGGAAACACGCTCGGATTTCTTTGGAGGCGCTTCTACAACGGTGCAGGAACCCCAAAGAGAAACATTGCTTTCTTTCGCGGATTTGAATGAATTGTATTTCTCTGATCCGGAATTATATACTTCAATCACTAATTTTGTGATATCAAGCCTTGGGCAATACGAACCATATTCCAGATTAAATATCCCTATTGAGGAATATGAGATTAAACGTGGTATGACAAGCCTTGATAATACAGATTTCCTAAACGATATGTGGATTCATAGTAAACATATTTATCCCAAAAGTGTTGCTTTAATTTCGGGTAATGGAGCTGAAAATTTAAGTCCGCGAGCCAGACGCCGAGCTGTTTCATCAGGCGCGGAATTTATGATCGACGCTTCACTAGCGCATGCAAGTTTTTATCATAAAGAGATGGATCTCGATTTTACCATTCTCAGTGCAGAAATGTCAATGGAGAGTGATTTACTCAATTTGCATCCCTGGCAGAGTATGGCGTTGAATATTGGTGGAAGAGGATTGTTCTTCATTACAGGTGATAAAAAACGAATGAAAAACGATCTGGTAATAGATGCTAAAATTATGGGGAGATTTGCGGTAGGTTCGGAATCTGTTGCTTCTGCAATGCCATTTGTGGGGTCTGATAAACCGAAATTGAATGTAGGTACTGGACTTTCATTTGATATAAGTACTACCCGTTATTTTGATATTCCTTTTCTCAATCTTCATTTTGTCACCGGTGGTAAAAACTTTGATAATCCTGGTGTTTCATTCGGTTCAGCGGATAGTTCGTACGCATTTTTCACCTTTAATGAATTTGCGACAACATTTTCATTCTACTGGAATGATAGTGATGAGAAACTGTTAAGATTCAGAATGGATTTTGGATTAGGTACTTACAATGTTGTTAAGGCAACATACTACAAGGGTAGTGTGAGCAGTAATGAGGTTTACAACAAATGGCAGCCAATAATAAATTTCAATCTGGCATTTGTGCCAAAACAAAAAAGAATTGACAATGAAATATTTGGTGCCAACCTGAGAATTTTTGATAGTGTACTTAAAGCTGATTTCTGGCTAAAATTACTTGAATTAGAAGGAGGTCATAAGTTCAGATTTGTTACCGGAATTATATTTTCACCATTATACCGCTCGACTCATGAGTGGGAAAATTCGGGTAGCACAATGTTTGGTGTGAGGTACAGATATGGCTTCTAAATATTACTTGAGCGGGATAAAATTCCTTTCATTGTTTATCGTTTTTCTTTTCACATCTTCGCAACATGTAAATGCTCAGGATGAAAAGCTGGAAAGAGCCAAAAATATTTATAGTAATCTCGAGTATAATACTATTGCTTTTAACGATCTCAAACCTGTCTGGGATATAACCGAACCGGGAATGGTACGCCATATTTTTAATCGATTTGTAGTTAAAAATGCATTTAGAATTAACGGTTTACCTGCCGAATCGTATGATATTGAAAATCGGATTCAGTACATCTATGATGGTAAGGTGTTTATTGAGCTGAGAAAACGTTATTATGATGACGAAATTGAGTATATAAGATTTTACACTCCTCAAAAAAATGATGGTGGTACTTCCAGTAAAAATTATTTCTTTGATCCTGTTGAAGATCATTTGGTGATAAAGAAAATATTGGGTGAGAATACTTATGAATACTTAAAAAGCAGACTCTATTCTGATGTAGATCTCACAAAGTCGGAATCAAGTACTTCAAGGAATTATAATTTTGATATATTCCTTCATTTTACCCAACCAAAATTGATGTTTTATAAAATGAATATTGGAGCTAAAAACCGATTATTGTTTTCATATTTTGGCAGGTGGGGAAATGATCATATCAACTATCCCGGGTGGTATTTTACTGACTATTTTATGGGCGTTTCAACTACATTTATGGATTCAATACTTCCCAAAAGCGCTTATTCGGGCTATACTCTCGACTTGGGATTCGGTATTCCGGCGAGGCAGCCGACTTTTACATTTAATGACGACAGTTATGGTAGAAGGTTATACAAGGGTGGAGAAAATATTTATTTCCGCCTAACGGGAAATCCTTTGAAAATGGTTATGCCTGAATTAGCCAGGCTTCATTTTAAATTGGAAGGAATGTTCCGGGTTGCAGAGTATGGTTTTGATGACTTTAATATTGACTATATTACCCAATTTTACTCATTAAATAATTTCTTTGTATTTTTTGCCGATTACAGAGAATTTGTTAATGTGCTGAATATGTGGAACCTTAATGCCGGACTTGGTTTCTCAATAAACGATATTGTCCATAATTATATTGTGCCCGATCTAAGGAGTTTAACAGAGCTTAATTCAGGTAGGGAAGGTACTAAATTTAACTTGTTTACCGAAGCATCACTAATTAAATCAAACGGAATGCTGAAGCATAACCTAACATTACAGATCAATTATGATTTTTCTGATAATTACGGTTATTTTGGTTTCAAGAGCAGGGTAATGCTAAGTAAAGTATTCGGATTTGAATTTAAGTATTACAAAGGCTACAACAATAATACTCAAGCAATTCCATATTACAGACTTGATAATTACCTGGTCTTTTCACCGATAATCAGAATAAATTATTAGAAACACAGCATTTCACTGATGATTATATATTGGAATATTTCAAGCGCCAATGAAAAATAAAACACTAAATATAACTTTTGCTATTCTGATTTTGTTTACTTTTTATTCGTGTAAGCAAGATGGTTCGCTAATTGACTCTCCGCCGGAATTTCTGCAATTTGTTGAAGCTCCCGAGGATGGAGATACTCTTACTACAGATGATGTTACAATTTCATGGGTAGGTGGAGATGAAGCGATAAATTTCAGGTACAAGCTTGAATATATCGATTTTTCCGACTCCTTATTCGAATTTATTCCCTATGGAGAGTATCTGCCTTTCAAAACCGCATACTTACAGAACCTGGATGATGGAAAATATATTTTCAGTCTGATGGGATTAAATGCCGGAATAGAAGGCGGACCGGAAACGTTGACTTTTTATATCGACGCATTAGCCGGTACATCGTTAAGGTATTTTCCACGAACCACAAATACACTAATTGACTCGGTTGATACTCTTTCCATCATAGTTGATGATGTTTCAAATCTTTATGATATGACCACGATTGCTTCATTCGATACAACTCTTCTTGAGTTAATTAGCATTGAAAGCGGTTCACTCGCAAATGAATTTTTCGGAATTGGTGTTGTACCTCAATATTCTGACACTACAGTTGTTATCAGGGATGGTCAATCTGGTAATTTGAAGGTTACCAGTGGATTAAGTATTCGTATTTCATCCCTGAGCCAGTCTATTACCGGTTCGGGAGAAGTAATGAGTTTGATTTATAAGGCCAGAACAAGAGGAGAAACTGAACTGGAATTCATTTCGATTGATTTGCTGGATGATACCGGTTTGAGGATAAAATCTTCAAAAGGTCAGAAAGCCATTGTAAAAATTTTAGAAAGAGAATAAAAAACCCTGCGCTGGCAGGGTTTAATTTTATTGTTCTACTATCGCCAGAATATCAGCTCGCTGCACAATCTTGAATTCTTTTCCTTCAACTTCAATATCTTCACCACCATATTTGGCGAAAAGTACAAAATCACCTTCTTTTATATTTTCTTTCAGATCTTCATCTGTACCAACCGCTACAACTTTACCCATTTTGGGCTTTTCTTTTACTGTATCGGGAATGATAATTCCACCTGCGGTTTTTGTATTTTCTTCAACGAATTCTATAAGAATTCTATCGTCCATTGGTTTAATTTTCATAATAGTACTCCAATTTAATTTGTAATATTTAGCATTCTGTCAATTTTATTTTTATCAAATCCAACAACAGGTCTGTTATTTATCAGGATAACGGGTACACCTGTTTGGCCGGTTCTTCTTTGCATATCTTTGGCTGCGGACATGTCCCGGCTTACGTCAATATCCTTAAATCTGATTTTTTTCTCTTTGAAGTATCTTTTTGCAGTGTTACAAAAAGAACATGTTGGAGTTGAGAACATGATTACTTTTGGTTGATTTTGCATAATTACCTCATCATTTTTATTAACATATGATGTAATAATTAACACAAAGTTTCAGGTATCTAAAAAAAATATGAATCAAACTTCTACACAAATTTACGAATCTTTTGCGATAACTTAAAATTGTGTAATTTAGTGTAAAGCAAACCCGGAATGTTTCTATGCAGCTATATCCACACGAAATCTTCAAGTCGAACGAAATACTAAATCTCGTAACACGTTATAACAGATGGTTTATTAACCTGAGATATTTTGCCGTTGCCTTGCTAATGGGATATTTGATTTCCTTAAAAGTAATTCCGGGTGTAGTGCTCAGCGACTTTCAATTTTACACTATTCTAACCGTAATGTTCCTCATTTTTAGTTATAATATATTATTTGAGCACTTGATTAAGAATCTAACGGAGGAAAATAACCACAAAACATTAAATTACGCGTTTTTACAAATTTTACAAGATATAGTAGCGCTATCTATTGTCGTATATGTTAGTGGTGGTTTGGAAGCACCCATTTTTATGTTTTTTGTTTTTCATATGATCATCGGGAGTATTTTATTACCCGGCATTATTATATACTCTATTGGTGCCTCGATTATTGTCATCTTTTCGGTATTTAGTTTTTTGGAATATCAGGGAGTGATTCCTCACCATAAGATTGAGGGATTATTTTCACTTAGTTTATATGATGATCTTACATTTCTGATTGGGTCCATGTTTATATTCGGTGTTATGATAATTTCTTCCATCCTTCTTACCAGACGCATTGCGGCGGAACTTTACAATAGAGAGAAAGAGTTGAGAACTGCTATGGAAGAACTTGCCGAAGCGGAAATAAATAAACAAAAGTACACTATGGCAGTTGTTCATGAGCTAAAATCACCGATTGCGGCCGCTCACTCCTTTCTTGATCTTGTACTTGGAGGCTATTCCGGAAAGATTGATGAAGATGCTTCACAGTTAATTGGTAAATCAAAAAACCGAATTACGGAGAGTATTGACAATATCAATAATATTCTGCGTTTATCAAAGTTTAAGGTATTGAATCAGGTTAACCATGAAGAGTTGAACTTGTCTGAATTGATCGCCAGGATTGCCGCTAACTATGAGTCTATCGCCAGACGAAAAGAAATAGATTTGAACCTGGATTTAGATTCTTTCTCCGCTTCTGAATTCGCCGGTGATCCGGTTTTATTACAATTGGCATTTTCAAATTTAATTGGTAACGCGGTAAAATATACTCCTGATGGCGGAACAGTTAATATAATTCTTAAAAAAGAAGATAAAATAAGTATCAAAATTATTGATGATGGGATAGGTATCCCTGAAGAAGACCAGAAGCGTATTTTTGAAGAATATTACAGAGCTTCCAACGCAAAAAATTCTAATATCGAGGGTACAGGAACCGGGTTGGCAGTTGTTAAAAATATTTTTGAAGCCCATAAAGGTAGTGTATTTATTAAAAGTCCGTCAATTCTTAAAAAAAATAGCAGACCCGGCACTGAGTTTAAGATAATACTCCCTGTAAAAAGTTGAGAAAATGAGTTTAATGACTTATATTCTTATTAACAGGAGCAAAGCGAGAGGTAGAGATGATTGCACTTGTTCCAAAATGGGCACATCATTATGATGAGTTCTGGACAGCAATAAGAAGAAGAAACCTCTGGTTTATAAGATTAAGGTATTTTTTCGCGCTGTTACTCCTTGTTTTTCTTGTGGCCGGAGAGACACTATTAGCATTTAATTTTGACAGTTCTCAAAAAATAGCAATATTTTCTACTTTTTTATTAATTCTGGGCTACAATCTTGCGGTACAGATAATAAGACCAAAAATCCAGTGTGTACCTGGAAAGTTTAATTGTCTGCACTTGTCTCTGGTTCAAATAATATTGGATTTATCAGCGCTTTTTGTGCTAATATCATACACCGGAATAGTCGAATCACCTATTTATCCATTTTTCATTTTTCAGATGATCGTTGGTAGTTTAATTTTACCAGGGTACGTCATTTATACTATGTGCGGTATAGTTACGGTTGTTTATTCATTACTAATTGTTCTGCAGTATAAAGGTATTGTGGCATCGAATTATATCTCAGGATTATATCTTCAACCAAGAACCCTTTCCGAAAGCTATATTATATTATTCATCATGGTTTTTGCTTCTATGATGGCAATAAGTGTGTTGCTGGCTAATCGAATCGCCAGATCATTATATAAAAGGGAACAGGAGTTAAGAGAAAACATTGAAAAATTGCATGAAGCTGAATTCGCAAAGCAAAAATATATAATGGGTGTTGTGCACGAAATCAAAACACCCGTTTCAGCAGTGCAGTCCATTGTAGATTTAATCTTGCAAAAATATCTCGGACCGGTTAATGAAAAAGTTGAAGAGAAACTTATTCGCGCAAGAAAACGCTCTGAAGAAGCGATCGAATTGATAAATAATATATTAAGAATATCAAAGCTAAGATTGTTGAATGTTACTAATCAGGAGAAAGTGATCCTTTATGATATAATTTCAAGTATGATTGATAAGTATGCGGAGCGTTCCAGAACAAAAGGTATAGACGTATCCTTTTACGATAATAAAGGATATCATGGGGAAATAATCGGAGATAAAGTCCTTATTGAGCTTGCTCTCTCTAATCTGATTTGTAACGCAATCAAGTATAATACCAGGGGTGGTATCGTTAGAATAAAAGTAGAGCGTTCGGGAGAAAATGTAATAGTAGAAATCAGTGATGATGGTATTGGAATTCCCAAGCATGAACAATCCAGAATATTCGAGCAGTTTTTCCGAGGTGCAAATACAAAAAACTGTGAATATGAGGGGAGTGGAATGGGTCTTTCACTTGTTTACGAAATTACTCAGCGACTTGGAATTAAAATAGCAACCGAGTCTCCTTCAAGAATTGCCAGACCTGACAGACCCGGAACAACTTTTTTAGTATATTTTTCAAAAGTTAGTGAAATCCAGGAGCGGGAGGAACAACTTTCACAAGATAGTTTGCAGGAAACAAAAGCCTCAGCGACTCCTCATTGATTTTATCCTTAAATAAACCATAGACGGATGATCCACTACCACTCATCTGGGAAAAACAGGCACCTGATTTATATAGTTTATGCTTTATTATTGCTATCTCCGGGTGCGTCTTGAAAACAAAATCTTCGAAGTCATTCACCGGAGTGGGTTGATTCGCCAAATTTAATTTACCATCCGATAAAATTCTGGTATAATCAAAAATTGTTGCTTTCGGTTTAATGTTTTTGAAGGCTTCACCTGTGGAAATATGAATCCCGGGATTAACAATAACAAGGTAGCTGTCGATAAATAGATCTACTTCTGTAAGTTTCTCACCTCGCGATTCACCAATTGCGGGTTTCGCTCTGATAAAAAATGGTACATCCGATCCAAGCAAAAGGGCTAACTCCTTAAGCCGTTCTAATGGTATGCGTAATCTGTAAATTTCATTCAGCGCGAGGAGAGTTGCAGCTGCGTCTGAACTACCGCCACCTAATCCTGCACCCAGCGGGATATTCTTATCGCATGAAATATCAACATTTAATGTTTTTCCTGATTCATTTTCCAGGATTCTTAATGCTTTTATGATCAAGTTATTTTCATCAAAGGCTATCTCGGGTGAATTTGAGCTGAAACTCTGAGTCTCTGATAACCTGAATTTCAAAGTGTCAAAAAGACCGTACACGGGATAAAACAAAGTATAAAGATTATGATAGCCATCTTCTCTTTTTGAAGTAATGTAAAGTCCGATATTAATTTTAGCGGGAGCTTTCAGTTCAATATAATTCATCTATTAAAATTCTCATTTTCTTTGTGTGTTCGGGGGTAGAGCCGCAGCAGCTCCCTACAAAAACCGGATTGTATTGCAGATAGTACTTCACAAAATCTGAATAGGTCTGCGGACTTAAAACATCAGAAATTACTGATGAGTTTATATCCGACAGTCCACAGTTAAGATAGAATCCGAATGGAGACTCAAAATTAGTTAAAGACTCATATATCTTAGAAAATGTACTCAAAGAGATACAATTGACTGAAATCGCGGCTGGTTGATATTTTAAGATTTCTTCCAATATTTCGGTAATTGGTTCACCGCTGAGCAGGCGACCTGTTCCATCCAGATAAATACTTGGTACATACTCGATATTATTTTCGAAACAATATTGTGATGTAAATAAAATTTCATCAAAGTGGGAAAGGGTTTCATTAAGAACGAAGTCAACTCCCGACTCCCATAGTGTATCAATTACTCTTTTGTGCTTTTCCATCAGTTGTGAGTGTGAAATTTTCCTCACTTTTTGGTAGCAATCTTCCGCAGGCCCGTTTGAACCCGCAATCAAAAAAGTGAAATCTGGCTTTAATTCGTTTAGAATTGTCATTTCTGTGGAAATGATTTGTTGAATCAGTTTTGTATCGAGAGTTGAATTTGTATTTCCGAGTCTGAATGTGTTTGTAGTGATGATATCAGCACCGGCTTGCAAATATTGTAAGTGAATTTCTCTTATACTCTCCCTGTTGGTTAGAACTATTCCACTGGTCCACAAGTAGGAAGGGAGACCGATAGCACCTTTGTTTTGAAGTAAACTTCCGATTGCACCATCGAGAAGTAATGGTCTATTTTTTACTTCCCATAAATCACGGAGTTTATTTTTTTCCATTCCGATTAAAATATTCTTCAATTGAATTTACAATATTTTCCAGATCAATCATCTGAATGCACTCGAGGTTAAAGGGGCATTTCTTCTTCCAGCATGGAGCGCAATCAAGACCCTCTGGTATCAATTTCACACCATTATCGTATAAATCAATTTCAGTCCAGCAACTAAGACCAAACCATGCGATAACGTATTTCTGAAGCGCGATTGCAAGGTGCATCCCGAAAGAATCTCCTGTGACAATTACCTGTGGAATGCTTTCATAGCACGCTCCTCGTCTCACTCCTTCGCTTGTGGGAGTATTAATAATCTTGTCCCCGAAATGACGTGAAATCTGACTATTTCGTTCGGTATCCTCCGGACCGCCAAGAAGCATAATCTTATATTTTTTTAGCTGAAGCAGCTTATCAATTATGGCGATATGCTGTTCTACCGTCATTTTCTTATTCGGGTACAAGTTTGAACACCCTGTATTAAATCCAACAATAAAATCACCATCAGAAATATTTTGATCAGCTCTGTAACTTTCTATAAACTCATTTTCATCATCAGTGAAGTTAAAAACATATCTATCACGTCGATAATCATTCTCAAATGTTTCGGCGAGATAATCCTGACCGGTACGCTGGTTTACTTTGAACTTGAGATGATCATCCATGCCCAGTTGATAATTGTAGTATGCGCCTTTATTTACCGGGATAATTTTTCCATTCTCATCCATCCCGAAACCTAACTTATTCTCAGAATTTACGGAGTTTAAGATCGAGCATGAACGTTGCGATTTATCAACATTCATAACATAATCAAACTTTATGTTTTGAAGGATTGATAAAGATTCAAAATTATACTCCCAAACTTTATCAATTAGATGATTATGGTGTAAAAGCGGAGCTGCGATCTTAAGAGTGATCCAATGGATTGTTGATTGGGGAAACTTTCTCTTCAAACCTGTTAACTGAGCGGTTGTCATAAGAACGTCGCCCATTGCGTCAAGATTTATTATAAGAATTTTAGTTCCGTGAGGTATATTTTCCTTGCAGCCGTTTTCCCAGCAGTTATGGTCAGGATGACAAGGTTTATACCCGGTGAAACTTTTGCAAGTTGGAATTTTATTTTTCATAATAATTTTTCTCAAAAAACGCTAAAAATGATGATATAACTTTATCTGTATCAAGATTGTCAAAATTTGGTTCTTCTGTTATTACACAATCGTAATTTGATTTATAAGGGTACCAGATTTTGTTGTTTGTGTTATATTTTACATATAGACCAAACATAGGTATTTTCGAGGATGATGCCAAGTGAACAGTAGAAGTATCGGGTGTAAATAGCAGGTCAAGTTTCGAGATAAAGGCTCCAAACTCTTCAAAACTGTTGCTGTAATAGAGACTGCATAGTTCATGTGATATTTCTTCTCCTGCGGCAATGTCGCCCGGCGCGGCCAGGAGTGTGATATGGATATTGTTATATTTTGCCAGAACTTCCCTTATCAATTCTCTGTAACGATTAACACCCCAAAATCTTGCGTCACTACCGGCAGAAATGTTTATTCCAAGATGAAATATTTTCTCGGGATTTAGCTCATTCATCTTTTTAGATACCGTTTCCAACGCATCATGAGAAGGATAGAACTCCACATTTGCATTTACCGGTTTTTCGAGATCAAACAATTCCAATAATTTGAGGACACGATCTATAACATGTGATTCAGTGGGATCAGGTTTGGAAATGGTATGAGAAAACAAATTGAAGTTCTCTTTCTTTAAGGCGAACTTGTATGGTGATTTGCATAGAGCAATTAGATAAGAAACGGTAGTGGAAACATCATCGTGTAAATCAACAACGATTTCTGAATTGTTTAATACAGTAATGGCAGATTTAATTCCCGATATACCCTTTTGGAATGTAATTATTTCATCGATGTGGGGATTGTTCTTAAAAACAAAGAAGTTTTTTCTATCTGCCAAAACAACAATTTGGAAGTTATAATATTTTTTGAGTGCTGAAAATATGGGGGTTACAACCAATGCGTCACCGATTCGATTCAGCCTTATAAAAGTAACCCTGTTTATTTTTTTTAATTCAGGATGAGATGTACCTCTTTTTCGGGAAGATAGAACTATCAGAAGTTTGAAAATGAATTTCCGAAATAATATTTCTATTTTTTTCAGCAACGTTTGTTCTTAATTATTGAGCAATTTCTTCAGTTCTTCAGCGATTTTTGAAGAAGATAATTCATTAAAACACTCTTGATTGTGGGGGCATTGCAACAGGTTGCATTCTATACAATGTAAATCACCATTGTGGATATAAGAATTGAATTTACCATAGGGTCCTTGCAGGGACGGACTTGTTGGGCCAAATAATCCGAGTACCGGAGTACCTACCGCAGCGCATATGTGCATCGGACCGCTATCATTAGCCAAAACGACATCACATATTTTCAGGAAAGCTCCCATTTCTCTAATTGAGGTAGGAGGCGCGAGTGTCGCGTCTTTGCCTAATTCACCGGTGATTTTATTCGCGTCTGATTCATCTCCGGGACCCCAGTGGATCAAAAAATGAATATCCGGCTCAATCACCTTTAAGGCTTTGGCGGCATTGATAAAGATTACTGCCGGGGCTTTTTTTGACTGCCATCCACCACTAGGGGAGAGTCCTACCAATTTTTTTTCATGTAGATTAAGTTTATCTCGAAATTTCCCGGCTGAACCTAACTCATGGTCAAAAATACCAAATTGGAGTTCCGGCTCGGAAACCGTTCTAATCCCAATATTTTTCAAGAACTCTAAATGAAGATCAGCGGCATGATATTTATCTCTTTCTGATGGACCGTATAGATTATATGCGTACTTCCTGCCTTTGTAAGGGAACCCGGCTCGATACTTCGCTCCTGAAAAATATGTTATCTGAGCTGTGCCCGGATTGGAATAAAAATCAATTACCAGATCATACTTGTTTTTTCTTACCTCAAGAAACGTTTTAAGTCGATCACTCAAGGTTTTCTTTTTGAAAATTAGTATATCGGCAACTTCTTCAAGTGGTTCAAGAAGAAAATTCCCCGGTTTTTCGGTCAGATAATCGATTCGGGCGGTGGGGAATTCTAGTCTGAGAGATTTTAGCACAATAGTAGAAAGTACTACATCACCAATTCCCCTGAGTTTGATGATTAAAATCTGATTGATATCTTTGGTATTAATCATTTGTTTCACTCTTGGAAAAACGGAATATCGAGATTCCCATAGCAAGTAAGGCAAAATTTTCGAGCAGTTTTCTAAATCCCACTATCTGTGCATCGATTGTACCAAAACATCCACAATCAATATCAAGTCCTCTCAGCATAGCCTGCAGAACAAGAATGTTAAAAGCAATAAGAAGTACTGAAATTATAGTGCTGTTTTCCTTAAGAAATTTACCATATAGCAGTAAAATTCCTGAAACGACTTCAACCCAGGGTATTACGATTGCGACAATATTCTGCAAGAAAAGGGAGATTACACGATAATTAGCGACTGCTTCTGAAAAATCGGCGGGATTCGCGGCTTTCTCCATTCCGGCAAAAATAAATACTATTGCAAGAATAATTCTGAAAACGAGCAGGGTAATATTTGAGCTTAAAAAACTAGTCATTATCTACCGGGAAATTAGCCGCAAACCACTGATCCCAACCACCGGAAAAAACGTAAACATTAGTGAAACCCAGCTCTTTCATTTTCTTTGCAAGTCGGATACTTATATCACAATCTTCGCCACCACAATAGACAATATAATTTAAGCTTTTATCCATCGAATTGTATTTGTCGATGTGATCCTCAAAATTGTAATCCGGTATATTTATCGCACCAGCGATTCTACCTTCGCCATACTCCCATTCATCTCTTCCGTCCACAAATTTTGCCAGACCTTTCTGATGAATCTCAAAAGCTGTTTTGAGATCAATTTCGCGAGCGGTATTTTCTTCAGAGTTATTAGGGCTTGTAATAAAATCATCGAGACCGGTTTTAATTAATTGGGTCTTTTCCGCGAAAAGGGGAATGCCATTCGGAGAAATGACATTGTAAGAAATTCCAAGCAAAGCACTACCAAGAAGAATATATACTATATTTAACAGAAATTGTTTATTCATCAACGAGCTCAGTATTCGAAGGAATTTCAGGTTTTACCAGGAGTACACTTTCTTTGGATAGCGCAACCTGTCCGGGATCAAACCCTTTTTTCTTGTAAACAAATTTACCAAAAGTGTAAGAAACAGGAGCGACTTTCGCGGTTTTTGCCTTACTCCAGAATGCAGCAATAGATGCCGCGTTTTTCAATATATTTTTCGGCACAACTTCTTTTGTGTTTTCAACGCGAAGAACTACATGAGACCCGGGTAAACCTCGCGCATGAAACCAGTAATCGTTTTGTTTCGCGAAACGTGTACTCAGTAAATCGTTACTTTTACTATCCCTGCCGACAAACACATGATATTTTGTGTCGATAAGATAGTGTCGATATTTTATTTTCGAGTCTTCCTGTATCATTTTTTTTGATTTTCCGGAAGGGAAAACTTTCCCGTGGATTTCTTTTAGTTCTTCAAACTTTTCACAATTATCAAATTCAGTGTGCAGTTTTAATAATTCCTGATATTTTAAAACTGTATTATTATACAATTCCGTTGATTTTTCAAAATTTATTTTTTCGTTTTTTGCTTTTTCAAAATACGCTTCAACATTTTGGTTTGGTGATATTTTTTCATTGAGCTTAACTTCAATCGAATTTCCTTCATAATCGGTGAGCATAACAGATTTTTCACCTTTATTGAAAGAATACAAATTTGCCAGCAGCAAGTTCCCGAAATGATAATATTCTTCGTGTCGGGAGCCGGCTTCAACTCTGGATTTAAGATTATTTATTTTTGATGATAACTTACCAATCTCTTTTTCAAAAAATCGGGATAAATCTTTGCTGAGGTTGGATATTTTAGCTGTCTTGAAATTGAGGATGAGGTATTCTCTTATTGCATCGTTCATATCATCTGTGATGAATGCATCTTCAGGCACTTTGTAAGATTTGAAGTTTTCCGGTACGAAAACAACCTTCTCGAGAAATTGATCAAAATATACCGCTATTTTTGATTCGTATATACTTTCAATAATACCAGATAAACTTTCCGGCATTAAAGCATCAGTTTTACCATGGAGGGCGGCCTCTTTATATAGTTCTTTGGAAACGAAGGGATACTCCTTTTTCCTTAGTTTGTTGTCAGCTAAAATATTTTCCTCAAAATAAATATCGGGGGCGGAAACGTATATTTGGGAATTAAGTTCATCAAACAACTTATCTTTGGCATCATTCTTACCAGCCTTGAAGGGATGGATTACACTATTTTTAAGAAAGTATATATTTGAACGATTACCCCGTAAAATGTAATGAAGTTCACCGGAATCTGTTTTAATCTTTATATCCCGTTCACCGAGGGCGATTGAGACGCTTTCAATTTTTGCTCCATGCAAATCCTGAAAAAAGTATGTAATATTCTTTTTAGCTTTGCGGTGATCTGATTTAATGATCAGGTAGGGGAGCTGACTATTGGTGGAAAGTACCAGATGTTTGTATGGAAAATCTTCATCGCCGTTGAGATGTATATATATAGTATCTTTTTCCTGAGTAAAAATATCGGAAATATTCAATCCGGATATCTTTTCGTTTAGATATCCGGCAAATCTTGCCAAGTAGAAATAGTTTTTTAACATAGGGGATTAGTTCGGCATTCCGCGTTTTCTTCTTTCCTCGCGTGTAAGGTCGAAAACCTTACGGAACATTTTTTCATCAGCAGCTTTCATTTCAACATCTCTACGCTCCATAACACGCTGGGCAACTTCAATACTTCTTTCAAGATCATAAGAAGTCATAGCGTCTGAACCACCCCAGCCGAATGAAGGCACATATCTTGGAGGAAAGCCTGATCCGTAAATATTACAGGAAACTCCAATCACAGTTCCTGTATTAAATGTACTGTTAATTGCTGATTTAGAGTGGTCTCCCATGGTTAATCCAACAAACTGTGAACCACTATCAACGGGTTCGCCATTGATATAAACTTTAATGGAACCATAATTATTTTTAAGGTCACTATTATTTGTACCCGCTCCGAGATTTACCCACGAGCCGAGGTAAGAATTTCCTAAAAAACCATCGTGCTGTTTATTTGAAAATGAGTGCACAATTGTATTTTCAACTTCACCTCCGATTTTACAAACACGGCCAATATTTGAATTATGATACAATCTGGCGCCCATTTTAACAATCGTATAATCGCCGATAAACGCCGGACCCTGAATAGAAGCTCCGGGTAAAACTTTTGCGCCTTTGCCAATGAAAATTGGTCCTTCTTCAGCATCAAGCACAGCGCCCGGGTATATTTTTGCCTCATCACCAATGAAAATATCTTTTTCGTTCAGAAGAAATACACCATCGTAGCGTTCATAATTATCTTTAGTTTCTATTTCATTTCGAAGCAGATAAAAATCAGAGATTAGCTCCTTCTCATTATTCTTAACAAGATCCCAGGGATAATGAATTATATTGGCATCAATTTCTTCAATTTCGAGTCCGGAAAAATCACCTTGCGAAAGAACATCATTCATAGCCTTTTTGAGCTCTTCCAGTTTTTCACCGGAAACTCTTGCCGCTACAACTGTTTCACCGCACATGTATAATTTTTCCGGGCCTTCAAGAGAAATCTTACGGCTGAATTCTTCGTCAACAATAACTCTTCCATTAATAAAAAGTACATTATCGCTCTGAAGAACATTTACCTTGTGTTCGGGATGTTTCAATTCCATATAATCAGCCATGTAATTTCTACAATGAAGGGTTATAGGAACCTGAGAGTAATATCGTTCAATTTTACCTCTAAGCGATAATATGCCGCATCTCAAATCGTACACAGGTCTGAGATAGGCGAGTGGGAGTAGTCTGTTGAAGTAGATACCTTCGAAAATACAAATACTATCAGCCATAATTTATCCGAAATTAGTTAGTCAAACACAACGTTTTCCCAACTATCCACGTAGCTACCCTGCAATTTGGCACCAGCTGATTTATCAGTCACAACAATAGCATTTCTGTGCATTTGTATGATTGATGCCGGAGCCATAGCTGAGATAGGACCCTCACATGCACCTTTAATAGCGTCGGCTTTACCTTCACCATTTGCGACGAGCAAAAGTTCCTTCGCGTCCATAATTGTACCTACACCCATTGTGATGGCATATTTTGGTACTTCTTCATTCTGTTCGAAGAAACGGGCGTTTGCTTGTCTGGTATTTTTTGTAAGAGTTTTAATACGTGTTCTTGAACCAAGTGAGGAGCCGGGCTCATTAAACGCAATATGACCATTCTGACCTATTCCAAGTATTTGCAGGTCAATTCCTCCGAATTCGGAGATGCGCTCTTCATACCATTGGCAGAACGCGTTTACGTCTTTAGTCATACCATCCGGAAGATGGACAAATCGTTTAGCGAGATTCACATGTTCAAAAAAGTTGGTTTTCATAAAATAATGATAACTCTGATCATGAGTAGGGGCTAAGCCAACATACTCATCGAGGTTAAAAGTCGTAACTTTTGAAAAATCCAGACCTTCATTCTGATGCAATCTTATTAGCTCTTTGTATAACCCGAGAGGGGTAGAGCCCGTTGCGAGACCAAGAACCAGGTTTGGTTTTTTTCTTAAACGGTCGGCTACTATTTTGGCGGCTTCCGCGCTAAGTTTGTCGTAATCTTCTTTAATAATTACAAGCATTTTAATACTCCACTATTTCCTAATTCACTCCATAAAAAAAGGTTAACTCCGGTATTCTAACAGAAATAGTGTTCGGTCAAATCACTACTTCAAAATTAAAATATTTTTCAGAGTTAACCTTTCAAATATCACTAAAAAAAACAATGATTTCAACTACATCTAGTGATGACCGGTATGTTCCTTAACTACCTGTTTCAACCACTTGAGCAGCAAGAATATCAATAATGCGCCAAAAAGAGCGCCGACAAAGTTTATGGCGAAGAAATAAACTTTATTATCTATGCCTCCCCACAATCCTGATAATACACCAGATAGTTTATTACCGACTGCTGTAGCAAGAAACCATCCGCCCATCATTAACGCTGTAAGACGCTGAGGACTCAATTTGGATACAAGAGCAAGACCCATCGGGCTCAGGAATAATTCACCTACAGTTATCACACCGTAAGTCATGATTAGCCACATAGGTGAACTCTTCATTGCACCATTATCACCGGCTAATACTGCCAACATCATGATCGTGGTAGATGCCGCTGTGATAAGCATACCTAGTCCAATTTTACCCGGTGTAGATGGTTCTTTCTTTTTCCTGCGTAGGAAATTAAAGAATCCAACCACGAGAGGTGTCAGGAATACCACAAAAAACGGATTTATGGACTGATAAATTTCTGTAGAGAGCAATTTGAGTGACTGATCACCTGTTGGCCACTTCGCTTTATCCAGATTTTTAAGATATGGATTTGGACCAACCTCTGTTACAACTGAACCATCTTCATTTGTGAGAGGAACACCATGACCATCAAGCACAGGATAAGTACCTTGGGTTGTATCAACTTCCTGCACAAAACGGAAAGTTTCAGCAACACCTTCAACTGCCGCCGGCAACTCACGGTCGGTATATCTTTCCGCCCATATTGTAAGAGCTGAACCATTCTGGTGGAAAATTGCCCAGAATATTATTACAACACCAAATACTGATAACAAGGCGCCAATCGGAGCTTTTTCAGAAGGTTCTGCCTTGAAATAGAGCGATGCGTAATAGTAAATAATAGGAATCGCAGCAAATAAGAAAGCATCGGTTGAGTTTGAACCAAGAACAGGCTGCCCAAAAATCATGTTTGGAATGAACCATCCGATAAATCCAAATCCAAACGCGGGAACAAAAATTGTAAATAGAAGTTTTGACAGGGGAGTATCACCTGCTCTTGCCGGTTTGATAACATCAGCTTCCTTGACATGCTTCTGACCTGCCCAGAACCAGATAAGCCCAAGAAACATACCAATACCTGCAGCCGCGAAAGCATAACCCCAGTCATATTCATTTCTAAGATAAGCCGCAACGAAGTTACAGACAAAAGCACCAATATTGATACCCATGTAAAAAATGTTGAAACCGGAATCTTTATATTCCTTGAATTTGTCATTGTTGTAAAGATTACCTACAAGTGTGGAAATATTCGGTTTGAAGAACCCGTTACCAACAATTATCAAAAGCAATGAAATAAAGAATATTCCGTCTCCCGGGAATGCAAGTCCAATATAACCGAGCCCCATCAAGGCACCACCAATGGTAATAGCGAGACGATAACCTAAAACTCTGTCAGCAAGCAATCCGCCAAGAAAAGGAGTGAGATATACAAGCGCGAGATAAGTGCCGTAAATATCAGCAGCTTTAAAGTCACTAAAGCCCATTCCGCCATTTGCTTCGGGGTCAATCATGTAAAGAGTAAAAATACCAAGCATTAAGTAGAAACCAAAACGTTCCCACAGTTCCGTAAAGAACAGAACCGGAAGCCCTTTGGGATGATTTTTGAACATACATTCTCCTTGAATTATTCGAAATTATAAAGAGAGAACCTCTTATAAAGTGAGGTCGTTAACTTTTTTAATGATGTGTAAGATAAAAAAAATAGTAAAAAAAAATGAAATAATAAGTGTGTCATTAATCCTCTCTTAATTATAAATAGTGTGAATATGCAAAAATTGACCCCTGATTTAATCATAATTTCATCAACTAAATCAATTTTACGACCTTTGTTAATTGTTATTAACATATTTTTATTTTGTATATTTGTGCAATAAATTTTAACGCTGACCGGATATGAAAACTATTTTTAAAAAATTACTGATCTATTCTACAATATTTCTTTTTATCGCAATTGGTCTTTTTTATATAGTTGATTTAGTTGTGATGCCTTCAGTTGTTGAATCTGTGGAACACGAACTTCCGAACTTTGAAGGTAAATCAAAAGAAGAAGCGGTTTCGATGCTTCAATCCCTTAATCTCAATCCTGTTGTTGAAGGGCCCCGATATGATGAACGCGTGCCAAAAGATCATGTTATTTTCCAAAACCCCAGACCAGGAACTATGGTTAAGGAAAATCGTAGAATTTATATTTATGTAAGCGGCGGGGATCCACTGATCAGCATGCCTGATCTGAACGGTAAAACTATCAGGGACGCCAGAGTAACTGTAAACAGACTCGGATTAATCATGGGAGAAGTTGAACAAATTCGATCAGAGTATCCTCGTGATTTGATAATCGGGCAAAAATACGATCCGGGTACACGCCTGGCAAAAGGGGATACAGTTAGTCTTCAGGTAAGCGTTGGTCCTCAGGTTGGTAAAATACGTGTGCCCAATATCATAGGTCAAGTTGTCGCGACGGGGGAGAGAAAATTAAGGGAAAACTCTCTGAGATTGGGAAAAATAACCTACATTGCTTCCAGGTCATTACTGCCAAATACAATAATCGAACAATATCCATCGCCGGATGAACTTGTACCATACGGTGATAGTGTTGATGTATTTGTTGCGAAAAATGTTCAATAAAGGAATTAAAAAATTATGAGTAAAATAATCGCACCCTCAATACTATCTGCTGATTTTGGTAATCTTGCGAACGATATAAAATTGGCTGAACAGGGCGGGGCAGGTTGGATACATTGTGATATCATGGATGGACATTTTGTTCCCGAGATATCATACGGATCCTTGATAGTTAAAGCCGCTAAAGATGCAACCGGTTTAACTGTTGATACTCATTTGATGGTTGAAAATCCCGATGTTTGTATTGAATCTTATGTTAAAGCCGGCTCTGATTATGTAACAGTACATCAGGAAGTTTGCAAGCATTTACACCGCACAATCTCACACATTAAAGACCTCGGCGCAAAAGCGGGTGTGTCAATAAATCCGGCGACACCTGTCTGGGCCTTATATGAGATTCTCGAATATGTTGATATGGTACTTGTTATGTCAGTAAACCCTGGCTTTGGCGGACAAAAATTTATCCCTTCGGCGGTAGCTAAAATAAAAGAACTTAATGATCTGAGAACAAAATTAGGCTACAATTTTTTAATTGAAGTTGATGGCGGAATAAAGAAAGATACAATTTCTGTTTGTGCTGGCGCTGGCTGTGATGTTTTTGTCGCCGGTTCCGCAATATTCAAGACCGAGGATATTGCAAAGACCACAAGGGAGTTTGTTGAAATTGTAAATAAATAATAATAATTATAGCAGGAAAAAAAATTATGGATTTAGCTATTGTTGGCGGTAAAATTATTACCCCCTTCAGAAAAGTTAAAAATGGTGCCCTGACAATCAAAAAAGATAAAATATATGATTTGGGCGCTGCTGATACGGTGGATGTTGAATCAGCTGATGAGAAGATATATTGTGAAGATAATTGGATGATAATGCCGGGCTTTGTTGACTTACTTGTACATGGCGGAGCCGGCGGTTTCGGTTTTTCAGATGAAAATGATGATAGTATTGAAAAAATTTCAAAATATTTTCTTGAACATGGTTCAACAACCGTTATGGCGAGTTTGCACGCCAAACAAAAAGAACGTGTGTTGGAAGATTTACGCAGGCTGGCAAAATATATAAAGAATAATCCTGACTCAAACATTAAGGGTATTCACATGGAAGGTCCATATCTGAATGTTGAGTTAAAGGGCGCTATGAATAAAGATTATCTCTGGAAACCTTCGGTTGAATCATTTACAGAAATGTGGGAAGCATCCGGTGGTTATTTGAAGATGATGACGATAGCACCTGAATTACCCGGCGCGATGGATGTGATCAGGGAAGCGGCATTCAGGGGTGTAGTGTGTTCGATAGGGCACTCCACAGCCAGTTATGAAGAAATTGATCTTGCGATTGATCATGGCGCTGCTCATGTTACTCATATGTTTAATGCTATGAAAAGTTTGCATCATAGAAAACCAAGTGTGGTTACAGCGGCTCTTTTGAGGGACGAATTAAAAATTGAACTAATCGCCGATACTTATCACGTTCATCCGGCTGTTATGGAAATGCTCCTTAAATTCAAAACCCCCAAAGGAATAATCCTTATTACTGATTCGATCAGAGTTGGTGGAATGCACGAAGGTGAAGAGTCACAATTTTCTGATCAGAAAGTTGTTGTTCAGGGTAATAAAGCGATTCTTGAAGATGGTACAATTGCCGGTAGTACACTAACATTGAACATAGCGATAAAAAATATAGTTGAAACTACAGGCGCAAAAATAACTGATGCTGTAAGAATGGCAACTCTCAACGGAGCTAAGGTTGTCGGCGCGGGAAGAGGTATTCTTGCTTCAGGTAAACATGCTGATATTGTTATTCTTGATGAAGAATACAACGTAAGGTACACCATTATGGATGGTAAAATTCGTTATAAAAAACAATAGATTTTATTTTGTGCCCCCGACTTCATTCGAGAAGTCGGGGTTCAAATACTTATGAAAGAATTATATCCCCGAAAAATTGATTTGAGCAAAGAATATCTTTATAAAAGGTATTGCAGTAATTTCCCGCAGTTGAAGAACTATCTCCCTAAAGAATTCGAATTTACCTTGTTTAAGAATAACCCGGTTTCAAATAATAATATTGTGATTGAGGGAGATGATGGAAGTTATTTAATGCTCGAAAAGTTGAAAAGTAATTGTTTCCCTCGGGAAATGGATGAATTTGCGGTCAAGATTCTTAATGATTCAGGAATTAAATCAGAATCATTTGGGATTATGGGGATACTAAATGTAACTCCCGATTCTTTCTCGGACGGGGGAAATTATGACACTATTGAAAAAGCCTTGAAACACGCGGAAAAACTTATTTCTGATGGTGCTGATATTATTGACGTAGGGGGAGAATCTTCCAGACCAGGTGCTCCTTCTGTGGAAGTTGATGAAGAAATGCGGCGGGTACTTCCTGTTATCAAGGAAATAAAAAATAGTTTCCCGAAAAGTATCATTTCAATAGATACAACAAAATCATTAGTAGCTGAAAAGGCTGTTGAAATCGGCGCGGATATCGTGAATGACATCAGCTGTTTTGATTCTGATTATTGGATTCTTGATGTGTGTTCCCGGAATGATATTCCCTTAATCGGGATGCACATGAATGGGAATCCTCAAACAATGCAAAATAATCCTTTCTATACTGATGTAGTTGAAGAAGTACTAGCTTATTTCCAGCGAAAAATTGATCAGATTGAAAAAAGGAATTTCCATAAATTCATACTCGATCCCGGTATAGGATTTGGCAAAAGGGTGAAGGATAATTTCGAAATTATTGATCGCTGTTCGGAATTTAAATTATTTGGCTACCCTGTGTTAATAGGTTTATCAAAAAAATCGTATATTGGAAAATCGTTGAATTTGGAAGTTGATGAAAGAGAAAATGCCACAATAATTTCCGAGTTATTAGCAATAAAAAATGGTGTGGATTTTGTTCGTACACACAACGTTAGAAATTTGTTTCAGGCACGTCAACTATTAAAATTTTATAAAACACCGGAAATGACCGATAATGTTTGAACTCTTTAAGATTGGATTTTTATCATTTTCTTTTCTCGATCTGGTTGATATTGTTCTTGTCTCCTACCTGATTTATAAACTATTTACGGTCATCAGGGGAACAATCGCCTCTCAAATATTTATTGGTCTGATCATTGTCCTGTTACTATCATTCCTTGCGCAGGCTTCAAATCTTAAAGCACTCGGCTGGTTACTAAAACTTGTATCCGATATTTGGGTCATAGCGTTTATTATCTTATTTCAGCCGGAGATTAGAAGATTACTTCTTATGTTGGGACGCAATCCTCTGTTAGGTATGTTCATGCAGAAGGAGGAACAGAATGTTATCGATATAATCTGTGACGCCGCATTCGAAATGGCAAGATTCCAGCATGGTGCGCTGATAGTAATAAGTAAAAGTTCCAGCATAAAAAGTGTGATAGAAACAGGTGAAATAATAAGTGCCAAAGCAAATAAAAATTTACTCCGTTCCATATTTTATCCGCGATCGCCACTACATGATGGTGCTGTAGTCATTAAAGGAGATACTATCGAAGCCGCAAGATGTACACTCCCTTTATCCCAGATTAATGCTGTTGACGGAATCGCGCTGGGGATGAGGCATAAAGCGGGACTTGGTATTTCTGAGCAGGCAGATGTAATAAGTGTTATAGTGTCAGAAGAAACCGGAAGTATTTCCCTTACTGAAAATGGTGAATTGATAAGGGGGCTATCGAAAGAATCCCTCAGGAAACGCCTGAACGACAGTATATTTATTTCAAAAGAAAAAGGGTGGAAAGGTATATTTGAGCAGTTCGGAAAACAAAAATAGAACTTGCGCGATTATTCCTTTTTTCAATGAAAGATTTACCATTGATGAAGTTGTTAAAAGAACGATTCCGTATGTTGATCATGTTTTTCTGATTGATGATGGCTCAACTGACAATTACAAAATTAGCGAATACCCACCACAAAATATTTCACTTCTAAGGCATGAAGTCAATATTGGTAAGGGTGCAGCGCTTAGAACCGGCTTTGAGCACGCGTTTAATAAAGGATATGATCCGGTTATTACCCTCGATGGGGATCTTCAGCATGAGCCTGAGAAAATTCCGCTCTTTATTGCTGCCCTGAAAAATTATGATATTGTGATTGGTTCAAGAATGAATGATACCAAATCCATGCCTGTACAAAGAATATTAAGTAATAAGATCACATCTGCAATGGTTTACATTAAAACCGGGAAGAAAGTATTCGATAGCCAATCCGGTTTCAGGGGCTATAACTCAAGATTTATTCGATCCTTTAATGGAATCAGTAATAATTGGGGTGCCGAAACCGAGATTCTAATAATTGCCGCGAAAAAAGGCGCTCAATTTGGGAGCGTGCCCGTACCAACAATTTATAATGATCTTAATACCTCGAAAATGCAGCCATTACGAGCAATATTTCAGTTTCTGAGAGCTATTTTTAAAAGCTATTCATATTGACTTATAAATTTTCTATATTATTTTCTGTTCAAAACTTATTTTAATTTTAGTTAAATTTGTTTGGAAATTTTCTAAAGACGGGGATAAAGTATGAAACTGAGATATTTATCGCATTCAGGATTTTTATTAACTCTCGAAGATGGAAAAAAAATTGTAATTGATCCATTTTTAGATGACAACCCTGTAGCTCCCGTTAAATCGGATGAAATTGACGCTGATTACATTATATTAACTCACGGTCATGGCGATCATTTGGGTGATTCCTTCAAAATTGCTGATCGGTGTTCACCGCTTTTTATTTGTGTAAATGAATTAGCTGATTATTGTGCCGGTAGAGGTTATCAGGCTCATAATATGCACATTGGTGGTGGATTTAATTTTGATTTCGGACGTATCAAGTTTACGATCGCGCATCATGGTTCCAAAACTCCTGATGGGGAATATGCCGGTGAACCTGCCGGTGTACTTATAACTATTGACGGAAAAACTATTTATCACACCGGTGATACAGGTTTGTTTTATGATATGAAGCTTATCGGTGAAATGAACAAAATTGACTATATGATTTTACCAATAGGGGATAACTTCACTATGGGTATAGATGACGCGGTAAAAGCCGTTGAATTATGTAATCCCGAAGTTGCAATTCCTATGCACTACAACACATTTCCGGTAATTGAAGCAGATCCAAATGAATTTGCTGAAAAGATAACTAAAATGGGGAAAAATGCTAAAGTTCTTGAATTTGGTCAGGAAATTGAGATCTAATTCAGGGAAGGCGTAATATAATATGGCTAAAATTATTGCTATTGCTAACCAAAAAGGTGGTGTGGGTAAAACTACAACCGCTATCAATTTATCAGCATCAGTGGCTGCAGCTGAACAAAAAACACTATTGGTGGATATTGACCCGCAGTCGAATTCCTCTTCCGGTCTTGGAGTTGCTTCAAGGGATGGTTCGGTCTATGACCTTTTAGTGGGGGCGAGCGATCCAAAAGAGAGTATCGAAAATACTTATATGCCATTTCTTGATGTAGTTCCGGCAACGATTAATCTTGTTGGTGCTGAAGTTGAAATGGTCTCTATGGAAGGAAGAGAAGGTTTACTGAAATCTTCACTAAACTCGATTAAAGATGATTATGACTATATCTTCATAGATTGCCCTCCTTCTCTTGGTTTACTTACATTAAACGCCCTCACGGCGGCAAATTCGGTGATTATTCCGGTACAGTGTGAGTATTTTGCCCTGGAAGGATTAGGTCAGTTGCTCAATACAATAAACATCGTAAAAAAACATTATAATTCCGATCTGCAGATTGAAGGTGTACTACTTACAATGTTTGATAAAAGATTACGTCTTTCGAATCAGGTGGTGGAAGAAGTCAAAAAATATTTTGGTAAAAAGGTATTTGAGACCATAATTCAGCGAAACGTAAGAATATCTGAAGCACCCAGCCACCAGAAGCCGGTAATTTTATATGACGCGGTTTCTACCGGCGCGGAAAATTATATAGCTCTTGCTTCGGAGCTTTTATCCAAAGATAGAGAAAATTAAAGCAGAGATTAGATGAGTAAATTTAAACCCGGCCTGGGCAGGGGGTTGGATGCCCTGATTAATCCAAAAGTTAAGAGTGAAGTTGATAAAGAAATAACTGTACCATCAAACAAAATTATTACGGATGATGGACAATCTTTTGACATTATTGCGAAAATACCTGTTAAGAAGATTGTCCCAAATCCATATCAGCCAAGGGTGGAATTTGATCCAGCTGCCCTGGAAGAGCTGAAAAAGTCAATCCTTGAAAATGGACTAATCCAACCGATAACGGTCAGAAGAAGTTTAGATTCAGGTTATGAGCTTATTTCCGGTGAACGACGCCTCAGAGCTTGCAAGGATATTGGATTTAGCGAGATACCCGCCTATATTATAAAAGTTGATACCAAAGAAGCAATGGTAGCGCTTGCGCTTATTGAGAATATTCAGCGGGAAAAGCTGAACGCGATTGAAGTTGCCCTTGCTTATCAGCGTTTGATGGTTGAATGTAACCTCACTCAGGAAGATATCGCGGAGCGCGTTGGCAAGGATCGGTCGACAATTACCAACAGTATTCGGCTCTTGAAATTACCGGAACCGATTCAGGATGCGTTGGCGAAAGAAATAATCTCTGCCGGTCACGCGCGATCACTTATAAATCTTCCTGACAAAAAACTGCAATTACAAATTCTCGATAAAATTATCAAACAGGGTCTTTCTGTGAGAAAAGTCGAGACCCTCGTTCGAGAGTATATCAGCGCGCCTCCCAAGGAACAACTACGACATAAAAATGTTGAAGATAAAGAGACTGCGGCGCATCTCGACGTTGAAAGTAAGTTAAGGCGGATCTTTGGAACCAAAGTTTTATGTAAACAGAAGAAAGACGGGGCAGGAGAGGTAGTAATTGAATTCTATTCAAATGATGAACTTGAACGACTATTCGAGCTTTTCGATATCATTGAAAAAAATAATATTTAGTCTCCTCGCGATCTCCTTTATTTTATCCTCAAATCTGATAGCTCAAACGGAACCTGATTCAGTTCAAACCGTCAAATCAGAAAGTGGATTCGAAATGACAAAATCTCCCTGGGGAGCAGTTGGAAGAAGCGCGTTGTTACCCGGTTGGGGACAATATTATAACGAGTCCTATCTGAAAATCCCGGTTATTTGGGGTTTTTTAGGATATTATACTTATGGCTGGATAACGAGCAACAATGATTATCAAAATTATAGGGATCTTTATACACAAAGTCTGCAACCAGATTATACAGGTGTAAGTAGTTCTGTATTATTAAATGAGCGAGAGTTTTACAGGGATCAACGAGATATGTTTGCTGTATATTTCGGTTTGGCTTATTTTCTTAATTTGGTTGATGCCTATGTTGATGCGCATCTTTTCGATTTTGATGTAAGTGAAAATCCGTATACAAAGTCGCCACAACTAAAAATAAGGTATTACCTGAGGTAATGGAAAACTATCATGTTTGCGAGAATTGTAGTACAAAAAACGCTCTTTACGCGTTAAACTGCACCGAGTGTAAATCTTATCTCAGGGAACGGGTTGTCAACATTGATCTGGGTTCGTTTGTTTTCCGACTGATTGAAGAACCATTTGTTTCACTGCGAAAGGTGATATTCGCAGAACACAAAAACTATTCGCTTGTGTTTTTTATACTGCTGCTAATAAAAGTATTTTCGATTTCATTTATTGTTCGCAATATTCTTCCGTTCCAGAAATTCGATTTTCAATATTTCTGGATTTACTTCATGAATATAATCGTATATTTTTTACCAATTTTTCTGCTGCTCAGTTTTAGCGTATTCAAGATACATCAATTTTTAGGTAATAAAGAGCGGCTGAAAGATCAATTCGCGACGTTTACATTTGCCGCTACTCCGGCTATAATGTCTATAGTCGTTTTACTACCTGTTGAGTTTGCCTTATTTGGCACGTACTGGTTTACTTTCAATCCTTCGCCATTTATACTAAAGAGTGGTATTGCATATCTTCTATTTGGCATCGAAGGGATATTACTGCTATGGACTTTATTTCTATTTTTTGTACAATTTCATATCAGAACTAAAAAAATCCTTTATTCCATCATTGCCGCGCTTATCAGTTTTACGTTACTATTCGGACTGCCGATTATTGTTCCGGTTTTCAGTTTTTAACAGATGGTGGGTTATTGCGCCATATCGGAGTCCTCTGGAACTAACAATTAGCTCATTACTACCAAGTTTCTGAATAATTTCCTCAAGAATAAGTAAACCGGAAAAAATTAAATCCTCCCGCCCGGAAAGTATATTTGGATATCGCTTTATTAATTCAGCGGATGAACTGGATTTCAGCTTATTATAAAGATTACGCAAATCTGTTTTTGACAATACCGAACCCTCAATCAATTCATCCCTGTATTCAATCAAATTTTGTTTGATAGCTGATAGGGAAGTGGGAGTTCCCGCCACCGCGACAATCTTTCTAACACGGATATTCGGAAAATCACACAGTTTCCCTCTTACCTCGCCCCGCAATGATTTAATTTCATCAGTATGCGGAATAATACCCTTAAAGTATTTTTCAGATAGAGATACAACACCAAAATCAAAACTGTGTGAAAATTCAATTTTGGTTTTAGTACCAATTGTAATTTCCGTGCTCCCGCCGCCAATATCAATTACTGCTCCTTTTTCGTTTCCACTAATGCGCGGAGATACTGCTCCGAGGTGAGACAGATATGCTTCATCTGTCCCCTTAATAATATTGGGTCGAACTCCAAGTATCTCCTCGACGATATCGCTTAATTCACTACTGTTTGATGCAATTCTGAAGGCGTTCGTAGCATTAACCAATATTTTATCACACCCGTAAGATATTATTCGTTCCCGGTAATTCGTTAAAACTTGCCTCATCAGATTTATTCTTTTAATATTAACCGGTTCACCAGGAAGAAGTCCTTTACCAAGTCTTGGCATTTCGTAATAATTTATATCATTGTAAATATTTAATGGTGCACAGTAGTCAGCCTCAGCGAGGAGGAGCAGAATTGTATTGGTGCCAATGTCAATAGATGCGAATTTCATATAGTTTTAATATTTATGAACTTTAGTTAAATTGAATTGTAAATTAAAAGAACTATCAGCGATAACAAATGAAAATAAAAGAAAAAGAATTTGAAAATCTACTCAGCGAATTAAAGGAACTTGCGGTTGCTGTTGGCGCAAAAGTAAGATTCGAAAGAGGTGATTTCAAAGGCGGATATTGCCTGGTGAAGGAGAGTAAAGTTGTTGTAATAAACAAACTATCTACAACACAAAGGAAAGTAACAACGCTGGTGAGCGCGCTACGTGAATTGGGCATAGATGAGGAAAACCTTAGTCCCAAATTAAAAGAGATTATAAACGGAATGGATGAAAACGATGAAAATAGTAGTAATTAACGGTCCAAATCTGAATTTATTGGGAAAAAGAGACAAGAGTCACTATGGAGTTTTAACTCTTGACGAGATAGAAAAAGGATTAAAAAAAGAATTTGCGGGACATAAAATCGAGTTTTTGCAGAGTAATCATGAAGGTGAAATTATTGATACAATACAAGCTGCTCCCGGTTATTTCGACGCATTAGTAATTAATCCGGGAGGATATTCCCACACATCCGTAGCAATCAGAGATGCACTTGCGGAGTGCAAACTGCCTAAAATTGAAGTTCACCTCTCCAACCTGGCGGAAAGGGAAGATTTTAGAAAAAACTCGATTACCGCGGCAGTTTGTGACGGTTATATTTCCGGATTCAGAAATTTAGGATACCATGCGGCTATATATCTTTTGGAGAAAATTATTGCCGAAGGCTGATTGTTAATTAGAGTCGGCATAGCTCTTTGAAAATAATGCTTTACGAGGAAAAGTTAAACCTTTTTGTAATAATATCCGCAATATCTTGAATATTAAAAGCCAATTATTTATTTTGTCGTGTTAAATAAAGTGAAAATCCCTGATGAAAGATTTCGGTCTCAAAAAATTATATTATTCCATTAGCGAGGTTAGCAAGATAACCGGATTAGAGCAGTATATTCTGCGCTACTGGGAAACCGAGTTTGAGATGCTGAAACCTTCCAAAAACAGAGCAGGCAACAGAATATATACCAATAAAGAAATCAATCTGATTCTCAAGATTAAAAAACTGCTCCGGGAAGAAAAATATACTATTGAGGGTGCAAAAAAAATACTTGAAGAAGGAAATGATAACTCAGAATTACAAGAAGAGTTAATTACTGATAAGAAAGAAGCATCCTCACCCTCCAGAGAGAAAAATAATATCAAAAAAGACCTTGAAGAAGTAAGAGAATTTTTAGTAGATTTAAAATCTAAAATTTAAATAAACTCGGAACGTGGCGCAGTCCGGTTAGCGTACTTGACTGGGGGTCAAGTGGTCGCGGGTTCAAATCCCGCCGTTCCGACAACATTGTAAGGTGCATAAATAATGTACCTTTTTTTATATTATTTCAATCACTATTTTTTTGGCTATGATTAAGCGCAACGAATTAGATAAACCTGTCTGTAACTGTGGTGTTTTTGGTATTTTAGGTGATGATAGCGCAGCCGCAAAAACCTATTACGGATTGCATGCTCTTCAACATCGAGGGCAAGAAGCCGCCGGGATTGTTACACTCAATGATAACACCAAAAAACCGGGAAGAAAACTGGTTCATGTTCACAAAAATATGGGACTTGTATCAGAGATATTCGGGGCAAAAAATATATTTACAGAAAAGTTAATTGGTAACTCCGCAATTGGTCACAACAGATATTCTACTTCGGGAGCATCAAAGTCTAACAAGAATATCCAGCCATTTGTTGTAAACTACCGTCTGGGTAATCTCGCTGTTGCGCACAATGGTAACCTTACAAATGCGCGCGAGCTTCGAAAGAAGCTGATTGATGAAGGTTCTATCTTTCAAACTACATCTGATACCGAAGTTATACTTCATCTGATTGCTAAAAGCAAGCTTGATAAGCAGGAAGAGCAGATCCGTGAAGCTCTTGGTAAAGTTCAGGGAGCATTTAGTATTGTGCTGCTCACAGACACAAAACTTATCGGTGTACGAGACCCTCAGGGTTTTCGTCCGCTTTGTATAGGCAAGACCAAAGATTCATTTATAATCACATCCGAATCATGTGCGCTCGATATAAATAGCGCTGAATATATCAGAGATGTTGAGCCCGGTGAGATTGTGATCATTGATAAAGATACAAAAGATGTAAACGGTATAAAATCTGTCAGAATGTTGGATGAAAAAACCGAAACCAAACATTGTGTATTTGAATTTATCTATTTCTCCAGACCCGACAGTAAAATCTTTAATTCCAGTGTAGATAAAATCAGACGTAAACTCGGTAAAGTGCTTGCGATGAATCATCCCGTTGAGGATAAAGATGGTGGGAAAGTAATCGTAATTAGTGTACCCGACAGTTCAAATACCGCTGCTTTGGGATATCAGAGTCAACTCGAAAAAATGGGCATAAGCTCCAAATTTGAAATCGGGTTGCTCAGAAGCCATTACATCGGGAGAACTTTTATTATACCCGGTCAGCAGAACCGCGAAATTGGAGTTAAGATTAAATTTAATACTGTTAAGGGTGTTCTCGAAGGTAGAACTATCGTTGTAGTTGATGACTCAATTGTGAGAGGTACCACTTCAAAGTTACTTGTAAATCTGATCAAGGAAGCTAACCCAAAAGAAGTTCACCTGAGAATATCTTCGCCGATGATCTCTTATCCTTGCTATTATGGTATGGATTTCCCTTCGAGAGAAGAATTGATCGCAAATAAAATGAATGGTGATCTCGAAAAAATCAGACAGGAACTGGGAGTCGATAGTCTGGCATACATGGAAATTGATGAAATGCTCGACGCGATGGTGGATCATGACAAGGAAGAATTCTGCACAGCATGTTTTTCAGGTAATTATCCGGTAAAGATAAATGAGAATTTTAATAAAGAAGCATATTATGATGATTAGCAAATACAGCTTGTTAATCTTATTGTTTTTTTCACAGAGCCTCTTTTCTCAATCCACACTATTTATTAAATATAAAGATGAAGTTCCGCTTGATTATGTAAATGCTGATATTTCAAGTATCATTAACAAAAGCGGTTTACAGAAACCACTGAAAGCGGATTTATTCAGCGAGCTTACCGCAAAAACTTCTGGTAGCAAGTCAGAAAGAATACAACGAATTAAAAAGCTTGTTTTTCCCGCAAATTACGACATAAATCAATTTATAAGTAATATTTCAGATGATCCCCGAATTGAGTATGTTCAATCAGGCTCTCTTTATAAAGTAGATTTTGTTCCAAATGACAGTCTGTTGAGTGAGCAGTGGGCATTTGAAAAACTGGGTGTTTCCGATGCCTGGGATATCACCACGGGTTCAGATGATATAATCCTTGGAGTAATTGATACCGGTATTGATTTTTTCCATCCTGATTTGAAAAACCGTATGTTCGTGAATAGTGCCGAGGATTTGAATAATAACGGCAGATATGATGAATCGGATGTTGATGGAATTGATAATGATGGAAACGGGTTTACTGATGATATCTTTGGATGGGATTTTACCGATCGTGATGGTTTTCCTTTTGATTCAACAGGAGGGGATTATCTCGATTGGGATAATTATCCGATGGATGAGCATGGGCACGGTACATATATTGCAGGTATTCTTGGCGCCGAAGCAAATAATATCTCGGGTATAGCGGGAATTATGCAAAAGGGGAAAGTGCTCAATTTAAGAGCTTTTGATCCCGCAGGCTATGGAGAAGAGGATGATGTTGCCGCGGCGATTTTGTACGCCGTTTCGATGGGTGTTCAGGTTCTAAATATGAGTTTTGGAGATAATGCTTTTTCCTATGTACTGAAAGATGTTATTGAGTACGCATATGAGCAGGGAGTAGTGATGGTAGCGAGTTCCGGAAACTCGGGTTCATCAGCGCCTCATTATCCATCCGGTTATTCTCAGGTGATTTGTGTCGGTTCCTCATCAGAAAATGATTATGTGAACGCGCAATCAAATTACGGATCCACTCTTGATCTGGTTGCTCCCGGATTAAATATTCTTACAACTGATCTAAATGGCAGTTATGCCAAAATAGCAGGAACTTCAGCTGCAGCTCCATTTGTTTCAGCTACTGCTGCATTATTGCTATCACAGGCTGATTATTCAAACAGTGAAATTAAACAGATAATGAAATCAACATCGGTGGATATTCTTAACGATGGTTGGGATGAACGCTCCGGTGCCGGCAGACTGGATATTGCGAAGGCAATTGAAGTTTCAGCACCTTCTGTAGTTGAGTTTAACCATCCACTTCAGGATTTTGCCACAAGCGAAACTGAATTGAAGATCAACGCTACAATTTTATCTGCTTATTTCCAGTCTTATTCCCTTAGTTTTGGTATTGATGATAATCCTGAAGAATGGACCATATTATCAGAGAACGGGCAAAACCAGTTCAAAGATGAAGAAATTTACAATCTCGATTTAACCGGTCTTCCTGATACAACATTCACACTCAGACTAGAAGTGGAATTATTAAGTGGCAGAACTTTGGAAGAACGTGTAAACTTCCATGTTGATCATACTCCACCGGGTATTCAGGATGTTAGTTTGGGACCCGTTTATTATGGTGAGGAACCTACTATTCTTGCAGCGTTTTATACTGATGAATACGCCGTAATGAAAATGTATTACAGAAAACAGGGGGAGACAGAATTCAATTTTATCACCCTTGATGGTTTTACAGTAAATAATCAGTTCTTCAAACAGCTCCACTATGGATTTATTCCGAAATCACTTGTCGAGTTTAACACTACTTACGAACTTTATTTTGAAGCTGTTAATCTCACAGGATTATCCACAATATTTAAGAATGACGGAAATAACTTCGTTATTACCACTCAAGATTATTATAAACCTGCTACAAACAGTGAGAAGAGTTATAATCTTCCGGCAGGGGATATATTTGAACAGTTCGTATCTGTAACAGGAGATATAAATATAATCTCCAATGAATACCCGTTATCCCAAAACACCTATTTTTATCAGTTTGACGGTAGTGAATTTGAGAAGCTTGATTCATTGGAAAACAGGCGACCAATTTTCCTGGCTGATATGAACAACGATGGCAAACTTGAATTGTTCAGCAATTTTGCGAGAAACGCGTATCTCGAAACACAGGTATCACAATTTTCTACAGATTTTTCACTCGTATTTGAAGATTCCAACGCAACATTCTGGCCCATTACGGCAGGGGATATTGATAATGACGGATTGTGGGAATTAATAGGAATAAAAGATGACGCGACGATTTCTGTTAAAGAGGTATCCCCGTCCCTGGACGTTACACAGGAAGCTGATTTAAGTGTTCCTGATAATGATGAAGTATTCGGGAATATATTACTTTCAAATTCCGGGACAATCGCAGATCTCGATAATGACGGAAATAAAGAATTGTGGGTTGTTGATAGTGATGGTAACATTTTGGGTTACGAAGCCACAGGAGCGGATACTTATACTAACTTCGCGACAATAGCATCCGGATTGTGGGGTAACAGGAGCAAGGTCACGACCGGCGATTATGACGGCGACGGATTTGAAGATGTGGCAGTTCTCCTGCAGACATATGATGATATCCATATAGCGCCGGTTTATTATTTCTACGTTTTTAATCTGAAAAATGATGAATTGAATATTATCGCGAGAGACGCGGTCATCAACCCGTCAAATGAGTTTATTTCAACGGTTTTCAGAGATGTAAGGAGCAGTCTCCGACTCGAAGACCTGAACGGTGACGGTAATGATGAAATGCTTCTTTTTACTTTCCCTTACGCATATATCTTTGAATATGCGGGTGGGGCGAATAACGTTATCTACTATGAAGATGGAGTAAATACCAACCGTATTTTTATTGCCGATCTGGATGGTAATGGAATTCCCGAGTTCAGTTTACCTGATGAAAATGGAACAAAGTTTAAAGAATTGGCCGGAAATACTACCGCTACTGTGCCATTATTTCTCGATGCATACAGCATATCAACCGGGAAGAATTATCTGCGATGGAATGTTTCGGCGGGTGTCACAACCAAAATCTTTCGGGGATTGACTCCTGGCAGTTTAACTGAAATTGCCGAAACTTCCGAGCTAAACTACATCGATTCCATTGGTGTTTCTGAAGGTAATACATATTTTTATGCTCTTATAGCGAATGATCCGGCAATGTCGAATCCACAATCCGGACAAAGTACAACGCGAGGAGTCTTCACTCATAAACCTGCATCACTAGTAAGCGCTGAAGCTGTGACAACAAAACATATAATTGTTAAATTCGACGGCAAGATCAATAAAACGATAGAAAATCTTGAGAGTTTTGTGATTACGGGGATTGGTAAACCAAATTCTATTTCAGCGGCAGATGATTTCTCTTATCTCCTGACAATGAGTGAATCAATGCCGACAGGTACTCAAACATTGACTGCTTCAAAACTGAGAGACGCATACGGCTCTCCGATACCTAACGGCAGTGTGAATTTTACTGTCAGCAGTACAATTTCCGGGGAAGAGTTTTTTATATCATCTTTTGAATTAACGGGGCAAAAATCTGTAAAAATAAGGTTTAATCTGCCATATGATGAACAGTCTGCGCTAAATCCGGCAAATTACGGTGTGGAACCAAATTATAACTATGCAGAGTCTGTTAATAAAGTCAATGGAAGTTCCGACGAAATTGAAGTTCATTTTAAGCACAGCATCGCGAATATTGGTAAAGATTTTAAGATAACTCTTCGGGATATATACTCATCCGGTTCAAATGGAATAAAGATAAATCAGGGAGCAGGCGGAGTAATTGTTATATCCAGCTCGGCAAGTGATCTTTCCGATGTATTTGTTTATCCTAATCCTTCAAACGGCGCGTCAAAAATAACATTTGCCAATATTACAAAAAGAGTAAAAATTATTATATTTACGCTGAACGGTAAACGAGTTGCCGAATTGGAAGAGCAGGATGGAGATGGTGGTCTTGAATGGGACCTCCGCGATGAAAATGGCAAATTGGTCGGTTCAGGAATTTATATCTATAAAATTATGGCTCTCGATGAAACGGGAAACGAAACCGAAAGTAAAATGTTAAAATTTGCGATTATAAGATGATAAAAAAATTCGGCAAATTTAATACTGTCTCAAACTATCTGTCCCTTTCAAGATTGTTGGTTATTATGCCAATCATCTATTTTATAGGACGATTTGAGGATGGTTATGAGTTCCGGATTTATACTATTTTATTCATGCTCCTTGGTTATGTAACGGATGTTCTTGACGGCTATTTTGCGCGTAAACTGGATCAGGTTACAGAGTGGGGTAAGATCATTGATCCTTTTGCTGACAAAATAGCCATTATACTTGTAGTGATAAGGTTATATGAATCGAGCTATCTTGGTGACTTTTATTTTTGGCTGATTGTATCGCGGGATATAATAATATTTACCGGTGGAATAATTGTAAGTAACATTATTGGTAAAGTTTTACCCTCAAATCTTCTCGGTAAAGGGACTGTTTTAAGTATTGGGCTATATTTAATTGGAATTGTTTTAGATGTTCAGCAGATTCCGTGGCTGCACGATGTTCTGTTTTACCTTAGCGTGGTATTAAGCTTCGGTTCTGTAATTGGTTATGCAATACGTGGTGTTGAATCAGTAAGGTGGTATACGAAAAATGAAACTATTTAAAAATCTGAATTTTAATAAACTAAAAGATGGTCTTGGCAAGACCAGGAGTAAAATAGTTGACAGAATTTCTGAAACTCTGAGCGGAAAAGCTAAAATTGACGAAAACCTGTTAGAGGAACTCGAAGAGATTCTTATTACAAGTGATATAGGTTATGATACTTCTATTGATATAATTGACCAGACCCGGAAAGAATTGAAGAAAAATACAAACCGTGAAAACACAGACGTTCTTGAAACGATAAAAAACGAACTTGGTAGACGATTATCTAAATATGGAAAAGATTCAACAATTGAAGATGATATTGACAAATACAAACCTTACGTCATTTTAATTGTTGGAGTAAATGGTGCCGGGAAAACAACCACAATTGGAAAACTGGCACATAACTTTAAAAAATCCGGGTTAAAAGTTGTAATTGGTGCCGCTGATACTTTTCGGGCTGCCGCGAATGAACAGCTGGAAGTATGGGCGCAGCGTGCCGGTGTTGATATTGTCCAGAGTAAAACCGGTGCTGATCCTTCCTCAGTAGCGTTTGATACGCTCAATATTGCAAAAAATAAAAATGCCGATGTGGTTATGATTGATACCGCAGGCAGATTACACACCAAAAATAATCTGATGGAAGAGCTGAAAAAGATTAAAAGGGTTCTTTCCAAGGTATTCGATTATGCTCCAAACGAAACACTTCTTGTTGTTGACGGTAATTCCGGGCAGAATGTTATTCAGCAGGCTAAGGAATTTTCAAAATACACCGAGTTAAGTGGTCTTATCGTAACCAAGCTTGATGGAACCGCAAAAGGTGGAGTTATCTTTCAGGTATCAGCCGAACTTCAGATACCGGTAAGGTATATAGGAGTTGGCGAAGGATTGGAAGACCTTCAGAATTTTGATTCCGAATCATTCGTAACCGCTTTGTTCACACAAAACTAACTTTTCGCATAAAATTATAAATCCGATGAGTAAAACAATCTTCGTTGTAAATCCTGCTGCAGGGAACGGGAGGGGATTAGAGGCTGCTGAAAAAATAGATAAGATTTTGCAATCGCATTATCTGGATGCAGACATATACCTTACCAAAGGTCGGGAAGACGCGATTAAATACGTTTCCGCATTGAGTTATAATGACTATCATAAAGTCGTTGCTGTGGGTGGGGACGGTACTGTGAACGAAGTAGTTAACGGAGTGATGCTTAATAATGACGATCTTGCCTTTACAGTAGTACCTGTGGGCTCCGGCAATGATTTTGTCAGAATGCTCAATAATCCTGAAAATTTTATCGAGAATATCAAATTCATTGTAAATAATAACGAATATAAAAGATATGATATCGTTAAAGTAAATTATAAATTATCCGATAATAAAGAATATCCACGGTATTTTATAAACAGTCTGGGTCTGGGATTTGATGCTCAAGTAGCATATATAAAGAGCATCAGCGCAGGGATGACAGGCATTAAAGCGTATATACTATCGCTGTTAAAGGCTCTTAAAACGTATAAGGCCGTTAAAGGTGAACTTATCCTTGATGATAAAGAAAAAACTACATTTGACGCGCTCCTGATGACAATAGGGAATGGAATAACTTCCGGTGGCGGTTTTTTTCTTAATCCCGAAGCGGTGATTGATGATGGTATCTTGAATTTAACGGTGATAAATTTTGTTACAAGAATAAAGATATTGTATAAGTTGCCTTTAGCGCTCGTTAATAAACTTGATAAAGTTCCTGAGGCTGATTTTTACAAATTTGAACAAATTGAAATAAACCTTGATGAACCTTACTTTATACATGTTGACGGCGAAGTTTTATCAACATCTGTTGAATCTTTAACGGCAACTGTGTTAAAATCCGCAATTAAAATTGGTTAAATATTATTTAGATGTTATTTGTTAAAAAACCGAAATATCGCAGTTTTGATTACCTGCCACGTCATTATAAACCTGAAGAGGATGAAAAGGAGAAAAGAAAGAAAAAACTCCGGATCCGATATAGCAAAAACGTGAAGAAACGTGGCAGGAGTCCGGTATTTTATATGATGGTGCTTGTTATTATAGTGGTGTTTTATTTTTACTTACAGGGCATGTGAGTTATGAGAATTAAAGATGTTCCACTAACCGAGAACGGAGTTT
>BQMY01000116.1 GCA_022181065.1 Melioribacteraceae bacterium | reverse complement strand
ATCGAGAAATCAGCATAGATAATCATGATAGTAAGGTGATGGAAGATTTAGTTAGCAAAAGTGCATTATCTGAAGAGAATGAGATTCCTGCCAAAAATAATATACTGCTGAATAAATTCATTTTTACACTTACCGACAGGGAGTTTAATATTTTGGCGTTCAGGTTAATGAATGAAAAAAGCAGCCAGGAAAAAATTGGTTCCAGAATAGGAATTTCAAAGTCATCAGTAAGTAAAATTATAAAAGAGAGTATTCATTTTAAGCTAAAATCATTCAAGAGGCAAAATAAATTACTTGATAGCGACCTAAAAGACCTTCTATTGCAGTTCAGATTAAAGATTAGTAATTCTGAAGATGGAGTTAAATATGTATTATAATGATGATAAAACCCTCAGTTTCGGACTGATTGAAAAATATATAAATGATAAATGCAATGAAGACGAGATTGAATTGGTTGAAAGATTTAAGGAATTGGAAGAGAATAAAGAACGTTTTGAAATAGTAAAAAATAATGAGTACAAGTTTTATGAAACCCACTTCAACCAAATAAATGAAAAAATTAAAAAGCTGGATATTATCCCCGTTAAAATTGAAGAAAAACAGGCACCCGAAATAAGGAGGGGACAGATATGGAGGCTAAAATCTGAGTTCCAAAACTTTGTAACCGGTAAGAACTTTTTGATTGCGCAACCCAGATTTGCTCTTGTTATTTCCAACGGTTATCAGAGTTCGTTCGATTCCGAATCTGAGTTAAATGATAGCTATCAACTTTATGATATTGTTCCGCTATCATTTCATTGTGAATATGCAACTAATCATGATCTTCTTTTTGATAAGAGCTATCTTGGAGAGTCCTTTATGGTTCAAACAGAACTGGATGTACCAGTGTGTGATTTCCACCTTGACAAGTTTGTAACAGAAATCAGTGAAGAAGATTTGGAAAAGGTTTATAAACTCCAGGACGCTCAATTTGATGGCGAGATTGAGATTTCAAACATTTCTACCGGCGATGTTTTAGAAGAAGAATTTGGTGAGCGTGTTGAATTCAAAAAAGGTGAGATTGAATTTATTATTAATGTTCAGGAAGCAGTTTACTCAATATTTAACACACCCTTGGTTGACCTTTCAGCTTTGGAAATTACCGAAGAAGTCCTTGCCATGGCATCTTCACCCGGTTATGACAGTCAGTCTTCCCCTGAGTATGAGGAAGTTATCCTCAATTACGAAGACTATAACTATAATCTAAAAATTATCGTTCATGATCGTCGAGTTTATATGATGATTACTGAAGATTTGTACAACCATGTAAATTTTGAGAGAATAAGAGTATTCAATTCCTCCGAAAAGAATATCTACTACTTCCGGAATATAAAAGTTACAGACTGCATTTTCGTTTCACATTTGAAAGATATAAAGAAATACAACGGAGAATTAATTGGTTTTGAAGTGACAGCAGACGGCAAAAAACGGATCGGATATATGAGGTTAAGAGTATAATGAAAGATTTGAACGATTTAAGAAAAAGTGGACTATACTTTCAGTTATTCAGTGAAACGGCCAAGGGTATTAAAACTGGAGATATTGAACCTGAGCGAATGATTTTTTGCTTCGACAATCTAAAGTCACAGAAGGAATATTATACGGCTGAACGAATCAGGGATGTCTTGAATGAATGCAAAATTCCCGAGAGTAAATTTCAGGTAAATACTTTTGGCGAAATGAGAGAATCTTCATCCGGTTCAAGTGTTTTCCCTGTGGTTAATAAAGATGGGGTATTTCGATTTACGTTCGAAAAAGATTTTGAGCAAGATAGATATTCTAACATCAAAAATAGTTTTGATTCACAGGCACTAACAAAACTTCACAACACGCTCAATGTAGTAAAGCGACTAATTGGAAATCTCTTCAAAGAGGAATGCGTAATTCTGAATTGGGGATATGCCTTAAAACTTGAATCAATGTTGCACTCAGATATCTCTCAAATACAGGGGGAATCTTATCAGTTAGCCTTGGCAGCTGCGTTTATTTCACATGTGTTCGTAAAACCAATTCCCAAGGAATTTGCTTTCAGTGGTCAGGTTGGTGTCTCTGGTGATGTGCTAACGGTCAATGATATAAACGAAAAGTTAAATTTGATGAATGAGGAACTTCACTTTATCAAATATTTTGTTATTCCAAAAGGGAATGATACTGGTAGGGAGTCTCATGGAAATGATGGTATTGAAACAAGATATATCAGTAATATAGATGAGCTTTGTATTGCTATTTGGGGAAAACCATTAAAAGAAATTTTTCAGGAATCCAAATTGAATTTCAGAAATTTGGGTATTGCCCGAATATATCGGGAACCATTAACATCTGAAGTTGACAAATTGGTTTTTTCACTTGATGATAAATCTATTAGATATAATGAATTTCCGGTCGATTTCCCACTTCCAAAAGATCATCACAAAAAAGGATATCTCCTGGATGGTATAGTAGCCAATTATATAGTTGGATATAACATGGCAACTAATTGTAATAAAATACCAACTATATTTGCTATCAAAGATGGGAATGGAAATTCAGCGCGGGTTTTTTTCTCCTATGATGATAAACAGCTGTTTAAAGCAGGAGATATCATTGATATTAATACGATGAAAAGGGTTGAGCCAGTTTTATAGTTCTTAAGTGTTAGTTTTATTTAGTAATCGCTATAGGTACAACAGATTTTAAGAAATTACTTTAAGTCTGGGGGTAATAAATATAGGTCTCATTTAGTCCTTCAAATGTTTCCGATGAGAAACAGAATTTTTCCCGGGTTATTGACAGATCGCATCATGAAGTTAATTATTAATGCAAATACTGATAATAAATCTGGCACAGAATTTTATACAGTATTATAACAACTTTCAATTATTAATTGAGGGATACATTAAAAAATATTACTTGCTCTTTTAGTCCTTTCATTTTCGCTATCTGAACAGAGTCACCTTTTTTTGAAGATGATTTTAACTGAGACTCAATAGGAGATAAATGGGAAACAAGATTTGGAAACTGGATTATTGAAGTTCAGATGCTAAAACATACACACAGTGACGGACTTTATCCTAATTATTTGATTTATAATACCCCTATAGAATCTGAACAATTTATGGTTGAACGCAAAATAATGTGGACGCAGGCTGGTTTTTTGGTAAGATGGTATAGTCGCTTTTTATAGTAGTCTCCAATCCAATCAATTTGAAACAGATGATTTTTTTATTGTTTCTTGTCAAACTATTCAGGAGATGAAGCGAGAATTTATGCACGAGATTTTAGTAGTGAAGGATCCAATGAGATATCATCGTGCAATCCTTCAATGAGCATGGATGTGAAGAAGAATGTTTGGCATTGGGATGCTTCAGACTCTTCATCTGGTCATTTGATACTATTATATCAGACTGATCTTCGAAATATTTGATGTCAATTCCAAGGTGGAAGCGGTACAAATATATAACGAAAAGAAAAAATGAAAGGATTTTTCTGGTAACTACACAAACGTGTAGTACGGTTTAAGTTTAATATTATAATTTAAGAAAGAAATATCGGGTGATTATTATTTAAGGATAAAAAACATGAAATCTCTTCTTATAGTATTGGTGATGTTTATCTTTTCCTTTACCCTTTTGGGGCAGGGATCAAATAACCTTAATTCAGATATTAACGAAAAATTTCAGCAATCAGATGAGACACTCCTGCGCATGAGCATTGAAGAAATTCCTGAAGCAACATCAGGATTTGATTGGCCTCTTGTTGGCAGTTTTTCAAATAACGGAGGATACACATTTTTACAGTATGCTTATTATCCGGGTGGATATGTTTATCACCCGGCACAGGATTGGAATCAACCCAATGTAGCAGGTGGTTGTGGAACCGGTTGTAATAGTGACAAATGTCTGGATGTTCTTTCAGTTGCAAATGGAAAAGTTGTTTCTGCCAATACTTCAGATTGGGGTGGTATCGTTATTCAACATAATTATCAGGGTCAAACCTGGTACAGTCAATATGGACATGTATTTAACAGGACAGTTTCTGTTGGAGATAATGTAACAAAAGGGCAGAAAATTGCTGAAATTGGTACTGTGGGAACAGACTGTGCGCATTTACATTTTGAAATTCGCGAGAGTGACCATCCTGACCCAACTTATGGGGCATTCTGGTCATACAGTAGCACTTCCGGGCTAAATAACGCCAGTAATGTTGAAAACTGGTATGAGGATCCGGCAATATTTATTCCGAATCATCCGGCATATTCTACGATAGAGTTAGCTGCAAATATACAATTATTCCCCAATCCCCTGATTCAGGGTTCTCCTGTAAATGTTACAGTTCAGGTAAAAAATGACGGTCCCACTTCATGGAATGGAAATCTGGCATTGGCACTCCATTCTTCCAACGGTTCTTTTATCGCTGACATTGATATTGAAAACAATGTTTATGTTGGTGTTGGAGAGGTTAAAACCGTACAGTTTTATAAAAGCTCAATTAATTCGGAGCCCGGATCATATCAAATTCATCTGAAGTATGAGAATAATGGAAGATGGAATTTAGTTCCCGGTGGTAACTATTCTAATCCAATCAGTATCGTCGTTACTGGTGATCAATTGGCGCCAGATCTCATCGTGGAGGACATTTGGACAGATCCCATTAATCCTGAAGTTGGAGAATCGACCACACTTCATTGCAGAATTAAAAACATCGGGACTTTAAGTTCGGGAGAATATAGAATTAGATATTATATAGATGGAGCTTATATTGATGACGATATGGCGAACAGTCTGGAACCCGGTGCTTCTGATGATTCTGAAGAAGAGTACAATTACGTTTTTCCTTCAGGAGGGAATTTCATTTATAAAGTTGTTGTAGAGCAAGTGGTAAATGAAATAAATACCGATAATAACGAAAGATTCGAGATAGTGACGGTCGGTAATGTTTCTGGTTTACCAGATCTGATTGTGAGTTCAGTATTTACAGCACCGACAAGCGTAGTTGCCGGAGACAATACGAGAACTGAATGCACTATTAAAAATCAGGGCTCCGGAGCCGCCTCAAGTTCAAAAGTATATTACTATTTATCAGATGATACAGTTCTGAGCGATGAAGATATTTTTCTTGAAGATGATCATGTTACTTCCCTTGACCCCAATGAGACAAGTGAGGAGACCCAGTGGGTGGATATTCCGGTTGGTACTCCTCCGGGAGACTATTTTATTTTGTTTTATGCTGACGGGGAGTATGAAGTTGATGAAAGTGATGAAAATAATAATACTTCTTCATTCGGGATCTCAGTAATTGTTCCAGAATATGTTACAGTTATTACTCCAAACGGAGGAGAGAACTGGCAAAAAGGAACGACACATACGATCACATGGGATGACAATTTCAGTAATGGGGTCAAGATAGAACTATATAAAGGAAGTAGTACTTACTCAACTATTGTTGCCTCGACATCATCAGATGGTTCTTACAATTGGACAATTCCAACCTCAGTTCAAACCGGGACTGATTATCGTATCAAAATTACCAGTAGTTATGATGATAATATTTTTGATATGAGCGACGGGTATTTTACAATTTCCGAACAAGATTATATAACAGTAACCTCACCGAATGGTGGGGAAAACTGGCTTCCCGGTACAAGTAATACAATCAAATGGAATTCTAACGCGGGGGGGTATGTTGATATTGAACTTTATAAGGGAGATATGTTTGATGTATCCATAGCGAACTCTACGATAAATGATGGAACATTCAGTTGGAGCATACCCTCAGGGATAACAGAGGGTTCTGATTACAAAGTTAAAATTAAAAATTCTTCAAATGGAAACATATCTGATATAAGTGATGACAACTTTACCATTGCCGAACCAGAATATGTTACAGTTATTACTCCAAACGGAGGAGAGGAATGGCAAAAAGGGACGACACATTCGATTACATGGGAAGACAATTTCAGTAATGGAGTCAAGATTCAACTATATAAAGGGAGTGATATCTACTCAACTATTGTTGCCTCGACATTATCAGATGGGTCTTACAATTGGACAATCCCTACTTCGATTCCAGGCGGGACAGATTATCGTATCAAAATTACCAGTACTTATGATGATAATATTTTCGATATGAGCGATGTGTATTTTACTATTTCCGAGCAGGATTACATTAATGTAACCTCACCGAATGGTGGAGAAAGCTGGATACCAGGTACCGGTAATACGATTAAATGGAGTTCCAACGCGGGGGGGTATGTTGATATTGAACTTTATAAAGGCGATATTTTTAATGTGTCAATAGCCAACTCCACAATAAATGACGGTACTTATAGCTGGAGCATACCCTCAGGCATTACGGAGGGTTCCGATTATAAAGTTAAAATTAAAAATTCTTCAAATGGAAACATATCTGATATAAGTGATGACAACTTTACCATTGCCGAACCAGAATATGTTAAAGTTATTACCCCAAACGGAGGAGAGGAATGGCAAAGTGGAAGTAATTATGATATTATTTGGAACGATAATATAGTAGGAAACGTAAAAATTGAACTTTATGATGGCAATACAATTGCATCAATTATAACAACTTCGACTTCGAGTACCGGAGTTTTTAATTGGACTATCCCAACTGGTATAAACACGGGGACAACTTATAGAATAAAAATAACCAGTTTAGATAATAGCAATTTATATGATTACAGTGACAATTACTTTGCGATAGTTGAACCACTGTTTTCAGAATTGGAAGGTTTGACTTTTATTGGTGTTTATAACAGTTCAGTATCCTGGGGAGATTATGACAACGATGGCGACCTTGATATTTTGTTAATAGGTACAACAGGTTCAGATTATATAACAAAAATTTATAAAAATCAGGGTTCAGATACATTTGAGGAATTAGAGGGTTTACCATTAGTTGGAGTCACACAGGGTTCAGTAGCTTGGGGAGATTATGACAACGATGGCGACCTTGATATTTTGTTAACAGGTTATTCCAACTCTGGGGATATTTCAAAAATCTATAAAAACCAGGGAGGTGATACATTTGAGGAATTAGAAGGGTTGCCACTAGTTGGGGTTTATAATAGTTCAGTATCCTGGGGTGACTATGATAATGATGGTGACCTTGATATTTCGTTAACAGGTTATTCCAACTCTGGGTATATTTCAAAAATCTATAAAAACCAGAGAAGTGATACATTTGAGGAATTAGAAGGATTGCCATTAGTTGGTGTTGATAACAGTTCAGTATCCTGGGGAGATTATGACAACGATGGCGACCTTGATATTTTGTTAACAGGTTATTCCAACTCTGGGTATATTTCAAAAATCTATAAAAACCAGGGAGGTGATACATTTGAGGAATTAGAAGGGTTGCCTTTAATTGGTGTTTATAGAGGGGCAGTATCCTGGGGAGATTATGATAACGATGGTGATCTTGATATATTTTTAACTGGTACTACTGACGACTCAGGCATATCAAAAATCTATAAAAACCAGGGAGGTGATACATTTGAGGAATTAGAAGGACTATCCCTGATTGATGTAAAATGGAGTTCAGGAGCTTGGGGAGATTATGATAATGATAGTGACCTTGATATTTTGTTAACAGGTTATGACAATGATGGAGTAGTAATATCAAAAATCTATAAAAATAATAGTGAGGTGATAAATACCAAACCAAATTCACCGGAGAATTTAATCACAACAGTAAATACTGAAAATGTAACTTTTACATGGACTAAAACAACAGATAACGAAACACCACAAAACGGATTGAACTATAATCTGGTCGTTGGTACCCAGCCGGGAAGTTTTGATATCGTTTCGCCCATGTCTGATTTAACTGATGGTTACCGCAGGATAGCTCAACGGGGACTTATACAAAGTAATACCTCGTCTATTACTGGTCTGGAACCGGGTACATATTACTGGTCTGTTCAAGCTGTTGACGCAGCTTTTTCCGGTGGTGAATTTGCAGCTGAAAAAAGTTTTACCATTGTCCGTCCGTTGTTGCAAAGCCAGTTCCTTGTAAATGCCGGGTGGAATATTGTCTCTGTGCCACTTGAAGTGGAAAACGGGAGTCCGGCAAATCTTTTCCCGAGCGCTTCTTCGAGTGTATTTGGTTTTGACGCAGGATACTTTGTTGAGGATACGCTGCAGAATGGTGCCGGCTACTGGCTTAAGTATCCCGCTGAAACATGGATAGGTATTTCCGGGTTTGAGGTTGAAAATAAAACTGTCGAGGTAACGGCAGGATGGAATCTTATCGGCTTTTTTGAAAATCCGATTCAGGTTTCAAACATAAGTGCGGTGAATAACAGCATCGCTTCTCCTTTCTATGCTTTCAACGGCGGTTATGAAGTTGTTGATATACTATCTCCGGGCAAAGGTTATTGGTTGAAAACAAATAGTGAAGATACATTGTATCAAAGCGATAAAATTGGTAAACTTTACACATTGCCTGGCTATGATAATCTACCAGGACTCACATTTTCAGCTCCTTCAATAAATCCTGTGACGCTTTATTTTGGAAGTGATCAATCGGTAGCAGAAGCGTATGATCTTCCACCTGTACCTCCTTCGGAAATACCCGACGTACGATTTACCGGTATGGGGCATATAGCGGCCGAAGCTGAGAGTTATACTATATTGATACAAAGTAATGTAACACTTGAAGTGAACTCTCAGGGTATCAACAGCAGGCTGACATTTAATACTTCCGGTGGTGAACAGACGATTTATCTTCGAGACGGGAAATCTACCACAATTCCGGCGGGGGTAAAATCTGTAGAGGTTACCAATTATGAAATTCCGACAGAGTTTGTGCTTTACCAAAATTATCCGAATCCGTTCAATCCGAGTACCACAATCAAGTTCGGTTTACCGGAAGATAATCGTGTCAGACTCGAAGTTTACAACATCCTTGGAGAAAAAGTAGCCACACTGATAAATGAAGAAATGATGGCAGGATATCATGAGTATAAACTCAACGCGCACAACTTTTCCAGCGGAATTTATTTCTACCATTTGAGCGCCGGGAGTTATAGAGAAACTAAGAAAATGTTGATGGTGAAGTAGTTTCATATGATACTAACTATAAACGGTACTGTCTTGAAATAAATTCTTAAATTTATCAACCCGGTTCGCCGGGTTGTTTTATTTATTTTAATCTGAAATTTATTGCGAAACAAAAATTCTTAAATGCAGATGAAATTATGCTATAAATCAGCTAGAATATTTTTAGCCCTTTCAGAGAATTTTGTGTCTTCAAATATTAGGTCATTAAAAATGCGTTTTGCAACATCCGGTTCATCGTTCTTGAGGTAGGTTAAACCCAAATACCAGTTAGCAGTTGAGGAAAAGTCGTTGTTTTGGTTTGCTATTGTAATCAGAGTTTTTTTTGCGTTGTCGATATTGTCAATACCGAGATAACATATGCCGAGATAAAGCTGGATTTCCACATCAGCAGGATTTTCAGAAACATGATCTTCAAATATTGGAATGGCGATCTTGTAATTTTCAGCCTTGTAATTTTCTATGGCACTAACAAGTTGGGCATTTCTGATTGTTAGATCACGGGCAAATGTTTCGGTTATGAGGGGTTCAAAGTTTTGCTGGAATAAGCTTTCATTTACTGAAGGCATTAAGAAAAGGTAGTAGTTTATTGGGAGTAGGAGGATTATAATAACAGCCGCTGCTTTATAAAAACTGTAACGCTGATTTTGTTTATACCGGTTTTTCTCTTTTACCTTCTCAAACGCTTCACTAATCAGCTTTTTTTCATCTTCGTATTTGTGGTACTTAAATATGAGCTCATTCAATTTTTTAAATTTCTCATACTCTCTTTTTATTTCCGGGTCAGAATCTACCAACTCCTGAAGCTCTTTTTGGTTTTCCTCTCCTCCCTCGGAGAGTTCTTCAAATCGTATATGTAATTTATCTTTATCCATTTTTAGTCCTATAAATCAAATCCGTTCTTATCTAAAAAACGTCTCAGTTCAGCCTTACATCTAAATAATAATTGCTTTATTGCATCATAAGTTTTTGTTTTCTGAAATTTTTCTTCAAAAAGCTGAACCAGTGCTTCATGAGAATAATTATGATATAACTTGAACTTGATAAGCCAAAAACATTTTACGTGGTCATTCTTGAACTCATTGACCAACTCCATAAATTCTTCAATGTCCGCAGCGCTGTGCGGGGAGAATATATTTTTGTCAGATCCTGTATCTGTTTCATTATCATAGAGGTTTAGATGATTTTTACCTGAAGCGAAGAAATCACTTATTTTATGATGTAATATCCCGAAGAAATAGTTGGAAAGTTTATTATTCAGTTTAAATGAATCTTTATCTATACTGATTTTTAATGCCAGCATCGCTTCCTGAACAATATCGCAGGCATCATCTGTCTGAATATTTTTAGACCTTAAAAAGTTCATAGCATATTTATAGTTTGTATCGATAAAAGCTTCGTATGCGATTAGCCTTGTGTCTTTATTATCAGAGCTAATCATGATCGTTAATTCATCATCGCTATATTTTCTCTTCGTCATTTCTCTTTCAATATGCTAGTCTTGCAAAATAGAATTTTGTAACAAACATAATTCCGCTAAAGTATTTCCGAGACACTGGAAAATAACAATATTTAATTAATAACACTTTAATAATACTAATTTGTATATTTATAAAAGTGGTATAATGATCTGAATTTATAAAAAAATCAAAAAGTTTGTTACAAATATCAAATTGAGGAGACTTACATAATGAGACAATAAAATTTATTGATTCCGTGTTGATACTAACTTAATGGAGTTGTAAATGAAATTGATACTTTTGATAGGCACACTATTATTTTCCTCACTTATGGGGCAGCATAATCAAGCTCTTATAATTGGAATTAATGATTACATCAATTATAACGGGATTGGCTCGGGTGATCTTGGTGGGTGTGAAGCCGATGCGAAATCATTTAAGAACATTCTTGATTCCGATGCTTCAAGCTGGAATGTAAAAACGATACTCTCAAGGCAGGCTACGAGAGACGCGATTCTGAGAGAATTAAACAAAGCTGTAAACCTACCGCAAAACTCAAAATTTCTGTTTTATTTCAGTGGTCACGGTACAGAATATCCCGATGATAAAAGTTTGGTAAAAGATGAGAAGAATAACAAGGATGTCGCAATTTGCCCAACAGATGTTGGTTCCGGAGGAAAATTTAATAATCTGATACTCGATGACGAATTATCAAGGATATTCAGCAAAATCAGACAATCGGGTATGGATGTATTTGCAATATTTGATTGCTGCCATAGTGGTACTTTTGAAAAAGACCTTAATATGGAAAATGAAATTCTGCCAAGATACCTATATGTAGAGCCAATCGAATTAGAGGAAGCACAAGAGTTCAGTCGGGATATCAACACTTCAGAAAATTATATGGATAGCGGTGATGATTTTATTGCTCGTGGAATGAAAAAATATGGTTCACTCGTAACTATAGGTGCCTGCCAGGATAATGAAGTATCTTGGGAAATAAAGAGGAGAGGGCTTTTTACCAGTTCTCTTACGAAGGTCTTTAACAAACGCGATTTCCTCGATAGTTTTTTCAAGAAAGTGTACGATGCGGTTTATGAAGGTTCTAAAAAATGTAGGACAAGACAGCGACCATCGATATATGTATCGGAACAATGTATTAATGATTTCCAACCCTTTATCGTAACAGATGTAACACTGATAGGAGTTATCAAGTCAGTTGATAATATTCCAGTAAAAGGCGCGAATGTGGGAATTATTAAACCATGTAAAGAGTACAGCACAAATTCTGTAGCTGACGATTATGTGCTGCTTACCAGAACAAATCCAAAGTGTGCATTCAAAATGAGTGGACGCTTAAATGAAGGGCGTTATAAAATTGTAGCAACGAAAGAAGGTTTCAATAAAATTGTTCAGATAGTGGAAATTAAAAAAGGTAATGAATCTGAATACGCGAGTTTAATTATCAAAATGGCAAAAAAATAATTGTGGAGGCAACATGAAAGCTAAATTAAATATGCTCATTTTAATACTGCTTTTGAGCGTTGTGAGTGTAACAACTTGCGGCATTGGACGTGATCAGTTAAACGGGTTATATAATGAGTCCGTTGTAAGAATGGTTTGCGGATTGGAGGAAGATGACGGACACCTGATTACTCTGGAAGAGGGGTCAGGGATACTAATTTCCGAAGACGGCGATATTGTAACAGCCAGACATCTTATTTACGACGATGATGATAATCTGCACTCCTCAATCGGATTTTTATCTCCGATCAGCAGGGATAACCCTATGCTAGGTTCGCAAAGATTTTATGATCTGGTAGTAACCTATGAAAATGAATCTTTGGATATGGCAATTCTCTCACCGCTAAGTAAAATAGAGCGGAAATTCAAGTACGCCAAATTGAGTACAGGAACTGACTTTAACGGCCCGATTAATGTCATACTTTATTCTTATCCAAAATCGTTTCATGGCTTGCAAAAAAGAGAATTTGCGGATGTTTTGAATTTCAATAAAAATTTACAGCAATTCGAATTTTCGCTTAAGCCGGAAGAAGGTAGTTCAGGAGGTGGATTATTTGATACTTCCGGAAATCTGTTTGGAATTATTGTCGGGTATAAAAATGTCAATCAACCAATTTTAAATAACTCTAATAATCAATATTTGGGGCATTTTCTTCACCAAAACATTGGAGTAGCGATTTCTTCTGAAATCATAAAAAAAGTTACCAGTTTTGGTGAGCAGCCTGTGAGAAATCTGGTTGATTTTATTCTGAAGGGCAACATAGAAGATAGAAATACAAAGGTTACACTCGATAAAGTTTTGGTAAGTATTGTGAAATCTAAAAGTGAAACCACTTCACAGAACGATTTACTGGGTTATACTTATACTAGTAACCTTGGTCAATTTACCCTCCCACTCAAAATTGAAAAAGGTGAATATTTCCTTAAAATAGTTAAAGAGGGGTATAAGGAATTTTACGAAAAAATAGATATTGTGGATAACACCACTCATAATGTAAAGATAGTTCTTGAACCAAACGATTTTGTAAACACACTTGTCCTGCAGATAGAGGTGAAAGATTACAGGGGATTCCCGGTTGTTGGAGCTAATTTCGGTCTTCTTAAAAACAAGAAGTTTAGTGGTGAGACTTCCGCAGAAGATTATCTTGTTCTCGCTAAGTCAGATTCTGACGGAAAAATAATTACGGAAGAGACAGCAATTGATGAGGGTGTTTACGCGGTAAAAGTGGTCGCGGAAGGTTACAGGCCAATTAAAGGATATTACAGAATAAACTACAACACAGAAGGTATAGCGAACTTACAATTAAAAATGATACCTGAAAACAATTTTGGGGTGAGAGAATGAAAAAATTGTCCGGAATAACGAATGTTCTGATTCTTATCGTGCTGATTGCCTTTTCCACGGTAACAGCGCAGAAATCCTACAAGGAGACTCTCGCGAAATATTATGCCGGTAATTCATCCGGGTTCTTTGCTACAAAATATATAGGGTTACAGGTAGAACTACTGGAAAAATTCGAGGAAGATTATTATTTCTCAGATTTCGATAAAGCCTTTACTAATGAAAACATTTGTCTCGAAGTAACACCAAATAATGATGGTTACCTGTATGTAATCAATGAAGGTACTTCGGGTAAGTTGAGTTTGGTATATCCTCAAAATCCGGGTGACAAAAATATGATTCATCAGGGGATTGTATCCAAAATCCCAGATTCCACAAACTGGACTTTTGAAGGCAAAGAGGGTGTGGAAATACTATACCTGATTTATTCAAATGAAAAAAACAAAGAGTTGGAGAAGAAATTAAAAACAGGGCTGCTCAAAGCCGATCTTACTGAATATTTATTAAAAACAATGAAGATGGCTGAAATAGCCAATATAAAATCAGATTTTGGTAAAATTAAAAGAAGAACCATTTATTCGGTTACAAAACTTGATCAGGTTCTGGCGTTTCCAATTCTTATTAATCATGAAACGGACGGCAAATTAAAAACTGATAATCAGAAAATTCAATCAATCCTTGAAATATTAAATCAGAATAAATAGACGGGGTATACAATGAAAAAGATTTTATTAATCATAGCCGTACTTTTGCTTTCAGTTAATCTCTATGCGCAAGAGAAATCTGGATCAAAAGCTGAACTGTCAGAAGAGCTTAAAGATCTGCAAATGAGATTTTTGAAGATATCTGATGCCGATACTAATAAAGCAGATATGAACGCAGAAGTATTCTCTCGGGATTTAGTTCCAACTGAAGGTAGTCCTGTAATTCAGCAACAATCCAAAAAGCCGTTGGCGGCTCAGTTCTGGATTGATAGAAAAGATAAAAAAGGAAAATGGAAAGCGGTAAATATTAATAAAAATCTGAGACTGAGGGATAATGAAGAAATAGTTTTGTGGTGCAATATTTCAAAGCCGGGATATGTATATGTCTATAATCAGGGACCCGGTAAAAAGAAAGCCACAAGGATATTTCCTGTATCAAAAAAAGAAATAAAAAAATTAAACGCCAACGTTTCCCAAAGGATTGCCAAATTTAAAGTAGTTGCACCGACAGGGATAGAAGCATTAACTATCATTGTGAGCAAGACACGACTTCCCCATTTGGAAGGTGATCTTAACTCTTATGTCCCAACAAGCAATGTCACAAGCAGTTACAAACCGGAGACAGTACCTTCATCAGGTTCTACACCCGGTGTGGAAGTAATAAATGGACAGGTGGATGAAATACTTGCCAGCCTCAATTCAAAAGCGTTGAAGGCAGATCAGAAAATATCCCGTGATATAATCGCTGTGACCCAGTCAGATCAGCAATCTGTGATTTTCAGTACTTCGAGCAACACAAATGCGGGATCATTCGCTAAAACATTTTTAATCAGACATGTAAAATAGGTGTGGTTTATTCAATTAAGTATTAACAGGCGGCTACCGGGGATATCACCAAAGACCCGGTAGCGCATAGAATTGAGAATTGAATCATCAAATGAATTGAGTGGAGAAAAAAAATGAAAACATTATTACTTCTTTTAATAATCTTAATCTCTGCCGCGTTTACATATGAGGCATCCGAAAACCCACCTGACGGAAGGATAAAAGTAGTACTGATGGGGAAGGTTGACGCGGATTTAAATTATGGTGGTTGTCCCGAAGAATTTGTGTTCAATATTGTTAATAAAAATGGCAAACATAGTGAAAATTCTCACGACTACTATAAGCTCAGTTCCGCGGTATCAAAATTGATTGAAAATGTGGGAACAACAAAACATGAGAATGACAAGACCTTAAATGGATTTCAGGTAATACCGGATAAAGATGGATATTTCAAGAAAATTGATTACATAAATAATCTTGATTCAAAAAAGGTTAAATATGGGCAAGAAGGAATAGTTTATCGAAACAATTGTAAGAAAAACAGAGGTGGTATAAGGTTTGGATCCGGTCATTCATTCACCCAAAGGCAATCGATTAGTGACGAACTGGTTTATGTCTATTTTTACTTGAGATCAAAGGATTCTTCAGAAAAAATCAAGTTAAACATCTTTGCCAAACAAGATTCAATAATAAATGATATCAAAACTCACTTCAATATAAAGTAGATTTTTTAGAGAGGTATTTATGAGATTCAGATATTTAATGCTCAGTCTGTTTGTTTTAACATTAGTGATATTCCCCAAAAACCGTGTGTTACTCATTGGAATAGACGATTATCAATTTGTTAATGATATTGTTGGCTGCACGAACGATGTGAATTTACTCAAAGATCATCTTATCGCGGAATTTGGTTTTACCGAGGAAACATTTATCACGCTTATAAATGATCAGGCTACCAGAGAGAATATATTGAATGAACTGAACAAGCTTGTTGAGGATACATACCCCGGAGAAATGTGCTTTATTGGTTTCAGCGGTCATGGTACACAGATGATTGACAGGAATGGGGATGAGTCGGATGGACAGGATGAGGCAATCGCCCCTTACGATACAGAGATTAAAGATGGAGAATTTAGAAATATAATTTCGGATGATGAGCTGGAACCGATATTTGAAAAACTTTCTTCCAGAAGAACTGTCATCTTGTTCGATTGTTGCCATAGCGGAACATTATCGCGCGGTATAAATGAAAAAGGGAAATACTCCAGATTTTTGCTAAATCCCGAAGTTAAAAATAATCTTATTGATGGCTCGAGGGATATAATAAATGATGAGTTATTTGATTCAACCCCTATTAGAAATGAATCTGGTTACACGATCTATTTTTATGCCGCTCAACCTGATCAGAGAGCATACCCGCTGATGTTTGATAACAAATACAACGGAATTTTAACATATTCATTCTGCAACAGTTTTACCGGAAAAACAAAAATTAAAGTTGGCGAATCTTATTTGACATCTTTTGCGGAGAATGCTATCCTTAATCACGGTGGTGGATATAATCAAAATCCAAGCTGTGAGTATAATTATTTGCTTGCTAATTCCAGTTTGTTCCAAAGTGTTCATTATACGGCTGATGATGTTATCGCGGCTGACTATCTTAATCCCGACTCTAAATACAGATTTACCGTTGATACCTATGAGAGCAGAAAGACTTACTATTTTTCAAATGATGAAGATGGCGATGAAATAGCTTTCGTGATAAACAGTAACCGTAGAGGATACCTCTATATTTTCGAACGGGAAATGGATACCAATTTATGGCAAAAATTTGTACCGATTGAGGATGAAGAATATTTCATTCAAGCCGGTTTAAGGAAGTTCCCTGACAGGAACTCCGAGTATCCTGATGACAGCCTTGAGGTATTTGCTAAACCGCCGGGAGGAAAAACACAATTACTCTTCCTAATTTTATCCGATACTAAAATTTTTGAAAAGATCACCGAACAACTGAAAGTTAATAATCTCTCTACTTCAGAAATGAAAAAGATAAGTGGCAATATTAAAGGAATAGGCGCACGCAAGTTAAAAGCTGATTGGCAAACCTATCTGCTTGAGATTAATACGCTGCCAAGAAAAAGGTTATAGGGAGGAGAGTAAGATGAAAACATTGTTGATACTTTTGCTTTGGGTCGGGTTTTTATATGCCCAAGTGGAAATTAAAGTAGATAATGGAATTGAAGATAATCTCAATTCTTTAGCTTTTTCTCCAGATAGTAAATACTTGCTTTATTGCAATATTTGGGGAATTAAATTATTAGATGTTTTAACAGGTAAACCTATAAAACATTTTAAGGAACATGAAAAAGAAGTAGTTTCAATTGCGTGGTTACCAGATAGTCATAGATTTTTAGCAATCGACAAAGATGAGCAGATAATTCTTTGGGATATAGGCAGGGGTGCGGTAAAAAGGTCTAAGGCACAAAAGAGCATTAAAGAAATAATTGTTGACCCGGGTGGGAAGTATTTTTTAGTTGTTCATTCATTCGGAGCAAAAATTGATCTATGGGATATTAAATCGTTCAAATTTATTCAATCTTTTGAGGCCAAGGGCGATTTTTTTCATAAAGCATTATTATTTCATGAAAGAGGTTTAGTTGTTGGAGCAGGGAATAAAAAATATTATTTCTATAACTTAATCACAGGAGAAGAAATATCATCGATTGATACCAGGTTGAACAGTATTAATGCTTTAGAATATGACCCAATTACGAACCGGATTTATGCATCTTCGGGATCTTCAAAAGATGATTCCTATTTTGAAATAATTGATGCTAGTGAAAAAAAGATTATTCAAAACAATCTATCAAAATTAAATTATCATTTTGTCGATGTAACATACAACATAGAAAATTCAGAATTTTATTGTGCGGCCACTGATGGGTTTTTACGAAAAATTGATCTCGAATCTGCAAGTATCATTGATTCTGTTGAATTTAGTAGTGATCGGATAATGCATATAGCTTTGTCACAAAATGGAAAATATCTGGCTGCTTCAAATAATAATAAAGAGCTGGCTGTCTGGAATGCGAACAATTTTAGAAAGGTTTACAAGAAAACCAGTACCGGAGGATTCAGTACAATAAGATTTGTTAGCAAAACGAACCAGTTACTTTTAGATAAGCAAAATTGTTTAATGCTTTGGGATTTAAAGAAAACCCGATTGATTTGGAGAAAAGAAGCTCATGGAATTCGCATAAATGATATTGATATTTCAAAAGATGGTACTTTGGCTGCTACAGCAGGAGCAGATAAAATAGTTAAAATTTGGGATATAACAACAAGCGAGTTAAAAAATTATTTCAGAGGTCATAAAAGAGGGGTTTCTGCTGTAAAGTTTTCTGATGATAATAACTTATTGATCTCAGGTTCTGCTGATAAATCAATTAAAATATGGGATCTTAATGCAAGCTCAAAATTTCGGCAATGTAAATACTCATTTGATTCACTTTATGCTACTGTAGCGGAAGTTGGTTTTAGTAAGAATTCTAATCGAGCTTACTCAGGATCCTGGGCATCCTATATTAGAAATTGGGATCTGAAAAGTGAAAATCCGGAAATGAATGTTAGGAAATTTAAATTTGAAAATCCTGACCCTTCTAAGTTCAGTTTATTACCCAGAGTGGTATTTACTGAGGACTGTTCATTTGCTTTTACTGCGGGAGGACAAACCGGGAATACGATAAAAAAGTGGGCTTTAGTTTCTGAAACATTGATAAATCAATACTCATTCGGAAAACGAGATGTTTCGGTTCTAGCGCTTGGCAGCAATGATAGCTACTTATTGGCGGCGAATTATGATGGTGATGTTATTGTATTGGATCTTGAAAGCAATGAAAAAATTATAAAAATAAAGACTGGTGGTTTTCCGGCTGACTTAACAATTTCCACGGATATTAAGAGATTGTTTGTTTCGCATTATGACGGTTCAATTCAGTGTTGGGATATCGAAAAGAGTGAATTAGTTTATACTGTTTATTTTAACACGGATGGAGAACAAATCATTTGGCTTCCTGAAGGTTATTTTTCGGGGTCAGAAAAACTTGCACGCGATGTTGTTTACATTAGAGATGGTTTTAGTGTAAAGCTGATTGACCAGGTATTTGAAAAATATTATCGCCCTGATATAGTGCAGGCAAAGATAAACGGAGAGGATATTTCCAAATATTCTGATGAAACGATACTTGCCGGCTTGAAACAACCCCCAACTGTAAAAATAGTAAGTCCCGTCCATAATTATGAATCCGGGGATCGCACTGTGAAAATTAAAACTGAAATTATTGATAATGGCGGTGGAATCGATGACGTAAGGCTTTACCATAACGGAAGTCTAATAAGTGGAACAGATAAAGGGATAGGCGCAAGATTAAGAAAAAATATTGTGACCAAGTCATTTGATATAGGTTTGGTTGATGGAGAAAATGTAATCCGTATCATAGCTTTTAACGAACAACGTACAGCCTCCTTACCAGCCGAGGTTACAGTCTATTATAAAGAAAAGAAAAAACAACAGCCAAATTTATATATTCTGGCAATCGGTATAGAAAAATATAAAAACCGCAACTACCAACTTAATTACGCGGTTGATGACGCAGAGGAATTCACAAAAGTGCTTGGTTCTGCCGCAAAAACATTATTTAACAAAATAATTGTAAAAAAGATTTATGACGAAAAAGCTGATAAAAGCAATATTATCAGTGCATTGGAACAAATAAAAAAAGAATCAAAAGCAGAAGATGTTTTCGTGTTCTATTATTCCGGTCATGGAATAATGAGCCTTCCTGAGAAAAATGTACCTTCGCGGTTTTATTTTATTCCGGTTGATGTAATGAAAATGGTTGCTAATGGTGAACAGCTTGAAAACATTGCCGTTTCAGGCAATAGTCTATTAAACTATTCAAGAGATATTCAGGCGCGGAAGCAGTTGTTTATATTTGATGCTTGCCAAAGTGAAGGAGTTTTTCAGGAATTTAATCTTAAAGGTCCCGCCCATGAAAGCGCGATTGCTCAATTAGCAAGAGCAAGCGGCAGGTATTTTCTATCATCCAGTTTAGCGTCTCAAAGTTCACTCGAAGAACCTAAACTCGGTCATGGATTATATACATATTCTATTCTGGAAGCTATAAAGGGTAATTGTGATTTTATTAAAGGAAAGATTACGGTCTCATCATTAAAACGTTGTGTGGAGGAAATAATGCCGAAATATTCCGAACAGTATAAAAGCTTTCAGCAGATGCCTACCGGATATGGTTATGGTCAGGATTTCCCGATTGGTGTTATAAATTGAATATCGAATTAACCGAACTGAAGAAGGGGGATAAAAATGAAATCGAAGGACGATAATAATCGAAAGAGCAAAACAAATCTTTCTATATATGACGGAATATCTCCATTTGTAGCAAAAACAGCAAATTATCACTGGTATTCCGGTGAAGGGAAAAAAGAGACGAAATATTATTATTCTCGTGGAAACAATCCAAACTATGAGGCATTGGAGGAAAAGTTAGTTGAAATCCACAACGGAAAAAAGGCTGTGGTATTTGCAAGTGGTATGGCAGCGATTTCAGCGGTATTGTTCAGTTTTTGCCCCAAAAGGAGTACGATTTTCCTTCAGAGTGAAACTTATGGAGAAACACAAGCCTGTATCTGTCAGTTTAGTCGTATCACAGATTGTGAGATTAAGAAACTCGATTTGAGGAAGCTGGATTATGTCAAAAATACGATAGAAAAAGCGGATAATGTATCGATGTTATTTTGCGAAAGTGCCAGTAATCCCTCCGGGCAGGTTCCTGACTTAAAGAAACTTATAAACCTGGTAAAATCTAAATTTCCGGACTGTTTGATAGTTGTGGATAATACTTTTATTACCCCTTACAACTTCAAACCACTTGATTATGGCGCAGATGTAGTAATCGAATCGATCACAAAATATTTAAATGGTCGTGGTGATCTGATCATGGGTGCAGCTATTATTAAAATGGAGACAAGCGCTAAATCCGGGATTGTAAGAAAAAGGCTGAAATCGTGGCGTTCTCTGCATGGAGGTGTGCCCACGCCGGAGAATTGTGTATCCGTCATTAAGTCGTTGGAAACCTTCCCACTCCGAATGGAGCGTATAAACAATACCGCTCGAATAATAGCTGAATTTCTTGAAAAACTGAAATGCGTAACACGCGTACTTTATGTGGGAATAGAAAGTCATCCATCATACGAAACAGGGAAGCAACAGTTTAAGGGAGGTAGCGGCATTATATATTTTCATTTACCGGTTAATGAAAATATCGCTAATGAAATCCATCGGTTTCCATTCAAAACAATAATTGCGGCAACTTCTTACGGCGAGGCTCACACCTTATTAAGAGTTCCCGCCGAAGGATATTCTAATCAATATGAGCTTGAACCTGATATTCATACGGCGATTCCGGGGCATTGGTTCAGATTGGCTATCGGACTGGAGGACCAGAATGTTATTATTGCTGATCTTCTGTCGGTATTAAGAGACTATTTTCTTACGAGCATTGGGAAAGTAAGCCATTATTATTCTGATCTTGAGGTTGTTGAATGTAAATATAATAGCTTATCCGAGTGCCCGGATCTGACGAAGTGGGATATTGTTTTCTATAAAAACAAAAACTCCATTTTTGAACATTTCGAGATAGTCGATATACCGAGAATAAAGGAGAAAGAAGGTATTATTATCTACAGTTTTAAGACAAATAAAATAATAAATAAAAATAGAGAACTCTTCTTCCTCCAATATTCTCAGCAAGCATTATAAATCGCCTGAGTCGTTTTTAGCGAACCGGTCTTTAAAAATAACTCCCATCGCGAAAAAATGCGCGAAATCGGGGTTCCAACCAATAAATGGAATCCTGTAGTGAGGTAGTGGTGAATTAATAAAGAGGTATTTCAACACTACCAGAAAAAATAGAGTTGAGACAAAAAGCAGGTACATCCTTGCCAATTGGGTAGATAGTTTTCTGTTAATACTTAGTAATACTATTGCAATAAATACAGGAATTGTAAAAATAAAAACCAGTCCGAAGTTTTTGGCTATGAGAGGTAATATTAGATCGTTTTTGATGTAAGGAGTCAGGTAATATCCGGAAGCCTTTTCATTAAATGAAGGTAGTTCCACCCCATCCACAGCTCCCCACAATCCTGCTTTGAAGGTGTGCGACAAGACTGTATATTTTAGGTAGCCGTAATCAAATCCGTGAACAAATATCCTCTGATAACCAAAAAACATAATTATCATGAACACAAAAAGTATTAAACCAATCTGGTACATGGATATTTTTTTCAATGGGCCGCTTTTAAAGGAAATGAATAAAACCATTACGCTGAATAAAAAGAATGTCGCAAATCTTGAAAACAGTGCCGCTATTAAGAAACTCAGGAGCAAGATCAAACTAATAAGATACTTTTTATTGCCCTCTTCTTCACTGCTATTCAATTTAGAGAAAAACGGGATAAAGAAGATAATTGCCCAATTTGTATTTGAAATGAAATAATATCTCCATGCCATAGGTGCAAATTTTGAAGTAATAACGGTGATTGCAAGAAAAATCAAAGCAAGGATGCCAAATAATATGGCACCCCGTTTTAAGTATTTTTCACCAAACCAACCTGCTAAGAAGATCATTAAGGCAATAAACAGATTTTTCAGGAACTGTATTACCGGCAGTGACATTGTCTCCTTATACCACTCCGAATTTCCAATTATGTAGATATCCCGGTATACAACAAAATTCACCAAAATAATTATTGAAAGGAAACTAAAAATGATTCCTTTCAAGTGCTTGTCAGTTAAAAGAGTAATATTATTTAACAACTTGAACTTCATCGCAAGCCTCATTCTCTTCATCTTCAAACAATTCAGTTAATTTACTATCGAGTTTTTTGATTTCATTGAGTAGTGCTTCAATTTTCCCTTTAAGTTTCATTTTTACTTCATCCCAAAGAGATTCATTATTTAATATCACTTTCTTTCGCCTTATATCTTCAAAATTCTGCAGATTTCTTAATTTGGCTTTTGAAGTTAAAATCATTCTATCGAGAGTGCTTAATTCGTCTTTCAACCATACTATTTTAAATTTCATTGGCATTTCAGGTATTTCGTATTTGATATCAGTTGCCAACCCGGCATTACTTAAAATTGATTTAACCTTTTCCAAAATTTTGGAAAGGTCTCTTTCTGATCTCGGTGCGATAAACATATCGGTTTGGTTTTTTAATTTGGAGTTATACTCCAGAGTTTCATTCAAGAGTGTCTTCAAAGCATCTTTTTGTTCAGCTGTTAACTTTTGATAAACCGGGTCTTCTTCAAGTTTATCAGGATGGGTTAAAAAACAAATCTCTTTGATAAGCTCTTTTAATTTGTTATCTGATTTACTCACTCTTGATTGGAGACCGGGATAATTCTGAATATCTTTTTCCGGTTTATAGTTTATAGAGTTTTTTATTTCTGAAATTGAGTCCTCATATTCAAGCCTGGAACTTTCCTGCATTTCGTTTGATTTTTCTATAACATCTTCGAGGCTCCATTCCGGATTCTTTTCTTTCAACTCAATTTGTGTTGCAAGCAGGTCTCTTTTGAGGACAAGTGAAAGTATTTCAGATTCTTCGTCTCCAAAAATCGCATACCAAGTACTTTCAATTTTTCTGTTGACTATTTCCTGATCTTCAATTTTTTGATGTATTTCAACAAGAATGTTCTGTTTTTCAATCCATTTCAGGCGGTTTATCCAGAATTCCGATTTTTCACTTTCGGTTCCTTCATCGACTTCCTGAAAGTGTTTGCTGAACGAATCACTATATTTTTTATATTCTTCCGATTTAACCGAAAAGTGAATTACCCGGCTTTCAAATATTTCCAGACAAATGTTTGACACAATCTCTTTGAAATATTCAGCAGTCCCAATGAAACCATGATTGGATAGTTGCTCAATAAGTTTGTTTAAAAACTGTCCGGACGTTAATATTTCTTTAAGCTCTGCCGATTTTGTATTGGCTGATTCGGCAAGTTGATTTGAAAATGAATTTTCGCCCTCCAGGGTCAATTTGTGAATATACTTTTCATACTCCAGTTTGAGAATAAGAAAGATTATCATCGGGGCATCGAGTTGAAAGAACTCACCGATTCGAAAAATATCCTGCCAGCTGAAGAATTGATGATCTTCGTTATATGCGAAGAAGTTTTGGGGATTTATCTCCGTTAAGATCGGGAATCCATTTGGATTATCATCCGTGAAAATCCTGAGCGAATTCGAATGTTCCAGATTAAATTGTTTCGTGGAAATATTCGGGTACCTTTTTACTTGTTCTTCCGGATATTTTGTCTTGTCAGCTTTGTTGTAAAGCTCAAACAAGGATTTAATATCATTACCCAGTGTAGAGTGATTAGTCAAGTTCATTTTAATATCCTCCATTCGAATTTTACTTCAATAATTTTTTTTGTGATTGATTATCAATCAGGATATTTTGCTTCTCGGTCTCCATCATCATAAGATTGTTTTTATATTCATTGTATGATCGGAGCTTTGCCAGGATCATTTCCTTGCTGTTGAAAAAATCAAAATATGAGCGAGCTGCTTCGCTTTCAGGCAAAATCTCAATTTTATTGCCATTACCATCAACCTGAAATAGCTTTATTAAATTGGGATTATTAGTATAAAACCATCCCTGTTTAGCAATCAGATCAGGAGGTGTTGTCCATAAAAATGATGAATTTTTATCATCTGAAATGATCTGAACTGTTGCCAGCTCTTCACCTGTTTTGAATGAATAAAAAACTGTTTTGTTCTCAAAAACCAATGCAAGCACATTACCATCAAATACAATGTGCGCATCTTTTGGATTAGCGTCAATTTCAATTTCATTTCCTATTTCAGGATTATAGATAACAGTTTTATTATCTATTAACCCAACAATCTCGCCATTATTTGAGAGCAAAAATACTTTTGAAAAAGGATTTTCCTGCAATCTTTTTTTGCTGAGTGAATCAGCGGTAAGCGTATAAACGAAAAGATCATTTCCCGTTTGGATCAATACTTTGGAAGTTTTATAGTTCCATGCAAGAATTTTACCTTTTCCGATGTGCGAATCACTTAATCTGTATTTAGTACGGTGGATAAAAGCCAACTCATCATTATCCATGAGAATAAGAGCGGAACCATTTATTACAGCCGCAATTTTTCTGATTTTTTTATCCAAATAAGAGGATTTATGATTCTTAAGTAAATTATTCCAATAGAGCTTACCTGCATCATGTAACCCAACGGCTGAAAAATCCATTCCGATATAGAAAAAATTATCCTCAACAAAAGCCGCACTATAAATCCAGTCATCGTATCTGTAACTCCTTATATTTTCACCACCGGGTAATGCGATCAGGAATAATTTGTGATTTAACTCTCCCGTGATGATCATCTGATTACTTTCTACAAGCAAATATTTTTTATCCGGACTTATCTCAAATACGTTCCCTGATGTTGAAGGTATTTTTATTAATGACGTCAAACTCTCTTCGGTATCCAGAGTTGTTAAATATGATTCGTTGTTTAATGAATGTTTGTAATAAAGAACATTCTCTTGTGAAGTTGAGAAACCCATATTAATAGGTGTCGGTGGAACCAGACTGAATTTAACTTCAAACTTTGATGTATCTATTGCAGCAATTATGCCATCGAGATTTGAAAATATATATCTGGAATTCGATACTGTCTTGGGTAATTGATCGAAAGGTATTATCGTCGCGACTATTCTGAGTACTCCTGCTTCTGTTTTTTCTTTTTGCTTGTAGCGAATAGCGTTAAATTTTCTATCTTCCAGGGATCCAATGAAAAAATTGTAAACCGACGAACTACCCCTCGAATTATATACCAGCATTGTTTTACCATTAACAAAACTTATCCTGGAGTTTGTCAGTAATGTTTCTGCCTGACTTGCCAGACCATTATAGATATCAGGATTAAGGAAATCCTCCTGTCCCTCAACCCTTGCCAACTCAGGGATTATACTATCCATCAGCTCTGATTCATTATATCTGCGAATTTCCTTAAAACTATCTCCGGAAATTTCAAATCGGACTATTTCCTTTTTACTTTTTACAAACAGCAGATTATCAGCAAGTGTGAAATTTACAAGACCCTCAACTTCTAATTCGAATATTCTCTTTTTAGTCAACAAATCAACAGCCAGCAATCTATCTTTTAGCTGAATAAGTACAAGATTATTTTCTGTCTGAATATCCTTAATCTCAGACAGATCAGCACCTGTTTCAATTTTGTCTTTAATTTCACCTTTTTCAAGAAGTAATAAGTGCTCTTCGCTGTAATATAACAGGCTATTTGGTGAACCCGGGAATCTTACAAAATCAAATTTTTTGCTGGATTGAATCTCGAACCGACCTTTATCGAATACTTCATTTTCTGTTAAATCAAGCTCATAAAGATTGCCGCTCCCTGTGGCAAAAAGGAATTTGTCTTTTTCTTCTGAGGAGACATGTTTTAAATCTTTAACAAAATATTTTGTTATAAATTGGAAATTGTTTTTCGAGATATCATAAACATTAACTTCACCATCGTTACCAATTACTGCCAATTTTTTACCTGATTTGTCGATACTCAAGGAATTGTTAGTTTGCGGGATATCAGTCTCATGCGTTTCGTGACCAATTGGCGCAACTTCTTCCAAAACACTGCTTAACTCCGCGTATGCCTTCACCATGGCGGATGAACTTTTAACTGACAATGCATTTGATTTCTTACCCATTTTTAACTCCTGATTAAGGTGGAAGATTACCGGTTTATATATAGAGTCGGACTAAAAGCGAAGATGTAACAAAAATTTATTTTAAATATTTTCATCTTGCAATCAAATTAAATTTTAATCAAATATTTAATATTTAAATAATTGTCAGATGACTATATTACTAATTAAATAATCTCAAAGGAGGACATGTGAAAAAATTAAATATTGATTTGAAGAGTTTAGTAATAGGCGTTTTAACAGCATTGCTATTATTTGCGGTTTTAGGAAATACGCAAGCAGTTGAAAAAAAGCTGGTTCCCTCACCACAGATTTATTTTGAAGATATTAAATGGATTAAATTGGATTTAAAACGTTATGTCCATGAGCATAAACGTTTTAAGGATTATTATACAAGGGATTTTAATGTACCCTCGGGGTATGTCATTTTAGATATCGAACAGAAGAATATGAAGATAGCAACTTATGAAAAATTTCCATTTACATGGACTGAAAGAGTGAAAATTGGTAAGGTTGTAATAAAATGAGATTATCATTAGAAAATTTGCTCAACAAACTACCAGTGAGATAATACTGTAAAATAGTCGATAAAATTGGTCAAAGGTGTATTGAATTATGGCAAAATGTTCAGAATGTTTCTTTTGAAGGGAATTATGATGTCTACAATGGAAGTTTTATGAATTACACCTTCCAATACTACAGTATATAATTTTTAAGTATTACAGTTGGGGCTGCCCTCGGATTATTTGTGTCAGGTATCGACTCGCTTACGTTAAGTCAATATATTTTAGGTATTGACCGGGTTATCGATGCTGGTATGCGGTTGAATAATTTTAATAAATAATTCAGAATTGAATAATTATTGTTTAACGCAGAATATTGAGGTTATCACGGGATTTACTTAAAAATTAAAAAAGCCGGAAACAACATGCTTCCGGCTTTATAAACTGGTTAAAAGGAGTTTAGGCTTTTTCTTCCCAGACCTGCGCTAGTTCAACTACAACCTTTGTTGCAAGCTGCATATCCTGAATAGCGACATATTCAGTGTTGGCGTGGAAGTTATGACCGCCTGCGAATATGTTAGGAGTAGGAAGCCCCATGAAGCTTAGTCTCGCGCCATCTGTACCACCTCTGATCGGGTGCTGGATAGGTTTAATATCGAGGCGTTTGAGCGCTTCTACCGCGTGTGCTTCAATTTCAGGATGATGTTTCAGAACATTGTACATATTTCTGTACTGCTCAATTACCTGTAATTCATATTTTGCGCCGGGGAATGCTGCAACTGCTTCTTTCGCATAACCTTCGAGTCGTTCTTCGTATTCCGCGAGTTTTTTGTCGTCGAAATCTCTCACAATAAATTTGCAGGTGGTTGATTCTTCATTTCCCTGCATACTTACACAGTGTACGAAACCTTCACGTCCTGATGTGGTTTCAGGAGAAAATGTGTCTTTTGGAAGCAGGTCAATAAATTTTGACGCGACTTTGATTGAGTTTACCATTTTATCTTTCGCATAACCGGGGTGAACGTTGATTCCGGTAAATTTAACAACCGCACCATCAGCGCTGAAGGTTTCTGTTTCGAGTTCGCCAACTGTTCCACCATCAAGAGTATAAGCGTATTTCGCGCCAAATTTCTCAACGTCAAATTTTTCTGTACCGCGACCAACTTCTTCGTCGGGTGTAAAACATACTTTCAGGGTTCCATGTTTGATTTCAGGATGTTTGATGAGATATTCCATTCCATCCATAATTTCAGCGATACCGGCTTTATCATCAGCTCCAAGTAGTGTTGTGCCATCAGTTGTGATGATATCGTAACCAATCATATCTTTCATTTCAGGGTTTTCATCTGCCTTGATGACGAAGCCGCCGTTCGGAAGAGCAATATCGCCACCCTGATAGTTTTTGTGGATTATCGGTTTTACATCTTTACCTGAAACAGCAGGTGATGTATCAACGTGAGCAATAAACCCGATTACAGGAACATCTTTTTCTGTATTTGATGGAAGCGTAGCCATAACATAGCCGTTTTCGTCCATTACAACATCTGACATTCCAATTTCTTTCAATTCTTCAACGAGTATTTTAGAGAGTTCAAGCTGTTTTGGGTCACTTGGAAATGTTGTTGATTCTTCATCAGACTGGGTGTCGATTTTAACATACTTTAAAAAACGATCAACTACAGTAAACTTATAATTTGGATCAAACATAATTTTATCCCCGGTTTTTAGATTACTATTAGAAATTATTCAATATTGATAATATCGAAATAGCGGTTTAAATTCAATGAACATGCACGGAATAACGATGTATAACTGATGCATAAATCTTATTTTTATTATATTATATGGTTAAAAATTGAGAAAACGGATATTATGAATACTACAGAACTGATAAGAAAAAAACGTGACGGCGGTAATCTTTCAACCGAAGAAATATTGTACCTGATAAATTCCTATACAGCAGGGAAAATTCCCGATTATCAATTTTCCGCCTTTTTAATGGCTGCCTATTTTTCAGGAATGAATACCGAAGAAACAGCAGCGTTAACCAACGCGATGTTATATTCGGGTGAAGTGATTGATCTTTCCGAAATTCCCGGAAGTAAAGTGGATAAACATTCCACGGGAGGAGTGGGAGATAAAACTTCACTAATTTTGGCACCGATAGTCGCCGCAGCCGGGGTGAATGTACCAATGATATCCGGACGCGGACTTGGTCATACCGGGGGAACCCTCGACAAACTTGAAGCGATTCCCGGATTTAATACGTCTCTTGATCTGGCAGAGTATAAGGATGTGATAGCTAAATGTGGCGCGGTACTAATTGGACAAACAAAAGAAATTGCACCCGCCGATAAACTTATCTACTCGTTGCGGGATGTTACCGCTACGGTCGAGTCGATACCCCTGATTACCGCCAGCATCATGAGCAAAAAACTTGCTGAAGGTATCGATGGATTGGTTCTCGATGTAAAAACAGGAAGCGGTGCCTTTATGAAAACCGTTGAAGATTCACGAGCTTTAGCGATGTCTTTGATAAATACCGCAAAGGCATTTGATAAAAAGGTCATAGGTATAATTACCGATATGAATCAACCGCTGGGGCATTATATCGGTAACTGGCTTGAAGTGTATGAATCGATCAAGGTTCTCAAAGGAGAGGATATCCCGGATTTGAACAAGGTGACATTTAAACTCTCAGGTGCGATGATTTACCTTGGCGGTAAAGCCGGTTCAATTGAAGAAGGTGTAGAGATTTCAAAGAAACTGGTGAAATCGGGTGAGGCGTTCGACAAGTTTGTGGAAATGGTCGGGTTACAGGGTGGCGATGTTGAGTTGATTAAGTTCCCGGGCAGGTATCCCGCCGCGATTCATCATGAAAAGGTATATGCCGCCAAGACCGGTTTTGTGAATAAAATTGATACTTTTGAGGTTGGTGTTGCCGGACTTGAACTCGGTGCAGGAAGAAGAACCAAAGAAGATATTATCAATCCGAAAGCAGGTTTGAAGTTTATTCCGAAACTTGGTGATTATGTGAAAGAAGGTGATCTGGTTTGTGAGATTTACACCGATGACAAAAACTCAATTGAAGGCGCGGTAACAAGAATAAATCGCGCGATTGAAGTTTCACAGGGAAGTTTCGGTGGTCATGAAATAATTTATGAGGTGATTGAGTAGGTTTAATCCATTCCGTGGTTCGACAGGCTCACCAACCGGAATGGGGTCAGGTTGGTTAAAATCGAGGATTAGCTTTTATTAACTTGATACTCTGCGCTCCTTTGTTAAATGGAGGGGAGAATGACCTGCTTATTTAAGCCGCGATTCGTTTTCCGTATTTAGATGATTACATAATTAGTCTCGGGTTTTTTCGGGAGATTCATTTCGTGGTTCCCCGAAAACGCTGTATGCAACAGGCGGTGTCCTGAGCTAGTCGAAGGGTTCACCAACCGGAATGAGCTCCGGTTGGTTAAAAGCGAGAATTACTTTTATTAACTGGATACCCTACGCTCCTTTGTTAAATTGAGGGGAGAATGATTTATTACATCTTTTATGACTTTGGATCATCCCCCATTCCGATTACCATCGGAATTTCCCCCTTCCAAGGGGGACAAAAACGAAAGCGTTTTATAATTAGAAAAAGTCCTTCCCTTGATAAAGAGAAGGACTTTGATGGATGTTAATTCTTTGCTTTTATCCAGCCGATAATTTCTTTCAATTTTGGCTTTTTACCGGTCATGAGTATTCCCACTCTGTAAATTTTTCCGGCAATGGGAAAGATTACTGAAAGTGTACCGATGTTAACGGCCATACTCGTTATTATCTGCCATGCAGGTACATCTACCAGAGTCATTCTCGCGGGCATGATAATCAGCGAAGCGAATGGAGACATTGAGCCGATCATCGCCATAGAGTTATTCGGGTTTTTGATCATTGAGAATGACATAAAAAATGGAATCATGATTAGCAGCATGATTGGCCACATACCCGATTGCGCATCTTGTTCATTATCGAAGATCGCGCCTACTGTAGCGAAAAGACCGAGGTAAGTCATCAATCCTACAAAGAAATTAAAGAGTAGATAACCTATATGCCCCATTGTAAGGTCGATGGTAAATTTGGGCGGAAGTACAAATATCGTCGATGAGATAACAACCATTACAGGCAGCAGCCAGATAGTCATCTGGATTAGGCCAACGATAGTATTTCCCAGGATCTTGCCTGTCATTAATTCTTTTGCGTGGAGTGAAGAAAGAAGCACTTCCACAATACGGTTGTTTTTTTCTTCAACCACCGCTCGCAGCATCATGGACCCGAATATTAGCAGCGACATATAGAGCAGGAAAGTAAACAAATAAGAAAGAATACGGTTTCCTACACCTTCTTCTTTGATCTCATCACTTTCTGATACCTTAAACCCGTTAAAATCCACCCAGCGCTGCGCAAATACAAGATCATCCTCATTCAGGTTTTTATCCTGAAAGTAGATGTTCATCAGAATGCTGTTTACCGGTCCGCGAAGATTGTCGAAAATTGAGATGTTACTTGTATTTTTCGAGTAATACTCAATCTCTTTTTTCTCAAGAGCATCTTGTGGAATGTATATCACTCCGGTGAGGGATTCCCCGAGAAGATCATTTTTGTTTTCTTTAATTATTTCATCTCTGCTCCCTTCATTAACAGTTTTATATGTTAGCAGATATTTGCCTTCTGTAACATAGTCTTTGTCAGCAAGTTCGGTCTGTAGTTTTGATGTGATCTCGCTACTTTCCGATACAATAAGAAGGTTTGTTCCATCATCCCCCTCGATACTCATAAAAACAGTCTGAAGCCCGAGGATACCAAACATAAATACAGGGATGAGCAAAGTAGAAATTATAAATGCTTTTGAGAGAAGTTTTTCTTTAAATTCTCTTTTAATTACGGTGATTACACGCCGGTTTATCATTTTTTCACCTCCTTCTCAACTGCTTCCACTTCAGTTCCTGCAAGACTCACAAATATTTCATGGAGTGAGATTTCATTAGCGTCGAATTTATTTACAATTACATTATGATCGAGCAGTGCGCGCAGGAGATTTTGTGTGTCATCATTACTTTTAACTCTAATTCCGGTTGTGTTGCCGAAATTTTCCACTTTTTCAACAAAAGGCAGACTATCGAGGAATGAAATATCACCGGTATAATTCAAGCTGACGTTATTTTGAGAATATTTTTGTTTTATTTCTTTAAGAGCACCTGACAGAATAATTTTACCATTATCGATCATAGCTATGTGATCACACATTTTTTCGGCGAAATCCATCAGGTGGGTGGAGAATATAATTACTTTTTTCTCTTTCTTCATATCCAGAATTATCTCTTTGAGAAGATTAGTGTTTATTGGATCGAGTCCGGAGAAAGGTTCATCCAGTATAATAAACTCAGGGTCGTGCAGAATTGTGGAAATGAATTGCACCTTCTGCTGATTACCTTTTGAAAGTTCTTCAAGTTTTGAGTTAGCGCGATCTTTCAGATCAAATCTTTCGAGGTATTCATAAGCTTTTTTGGTAACGGCTTTACCCGATTTACCCTTGAGTTCAGCGAGGTAATTGAGTGTATCAATTACTTTCATTTTTTTGTATAAACCTCTTTCCTCGGGGAGGTAGCCGACCCTGTCTTTGAATTCCTGTCCAACTTTGTTACCTCTGAATATCACTTCACCTTCATCCGGCAAGTAGATATTCATCATCATTCTGATTGTGGTAGTTTTGCCCGCTCCGTTTCGCCCGATCAGACCAAAGATAGTATCTTCGGGTACCTCGAAGTTCGCGCTATTCACCGCAACCACGTTATCAAATCTTTTAGTAAGATTTTTTACCTGGAGTGCGTTCATAGATTTTCCTTTTATTAAAGTAGATTTAATATTTCAGAACATAATCCCGAAAATGGGGTTAACAAGGATAAAAATTTCAGGAGAAGATGTGCCACCCCGAGAGGCGACACGATCTAAATTTACATAGCCAATTTTTTATTACCAGATAAATATTCTCTCTTCTTCAGCTTTTACCATCGGTGTGCCGGTTTTGATACCGAAAGCTTCCGCAAATTCGGGAATATTACTCAATGGACCTATTACCCGGTAATGCGCTGGAGAATGTACATCTGTTTTTAATCTTAATTTAAGGTTTTCATCTCTGATCTTGCTTTTCCACACTGTAGCGTATGAAAGGAAAAATCTCTGAGCAGGAGTAAAACCATCAATTTCATCATTTGCTTTATATTGTTCTGTAGTTTTAAAGGCGTTGAAAGCAATTGTAACTCCACCAAGATCAGCAATGTTTTCGCCCTGGGTAAGGTCGCCATCAACAAAATGACCTTCAAGCGCTTCATAGCCGTTATACTGGTCAATAATTTGTTTGGCTTTTACATCAAATTTTCTGCTGTCTTCTTCGGTCCACCAGTCAGTAAGGTTACCATCAGCTGCGTATTGTCTTCCCTGATCATCGAAGCCGTGAGTAATTTCATGACCTATAACACAACCCATCGCGCCGTAGTTGGCGGCATCGTCGGCATCCTTGTAGAAGAATGGAGGCTGGAGGATCGCAGCAGGGAAAACAATTTCATTCAATATCGGATGGTAATAGGCGTTAACTGTCTGGGGAGTCATTCCCCACTCATCGCGGTCAACAGGTTTGCCAATTTTTGAGTAATCAAATTTTGAGTCAAAATAGTTGGAGCGCATTATGTTCGCGGCATAAGAGTCGTTTTTGATTTCGAGTCCGGAGTAATCGCGCCATTTATCGGGGTAACCTATTTTAACATTAAAGGCAGCAAGTTTTTCGAGAGCTTTTTCTTTGGTTTCATTGCTCATCCAGTCAAGTTGTTTGATTCTTTCATTCAGCACTTCGGTAAGATTATTCACAATTTTTTTCGCGCGAGCTTTTGCTTCTGGCGGGAAGTTTTTCTCTACATACACCTGACCTACTACTTCGCCCAATACTCCATTTGTAGCGTTCAGGGCTCTTTTCCATCTTGGTAGCATTTCGGGAGTTCCATTAAGGAATTTACCGTTAAACGCGAAGTTTTCATCAACAAAATCTTTTGAAAGGTATGGAGCCATGTTATCAACAACTTTCCATTTCATATATTTTTGCCATGATTCCAAGGGAACATCATCAACCATAACACTTACTTCTTTCATAAAATCGGGCATACTTACGTTAATATCGCCGGGATTTGGAACACCAAGTTCAGTAAGGAATATATCCCAGTTGAAGGATGGCATAAGCTCCTTCACTTCAGTGAGCGTCATTTTATTGTAAGTCTTTTGCGGATTCCGAGATTCTTTTCTGGTTAATGAAGCCTCCGCAAGACGGGTTTCGAAGTTCATTACATTTTCAGCGTTTGAGGCTGCGTCTTCTTCAGAGTAACCGATAAGCTTGAACATATTGGTCATATGCTCGACATATTTGGTTCTGACTTCTTTTGAATGGTCATCCTCTTCAGTGTAGTAGTCGCGATCGGGTAATCCCAGCCCACCCTGATAAACTCTTGCCATAACCATGGAACTGTTTTTCGCGTCCTGACTTGAGAAAAAGTAGAATGCGGGAGATGAAGTGTAAAGATGCATGTGTGCAAGTTCTTTTATAAGGGACTCTTTGTCGGATACCTTATCAATTCTTTCAAGTTCACCTTTAATAGGGTCATATCCTTGTGAGTTCACTTTATCTTCATCAAGCGCAAGAGAATAGAAAGTACCGACTTTGAACATGTTGGAGCCTTCTTTAGCCTCTTTGTTAGCAGCGGCTTTATTCATTAATTCTTTCAGTAGATCATAATTTTGATCAATGAGAATTTCAAAAGCGCCATAGCGGCTTCGTTCGGCCGGAATTTCAGTTTCATTTGCCCATTTGCCTGTAGCCCAGAGGTAAAAATCGTCTTCAATATTTGCCGTAGAATCAATAGAAGAAGCAAAATCGATTTTTTCAACCGGCTTGCTACTGCATGCAACAAGCAGGAAAATTGATAAAGAAAATAGTGCAAAACCCGCAATTGCGGCGTATCTTTTATTCATAACAACCCCGATAAATTATAAAACGTTTTAGACGACCCAACATCTCTTAAGTTCCGTTATTCAACTTTTCTTGCCGGAACAACGGCTCCATTTTGATAGAGTGTAAGTGATTCAGTTTCGCCACCATTAATATTGAACTCAACTTGAGCATTCACTACCTTAAGATAAAATTTCTTTTTGTTAATCGGAAATAGTTCAAATTCAGGTTGGGCTGTTGCCTGAACAAAAATACGGTTGCCATCAGTTCGCACTGTTAACTTAAATTGTGGAGATACTTCATAGACACCCGGATAGAGTTCGATATCTTTTGCGCTGATCGTTACGTTTTCTTCTAATTCAATTCCGAGTTGTGCTAATATCTCTTTGGCATTTGTATTTCCGGGGTTAAGTTCGAAAGATTTTTTATAGTCGGATATTGAATTTGTGGTGTCACCGAGTGCAAGATAAATCTCGCCTCTACTATCATATACGTTCGATGATTGAGGGTACTTTAAAACATTGATATTAAAAATGGTGAAAGCTTTTTTCAGTTTGCCTTCGTTCTTGAAAGCGTATCCCAGCGAATTCAGTTCTCTTTCTGATACTTCGAAAGCAGACTCTTCCTCTTCAAGGAGGGTGTTGAATATCGATTCAAGATTTTCCTGCGGATTTTTCTGCTCATATTCGTAAAGGAATTTGGCAATTGATTGCTTCGGGTATTCGATTGATTTACCGTACAATATTTTCAGGATATTTCTGGAAATACCGCGGAGTGATGTACCGTCAACATTGCTGAGCAGAACGACAAGATTCTGGTTAAGGGTATCGCGAGTGATAAGACTTGAGAAGCCATTTATTCCACCTCCGTGTTCGAGGAGTTTAAGATTTTCGGAGCCATCTTCAAGGTTGAACTCCTCAATAAACCAGCCGTAAGCATACGAGGAACTTACCGGAGTGAAGTATTTTGCCATATTCTCTTTTGATAGAAGAGCTGTAGTGTACAATGCCCGATCCCATTTGTATAAATCTTCAACCGTTGAATAGAGTGCGCCGGCGGCATAAGGTGTTGACATATTTATATATTGTGCATTAGTGAAACCGTTGAAGTTCTGCGAATAACCTGAAGCACGCTCAGGTATAATTTGGATGAAAGAGTCATATCCACTATTATTCATATTTAGTGGTTCGAATATCCGTTCCAGCAAAACTTCGCCGTATGATTTACCTTCAATTTCTTCAATAATAGCACCAAGAATTACATATCCGGAATTATTATATGCCCATTTCTCGCCCGGTTCAAACTCAAGATCCCCCATGCATAATTTTGTCACCAGTTCTTTGGGTGTAAGGTTATCCATACCTTCGTCAACAAAAAAGTCGGCTGCGCTTGTATAACTGGGGATTCCGGAAGTATGAACCAGCAAATGTTGTATCGTGATCTTGCCACCTGTATCTTCTCGGTACCATGGCAGGTGTTGTATCAATTTATCCTGAACATTTAGCTTTCCTTCCTGAGCGAGCTGCATAATAACCATAGATGTGAATTGTTTTGTTACAGAACCGATACGAAATTTTGTCTCCGGGGTGAAATTGATACCCCATTCAAAATCTGCTTTACCATAACCATCCTGAAAAATAATTCCGGATGAATCGGCTACCAGTAACGCGCCGTTGAATTTTTCATATTCAAGATATTTCGTTAGTAGTTCATCTATTCTTTTAGCTGTATCGGTTTGAGCCTGAAGGGTAAACGTAACGGTGAGAATGAAAAAGAGTGACCTGAAAAATCTATTCATAAAGTAAGCTCCGGAATTATGTTTTGGTAAATAACAATTTTTTGCAAAAAAAAATTCTTTTCTTATCATAATACACACAATTTTAAATTTATTCTTAATAATTTTACAATTGTAAAGATTAAGACTAATATTTTATAACAACGTTACAATAATATCACAATAATTGTTCAGGAGATAATATGAAAAAATCAGTCCTTCTTATCTTAATTGGTGGAAGAAAGGAAGCCGCAGTGAAAGTTCAGCAAGTATTAACCGCATGGGGTTGTATTATTAAAACTCGTTTGGGAATCCATGATGGCGTTTTGGATAACTGTTCTGATGAAGGTTTGTTGATACTTGAATTGCATGGTGAGAAAGATCAGAAAGAGGAATTAGCAAGGAAAGTTTCAGTCCTTCCGGGTGTCAGCTCAAAGTTGGTTGAGCTTGAAGTGTAGTAATATTGGATGATTATTCAAACCCACGGTTGAAACCGTGGGTTATTTAATTTAGATTGAAAGATTTGCTATAGTTTTAATCAATAAGTTTTCCATTTTTAAGTTCGTTTATCAAGCGCTCAGTTTTGTAAACATACTCAAGCGATGCCATTATACCACGCGAATCGACCGCAATAGAGCGGTTTTTGGATGGCATGAAAACATAACTTCCCCAAAGACTTTCCATATTGCCATCGAATACGAGTCCGACAACCTCGCCTTTCTGATTGATAACAGAAGAACCGGAGTTACCACCAACGATATCGTTGGTTGAGGCAATGTTTAATGGTGTTGAAAGGTCCATTCCTTCGGGAACAACTTTCCATTTTTCTGGCAAACCCCAGGGATAAGTAGCACCATCGAATGAGTTGAAACGGTCGTATAAACCGTAAAATGTAGTGATACCCGGGGCGATAGTACCATTATACTCATAACCCTCAATTACACCATCGGTTATACGCAGAGTGCTGGTCGCATCGGGTGGAAGTGTTGTTCCGTAAACTTCAGTAATTGCCATACCCAACTGTTGATTCAGGACTGTGAGTGTATTCATCGCTTCCTGTTTTTTCGACATTATTGCCGGGAGTTCGCTGCGTGTGAATTGTACAAAATGAATAAACGGATCGTCGGAATTCAATATAAAATCGGGGTCTTCGTTGAGGAAAATTTTAAGATTTTCCGGGGTCGAGAAATATGAATGACCCAGCGCGTATTCAGCGGCATCAAATCCGGATAAGCCACCATACATTTTGCTGTAAAGGTCACTCTCTTTGCCTGACATATAATAAAGATACTCAGCGTGTCCCTGCAGAAGAAGATGATTGAGTTCGGAATCGAAGGCGAAATTAGCAAGAGTTTCGATATTTTCTTCAATATCATCATCGCTGTATCCTTCTTCTCTTTCGTCTTCGGAGAGTTTTTTCTGTTCTGCTATTTTGATGATTTGTTCGGCATAATCAAACCAGGCAGCTTTTGAGAAACGAAATGTTCTGTATGCCCAGTCGCCCGGGAAGCAGCTTCTTAGCTCTTCAACAACGTTATTGATAGAATTGAACAGATTCCCATATTTGGCTTTTAATTCGGGTGAAGCATCTATTTTCGATTGGAGATCCGTTTCAAAGTTTTTCTTGAGGGAGAGGAGATATTCATCGCTCAATCCCTGAATTCTTCCGGCGTAAACTTTACGTGCGTTACCCATTGACATCACACGGTTAAGGAGTTCACTTTCGCGATCGGGGTATTTATCGTATAGTTCGCGATTGGCGTTGTACACACCGTTGAAGAGTAAGAGTAGTGCTTTAAACTGTGTATCTCGTAAATATTCCAGATGACTAACCGATAGCTGACGATCTGTATTGCCCGGGCGACCAACCACGAATATCGGTTCATCTTCCGAAGCACCATTTTTACTCCATTCGAAATAGTTTTTTACGGTTACAGGTTTGTCATTTTCGTACGCCCTGAAAAACATAAAATCGAGTTCGTAGCGTGGATATGTAAAGTTATCCCAATCCCAACCGGTGGATGCGATCTGAAATTCCGGAGCCATTACAAGTCGGATATCATTGTAGCGTCGATAGCCGTGAAGTGTATATTTTGTGCCATTATAGAGTGTAACAACCTGGCAAACAAGTCCGGTTTCGGTACTGTATGATTCTTCCAGACTTTTAATTTTTTCCTGAACGAGTCTTATTTTCTCACTATTATTATCAGATTCTTCAGCTGTAGCAAGTATCTCATTTGTAAGGTCTTTCATAAGTACAAGCTGATCAACGAACAATCCGGGTACTTTACGTTCGATGTCCATAGTTTCAGCGTAGAAGCCGGTTTTCAGGAGGTCTTCACCCTCAGTTTCAGTGGAAACCATGGCATCACGCGCACAGTGGTGATTCGTCATTATTAGTCCGTCAGCCGAGACAAAAGCACCGGAGCAACCATTCGCGAATTGCAAGGCTGAGAGTCTTGTATCTTCGAGCCAATCCTTTGTGAGTTCAAGATCGTATGTTGATTTGATGTAATCATACGGGAAATTATCGAACGTCCACATCTTTCCAAAATCTACCGGTGAAAATTCAACATTTGACTGTTTATACGGTGTATATATACTTTGTTGGGCGAAAATGAAACCACTTAGCATGGTCAATAGTGTAAGGAAAATAATAGTTTTTTTTATCATATAAGTCTCCCGAAAAATGGTAGAAAATTTATAATTCTGTAATTTTTGACGTTTTCATAAATGAAATGTTATTGTAGAGATAAATATTCTCCTAAAAAGAATGCTTTGCACTTAAAAAAAGTAATTGCTACTTAAAATTTAATATAAAAAAACACTTATAAATTATTAAAAAAAACCGATAATGTAAGAGACTGCATATTCTAAAATAAAATTTCGGGAATGATACGTGGAGCTATTACATCAACTTACGGTACTACTTGTTGAAGATGCCGGCGTAATGAGAAAAATGGAGGTTAAAACCCTCAAAGAGTTAGGAATAACAGATATTATTGAAGCTGAACATGGTGAAGATGCAATAAACAAAATAAAAACAGGCGAACGACCGCACGTGATCATTTCCGACTGGAATATGCCTGTGATGGATGGATATGAACTTCTGAAGTGGATAAGGGCGGAAGAGGAGTATAAAGAGATACCGTTTGTAATGGCAACCGGAAGGGGTGAGCGAAAAGAAGTTACTATGGCGGAAGAAGCCGGTGTAAGTGCTTTTATATCCAAACCATTTAACGCGGCAGAGTTAAAAACTAAAATATTGCAGGCGATTGGTGAACTTGAAAAAGTTGACAAAAAAGATATTGTAAGAAGAGAGCCGGAGTTAACTCCTGATGGAAAGATTAAGTTAAAAATCGCACACATACAGATTACAGATCACCTTGTGCTAGGTGTATTAAAAGACCTCATACGTTCGGGGAAATTGCAGCCGAAACATTTTGAGTTGGAAACAGTTTCGATGTCAAGTTGGAACCCGGTTGCGGATGCTCTTGATGAGGGTCAGGTTGATGGCGCCTGCGTCCTTGCGCCAATCGCGATGGATTTATATAGTAACGGAGCACCACTTAAACTGGTATTGTTCGCGCACAAGGATGGAAGTATTATGGTGCGAAACAGAAAAGGTGGAGATTTTGAATCTTCCAAAGCGGGATTTTTCAGGCAGAAATCGTTTTATATACCTCATACTTTATCTATCCATAATATGCTCGGTCATATGTTTTTTAATGGTATCGGTTTGAAACCGGGTGTTACGGGCCAGGATGATGTTGATGTAGCTTTTGAAGTTGTTCCACCGGTTAAAATGCCTGAATTTCTCGCAAGCGCGGAAGAGGCTGCGGGTTATTTTGTCGCTGAACCTTTAGGAACGAAATCTATAGCCGCCGGAAATGCAGATCTTCAGTTTTTGTCATCCGAGTTGTGGGAAAATCATCCATGCTGTGTTGTTACGGTTCAGGATGTGCTTGTTGAGAAGTACAAGGACGCGATGCAGGAATTTACAAAGATGCTGGTACAAGCGGGTAAATTTATCGAAACTAATCCGGGAACCGCAGCTGAAATTGGTGTGAAGTTCCTTGATCCTGATGGGAAATTGGGGTTAAAGGTACCACTATTAAGAAACGTTCTAACCGAGCCGAACGGAATAAAAACAAATGATCTCTACCCCGACGTAAAGGCACTCGACAAGATTCAGAGATATATGCACGATGAAATGGGTGTTGGAAGTTTAATAAACCTTGATAAATTTGTTGATCTTTCGTTTGCTGATGTTGCCTGCGGAAATGATTCTGAATCAGGAAAAGTATCTGTCCTCAAGGATACAACAGAGCAATATAGCAAACTGATGAACAGGGCTGCCAATACCAAACAGGATTCGAGAGCAAAAGAATTATTGAACAAGGAGGGCAAGTATCTGATATTCAATCTGGAAGAGCAGCAATATTGCTTTGATATTATGAAAATCCGTGAGATCATCAGAATGATAAAAGTGAGACCATATCCGGGAAGTCCGGAGTATGTTCTTGGCGTGATTAATCTACGGGGCTCCGTTATCCCGGTGATGGATTCTCGCGCAATGTTCAATATGACAAGAACAGAGTATAACGAGAAAAACTTCATTATAGTTCTGGAACATGATGACGGGAAACGGGTATTTCAGATGGGTATAGCAGTGGATGGTGTGAACGAAGTCGCGAATATAACTGCTGACCAGATCAGTAATCCACCCGCGTTTGTTAGTGCGGATGAAGCAAATTACATCATGGCAATCGCAAAAATTAATGAAAGTTTAAAGATGATAGTTGATGTAGAAAAAGTATTAAAGTTTAATCATGTGGAAGCCCCCGGGAAAATGGTAGCGGAAATGCAGGAAGTTTAGTTTTCTCCTTAATTGGTTATGGTTATAGTAGTGGTTGATACGAGCCCCCGGAAAATTTTCGGGGGCTTTTTTTATTTTAGTTAACCAATTTCAGGATTATACAAATGAGGTTTATGAAATAATTTAGTGCTGAGTACTGAGTACTGAGTGGTTAGTGCAAAGTGGTAAAGACGATATATGGTTCCCCGCGAGCGGGGCAGGCAGACTGGGCTCACCAACCTAATGCCCTCTTTACTGATATCTAAATTATTAAGAGGGGATGGTTACAGGGCATCCCTTCCGATGTAAAAAAGCTCCCGGTTTAAGGGAACTTGAGATTGTTGAAAAACCTGTTTGTTTATTTTCAGGACTCCTAACACCTACGGTGCACTGGTTTAAAGGGGGAAGTCACTCCGCCAACGGCGGATTTTGTCATGGGGATGACCGTAAGTCACAAAAAATGGAATAAATCATCCTCCGTCTTCCGACATTCGTCGGAAGCCACCTCCTTCTAAGGAGGACTTTAAAAAGAAGCGACTTTGTCGACAGACTTAAGCTCCCTGTATACGGGAGCTTTTTTCATTTTATAAGTTCGTTTACCGCAAATCCATTGTCAACTTTTTTAACTGTAGCACCGGTGTATTCTGTGTCGTGCTGGAAGAGGAGTGTGGTATTTTCTTCTACCGCATCGTTGAGAAATTTGGATTTTTCATCGAGTGTGAGCAACGGCTGCAAATCGAATCCCATGATAAAAGGTAGCGGAACATGCGCTGAGGTAGGGATTAGATCAGAGCAGAAAAGATAAGATGATGATGAGTCGGTCAGTTTAACAAGCAGGTGACCAAATGTATGCCCGTTGGTTTCGATGAGCTGAATTTCATCATCAAGATTTATCGAGCCTTCAAAGAAAGAAGCAACGCCTTCCTCGGCGAGGGGGACAAATCTTTCTGAGGCGAAACTCCCTTTATCTTTTGGTGATGGTTCTTTCGCCCAGTCGAATTGCTTTTGATGCATATGGTATTTGGCATTCGGGAATGCGGGTATCCACTTCCCCCCTTCAGATATAACTGAGCCGCCTGTGTGATCAAAGTGGAGGTGTGTAAGCACAACATCTGTAACATCCGCGGGAGTTATGCCAAGCTGTTTAAGTCCACCGTATGGGGTGAATTCGGTATGGTCAACCGAAAACCGGTCATTAAATTTTTCATCCCAGTACTCACCGATCCCGGTATCAATGATAATTATTCGCGAACCACTTCTGATGACAGGCATTCTGGTACCAAGAGTAATTCTGTTGAGATTGTCTGACGGGATACTTTTTTCCCACAGAACTTTAGGTACAACGCCAAACATTGCACCACCGTCAAGACCGAAATATCCGGTCTGTACGAAGTCGATTGTGTATTTTCCTGTTTTCATGTTAATAAGATAACCCAACCTATTAAAAAAGTCCACTAATTTCCGAAAACCATCTCGTAAGGACGTGAAATTTCATCATACAATTCACCAAAAGAGAGATTCCTGCTCTTTCGGATGAATTCTTTTCCTTCGAGATAGAATATTACTGTTGGTACGGCAAATATCGAATTTTGCGCGGATATGTCATTCGACAATCTCACATCGACGTAAGCCGGCTTGATTTCGGGAAAATTCTCTTCAAGAAATTCAACCAGTTTTGGCTTTAAAACTTTACATACATTGCAGTCTTCGTGGCTGTAATAAATTGTTGCTCCACTATTTGCCGAAATAAAACTGTTTAATTCATCTAATGTTTTAAGGGTTTTCATTTCTACTCATATTTTTAGAAAATTAGATTCTTTTACAACGATTCGGATTCATTAAGCTCGCAATTATCGCAGTTACCACACTCTATTTCGTCATAAAAGCCAAAATAATTTTCTATAAATATCCGCCGGCATTTTTCATTATTGAAATATTGCACAACAGAATAGAGCTGCTTGTTATCGCTTTTCAGTTTTTCGGCTATAAGGGATTCGTCTTCAAGTTCGTTAGGGAGTTCGGTTTCAAGTAAGAGGTTTTTATGCTCTATACTTCCTGAAGTAACGCCATATCTGTCGAGCATCGCAAGTGAGGTTTCCAGGCGGAAGTCACTTTTATTTTTGAAGCTCAATTCCTCGCGAAGGTAATCGATACCCATAGAGTTGACCTGGTCAAGATCGTTTCGCAGCTTTTCCAACAGGCGGTAATAGTATTCGGCATCAGGGTTGGACCATTTTATAAATTCCATTTGGGTGTAGATATCGTTCTGATTGTATAGCAAAAGGCAAAGTGAATCTTTCCCGTCTCTGCCGGCTCTTCCAATTTCCTGATAGTATGATTCGATCGAGGATGGTATTTCGGCGTGAATAACGAACCGGATATCAGCTTTATCAACGCCCATACCGAAGGCATTTGTGGCAAAAATTATATCCTGTTCACCGGACATAAATTCGCGCTGGATACGTTTTCGATCTTTATCGCCAAGTTTGCCGTGGTATTTTGTTACAGAAATACCTTTGCGTTCAAAATATTCCGCGTATTTTTCCAAGGTTTGAATGAGGGCAAAATAGACGATACCGGAGCCGGAAAATTGGTTGAACACATGTTCAATTGCGGTAAATTTATCTTTTTCGTCGTAGCAGTCGATTGCTTCAAGTTTGAGGTTCGGGCGTTTGATACCCTGGTGAAAAGTTTTGATTTCATCGGGATTTAGCCCCAGTTTTTCAATAATATCCTTTTGCACCACGCGGGTTGCGGTGGCTGTAAGGGCAATGGTGAGAGGATTTCCCAGTAGTTCGCGAAATTCGGAAATGCGCGAATAATCAGGTCGGAAATCGTGTCCCCATTCCGAGATGCAATGCGCTTCATCAACGGCAAAGAGGTCGATTTTCGCTTTTTTGATTTCCTCGATAAATTCCTTTTTCCTGAATCGCTCGGGAGTAACGTAGAGTAATTTCAGTTTACCGGCGACAAACCGGGAGAGTCGTTTTTCCCGATCAGACTTTGAGACTGTAGAATTTATAAATCCCGCCGGGATATTTTTTTTCCGAAGTGCATCAACCTGATCCTGCATCAGAGCTATCAGCGGACTTACAACAATTGTCCCTCCTTCGAAACAGAGTGCCGGAACCTGATAGCAAAGACTTTTACCTCCTCCGGTAGGCATAATCACGAGTGAGTGTTTCCTGTCATTTACGAGGCGATTTATAATTTCTTCCTGTGCGGGTCTGAAATCGGAAAATCCGAAAAACTCGCTCAAAACTACTTTTGGATTTTTTGTCATAATTATTTCTTATAATAAATTTGTAAGAGCGAAAAATAAAAAAGAGTATAAAATTTCCTGAATATTTTTCGACTATAACTTATAATGCGTTAACTGGTCTTATGCTTTAAACTTATTCGGGCATTACTTCTGCTCATCATCCTGATAGCCTGCTATTAATTACTTCATTTTCCGGAAAAGTTAACTGATGTTAAAATATATAAAACAATATCCTGTATTAAAAAATATTCTTCTGATGACGGGATTCGGGTTGCTTTCCCTGATATTGGGCGAGATAAAAATAACCGTACCGGGAATGAATTCCGCAACAACAGATTTGAGGGAAATTGCCGTTTTTACGAGTATATTTTATCTCCCTCACTGGATATATCTGATTGGAATATCTTTAATCACGTCTTTATCTATCCCCGAGGGGGGAAATTATTATGTAAATATAATCATGCATGTGGGCGCGGTGATTACAGGTTTTTATATTTATCATTTATTTATCAAAAAATTAACTGAGCCAATAGGTCTTGTAATACTTTGGTCGTTGACGGTTACGATAATCTATTACGCGGTTTTGTTGCCGCTACTTGTGATTTCGAGCGCGTTTTTTGGAATTATTGAGTTTTCTTCCTCATTCGAGATTTACACCGCAATTTTTTCGGTAATTCATTTCGAGATGATTGCTACTATTGCTTTAACATCATTAGTGCTTATTTCAAAAAACATGCGGAAAGTACTTCTTGGAAAAAACTTCGAATTAGCACGGGCTAAGAAGCGAGCCGAATATAGTGACAAACTCAAAACAGAATTTCTCACGCAGATGTCGCATGAAATAAGAACTCCGTTAAATTCAATTTTGAGCTTCTCCGGTTTATTACGAGAGACTATTCCTGAAAATCAGTCAAATGAGAACTCCGTTATATTTAATTCCATTACAAATTCGTGCAAGAGAATAATCAGAACGGTTGAGCTTATACTCAATATTTCACAAATGCGGACAAAGACGTATGATGTGAAGTTTGTAAAACTCGATCTGCTGAGTGAAATTATAAATCCGGTTATCAAGGATTATCAATCGGTCGCGACAAGCAAAAATATCAAGCTAAAGTGTGATTGTAAAGATTCAATCAAACTAAAAGTTGATGAATATTCTACAAGGATAATATTTGAACAACTGATTGATAACGCGCTGAAATATACTGAAAAAGGAGTTGTGAAAATAGTGGCGAAAAATGGGGGAACCGTTTCAGTAGTGAAAATTATTGATACCGGGATAGGAATATCGGAGAAGTATTTACCGCGTCTTTTTGAGCCGTTTTCACAGGAGGAGCAAGGCTACACAAGAGCATACGACGGAAACGGACTCGGGTTATCGCTGGTGAAAACCTGCTGTGATTTGAATAAAATAAAAATTGATATTCAATCGAAGAAGGGTTCCGGAACTACAGTAACTTTGGAAATACCGTTTGATCACCCAACTCAGCATAATGATCAGACATCCGGAAAAGCTGAGCTGCTGGAGGCGGATTTTTAAGTGAAAGGAATTTCCAAGTTTTCCGCTGTATTTCAAGACTTATATGTTATAGAGAAAAACCAAAACTTCAAATATTATTATTCCCACTATTATTGCAGGGAATAATAGCTCAAGTAACGCCAACTTACTATTGTTGCTTAAAACAAATTCACCTTTCTCATTGATAATTATCTTATTAATGGCTTGATCAATAAACCATACCAACTTTTTCTTAGTGGGGTGGTAAAGTATAATTTCGAACTTCTCATCTTCAAGTTCTTCCATCCGTATAGATTTAGTTACATACTCCCTGTTTTCTCCATTCTCTGTTAGATATGTAAACGTGTATTGGTAAATCCTATTTTCGTTTTTATCTTCCTTGATAAACCGCCGTTCCTTCAGTTGTGCTTTGCCAACGATGCCGTATCGCATTAGTAGAGCTACACGAAAATCATTAATGATCATCATCCATAGAGTTGCAGCAGCCATAAATAGAAAAACAAATACGATAAGAATACCAAACAAAGAAAAATGGTATCTTGTCCCCTTAATTCTTGAAACAAATGGGTTATCTGATAGATACTCAACTTTCACATTTGCGCCAGTCAGGTATGGAGTTCCGGTTTTATAGCAGTTCCCTGTTATAATGCCTAGTTCGGGATGATTAAACTCAAACTCAATTTTATAAACCGGTTCATCATTTTCACTAAAATTTGTTTCTGAAAAACCAAGAACTTCGCCTTTTACAGTTTCAAGTTCACCCTGAAATATTATCAGCGAATATATTCCTGGTAAAACTTCGAAATAGTGCGACATAATCAAACTGAAAATAATAATTACATAGAAAATTTTTTTCCAAAATCCACCGAACAAGAGGTAGGTCCATTCTGGCAGTCCTAATTTTCGCGGTGGAGTTTTCAATCTGGAATATTCGTCGAACTTCTTCTTTGTTATTTTTCTCACAACAATTCCTGAAAATGATGATTTTTGTTGGTTTATAATTTGCCCAAATTAAAATTACAAAACTTTAATTAATAAGGCAAGTGTGTCCTATTCTTATAAGTACCGAATTTCATTTTTGAGTCCGCAATTATAATATAAGACGATAACGTGTCTCCTGTGTGATAATTTTGAAGCATAAAATTTAATTATCAAAAACAGGAGATATTATGAAACGCCAAACCAAATTTATAATAACGTTGCTTTTATCACTTCTTCTCTTCACCGCGTGCAGTGAAGAGAGCACCTCGCCCGAGGTTAAAAGTTTATCAGATGAACTTGCTGAAAAACACAGCGGGTCCACTCTACCGGGGTTTACATACGCAATTGTCAAGGACGGGAATGTAACGTTATCCGGCTTTCACGGTTATGCCAATGTAGAAACAGGACTTAAATATGATGGGGATACCCGACAATCAGTCGCCTCGGTGAGTAAAGCGGTTTTGGGTGTAGCGATCGCAAAGGCAATAGACCTTAATTATTTTACTCTCGAGACAAATATTAATGAAATCCTTCCATTTGAAGTTGTAAATCCCTACTACTCCGAAAGTGAAATCAGGGTTAAACATCTTGTCACACACACATCCGGTATTGTGGACGATATAAACTTTTTCTTCGCCACCTACAGAATATTGCCGAACCAAAATATGGAAAGCGAACCGGCATTGATGATGTTGAATGCGCTGAATGTCAGCAGGGAAGAACTCCCTTCAGCGGGTGTAATATTGTATGAATATCTTGCTTCTAATGGTGATTATTATTCTGCCGCAAATTATAGTAACTATGCGCCGGGCATGGGATACAGTTACAGCAACATTGGCGCTTCACTCGCGGCGTTACTTATAGAGATAAAAAGCGGGATGCCATACAGCGAGTTTGTGAAGGACAATATATTTCTGCCGCTTGATATGACCAGTACCTCCTTTGAGTATGGTGAAAACTTTAACACAGGAAATTATGCCAAATTGTATTTCGATCATGATAGTGCTTATCCGTTTTATCAATGTGCGTTGTACGCGAGTGGTTCACTTATAACTACCACAAATGATCTAACCAAATTCCTGACAGAAATGATCAAGGGTTATGCCGGCACGAGTCAGCAGGCTTTGCTTTCGGATACAGGATATGAACTATTATTCAACAAGTTATACACCGATACAGGTTCAGGGGTGAAACATGGTGTTTTCTGGTTTCTTGAGGGGGATGAAATTTCTCATGCCGGGACTGATCTGGGTACGGTAGCGAAAATTCATTTTAACCCGAAAACAAATAATGGATTTGTGTTTATGAGTAATTCCGAGGTGCAGTTTTCAGCCGAGGGCGAAAATAATCTAAATGTTATCAATGATGTGTTGTACAGATTAATTGATGAGATGGATTAACGGGCTGGAAAGTATTTAGATATCATCTTTTAGAAAATTTGTATGTTTCTTTTGTAGAGGCGCACCCCCGTCTTACGGGGTAAACATGGTACGCCTCTACGTTTTTTTTTATTTACGATTATCGTGAAAAGGCTGCTGAGGTCCTCGAAGTAGCCGTCATAAAAAAGCCCATGCCCCGGCACAAAGGTTAGTAAGGAGATGATTGAATTTTGCTATATCCGGAAAAGTCATCCTCCGTCTTTCGACTGTCGTCGAAATCCACCTCCTTCAAAGGAGGACGTGACAATCCACAGATTGTGACTAGCAAAAGGAGGGTCGGTGACCCTCCTCTACGAAAAAATATGTTTGTTTGTTGAAGCAGTCGGGAAAGGGCTGCTGAGGTCCTCGAAGTAGCCGTCATAATAAACCTATCCCACATTGCCCGTCCCTTGACCTCTGCCCCGGCACAAAGGTTAGTAAGGAGATGATTGAATTTTGCTATATCCGAAAAAGTCATCCTCCGTCTTTCGACTGGCGTCGAAATCCACCTCCTTCAAAGGAGGACGTGACAATCCACAGATTGTGACAAGCAAAAGGAGGGTCGGTGACCCTCCTCTACGAAAAAATATGTTTGTTTGTTGAAGCAGTCGTGAAAAGGCTGCTGAGGTCCTCGAAGTAGCCCCTTGCAAAAACAGCAATGTCGTTGTCCCCCAAGGCGGAGAAACCCCGGAAACAGCATGACATTAAACGAACCCATCCTAAATCCTTCCCTTTATCAAAGGGAAGGACTTTTTAACCTTGGCAAATCTGCTGGACTTAAAAGTCATCCTCCGTCTTTCGACTGGCGTCGAAATCCACCTCCTTCAAAGGAGGACGTGTCAATCCACAGATTGTGACAAGCAAAAGGAGGGTCGGTGACCCTCCCCTACGAAAAAATATGTTTGTTTGTTGAAGCAGTCGTGAAAAGGCTGCTGAGGTCCTCGAAGTAGCCCCTTGCAAAAACAGCAATGTCGTTGTCCCCCAAGGCGGAGAAACCCCGGAAACAGCATGACATTAAACGAACCCATCCTAAATCCTTCCCTTTATCAAAGGGAAGGACTTTTTAACCTTGGCAAATCTGCTGGACTTAAAAATCATCCTCCGTCTTTCGACTGGCGTCGAAATCCACCTCCTTCAAAGGAGGACATTAAAAATTATCAACTGTTGACCGGTTTTGTTTTTTTATTTGCGATTATCGAGAAAAGGCTGCTGAGGTTCTCGAAGTAGCCGTCATAAAAAAGCCCATGCCTCGGGAGAAGGGGTAATAAGGGATTGATTGAATTTTGCTATATCCGGAAAAGTCATCCTCCGTCTTTCGACTGGCGTCGAAATCCACTTTCTTCGAAGGAGGCCGTGTCAATCCACAGATTGTGACAAGCAAAAGGAGGGTCGGTGACCCTCCTCTACGAAAAAAATATGTTTGTTTGTTGAAGCAGTCGGGAAAGGGCTGCTGAGGTCCTCGAAGTAGCCCCTTGCAAAAACAGCAATGTCGTTGTCCCCCAAGGCGGAGAAACCCCGGAAACAGCATGACATTAAACGAACCCATCCTATCCGCCTGAGGCGGACTTCCCAAACCTGAGGTTTGTAAACTTTAGTAAAGGGAAGGACTTTTTAACCTTGGCAAATCCGCTGGTCTTAAAAGTCATCCTCCGTCTTTCGACTGGCGTCGAAATCCACTTTCTTCAAAGGAGGACGTGACAATCCACAGATTGTGACAAGCAAAAGGAGGGTCGGTGACCCTCCCCTACGAAAATAATTGTGTTTTTTCTGGGTAAAGACGCCATTTACTTCGACAAGCTCAGCAACCATATGGCGTCTTTACGGTTAAGTACTCAGCACTATATTACTTCATTAGCATCATTTTTTGTGTGTCCATGAAATGACTTCCGTCAGCTCCTTGAACATTTATGGTATATATGTACATTCCTGATGATAAGTTACCGGCGTTGAATGATACTTCATAACTTCCCTGTTCCAAAAGTGAGTTTACGAGGGTCGCCACTTTATTTCCAAGGATGTCATACACAGTTATGTTAACTTTTCCGCTTACCGGAATTGAATAATTGATCATCGTACCCGGGTTGAACGGGTTTGGATAGTTCTGGTTAAGCGCGTAATTGTTTACACCTTCAAAGTTAACTTCAACAGGACCGTATATTTTCTCAGCACCATCAAAATCAGTCTGAATCAATTTATATTGATATTCGCCTGATCCTGAAAGCTGATCAAAATATGTGTAGGAGCTACTCTGAGTTGTTGTACCGTTACCATCGACAAAATCAAGCGCTACGTAGTCTTCAAAATTCTCCGAACGTAATACTTTGAATCCTTTATTATTAAGCTCGGAGAGGGTTTTCCAGTTGAGCATAACGCCTGCTTCGGTAGCTTCCGCTTTGAACGAGACAAGTTCGACCGGAACGATTGTGTAGTTGATTATCATAAAGTCGTCTATGTAGATACCATCTTCTTCGATGTATCCGTCGGATTTCATCTGGAAGCGAATTTTAATATCATCACCGATGTAGGAGTTAAGGCTTATTTTTTCAGTTACCCAATCAGAAACGCCGTCATAAAGGGGTTCACCATTCGGCTGGAATGAGCCTGTTCCCGGATTAGTGAATAATCCTTCGAGTGGTGTCCAGGTTGTTCCATTATTAGTTGAGATTTCAATCTGGGCATAATCCCAGTTATCTTCAATATCATATTTTAGTTTGAATGAGAGTTCAACACCAATAGCATCTGCCAAACTAACAGATTCATTCATTGTCATATAAGCGTCGTATGAACCTGGATAATTATCATCAGGAGAATCAGTCAGAGAATAAGGTTGGGAGACGCAATATTGATCGGTAATATTCCATGAGCCTGTGTGAGCCCAATGCCCCATGCTTCCGCAGTTATCTTCAAATACGATATCGTAAGGAGCAACAAAAAACTGGAATGCTGATGGAGGAGGAATTGATCCCGGAGGATTTGTACCTGATCCTCCCTCGGGAAGTGTGGTTACAAAATCGCCGTTAACATCTTGCGCGGCAATGTAGTACTCAACCAAAGTGCCGAGCATTTGACCGGGAATTGTGAATTCGTATGTGTTACCGGTAGTATTTTGACCTGTAACGGATGTATAATCATTAAAACCGGCTCCATGATCAGCACGATAATAAAGACTTGGAGCGTCCGCGCCTGACGCGATTTCCAATCCGCTTACAATATCAGCTTCAACAATTATATCGTTGGAATGTTCTATTGAAGTCATAGGTTCGTGAATAATCTGAATGTCGAGATTCAACGCGAATGTTGATAAAGTCGCGATAGCAAGTTTGGAACAATTAACGAAATATTCATTATCAAAATATTGAATCAAATCGTTTGATGTGTGGTAATAATTGTTAAAGTCGTTTACGTCATCTTCAATAAGGAGTATTGCGCTATAACCATTTGACCAGAATGATGCGTGATCACTCGCGGTAATACCGGGGTCTTTAATGGAATATGTAAGATTAAGATCGTATTTGCTGATCGCTTCAACCATTTTATCAGATAGTTTATATGATTGGGCTATATCCTTTGTGTGAATGCGTACAGTATTATCACCATTTTCTTCCCATGCTATCATGTCGAGGTTTACGACACCTCTAATATTATCGCCCGCGGAAGCCGCGTTATCAGCGTAATAGTTGCTTCCAACAAGTCCCTGTTCTTCCTCATCCCAAAGCGCGAAGATAACAGTATAAGGAAGACCCATATCCTTAAGGATTCTGGCTGCTTCAATAACAGCAGCTGTTCCGCTTCCATTATCATCTGCGCCGGGAGCAGGACCTGAGGAAGGCATGGCGTCGTAATGAGCGCAGATCATATATTGCTGGTCGGGAAACTCAGTTCCGGTTTTTACAGCGTAAACATTCCGACCGGTTGAACTGAAATCCTGAAAGTAGGTATTGTATCCGTAAGAGGTAAGTTTTTCTTTCAGATAATTAGCCGCGATAATATTGCCGGCAGCATTTTTATGGCGGGAGACGATAGTCTGCTGTGTACCTCCGACTATAACAGATACTTCGCCTGATAGTTCTTCAACATATTTAAGGAGAGTATCCTGATTTACTTCATTAATTATATTACCCACAAGATCGCGGGAGCCTTGTGCCGACAGAGTGAAAACGATAGAAAAATAAGCGATAAATATTATAAGTTTTTTCATTATTTCTCCGATTATAGCATTCTTATATCTATTTAATAATCAATATATCAATGTCTCATTAAAAGGGCAATAGAATGTTTTAGTATAAAACTCTCACGCGGAATAAAATGATAAAATTCTTTATGAAATATCGGAAATTATTCATCATGGCTTTATATAAATCTTCAATGCGAGAAATACCTCTAAAGTGTGATTAAATAAACAATTATAGATTTGTCCTTTTATAAAATTTAACTTACATTTAAAAGAATCAATTAGCTTAAACACTTGTTGAATATTACAAACAACTAATTAACTACCCGTTTGAGGAGTAATTCAGATGAATTTCTTAAAAAGACCCGGTAAGGATATTGATAAACTTGTTGAAGAGAATGATGAATTAAGAAATCAAATACATCAGCTACAGGAAAAAACGGGTGACCTTGAAAAGGTTGAGAAGCAACTCGCCGAAGCACGTGAGGAACTTTCCGATATCGCGCGTGAAAAAAATGAACTGGTTAATGATATACGTAATCTTGAAAACCAGACCGAAGAGAAAAAAAGCGCATTGGCGGAACTGGAAAATAGCGTTGATGATCTCGCCGGTAAGCAGGAAGCAGAAGAGACTAAACTTGGTGAACTACAGATAAGAATCTCGCAAAGTGAAGAGTTAAAGAATGATAATGAGGCATTTAATTCGAACCTCGATGATGAAATTGAGCGCAAGAAAAAAACAATCGGTGATCTTGACGAGAAGATTGCTGACCTGACCGCGAAGTATGAAACACTTGATATGCAGATAGTTGATCTTGAGCAGAAAGCAACGGCGCTAAAAGAATCCGAAACGAAAATATCAGAAGAGGTTGAGCTCAATCGGGAAAGAATTGATGACCTTAAAAGTCAGTCCGGCGAACTTGAAGAGAAAAAAACAAGTTTTGAAGTTGAAATTGTTGAAACAGAAAAGCGTATTGTTGAGCTGAGGGAAGAAAAGGAAAAATTAGAAGAAAAGGTTGATGAATACAAAGGTGAGATACATATAAAAAATAATCGTCTTACCGAATTGAATGAAAAAATTTCTTTCAATGAAGAGATAAAATCGAGCCTTGACCAATCGCTTGCAGCCCTTACAAATCAGCTTAGTGAAAAAGATAACCTGTTTCAGGATTACACTTCAAAGAAAGAGAGCTTGGTTCAGGAAATACAGGCGAAACAACGTGATCTTTCCACACTTGAGCAGAATATTGCTATCGATAATGTTAAGAAGGAAGACCTGGAAAAAGGGATTTCCGCTCTGAAAGCTAAAGAGGAAGAGGTGATTTCGGAGATAAAACGTCTTGAATCGGTTAAGTCAGAACTTAATAATGAAATCCTCGAAAAACGTGAGGATGAAGAGAAGCTGAATGACGAGCTGAAGAAGATAAGAGGTCAGGCAGATGAACTGGAAAAAGCCAAATTTCAGATGGAGGAGAATTATCTTGAACTGGAAAACAAGCTTTCCGATACGCTTTCAGAATTCATGGATGATGCTTCGGGCGCAAAATCGTATCTCAACGCGCTAAAACAGGAAACGCTGGAGATTGGTAAACAACTTCGTGACAAAGAAAAACAGGTGAGCGAAAAAATTTCACAGTATGCCGAATATTCCGGTATGATCAAGGTACTACAGAAAGAGAAAAAAGCGACTGAAATAAATATCGAAACTCTGAATAGTGAAAGAAAAGAACTGGGCAAGAGTATTGATGAACTGAAAGACAAAGAAAATAGTTTCCGATTATTTCTTAAAGAATTGAAAAACGAAACTGATTTCCTCCAGAATAAAAAAGATGACTTGCAGGGGCAGATCAAGCAGCTTCTCGAATCCACCGCAGGGCATTATAATGAATTGGAGGAAAAAGAGAAGCAGATCATTTCTGAAATTAAAGCTTATGAAGAGCGTTCTGAACAACTGAGAACCGATATCGAAGAGTATAAGCAGAATCTTCAGGAACTTAAAGTTGAAACGGCAAATATTGAGATAGAAAAAGAAGAATATACTGCTAAAATAAGTCAGCTTATCGCGATGGAGAAAAATCTTCAGGCGAAAATATCGGAATACGAAAATGAACTCTACAAGTTCGAGAAAGAGAAAGAAGTTGAAGAGGACGAAAGTAAAAGTGAAGATTCCGACAAAGAAGGTGATGACTGGAACTAGACCGGTATGAAAAACTTTTATCAAAGCCGGGATTATTATTTAGTTCCGGCTTTTTTATTCTTACCAATTAATAAGTGTGAAAAGTAATATGATAGGATGCAAGATTGAGGTGAATTTTATCACACCATAAATCTTTTATATAATTCCCGATTTTAGTAATTTCGTGTTTTAGCAAATTTTTGGAAGTACTTGCGCAAAATATTATCAATATTGTTGGTGTTCAGTTTTATAGCGCCATTCTGGATTTCATTCGGTATGCTAAATTATCAGCAGAAAACCGCGAAAAAGGTGGCGAAATGGACAATATTGCGTGGGCTCCCGGATGAAGAACTAACATTTCTGGAGTTTTCAAAAGAAGAAACGAAAACTGTTTTAAAGTGGAAACACAGTAAGGAATTTGAGTTCTCCGGAATAATGTACGACATAGTGCGAAGTTATGAAAGCGCGGACTCGGTGCATTATTATTGTTGGGCTGATACCGATGAAACTCTGATAGTGCAGAAAATCAGAATTTTGCTCGGTAAAGAGAATGATCCAACCGACAAGGATTTTTCAAGAATTCTGAACTTAATGCTAACGGGATTATATCCTCCCGGTGAATTAAATGAATACAGACCAGAATATAAAGATCAGCCCTATTGTTTACCTGAATTTACATGGATAAGTCATTTCAAAAAGCCATCAATACCCCCGCCAAAAGCCCTTTTTCTTGTTTAATTAACCAAATTTAATTGATGTAGAAAAAGGAATATCATGAGAACTATGTTATTTCTGCTTGCAATGCTGTTTTTTGTGTCACAGGCAAGTGGACAGATACTATTAATAAAAGATGCTCAATCGGGTACACCGATTGAACTCGTAACAATTTATTCAAAGTCTCCAAAATTATCTTCTCTCACAAATGCCGCCGGGAAGGCTAATATCGGCTCGTTTAAGGGAGTAGATGATATTCTTATTCAGATGCTTGGATATGAAACACTGCATATCAGCTATAATGAGTTGGAAGATATGGGTTTTGTTCTGAAGATGAATCCAACAAATGTAGCTCTTGAACAAGTAGTGATTTCAGCTACGAGATGGAGTCAGCCGGAGAATGATGTACCGGTAAAGGTTACGACAATTGCCCCGAAGGAAGTGTTTTTGCAGAATCCTCAGACCGCCGCGGATATGTTAACAATTTCCGGTGAAGTATTTATGCAGAAATCGCAGATGGGGGGCGGGAGTCCGATGATCCGCGGATTTGCAACGAACAGACTCCTGCTAGCTGTTGACGGCGTAAGAATGAATAACGCGATTTTCCGAAGCGGGAATGTACAAAATGTTATCTCGATCGATCCATATTCTATTGAACGAACAGAGGTGTTATTCGGTCCCGGTTCGATATTGTATGGGAGTGACGCGATTGGCGGCGTTATGAATTTCTACACTCTGAGACCGCAGCTTTCGTTGGGAAATTCCGCTTTCCTCAAAGGGAGTGCTTCGTTGCGGCATTCAACAGCAAATAATGAAATGACAGGGAATTTCAATATCAATATCGGATGGAAGAAGTTTGCTCTCCTGACGAGTATTACATACAATGATTATGACAATTTGATGATGGGCTCCAACGGTCCGGATGAATATCTCAGACCCGAATATGTTCAACCTTTGTCCGGAACTGATCTTGTTTTCAGCAATGAAGAGCCTCAATTACAGGTTTCGACAGGTTATAATCAATTTAACTTATTGCAGAAGGCTTTGTATATCCCAAATAAAGATTGGGAACTTGTTTACGGATTGTTCTATTCGGAAACATCAAAATATAGCAGGTATGACCGTCTGATTCGATACAGAAATGGGAGTCCGCGGAGCGCAGAATGGTATTATGGACCTCAAAAATGGATGATGCACAATCTTGCGATCACACATCATAATCCTTCTGTGTTGTACGATGACCTGACTTTGAGACTAGCCTATCAGGTTTTTGAAGAGAGCCGATACGACCGCGATTTTCAGGGTACAGAGTTGTTCAAAAGAGTTGAGAATGTTGACGCTTATAGTGTAAATCTTGACTTCACGAAGGGATTGGGTAATATACATACACTCAATTATGGTCTGGAATATGTTTACAACGATGTTGTTTCAACCGGTGAGGATAAAAATATTGTTTCCGGTATTACTAAAAAAGGACCATCACGATACCCTAAAGCTGATTGGACATCAATCGCGTTTTATTCGGATTATATATTTCGCGCAAGAGAAGATTTGTCACTTTCGGCAGGGGTGAGATATAATCATTTTATTCTCAATGCCGAGTTTGACAATACTTTCTACCCGTTTCCATTTACCGAGGCTGAATTGAATAGCGGTGCGGTAACAGCAAGCGCGGGCGCCGTCTATAATCCTGAAAAAACGTGGACGGTTAGTCTGCAATTTGCGACCGGATTCAGATCACCGAATGTAGATGATGTTGGAAAAGTGTTTGACAGCGAACCGGGTGCGGTTGTAGTTCCTAATCCTGATTTGAAGGCAGAGTATGCCTATAATACTGAACTAGGAATAGCCAAAGTATTTAATGACGCCGTGAAGTTTGACCTGACCGGGTACTATACTATTCTGGAAGATGCGTTAGTGAGAAGAGATTTTACTCTAAACGGGCTAGACTCTATAATGTATGACGGTGAACTAAGCCAGGTACAGGCTATACAAAATGCCTCGAAGGCGACCGTTTGGGGAATCCAGGCAGGTTTGAGTATAGATTTTCCCGAAGGATTTGGTTTGTCAACCAAATTCAATTATCAGAAGGGGGAAGAGGAACTGGATGATGGTTCTACTTCTCCACTACGCCACGCGGCTCCATGGTTCGGAGCGACACATCTCACTTACAAATTACAGAAATTGAATATTGATTTGTACGCATTGTATAACGGTGAGGTGAGTTTTGAAGATTTGCCTGACGGGGAAAAATCGAAGGATTACATTTACGCGGCAGATGAAAACGGAAATCCGTATTCTCCAGCGTGGATTACGTTAAATCTCAAGGCTGATTATCAACTCTCGGATATATTGTCAATTTCTTCGGGTGTGGAAAACCTTACCAACGTAAGGTACAGAACTTATTCTTCAGGTCTTGTCGCGCCGGGGAGGAATTTTATTCTGGCAATGAGAGCAAGGTTTTGATTTTGAACCCATCCAAAATCCTTCCCTCTAACAAAGGGAAGGACTTTAAAGGGCGAATCGCTCAAAACGAGAGTTCTGCTATTTCATTTCGAGAACTTTATCAACTTTTGATGCGACGATACTCAGTTTTTCAATAGCTTTTGATTTGATTTCGTTGCATTCCTTACGCATCCGTTCGTTGAAGTTTGCGTCGTTGATATCTTTTAAATTTATGAGGACATTATAAATTCCGCCCTGAACACCGACAAAGGCGATTTGAGCACCTACACCAACGTCCGTTATGGAATTAATATTTCCGAACTGAACCACAATTTGAGCTATTTCAATAGCGCGATAGCTTAGCTTTGCTGTTTCAAGCGGAACCATCACGGCTTGCTTTAATCCGTCAAGCATCGCAGATTCACGAGCCGACTTTTCTTCTTCTGTTTTTTGGGGGAGGCGTCTTGCGTCCATATACGCGTTAAATGCATTTGTATCATCATCAACTGCTTTAATTAGTTTATCTTTGATTTCCTGGCAGTCATCAGCGGCTTTGTTGAGGATTTCATCAATCTCTTCGGTACCAGCTTTGTTAGCTGTCAGATTTGCGACCATGGATGAGAGTGAAGCTCCTAGCGCTCCGGCCAATGCGGCAATTGAACCGCCTCCAGGCGCAGGGGACTCTCTGGAAACTTCATTAGTAAATTCACGTACTGTAAATCCGACTAACGCGTTTTCAGCATCTTTTGGAAGACCAAGAACTCGTTCAGAGATGTCGAATTCGGAAACATCTTCCAACCCGAGTGACTGAATTGCAGTTGTCAGGATATCATTCGCAGGGATACCGGTGGAGCGACCCTGTTTTTTGAGATAGTGTTTTCCTGTTTCGAGCAGCGCGGGGAAGGGAACAAGTCCGACAATTTCACTTCCGGTTACCACCAATCCTTTTTTAGCAGCCATTTCGCGTGTAGCATCGAGAACATGGTGCATTGAGGTGACATTGTAGTTTGTAAGATTGATTGATATTTGGGCTCGATCATACTCGGATACCATCCAGCCGATTGCCTTACAGTCTTTGAACATTCCCGGCTTTTTAACCGGTTTCCCTTCCGGTTTTGCTGGATTGATCGAGTTTAATTCCATAAGATGTTTCAGGTCATATCCATGTTCGGTTTTGCAATGTTCAATAGTTTCTTCGATTGATTTCCCGTCGAAATCACAATTTCCGCATGGATAATTTCCTTTACTATAGCGCATTGTTGAACCGCCCTTGAAGTAGAAAGGATCGCCGGCGGGGCGACGTGCTGAGCGTCCTTTTTCACGAAGTTCAAACGCGATATCGGATGCATATTTCTTTTCACGGGTATTCAGGGATATATTATAAGCTATAAGAAATTCACGCACACCAATTGCCGTAGCTCCTGCTTGTGGATTGAAAACCGCTGGACCATAATCGGGTTTCCAGTTAGGATCAGTAAACTTTTCTTTTAATCCTTCATATTCACCCTGCCGGATAATGGCAAGATTTTTACGATCCGGTTTTTTCGCGCTTTTTTCATACAGGAAAATGGGGATACCAAGTTGGTTTCCTACGCGCTCGGCCACTTCTTCTGATATTCTGATACATTCTTCTTCCGTAACTCCGCTAACAGGAACAAAAGGACAAACATCTGTTGCACCCATTCGGGGGTGAGAACCTTTGTGCTTAGACATATCGATGAGTTCGGACGCTTTTTTAATAGCTCTGAAGGCGGCTTCCTTAACTCCTTCCGGGTCAGATACGAAAGTTACGACAGTACGATTCATATCCGGACCGGGATCGACATCGAGCAGTTTGGTATTTTCAACTTTTTCAATTTCGTCTGTAATCTGCTTAATTATTGAGAGGTCGTGTGCTTCTGAAAAATTAGGTACACATTCGATCAATTTTTCTGACATAGATTCTCCATTTTTGTTTTGCTCTAATTTACATATTAGGCAACGAAATGAAAAGCATAGAGCCGAAATGTAGTTCGAAGAGCAGGAAATATTAGTTGTTTTATTACGGTTTGTTTCGGAAAACAAGCGAAAGTAAAGAATTCTGTTGATATGAAGAGTGGCAACTCCTATATAAAAGATAATTGAGGAGCGGAGGTATTTAGTTTGGGAATTTATTCCTCGCGGGTATAAGAACAGTGTGACTTATGTGGCGAAGTTCTGTTCAGTTTATGAATTATCCAGCGGCGATTTAATATTATCAGCGGTTTTATTAATGACGTGAGTGTAGATCATAGTTGTCGAAACATCGTTATGCCCTAATAATTCCTGTACTGTGCGAATATCATATCCGTTAATTAAAAGTTGTGTCGCGAATGTGTGTCTGAAAGTATGCGCGCTTGCCGGAAATCTGATATCTGTTTTACGTATTGCGTTTTTGATTTCTCTCTGCAGATTACTTTCATGAATATGATGGCGCAGATTTTTGCCTGAGCGCGGGTCTTTTGAAATCCTCGGGGAAGGAAAAACATATTGCCAGTCTAGTGTTTTTGATGCATTCGGGTATTTTTCCGCAATTGCACCGGGAAGATAGACTTCGCCGAATCCGTTGGATAAATCCTGAAAATGCAGCATCTCCACTTTTTTCAATTGGATTTTCAATGGTTCTATGAGTGTTTTCGGGAGTATGGAATATCGGTCTTTTTTCCCCTTTGCTTCACGGATGAGGAGTTGTTTTCTTCCTGGGTCGACATCTTTCACACGTAGACGAAGAACTTCCAATAATCGGAGTCCGGAACCATAAAGAAGAGAAGCCATGAGCTTAAAATTTCCATCAAGCTGGTTTATAACGTCTATGGCTTGTTCGTGTGTGAAAACATGGGGTAACCGTTTCGGTTTTTTTGCTCGCTGAAAGTTATTGAAGTCGTCAAGTTCTATGTTGAGTACGTTGTTATATAGAAAAATTATTGCGTTGAGCGCCTGATTTTGAGTTGAAGGTGAAACGTTCTGCTTTACCACCAGATGAGTCAGGTAATTTTTTATATGTTCTGAATTGAGCTCTTTAGGATGTCGGTTTTCGTGAAATGCGATGAATCGTTTTACCCAATTTATATATGCTATTTCGGTACGAATACTGTAGTTCTTTACACGGATTACTTCGCGCATTGTATTTAACAGGTGTGACATAAGGTTTCCGGATGATTGGAAGTTATAAATAATTTTAAAAAGTGAATATAAGAATTATTCTTGTATATTGGAATATACTGAAAGTTAAGTGTGGAGAAAAACAATAACTTAGCTCTAAAAAATTCAGTATATCACTATTGGGTATGAAACTGCATATAAGAATAATTCAGTATATTGTATTTTCCCAAGTACTATTTTGATCCGTGAACAGTTTTGGAAGAAATTGTAGTTTGATAATTTATAAAGCTGTAGTTTACGTGAAATATATATGTTTTTATATCTTATATTCCTGTTATATTTAATAGAGTTAGCGGGATGTTGTTGGTCAATTAAGGAAAATCACTTTTGAAGGAAAAATTAGTTTTATGGAGAAAGAATATAGAAATATTGGATTTGTTTTTTTACTTTTTATCCCACTAACATTTTTAGGGTTTTATAAAACCTATTTTGTACTGTCACCTGAATTTACAGGAACAGTTGATGCGTACACACATATTCACGCATTTGTAGCATCAATTTGGATTACTGTAATAATTACACAACCTTTATTGATTAGATTTAAGAACTTCAAACTACATCGTTTCCTGGGGAAAATTTCTTACCTGGTTTTTTTTGCTTTAATCCTTTCTTTTATTCCACAAATGATCAAAGAATACGGAAAGAACCTTTTTCCATTAAATGCTTCGTTTGATATTGTTCTCTTAATATTGTTTTATGCGCTTGCCATAAAATATAAGAATAATGTTGCCATTCATATGAGGTATATGATAGCAATTGCATTAATTTTCATTGGACCAACTTTAGGCAGAATCATCTTTTTTTTATTAGAGTTAGAACATTTAGGTTTTTTACATATTCCATATTTATTTGTCATCGGCATTCTTTCTGGATTGATATTGTGGGATAAAAAAAATGAAAGGCAATACAAACCGTTTTTAGTAGCATTAATATCTTTTACTATCTATTTAATTGCGCTTTATACTATAAATGTGAATTTATAAAGAAAATATCAAAATACATCTGCAGCTGTGTGTGTAACTCATTGCGCGTTCGCGTATGCTTGCGATAATCCTCGGAGATTTTCTATTCGGCTTGCATTTGCTAATTTAGTTGATGAAACACGCAACGAAATATTACACAAACACGTTATGAATTGAAAACTGCTATCAAATAATTCAGGAATTACAAAAAATAACTTATAACAATCACATCAATCGGAATTTGCCCTGCAAGTGCGCCGAAGTTATTCACATTTTTGGTTTCGCTTTGGATAACTTTTGCTCTACAGGCATTTGGGGTTAATCGGCTTATGTATGATTGGTTATAAGTTTATAAACAAGTGAAACTCAAATCAATTACTTCTGGTATCGGGGTAGTTTACGTAGTATATTATTGTTGTTTAATTCCTGCTATACACAATAGAGGTAGCGGGATGTTGGAGTCCATTGAGAAAGACGTTAGTCAATAAATTTTAAGTAGAGCATAATAAAAATGAATTATATCTCAATAAGTCTATATCGTAAAATGATAAATCATGCTTTAGCTGAAGGCATGACTCGAGATAAATTTTTCGATCTGCCAACACCTATTGATTCAATCGCCAGTATTCAGGTGGTTCCGGCAGATCATTTTTTTGAACTTCATGAGATATTAGATAAAGAATTAGGACCCGGATTTTCGGTGAGAATCGGTCAACAAATGAAAATGGAAGATTATGGTGTTTTAGGATTATCATGGAAGACTTGCTCCTGGGCCGGTGAAATTTTTGAACGAAGTGAACGATATTTCAAGTTGTTGTCAAACACCTATTTTTTCAAGGTTGATAGGGATATAGAAATATCTCGAATTTTCTTAAATCGCGAGGCGTATCGCCGGGGGATCGAATTATCCAATGAGGCTACATTTTCAGCTGTGGTTGTTGTGCTCAGAGCGATAACAGAATCCGATATTTCCCCGGTTGAAGTTTCATTTAAACATGCACCCCCGGAAAAACTTGACGATTATATAAGGGCTTTCAACTGTTCCATCCAATTTAATCAACCGCATAACTACATTGCGTACAAAAAGGAAGACCTGGAAAGGAGAACCGCAAAAGCTGATGAAAGCATTAATCGATTTCTGGTTGAAAGAGTTGAAGAAGAAACACGAGGCGTTGAGTTAAGCGGGAATAAAATAGTTAATGATGTTGAGAACCTCATTCGTGATGCTCTTCCAAGTGGAATCCCCGGTGTTGAGCAAATAGGGCAAATAATGGGTATGAGCAGGCGTACACTTACCCGCCGCTTATCTGAAAATGGCCTTACTTTTAGAGACCTGATTAAGAGGGCTCAGGAAGAAGTTTCAAAAGACCTCCTTAAAAACTCGGCAAGAAGTATTGCTGAAATTGCTTTTGAAACCGGTTTTTCAGAACAAAGCGCATTTAGTCGCGCCTTCAAAAACTGGACGAATCAGTCTCCCGCAGAATTTCGTAAAATCCAATAAAACATCCCTCTGGCGCAAAGTGTCATAAGTTTGGCTTTAAGAGTCAAGTATTACTCTAGCTTCCCGCGTAATTTTGCTTTATGAAAAATTATTTAAGCAAAATTTACAACAAAATGAAAGCCAATATTATGGGAACCGGAAGTGCCGGAAATACTAATAACAGCCCGGTAGAAGATAGTCTGAAACAAAATGGGCTATATTCTCGAATCGTAAAAACAAGAAAAACGGATGAGCAATGGAAAGTTAAAAGTAAATTTAAATCGGATTTTACAGGAGGCACCAAATTTTCAGGAAGCGTGATTTCCCTTTTAAGTTTGATTTCACTTCTTTTCTTAACTGTTTCCTGTGATAAAGAGAGTGAACTCACAGCTCCCGTCAATGATTTCGTAAACATTCCTGACAATCAGTTTGAGTCTATACTAGTTGAGCAAAACATAGATTCAGATGGAGTAATCAATCAAAAAATTTCCCAAACAGATGCTCTGGGAGTTACTCATTTAGATCTAACCTTATCTGCTTCCAATATGTACATTGAGGAATTGACAGGTATTGAGGGGTTTACCAACCTTACTTACTTGTCTGCTTCAGGGCATCTGATAGAAGATATTGATCTTAGCCATAACACTCTTTTGGATACGGTACTACTTCAGGCAAATGAGCTGTATTCCATTTATGGGCTGTCAAAGCTAAATAATTTGAAAAAACTCGATCTGTCCTGGAATCTGCTGGATTCACTCTCGTTCAAAAGTGAGAGCATTGAAATAGTGCTTGCCGGTAACAATCTTTTGGAATTCTTTGAGGTCGAAAACGCAGGTAAGCTAAAAGGTATAATATTAACAGGCAATAAGCTCTCTTCCATCAACCTGGCTAAGTATTCAATACTTGAAACGCTGATGCTTTCCGACAATCAAATAGAAACCATCGACCTCGGGCAAAACAATAATTTGAGCCACCTTTACATATCCGGAAATATTTTGTCGGAGTTGAGTGTAAGCAGCAACCCCAATCTCGTGGACCTCAGGGTGGATCGCAATCCAGGTTTAACATGCATTCAAATCAATATTGACCAGGAGATTCCAACCGTCTCACTTTCTGAATATCAGGAATTGAGTACGAATTGTAACTAATGAAATTCTGAAACATTTTAATCTTAAAAAATATGGAGCACAATATAAATATGGAACAAAAAATTTTAATAATTGGTGGCACTGGTAAGACCGGTAGCCGTGTAGCAAAGAACTTGTCACAATCAGGTCACGATGTGAGAATTGCAGGTAGAAAAACTAATCCGGCATTTGACTGGGAAAATCCGGATACCTATGATGCCGCATTAAAGGACATGGACCGTGCATATATAGTCTATTATCCAGATTTGGCAGTACCGGGAGCAAGAACTGCGATAAAAACACTAACTGATAAAGCTTTAAAAGCCGGATTGGAAAAAGTGGTTTTACTCTCGGGAAAAGGTGAAAAAGAAGCAGAAGCCTGCGAGCAGATTGTTGCGGATTCAGGATTGAACTATGCAATTGTGAGAGCTTCCTGGTTCAACCAAAATTTTAGTGAGGGTGCATTCCTGGAGTTTATACTAAATGGTGTAGTTGCCCTGCCAATGCCGGAGGCAGAAATTCCGTTTGTGGATGCTGATGATATCGCCGGGGTAGCAGCAAAAGTTCTTTTGGATGATGCTTATAATGGAGAAACCGTAACAGTAACCGGTCCAAGGAAAATGACTTTCAAGGAAGCGGTGGAAATAATGGCTTCTGGAATAGGAAAGGAAATTTGTTATCAGCCTATTCCCATAGAAGAATTCAAAGATGGAATGAAAGCCGCCGGATTACCTGATTCATATATCTGGTTGTTTAGCTATCTGTTTGAAGAAGTTTTAGGAAATCCTGATAACCAGGTGGTGTCGGATGATGTGCAAAAGGTGCTTGGAAGAGAAGCAACGAATTTCAGGGATTATGTCGCGAAAACTATAAAAACCGGTGTCTGGAATCAGGAAGTAGATAATAATTAAACTTGATTGCTAATAATAAGTAGTAGCGGGCTTAATAGCCCGATACTATTTGCATTTATAGCAATATGATTCGTTTTCAATCAATAAATATGGAATATAAGTAGAATGAAAAATATAAATATAAAACATGTAATAATTAGTTGTCTGGTCATTTATGTTCTCGGAATCATTGCATTTGTCGGGTCATACTTTGTACCTATCATAGACGATCCTGATCTTCAGGCAAATCTTGTACTTATGGCAGCATTAATTCCTGCTGCTTACACAGGAGCTTACCTTTACTATCGCAGAGGGAACACTACTCACGGATTAGTTTTGGGAAGTGTGCTATTTTTGAGTGCGATTGTACTCGATGCAATCATCACCGTTCCCGTATTCATTATCCCGAATGGTGGAAATCATCTCACATTTTTTGGAGACCCGGGTTTCTGGCTTATCGGAGTTGAATACATACTTATTGTCGCTGCATACTGGAAATTCAATGTGGCAAAACCGGTTCAGGCATAGTTATAAATACAATGTCTGTTTTCTTTTTTTACTATAAAAATAGTTGTAATAAGTATTTGGAACAGGAATATATTAATATGAAAAATAGAACAATGAAATACCAGCGCGTTATTGTACTTCTGGCTTTCGCATTTTTATTTAGTGCGTGCAGTAACAATGAAAATCTTTACCCCGGGAAAAGTACGCCGGGTTTAATCCCCGAGCCTTTTGCTCCCGGTATTGTTTGTACGGAATATTATGAATATAGTGGTGCCTTCACACCGGATTTAAAGGAGTTTTATTTTATACGTGTGGGTGGAAAGTATGAAAAAGCCACGTTTGTAGTATTAAAAAATAAGAATAATAATTGGGAAGAGTCTGTTGTTTCGAAATGGGTTGGGCAGCCTGTTATCTCTCACGATGGTAAAATAATGCACCTTGGCAGGCGATATATGGAGCGTACCGAAACAGGATGGTCAGAATTAAAAGAGCTTGAAGCACCATTTAATGATTTGCCCATTATGCGCCTTTCGTCTTCGGCTAATGGTACGTATTATTTTGACTCCTACTACAAAGAAAAGCCGGACTTCCCCTTAAAGTCTTCACGTTTGGTAAATGGTGAGTACGAATCTCCACGTGAGTTGGATCAAACTATCAATTCCGGAATTAAAAATCTGAACCATCCTTTTATTGCTCCTGATGAATCTTATTTACTTTGGGATGCTGTAAAAGAAAAAGGATATGGAAGTTCGGACATTTATATAAGTTTCAGGCAAGAAAATGGTTCCTGGGGAGAAGCTATCAATTTGGGGGACAAAATAAATACGAGCGCCTGGGAGGCTTCCGCTTTTGTTTCACCGGATGGCAAATATCTTTTTTTCTCGAGGAATATTGGATCAGATAGCTATGAAAATGTAGATATATTCTGGGTGGATTCCCAAATAATTGAGAACCTTAAAAACAATTGAAATGAAAATCAGGAAGGCAACCACTAAAGACCTCATAAGCATTGTAGAAATGTTAGTTGAGGATGAACTTGGCAAAACGAGAGAAGTCTTTCAGGACCCACTACCCAAGGAATACCTGACTGCATATAAACAAATAGAGAATGATACAAACCAGGAAATTATAGTTGTTGAAAATGACAATGCAGAAATTATCGGAACCATGCAGTTATCATTTATTCGATATCTAACGTATTGTGGCGGTTTGCGGGCACAAATAGAAGCTGTCAGAATAAGAAAGGACAAAAGGGGGCGAGGCATTGGAAGAATGATGCTTGACTGGGCAGTAAACAGAGCAAAAGAAAGGAACGCTCATTTACTGCAGCTAACCACTGATAAAAGAAGACCCGATTCCATCGAGTTTTATACAAAGATTGGCTTCAAAGCCTCTCATGAAGGATTGAAGAAACACTTATGTTAAAGTGAATTTCAATTCAAATTTATAATTGAATAATATAAACTACAAAATACTAACAATCTGGATATATCATTGCAGGTTTTCGGGGCAATTACAGGTTTATCACATTCATTTACTTTATCTCTGTTTAAGAGGAAAGTAGCTCGTAATCTGCTACGCCACAAGAATTAACTGTCATGAAAAAACGGCTATCTGTCGATTAAGAAATAAATAAAACAAAACTTATAACAACCACGTCAACCGGAACTTGCCTTGCCAAGTGCGCCGAAGTTATCAACATTTTAGTCTTCGCGGGGCAGTCGTTCTAACCAACTTCAGTTGGGCAAGTCGCGGTTATGTATGATAGGTTATATTGCAGAATCAAAGCAACTTTTTATAGTTCCTCGCATGATGTAAAATTCGATGAATGAAGATTGTCTTTTCTTCTATCGTATAGAAGATCAGGTAATTTTGGACAATTATATATCGGTACCCCAAGTTTCGAATGTCAATATCACGCGGGGTTCTACCCAAAAAAGGATTTTCTGAAAGTAGCTCTAAATTATGTTCAATAATATTAGCAGTTTGCATAGCAGCATCGGGATTTTCCAATGCGATAAATGAAATGATTTCTGTGAAATCTTCTTCAGCGATACTTAGGAGTCTAATCTGGAATTTATCTGCTGGCATTAATCGTCGCTCTAATATTTGTCATTACATCTTTTAGTGATTTGCCTTTGTCTCCTTCATTTCTTTGTTTCTGAGCTATGGCAAGTTTGCTTAATAAATCAATTTTCAGTTCTAAATGAGAATAATGCGCCATAGACATGACAACTAAATCCCCTTCACCGTTCTTTGTAATGAAAATTGGTTCATTTGAGTTACGGGCAAGATCAGAAATCTCTTTTGATTTGTTTCTTAAATCCGAAATAGGTTTTATAATAGGCATATAGGATTCTCAAATTATTACTTAATTATTTAAATTATATCAAAATAATGATAAAGTCAATGTAAAGTAAGCAACATAACAATCCGACCTAACCCTTCGGGTGTGCCAGGATTATCCACAATTTGAGTAGCGCTGTGTATAACTCTATTATTTACAATATGTTGGGTCAGGCGTTTTATGCATGATGGGTTAGGCGCAGAAATTTGTAAGAATCCCCTATGTAAAGAAAAGTGGAAAAACTATACACAAGGTGTTATCTTTGTATAGAATATTTAATTTCCTATACATAAGAGGTGTTATGAGTTGGCAATTACCAAAATTACCCCCAGATAAAAATGTAGAAACAATAAATATTCTCAAAAGTTTACCGAGTGCTCATTCAGCTCTTGCCGAATTAAAGGGTATTGCCTCCACAATGCCAAATCAAAACATATTAATAAATACATTAAGTATTCGGGAGGCCAAAGATAGTTCAGCAGTCGAAAACATAATAACCACCCATGATGACATCTACAAATCAGAGTTAAATTTAGATTCTTTTAATTCTATTTCGGCAAAGGAAGTCCAAAATTATGTTGTTGCATTGCGACGAGGTTATGAGCTCGTAAAAGAGAACCAATTATTAACCACGAAAACTATCATAGAAATTCAAGGTGAATTAGAAAAGAATAAAGCAGGAATCAGGAAGTTACCAGGAACTTCAATAAAAAATCTTACGACAGGTGAAACTGTTTACGTTCCACCACAAAACCACACTGATATCGTGAACTATTTATCCAATCTTGAGAATTTTATAAATGATGATAGTCTTAGTCCATATGATCCACTGGTGAAATTGGGAATCATGCATTATCAATTTGAGAGTATACATCCATTTTATGATGGTAATGGTAGAACGGGAAGAATAATCAATATATTATATCTCATAATAAAAGAATTACAAACAGTCCCAATATTGTATCTAAGCAGATATATAATAAAACATAAAAGTGAGTATTACAGTCTCCTTCAGAAGGTAAGGGAAGATTCATCATGGGAGGAGTGGTTGCTCTTCATTATTCACGGAATAGAGGAGATTTCGAGAGAAACAATCGAGCTAATTCTTGGAATAAAGAGTCTTATGATGGATTATAAACACAAAATCCGAAAGAATTATAAATTTTACAGTCAGGATTTGTTGAATAACCTTTTTAAACACCCGTATACAAAAATAGAGTTTTTAGTAAATGATTTAGGTGTTACACGTTTAACGGCTGCAAACTACTTAAATAAACTGGCGGAAGATGGATTATTAAAGAAGGAAAAGTTGGGCCCGGGGAATTACTATATAAATGAGCCATTGTTCAAATTATTATCAAAAGAAAACGCCTAACAACCGCATCAACCCGACCTAACCCTTTGGGTGAGTCGAGGTTATCCACATTTTAAGTCCCGGTGTGTATAACTCTTTTATTTACAATACGTTGGGTCAGGCGCCTTATGCATGATGGGTTATAAGTTTATTTGCAGCTATAAACAATATTGGTATAAATTTTTATTTGATTATTTATTAAATAGTTGTAAGTCATAAGTCGACAGTCTTTAGTCAAAAGACTTAAAGACGATGTGAAAATTATTTATCCCCCGGTGGTTGATCTGTCGGGGGATTTTTTTTAGGTGCTGAGTACTATGTTTATAGAACAGATTGGTAGAAGAAGAAAGTGTTTTTTTCCGGAGAGCTTTCAGGATTGTTGACTGGCATGTAGTTATTAGGAGTTGTTGAGTCGCACCCCCGCCTTCCGGGGCAGGCGATTTCACTCAGACACCTCGTATGGTCGAAAGTCTTAAGTCAATGGATAAAACTTCCTGAACATTTTATTAGATGTAGCGGATCGCGCTCGATGTCAGGGTTTCACAAACAACCCCTCCTAAATCCTCCCCTTTAATAAATGGGAGGACTTTTAGAGAGAATACTTAAATTAACTATGTCACTTCAGGACGTTACTTACCAATCACATGTAGATCGAAGGGGAGTTCTGTTAATATAATTCGCGAAAATTTTCAAAACAGCTGGATACCCTCCGCCAACGGCGGATGCACGGGTATGACAAAGATATAAGTCCTTTTGCCATATAGCGGGAAGGGAAGAATATTCTTTAACCCCACAGACACACTTTAGCTGGTAAAAGATCCCTCAGCGTTGTCGAAGGGTCGGGAGTTCAGATGATAAATCCATATAACAAAAAACCCCGGTGATATGCCGGGGTTTTGAAAATTTGTGGTGAGAAATTTTATCTCACGTATTTCCACCAGTAGAAATATTCGTTTTCAAGTTCGTTGTTTGTCGGCATCGGGAAGAATTTCAATTCATCACCGGCGGCAAACCAGAATCCGTGACGGATAAATTTGTACGAGATTTCTCTCAGCAGACTTCCAAGACTGATTGTTTTGATCAGTTTATCAGGTTTACGCTGTAATTCTGTAATACAATCATAGAAGTGATATGCGTTAACACCGGGGAGATCAATCTGGTAAATATCCTTGTTGCGGTTAACTTCCAAAAATCTTTCAATGTTAAAATCGATTTGTGTAAACATGATCTTTGGAGCACCCTTTGATTTGTGTCCCGTTGTGATAAACTTACCGAATTCACGTTGATCTTTTGTTGAACCGACAAGATTTTCCAAAGGCTGGATTTCCTGAAAGAGTCTTATCAAACCGGGCTCATTCTGCGCAGTATATTCGGATGGTTTAAGTGGGAGAACTTTCCCATTGGCTGTTACAAGGAACAACTTCTGGATCGCGTCAAGACTAACATGTTCAAGTACGTTGTAAGAACTGATAAACTTGGTTTTCTTGGGTTGACCATCTGAGTGAGGTACAGTTTGTTCAAGGAATAAGTCGATATCAAAATAAGGGTCGCGATAATTTATATCTATTTCAGCAAATATAACTTTACCGGCGGCGTGCTTCGCGCTCCTCATAGTGTAGTGTTCACCGAATTTATCCGGTTCAAGCTGTGAAGCAACTAACGCATTTATTGGAAAAACTATCATGTAAAGATGTTTCTGATATTCAGCCATCTAAAACTCCATTTTCTAATTACATCTTTTTTGGTAAAATAAATCTATTAAATAGTATTCACAAGAGCAATAAGCTATCCTGAATCTTTTTTATTTATTTCACATCTAAACTTCTAAAAACATAAGGAGTTTTACATGTATATCGATGAAAAATTAAAAGGCGAACTACAAAAGATATTAGCCGTACTTACAAAAAAAGTGAACGTGCTATTTTTCACACAGGAATTTGAATGTCAGTATTGTAAAGAAACCAGAGCAATATTAACGGAGTTATCAGAGATTTCGGACAAGATAAATCTTGAGATCAAAGATTTTGTAAAAGATAAAGACTTGGTTGAGAAGTATAACGTGGATAAAATTCCGGCTACCGTAATTCTTGATGAAGATATGAATGATTACGGTGTCAAGTTTTATGGAATTCCTAGCGGATATGAGTTTTCTTCTCTTCTCGAATCAATAAATATTTTTGGTACAGGCGATACCGGTTTGGCACCCGATGTTGTGGAATCAATCAAACGTATTGATAAACCAACTCATATGCAGGTGTTTGTGACCCCAACCTGTCCATATTGTCCGCAGGCGGTAGTTACCGCGTTCCGTATGGCTTACTTGAATAAAAACGTAAAAGCAGAAATGGTTGAGGCAACGGAATTTCCGCAACTTTCGCAGCGTTATAATGTAAAAGGAGTTCCAAGAACAGTAATTAACGAAACGGAATTTATTGAAGGTGCCGCACCTGAAGCGATGGTACTTGAAAAAATAAATCAGCTATAGAAAGAAAGGCTTTATGATTTTAGATAAAAAAACTATTGTTAAGGGTATTCTGACGACCGGTGCAGGTGCCCTTCTCGGTTATGCTTACTATTATTTTATTGGTTGCAACGCGGGAGGTAGTTGTCCTATTACAAGCAATCCGTATATTTCTACTCTTTACGGAGCTTTTATGGGATTGATCCTTGCTGTGCCAACCAGAAAGAAACCCGTGAGTGAAGCGAATGGAAAAGAAAATAACTAAAGATATCGAAATTGAAGACCTTGTGAACATTTTACCTGAATCGGTTGTATACCTGAAAGATAATGGAATCAGATGTTTGCGCTGCGGAGAACCGATTTGGGGAAGTTTAGAATCTGCCGCCAAAGAAAAAGGCTACGGTGATGATGATGTTACCCGATTTGTTGATGAACTAAATGTGATGGCAAACGCCTGATATATTTTTTATCTTTCAACTTTATTTTTTCAGATTGAGGAGTTTATGGCGTTCAAATTTTCCGAACTAGATAAAAAACAGCGGAGCAGATTGTATACAACACTCTTTTTCGTTGCTGTAGTCATATTTTTTATTGTGAATAATATCAGTGGTGAAGAAGCTGAAGGGCCCTATCCGCCGGATTATAGAGCCGATGCCCCGAAAGTGGAAACAAAAGCGCCGAATTTCACTTTGCTTAATATGGAGGGAGAAACAGTTTCACTTTCTGACTTTTCCGGTAAGGTTGTGATCATCGATTTTTGGGCAACATGGTGTGGACCATGTCGGAAAGGTGTTCCTGATCTGGTGAAATTGAAGGAAGATTATGCCGAAAAAGGTGTTGAAGTAATTGGTATTTCACTTGATGGTATCACAAGAGATGGTAGTACCGTTGATGATATTGTTCCCTTCATGAAAGAATATAACATTAACTATCCGATTGTTCAGGGTACAAACAAGATTGTGCAGGATTATGGAAACATAATATCTATTCCAACTTCTTTCATTATTGATCAGAAGGGGAATATTGTTTCACGTTATGACCAGTTAGTGCCACATTCTGTTTATGAGACAGTAATAAATAAATTGCTGGAAAGTGAGCAGAGATAGTAACCGAAAATTGTAATGAAATACACGGGGGATGAGAGTCTAGTCAAAATAAATCATCCTCCGTCTTCCGACTTGTGTCGGAATCCACCTCCGGGAACCTGTCCCGAAAGCATTCGGGAGGATGACTTTTGAGTAGAATTCATGCAAAAGTGCAAAATACTGAGTACCGACTATATCGCTCTTTATGAATAGTTAAAAGTCTTTCACCCGGGCAGGATAAACCCGTTTTCTTCACCATACATTTCATAGTTTCCTTCTATGTAATGCAGCAAAACCACAGAACATAATATCGAATCAACGTTATCACCAGTAAGTGGAAAATCATTAATTTGAATGGAGTATATCTGTTTTATTGCTTCTACAATTGTGATAAGTTTTGATGGATCGTTTTTGTATCCGGTGGAAGGTAAATTGTGCAATTTCAGAAGACTTTTTGGGTAAACTTCAAATGTCGGTGCGTTAAGATTGTGACTAAGGAATATCGCCCTTGCTGTAATCTCACCAATTGTCATTGGGGATAAGGCACCGGCGACTTTGTCGGCTTTACGATACAGATAGTCCGGTTTTGTGAAATCGGGAAGAGATAGAGGGGCGTCAATCCCGATTATATCAGCATTTAGATTGTTAACAAAATTTATAAAATTCGCGTCATTTTTGGCTGTAACCCTTCCAACATCTTCGGATGAATAAACTTCCACACTTCGGTTTTCAGAGTCGAGCAGTGAAACCGCTGTTTTATTTGTGGTTCTGCCGCCTAAATCAATACCAAGTAAAAGCATAACTAAAATCGGTTATATTGTACGATAATTGTTTCTTAATTAATTGCTTTTTTATATCTTGTCGCAAATTACGAAACTAAAAATAATGGATATATATGTTGAAAACCCTCCTGAAATTTTTTCCTGTGTTATTACTTGTAAGTGCTATTTCAGTTTTTGCGCAGAATGAAACCATCGAAGAAGCCATGGAACACAAAGATGGCTGCACCACAGTTACTGTCGGGAAAGACGCTTCTTTTGACGGCTCAGTTATGACCTCCCACACCATGGATGGTCACAAGGACCGTACAGATGTAACTATAATCCCCGCGAAAACTTATCCATCCGACTCAAAAAGAGTTGTTCATAAAAAGGTTCCGGATGAAAATTCCGTCATGCCGAGATACAAATTCGTTCCCGCAGGTGAAATCCCTCAGGTTGAAAAAACCTACGGGTATATCAACTCGATAATAAGATGTATAAATGATCAGCAGTTCGCGATGGGTGAATCTACCTTTGGAGGTAGAGAAACATTGAGGTCGGATAACGGACTTATTCAATACGAGGAGTTTTCTGAAATTATTATGGAACGCGCCGCTACAGCGAGGGAGGCGATAAAAATAGCCGCTGAAGTTACTGAAACTTACGGCTGGATTGATGGCGGCGAGTGCTACACTTTCGCTGATCCGGAAGAGGTTTGGCATTTTGAGATAGTTGGACCCGGGCAGGGAAAGAAAGGTTCCATCTGGGCAGCTCAGAGAATACCTGATGGGCATATTGGTGTTAACGCCAATGCAAGCAGGATCATGGAGATAGACCTCGATAACCCGGATTATTTTATGGCTTCGGATAATGTTTTTCAGGTCGCGATTGACAGTGGTTGGTGGAACCCAGATAAAGAACCGTTCCGGTTTTGTTATGCCTATGACCCCGACGGGAGAAGAAGTTTGAGCTCACGCCGCAGAGAATGGAGGGCTTTTCAGTTGGCTGCTCCTTCATTGAATCTTGACCCGAACGCTGAAACATATCCTTTCTCGATCAAGCCTGATGAAAAAATAACTTTGGATAAAATGATTGAAATTTTCAGGGATTATTATGAAGGAACTCCATTTAATCCTGTAAAATATATTACCTGGCAAAACCCGAAAGGAGAGTTTGAGATATCCCCTCACGCGAATCCGTTCATGCCCTACGATCAGATGCCATTGTTCAAAATTAATGGTGGCTGGAACAAGCTCGGTGAAAGAACTATCGCGAGATGGTACACTACATACGCAACGATAATTCAGTTGAGGAATTGGCTACCTCCGGAAGTTGGCGGTGTTGTCTGGTTTGCGTGGGATAATGTGGCGACTTCCGTTTATACACCGTTGTACTCCGGAATCACAGATGTACCGGACACTTACAAAGTATGCGGACGGGAGACCGGATTTTCGCGTGATGCCGCATGGTGGGCATTCAACAGATTAAGTACGCTAACTTCGCAGCGATGGGGAGATATGCGGCATGATGTGATGTCTGTTTGGGATGAATATCAGCAAAACCTTTTCGCAAATCAGTCGGATATCGAAAAAGAAGTTGTCGAAATGCTTGATAATGACAGGTCGGCTGCTCTTAAAAAACTAACAGATTATTCAAATAAACACGCGAGTGAGATAATTGATAAAGCGTGGGATTTGGGAGATTTTCTCTGGAATAAATATGATGAAAAGTGGTAGATCATAATACCGGAATTTTTAGAGTTGAATCCAGAAAATGAGAGTGTATTGAAGGGATGCCTTGTGCGTTGGGCTGTCCCTTGGTTAATTATCATGTCCCCCTTAGAAGGGGGGAATTCCGATGGCAATCGGAATGGGGGATGACTAACAGTCATATAAATTATAAAATCATCCTCCGTCTTCCGACTATTGTCGGAATCCACCTCCTTCAAAAGGAGGACCTTAAAAAGTATGTAATTTTTTTGGAGCTGCAGCAAAACAGGTCGATAATTCCTGAAGTCCGGTATTTCGGGAGACGAAGGCGGGATGCGGGGAGCAGAGACAGTAAAAAAAATGCTGTTTGGTGTTGCTAAAACATAAAAATCGATTTTTAATCAAATTACGGGCTTAAAATGGAATTCAGGAACAAACCAATTATCGAAGCGATGCAGAACACGTCACTTATTGAAGTGAAAGCGGGTAAAGAGAGAACCCGGTTTACCGAGATATGGATTGTTAACGTTGGAGAGAGATTGTTTGCCCGATCATGGAATCTGTCAGAGGAGAGCTGGTACACAGCTTTTGTATCTGAAGGCAAGGGAGAATTAAAAATCGGTGAGAAAATATTTAAGGTTAAGGGATTCAGACCATCTGATATATTAAGTATGCACCCCAGAATAAATAACGCTTACCTGCTGCGCTATGATGAAGGTGAGAATTCGTTATACGCGCGTGGCATAATTCAGCCAAAATATTATGAACGTACTATGGAGTTTGAGTTAACCGACTAACCGAGTTTAAATCGTTTCGCCAGGAATTCATAAAATGTATCAGGTAGTTTGCGAATAAGCTTTGAACCGAACGCAGTGGCGAACGGGTATGCTATTTCCCGCTTCTCCTTTTTTATTCCGTTAATAATATAGTCTGCCGATTTATGGATATCCATCAGGAAGGGCATGTCAAAGTTATTTTGGTCGGTCATATCGGTCTTTACAAAACCCGGTTTAATAGTAATAACTTTAATACCGTAACTAAACAATTCAATTCGTAAACCTTCAAGATAGGTTGATAGTGCCGCTTTCGAAGCACAATAAAAACCGCTGCCTGAAAATCCTCTGGCATCAGCGAGGCTTGACACACCGGCAATAATTCCCGATTTCCTTTCGATCATAGATGGCAGAAGCTGCTCAATAAAGTAGATCACACCCAAAAAGTTGACCGCGAAAGTCTTCTCCGCAAACTCAGAATTAAACGTTTCCGGTGTAACCAGATAACCAACCCCTGCGTTAAGTATAGCAATATCAATCTCACCAAAGTCAGAAGTAATATTTTTATATGTCTCCGCGACCGATTGCTTTTCGGTTACATCACACGAATATGCTTTAAATTTTCTATCGCCTTTTCTCGCATTGGAGAAAAGTTCATCGAGTGAATCGATTTTTCTTGAGACTGTAGCGATGTTACAATTGTGTTCTTTCAGAAGTTTTTCCACTACTCCGAAACCAATTCCACGCGAGGCGCCGGTGATGAGTATATTTTTATTGTTCAGATTCATCATGTCATTACTAATATTGTTGACTTACAGCCAAAATTTATTAAAATAATAGTTAGGAATTCAGGAAATGTGAATTCTATTTTATAAGTCGGGTAAAATAGTTACATTTATAGCAAAAATTATTCCAAGGTATGAAAGACTCTTTTTACGACATAGATGAAGTGCTGATAAATAAAGATATCTCTGATATTAAATTTACTTGCGATCTCAATAAATGTAAAGGTGCCTGCTGCACAATGGAAAGTGAATATGGCGCCCCTACAGATGAAGAAGAGATTAAAATTATAGAGGATATGCTTGACAAGATAATGGAACGCCTGCCTGAATCGAACAAAAGAATCATAAATGATTCGGGCTTTTGGGAAGACAAAGATGGCGATCTGATGATCAGCAGTATCAACAATAAAGATTGCGTGTTCGCCGTATATGAGCATGGTGTAGCAAAGTGTATAATTGAAAAAATGTATTTTGAAGGTGAAACAGAATTCCGAAAACCGATTTCGTGCCATCTTTTCCCTATTCGTATTGCGGATTTTGGCGGACCAATACTCAGGTTTGAAGAGTATCAGGAGTGTAAGCCCGCTCTTTCAAACGGTTTGGTAACGGGAATTTCTACTCTGGAATTTTGTAAAGACGCGTTAATTAGAAAATTCGGTGAAGGCTGGTACAATAAATTGGTTGAATTAGCCGGGAGATAGATATGCTTTCATTACAACAAAGGTTATCACAGCAACAAAAATTGTCTCCGCAACAGATTCAGTATCAGAAACTGCTGCAGCTAAACGCTCTGAATCTTGAACAGAGAATTAAAACCGAGCTTGAACTCAACCCTATTCTCGAAGAAGGTGAATTTGACGAGATGGAACTGATGGAAGATCAGGCTGAGAATAGTGACTCCGACGATGCTGATGACAAGGAGTTGTCGAGTGACGATGAGTTTGAAATAGAAGATTTCATGAACGATTCTGATATTGATGACAGCGTTTATGGTTCCTCACAGCAGGATGAGGACAAATTGCAGCCACTAGCTCCGGCTCGTTCAACTTTACGTGAAAATCTGATTGACCAACTCCATATGGTTGATCTTGATGAAGCACAGTTTACTCTTGGTGAAAACATTATTTACAACCTCGACCGTGACGGCTACTTCAAGGCTAATCTTGAAAAACTCGTTGCTGAAATGAAAATGTTCGATCACATTGAAATTACGATGGAAGAGGCGGGGAAAGTTTTAGATTTAATTAAACAATTCGACCCACCGGGCATCGCTGCCGCTGATCTGAGAGAGTGCTTGTTGCTGCAGTTGAAATATGGTTCTTTCGATCCATATTACACCTATCTGGCTGAAAAACTGCTAAATGATTATTTTGATGATTTCGCGAACAAACGTTTTGACGCAATCCAGAAGAACATGGAATTAACTCGCGACACTCTCAAAGCAATACTCGACCTTATTCATAAGCTTAATCCGAAACCGGGCGAAGGAAATATTGATAATGAACAGGCAAATCAGATCACTCCCGATTTTCTTATTGAAAAAGTTGATGACACTTATATAGTTTCACTTAATGATAAAAGCGCCCCTTCGGTTACGATAAGCAAAACTTATCTTGAAATGATAAATTCGAACAAGCGGAAACGTAAAATCTCGACCCGTGAAAAAGAGACACATAAATTCTTGCGTGAAAAGTTTGAATCCGCCAAGTGGTTTATCGCTTCAATTCAGCAGAGAAGGCAGACACTCCTCAAAATTATGCGCGCGATAGTTGAGAAACAGTTTGAATTTTTCGAGTTTGGCCCCAAAGCCCTGAAACCTATGATCTATAAAGATATCGCTGACGAAGTTATGATGGATATTTCTACGATCAGCAGGGTGGTGAACGGTAAATATGTAGAGTCACCGGCGGGTATTCATGAACTTAAATTTTTCTTCAGTGAAGGATTGTCAACTGACGATGGCACCGAGGTTTCCAACAAACATATCAAAGAACTGATAAAAGAGATTTGTGATAACGAGAAAAAAAGCGCGCCTTACAGTGATGATAAAATCGCGAAAATACTTAAAGGAAAAGGTATCCAGATAGCGCGCCGTACAGTTGCAAAATACAGGGAGCAACTCGGAATACCTGTTGCCAGACTTCGTAAGGAATTATGACGTACTTTTTCGATATTATTATCATTGTCCTCCTTTTTGCGGCGTTTGGATATAGTCATTCTCTTTTGGCTTCTGACCGATTTAAAAAATATCTGGTTAAAAGTATCGGAACCAAAATTGCCTTTTACAGGCTGTTTTATAATGTAAGTTCGATGCTGATCCTTGTTGTGATCTATTATATCTCGCCAAAACCTTCCTTGAAAATTTACGATCTGGTTTATCCCTATGATCTGATTGTTTACGGACTGCAAATATTGTCTGTGATCGGATTTCTATGGTCAGCCACCTTCATTGATGGAGGTGAATTCCTGGGTACATCACAGATAAAAAGATATTTCCGTGGCACCTATGATACGTCCGAACTGGATGAACGCTCCCGCCTTGTGATCAGAGGTCCGTTTAAAATGGTCAGGCATCCGCTATATCTTTTTTCAATCCTTTTTGTGGGATTACGACCTGTAATGAACCTCTTTTACCTTACCTTTTTTATTTGTGTCGCGCTTTATTTTTATATAGGTTCGATATATGAAGAGAGGAAACTTGTTGAAAGATTCGGTGTACAATACGAAGAATACAGAAAGCAGGTTCCGAGAATATTTCCAATTAAATTAAAAATGTAGATATGTTAAAATTTATTGGCTGGGTTTTGTTTTCGGCTGTGTTGCTGTTTGGGCAATATGACGATAACAGAGTCCTTGTTAAAGTTGGCGATGTAAAGATTACCGTTGGTGAATTCAAGAAACGATTTGAACTTAGTCCTCAGACGGGAAGACATATCCAGGGTGGATTGCAAGGTCAGAAAGAAGAGCTGCTTAAGACTTTGATTGCCGAAAAACTTTGGGCAAAAGAGGCGGAAGCGCGTGGTTTTGATACTACCGCGATCATGACGAAAACCTTCAAGAATCTTGAAAAGATGTATGTAAGGGATGCCCTCTACAGAAGTGAAATTCTTGAAAAAGTAAAAGTAAAACCCGAGTTGATGAAAGAAGCTTACTTCAGGGCTAGGTTCATACTTCATCTTAATTACATCTATTCCGAGAACCGGAACGAAATATTTACAATATTTTATAAACTCAATAATGGCGCGAGTTTTGACTCACTCCTCGCAACCCGCCAGGAACGCGCGCTGCAGAAAGAAACATACATTGCAGAGTTCGGACAGATGGATAAAAAGGTTGAGGATGAGTTATACCGTATAAAACCGGGTCATTATACAGAACCGTTCCAGGCACCTGAGGGATGGTACATATTCAAGCTTGTCAGCATAGAGGAAAAAAGGGTTGAGAATGCTCGCCAGTTGGATGTTTTGCGCAAGAATGCCGAAAAGGTGGTTCATAATACCATTGAGGATAGCATTTACAATGACTATTTCAACGCATTTTTCACGGACAGAAAAATTACTACTAACGGACAGTTATTCTGGAGTTTTGCAGACAGGGTCGCAAAAATCATTCAAACAAATCAGATGAAGGATAATGTCGCTCAGGGAGAAAAAATCCATTTGTATGATGAGGATCTCCTTAAGATTGAGCGCGAATTCCCTAAGGATTCCCTTACAATGCCATTTGTGATATTCAATCGTCAGCCGATTACGTTTCAGGAGTTTTTCAGATCGTTCGCGTTCGAGGGGTTTTACGCGATTTCCACAGACCCTGACACTATAAGCTCGCAGCTTAATTCGCGTGTTAAAAGGTTTATCGAACAGGAGCTGCTTGCAAGAGAAGCCTCCGGGAAAAATCTTGAAAATCATCCTGAGGTGCGTGATGATCTGAAAATGTGGCGTGCTTATTATCTTTCCACACTTTTGCGTACTGACTTCAAAGACTCCATCGAAATCAGCGATGATGAACTTAGGGAGATGTATGAGCGTGAAAATGATATCTCTCCTGTGAAGGTAAATATCGTAGAAATTCTGGTAGATGATCTTGATACTGTTGAAAAGATATTTGGTGAGATTGATGAAGGGAAAGATTTCAGAGAGCTCGCTCTTCGATATACCAAACGTGAATGGACAAAAAAGAAAAATGGTGAATTTGGCTTGTTCGCAGTCAACACAAATGGTGAGATCGGCAGAATAGCCGCAAATATGGAGATCGGAGAGATTTACGGTCCTCTGGAAGTAAACCAGGGATTTTCTATATTCAAGTTGATTGAAAAAAAAGAAGAACAGAAGAATATAAGTTCCCCAAAATCTTTTGAGGATTCAAAAGCCGAGCTGGTTAAAAAGTTGAAAAATGAAAAATATTTGAAGGCAATGGTGAACAAAACTTTGCAGTTCGCCGACAGATATAATGTTGAAATAAATGAAGAATTGTTGAAACAGGTTGATGTAGCGAACTTTAATATGTTCGTTTACAAATATTTCGGGTTCGGCGGGAGATCGGTTGCTGTACCGGTTATGGTTCCCTTCACTGAATGGTTTGAGCCCTGGAAATCGGGGATCAAAGTTCTGCCATAGTGAACGATGGCTTATATCAATCTGTTGTTTATTAAAAAATTATTCGGGAGCTATATCCCGTAAAACGGAGTAAAAATTGAAAGAAAGAGTAAGATCAACTACAATACTTGGTGTGGTACACAAGGGTGAAGCGGTTATCGGTGGTGACGGTCAGGTAACCCTTGGTAATACTGTGATGAAACACAGTTCAATGAAAATTAGAAGATTATACAACGGAAAGGTACTTTGCGGATTTGCCGGTTCGGCAGCGGACGCGTTTACACTGCTGACCCGTTTTGAAGAGAAACTTGAGCAGTATCGGGGAAACGTAAGCAGATCTGTTGTGGAACTCGCTACTGACTGGAGAACCGATAAATATCTTCGCAGACTTGAAGCAATGCTGGCGGTTGTATCGGAAGATAAAACATTTGTGGTTTCCGGTAACGGCGATGTTATAGAACCGGATGATAATATAATCGCAATTGGTTCGGGTGGAATGTATGCCCTTGCTGCTGCGAAAATGCTTGTAAAATACAGCGATCTTTCCGCAGAAGAGGTTGTGAAGGAAGCCCTCAAAACTGCGGCTGAAATATGTATTTACACCAATGATAATATCAATACAGAAAAAATTGAAAAATAATCGGTATCGAAATGAATGAAGAGTATATTAATAATTTGATGAAAAATTTAACTCCATCCCAGATAGTTTCTGAACTGGACAAATATATTATTGGGCAGACTGACGCAAAACGCGCCGTTGCAATTGCCCTTAGAAACAGATGGCGCAGGCAGCAGGCACACGCGTCAATCAAAGATGAAATTATGCCCAATAATATTATTCTTATTGGTCCGACCGGGGTTGGAAAAACAGAAATCGCGAGAAGGTTGGCTAAACTCTCAGGCGCGCCATTTGTGAAAGTTGAAGCGAGCAAGTTCACTGAAGTCGGGTATGTCGGGCGTGATGTTGAATCGATGATCCGTGATCTGGTTGAGCTATCCGTTAATATGGTTAGAGACGAACAGACCAATACAATTCAGAACAAAGTTGACAGAATAGCGGAAGATAAAATACTGGATATTCTCATTCCCCCCGTAAAGGCTCAGCCTAACGAAGAGGAAGAGGGTGGTGAAACAGAGAAGCTACGCAATGAAAAAACTCGTGAATGGATGCGCGAAAAACTTAAAAAAGGTGAGCTTGATGATAAGCTGATTGAATATGACGTAACTGTTCAAGGAGCGGGAATGCAGGTTTTCGGGCCAATGGGCATGGACGATATGGGAATCAATCTGCAGGAAATAATGAGTACTATGGTTCCGAAGAAGAAGAAAAAGCGCAAAACTACAATAAAAGAAGCTCGTAAACAGATCGCCCAGGAAGAGGCGCAAAAACTGATCGACATGGATAGCGTTCAGAAAGAGGCTATCCAGAGAGTTGAAAACCTTGGTATTTGCTTTATAGATGAAATTGATAAAGTAGCCGGCGGTAGTAAAGGCTCCGGATCTGGTGGTCCTGACGTATCCCGTGAAGGTGTTCAGCGGGATATGCTTCCAATTGTTGAGGGTTCGTCTGTTAATACCAAGTATGGTGTAGTGAAAACCGACCACATATTATTTATCGCCTCGGGCGCGTTCCATGTTAGCAAGCCTTCGGATTTGATTCCGGAATTGCAGGGTCGTTTCCCGATCAGGGTTGAGCTGAAAAGCTTAAGTGAAGAAGATTTTGTAAAGATCCTCACAATTCCACAAAATGCTCTGTTAAAACAGTATGCGGCTTTACTTGAAACTGAAGGCGTTGAGATTGAGTTCGCTGAAGATGGTATCAAAGAGATAGCTAAAATCGCGGCGGCTGTGAACGAAGAGGTTGAAAACATTGGCGCGAGAAGACTGCACACAATACTTACAACTCTGCTCGATGAAATATTGTTTGATGTTCCGGATATTATTCCTGAAAAGAAAATAGTTATTTCAGGTGAAATGGTTTCTGATAAGCTTGACAAAATTGTTAAAAACAGAGACTTGAGCAAATATATATTGTAGTTACGGTAAAACAAAGTAAGTTGGTCAGGGGGAAATAACTGGATTCCCTCTTTCGAGGGAATGACACAATCAGGTAAAGTGACTGTAAGGATTTGCGTTGGCTTTGGGGGATTCGTGTGATTGATTAACTGAAAAATAATCTTTAGTCCAGGTAATCGCGGGGAATGAGTTTTCTACCCGCGAAACCTTCATTAACACCGTGATAGTATGTTATTTCCGGTTCATCGCTGCGCCAGCAGAGGTAAACATCCTGATTGTCAATTACAGATGGAAAGTCAACAAGTCCGATAGAAAAGTTCCAGTCGCGGTAAAAGCAGCCTAATTCTTCGAGCTCTTTCATGTAGTCGTTCATTTCGATCACCAGCTGGTTAATAGTGGGATTTTCCTCAATATTCCCCCCTATGGATTCGGCTATAGTGCGAATCTGAAAGCTTGTATCGAGAATATCCTTAACTATTTTTTTTACAAGAGGAAGTGTTTTTTGCGCTTCTCTTGGAGTAAAATATTTGACTTCAATCTCGCTCATAATATTAAGTGTATTTGTTTTACAACTAAAGATAGAATATCCTATTTATATTGGCAAGTATAAATTGTCTTTTCTAAAACAATATCAGAAATGATAATTTAAAAAAATACTTGATATACTAAAGCATCATATTTATATTTGTTGCATATGCAACAATAATTATGGTGATATGAACGATTTCAGAGAATCATTAGGGCATTTGATAGGAAAAGGTGCAAGACTGCTTTCAAACAGGTTAAATCAAAACTTTGCGAGTGAAGGAATTAATCTGACCAAAGAACAGTATGTGCTGCTGAACTTCCTGTGGGATAATGACGGGTTGAATCAGAGGGATATCGCTGATATCTGCAGCAAGGATAAAACCAGTATTACACGGCAATTGGAAGTAATGGAGAAGCATAATCTTCTTGTAAGGGTGCCTGACCAGAACGATAAAAGAATAAAAAGAATTTACCTGACCACCATGGCTAAGGAACTTAGAGAAAAAGCTGTTGTTGTAGCTGAAAGAACCTTTAGTGAAGCCACACGTGATGTGGATGAAAGTGAACTATTGATTTGTAAAAAAGTATTGATTAAAATTCACGAGAACTTATAATTAGTTATAATTGTTTTTAGTTGTAATTGCAACAAAAGGTTTGTTATGGATGACAAAAAATTAGTAAAAGATTTTATGGTTGAGATAGAACTCCCACGTGATTGGGACAAAGATTTTATGGAATTGATTCCCAGGCAGAGGGATGAGCTGGAAGATATGCTCACAAATGGAACGATTGATTTCTATTCGCTCTCGCTTGACAGATCAAAATTGTGGATGTTAATGAATGGTGAAAGTAAAGATGTTGTGATGGATATAATCTCCGATATGGCTATGTCACAATTTTTCAAAGTTGATATTCACTCTTTGATGTTTACAAGGTCTCAAAATCAAATAACAGCAACATTTTCGTTAAACTAATATTCGAGCGGAATAATTATGTCAAAATACGTAAAGTTTATTATACCTGTCGCAATAGTTGGGGCAGGTATCTTGTTAATGAGTTTTCTTTCAGGATTCGGTGAGGAACCGCCGAAAACCAAACCTCCTGTCAAGGCAAAGTCGGTTGAAGCCATGATAGTGCAGCCGGGTAGTAACAGCGCGGATGTAACGGTTTACGGCAGACTCAATTCTTCACAGCCGGTTATACTCACCGCCGAGGTTGAAGGTACACTTAAAAAAGGTGATGTTCTATTCAGACCTGCTCAGAAGTTCAGCAAAGGTGATCTTCTGATTAAAATTGATGATAGTCAGGCAACATTGGATGTAAAATCGGCAAAGAGTGATTTTCTCAATTCTTTAGCGCAGGTTTTACCCGAAATCAAGATTGATTTCCCTGATAATTATGATTTATGGCAGAATTATTTTAATTCAATTTCATTTGATGAAACACTCCCTGAAATGCCGAAAGCAGAGAATCAAAAAATTAAATTATACCTTACAAGATACGGCATTTACAAACTTTACTTCAGTGTAAAAAATCTTGAAATTAGGCACAGCAAGCATTATTTCTACGCTCCATTCGATGGCGCTGTAATATCAGCCGATGTGCGAGAAGGGTCTGTTGCCAGACCCGGAACAAGACTGGGTCAGATCATCAATCTTTCAAGTATGGAGATAGAATTACCTGTTCAGGCAGTTGATCTTAACTGGCTCGATAAGTCGGGTGAAGTTGTCTTGAGCTCTGACGCGATAAGTGAGAAACTTTCGGGCAAAATTGTTCGTATCGCAAGTGCCATAGATGAAAATACACAGACGGTACCCGTGTATGTGAGTCCGCTTAAAAGAGTTGGCGCAGCGTATAACGGCTTATTTTTCAAGGCTGTTCTTCCGGGCAAAATAGTTGAAAACTCGGTAAGGGTGCCAAGAAAATCTATTTATAAAGGTGAGTATGTTTATACTATCAGAAACGCTCAGCTTAGTCTTGAGAAATTGGAAATTGTCAGGGGTGAACCTGATTATTTGATCGTGAAGGATAGTTTTAATGCAGGTGATACTCTTGTAACTGAAATTTTACAGGGCGTATCTCCGGGAATGCCCGCAACTCCGCGTTTTGTAGCATCCGGGGCGGAGGGTAAATAATGGAGAAAATAATTTCCTATTTTGTTAAGTACAAAGTCTGGACCAACGTACTGATGTTCAGTACATTTATTTTCGGGCTTATTGCTCTTATGGGTTTAAGGTACTCATTCTTCCCTGAAATCAGACCGGATATCCTCAATATTCAGGTGGTTTTTCCCGGCGCGTCTCCGGAAGAGGTTGAAGAAGGCGTTGTGCTGAAAGTTGAAGAAGCGCTGGAAGGCCTTGATGATATTGAGCGTGTCACATCAATTTCGCGTGAGAATTTTGGTAATATCACAGTTGAGGCAACAAAGGATTCTGATCTGGATAAAGTTCTCGCCGATGTGAAAAATGCCGTTGATGGTATTTCGTCATTCCCGGTCGGGATAGAAAAACCAATAATCTCGCAGCAGAAATTCAGAACGAGAGCTTTATCAGTAATAGTGTATGGTGAAGCCGATCTTTATAATCTCAAGTTTTACGCTGACAGGATCCGGGATGATCTTCTTGCTACACCCGAAATTTCTCAGGTGCAGATAGATGGTGTTCCTTCGCTGGAATTTGCCGTTGAGGTTTCAGAGGCGACTCTCAGAAAATACAATCTTACTTTTACCAGTGTAGCCAATGCTGTCGCGGCCGCAAACCTGAATATCTCCGGTGGTAAGTTCGATACAGAATCCGAGGAGGTGTTGATCAGGGCGTACGGTCGGGAGTATTTTGCGAAAGACCTCAGTGATGTTCCGGTCAAGACGAACAGGGATGGGTCTGTAATTTATCTGAGTGAAATCGCCGAGGTGAAGGAGCAGTTTGAGGATGTGCCCGACAGAGTTTATTATAATGGTAGTCCGGCGGCGATATTAAATATTGATCAGACCGCTCAGGAAAACATTTTGGATGTAGCCGCTGCTTCAAAAAATCTGGTAGAAACTTTTAACGATAATAATATTCAGGTTCAGGCGCTTGTGCTGGATGACAGAACCGAACCTCTTTCCCAACGCCTTGATCTTCTGGTAAAAAACGGTTTGTTCGGGTTACTTCTGGTTATTATAACTCTGGGTTTTTTCCTTAATCTGAGGTTATCTTTCTGGGTCTCAATTGGTATTCCATTTTCATTTGCGGGTATGTTTGTTGTCGCGGTTTTTTCAGGAATTACTATAAATGTTATATCATTATTCGGGATGATAATAGTTGTGGGTATTCTGGTGGATGACGCCATTGTTGTTGCCGAAAATATTTTTGCCCATTACGAAAAAGGGAAGCCGGCACTTAAAAGCGCGATTGATGGCGCAAAAGAGATGGTTGCGCCCGTAACTACTTCTATTCTCACAACAGTTCTGGCGTTCATGCCATTTTTCTTTTTGGATGGAACATTTGGTCGATTTATTTGGCAGATGGCGCTTGTGGTTGTAGCCGCGTTACTTTTCTCGCTGATAGAAGCGTTTCTTATTTTACCGGCTCACCTGGCTCACTCCAAAGGGTTACATCCACATACGCAGGATTCGGGAATAAGAAAAAAAATTGAAGGCATAATAAACTTCCTTACTCACAAGATGTACGGTCCTTCACTTCGTCTTGCACTAAAGCACAAGTGGATCACTATTACTCTTCCTGTAGCTATGGTGTTTGTTACTGTCGGATTACTGAGAGGAGGATTTATCGGATTAACGTTCTTCCCGTTTATTGACGGCGATACTTTACCGGTCAACATTTCTCTCGTCGCGGGAAAGCAGGAAGCGGAAACCGACTCAATTCTGACTTTTATTGAGAAAAAAGCCTGGGAAGTAAACGAGGAGATGTCAGCAGAAAGAGCTGATGGTAGAATCCTTTTTGAAGGTATAAAACGTGATATTGGTAGTAATGATTTTGGTGAAGCGGGAAGCCATACCGGTAAAGTAACTATCCAGTTACTTGAAGGCGAACAGCGCGATATGGATAGTTACATTATTGCAAATCGTTTGAGAGAAAAGGTTGGCGAAATCCCGGAAGCGATGAATATGACTTTCGGACGCGTAGGGTTTTTCGGGAAACCTGTTTCGGTTAGTTTGTTAGGAAGTGATCTCAACGAGCTCGAGCGCGCGAAAAAGCTGTTGTTTGATGAACTGCGCGATTTCAGCACTCTTAAAGATGTTACCGAATCCGCCCAGGAAGGAAGAAAAGAACTGAAGGTAACACTCAAACCTCAGGCAGAGGCTCTGGGACTTACACTTCGTGATATCGCCGGACAGTTACGCGATGGATTTTTCGGACGGGAAGTGCAGCGCATTCAGCGTGGAATTGATGAGATAAGAGTCTGGGTGAGATATGTGGAATCAGACAGGTCTTCACTTGGTTTTATAGATCAATATAGAATCAGGACCGCATCGGGTGCCGAGTATCCTTTCAGCGAGCTGGCCGAGTATGAAATTGAACGTGGAATAACTGTCATAAATCACCTCGACAGAAAGAGAGAAATTAAAGTTGAGGCAAATCTTGCTGATGAAAAACTGGACTTACCACCGATTCTCGCGGAGATACAGGATGAAGTATTACCGAGAGTTCTTTCGCAAGTTGAAGGAGTAAGAGCCTCATTTGAAGGTCAGTCACGTGATCAGGCTAAATTTCAGCGTTCACTCCAACAAGTTTTCCCGCTGGCGTTCATAATGATGTTTATTCTCGTGATACTTGTTTTTCGCTCTTACATGCAGGCGATAATAATATTTTCGCTAATTCCAATAGGTATTGTGGGTGCGGCATGGGGGCATGGAATTCAGGGAATTCAGCTTAATATCCTTTCTATTTACGGTATTATTGCTCTTTCAGGTATTATAATAAACGATAGTATTGTATTTGTTGACCAGATAAACAGAAACCTGCGAGATGGCTTCAAGGTTAACGACGCTGTGTTCCAGGCCGGGTTGGCTCGTTTGAGACCGATATTACTTACTACTCTTACAACATCTTTCGGGTTGGCTCCCCTTATTTTGGAAACCAGCAGACAGGCTCAGTTTTTAATCCCGATGGCTGTATCAGTGGCATACGGACTTGTATTCGGAACATTCATCCTGCTAATTATTCTTCCCGCTCTTTATCTTGTGGTAAACAGAATACGGGTGTTCGTCAACAGGCGCATTCTCAGGAATGATGTGACATTTGAGTCGGTTGAACCGGCAGTAAAAGAACTTAAACTAGAAACCAATCAGGCCTGATAATTATATGAGAAAGATATTTGCTTTATTGTTTATGATTTCAACAGTGTTAACTGCTCAGCAGTTGATCACTGCAGAAGACGCTATTAAAATTGGTTTGGAAAATAATTTTGATATCCGGATTGCGAAAAATAATCAGGAGATATCAAAAAATAATACCGGATTGGGTACTGCGGGATTTTTACCAAAACTCGACGCTACCGGTAATTACAATCTCGGTTCAACTGATACAGAGACTAACTCACCATTCAGTTTTGGTGATACCGATTCAAGATCTTACGGTGGAAGACTTTCTTTGAGCTGGACTTTGTTTGATGGTTTCAGAATGTTCACCAACAAAAGAAAGTATGATGAATTAGCTCAACTTGGTGAGTTCCAGGCAAGACTAACTATTGAAAATAATGTTGTAAATATTCTGCGAGCTTATTTCAATCTGGTTACGCAGAAAACACTCCTTTCAATTGCCAAAAACACCGCGGAAATTTCGAAGATCAGGTTTGATAAAACCAAAGTACGTGATGAACTGGGGAGTGTTTCCTCAACAGATTTACTTAATGCCCAGGTAGCATACAACAGTGATAAATCCAGTTTGATCAATCAGGAACTTGCAGTTGAGATCGCCAAAAAAGATTTGATATTGCTTTTGGGTCTCGATCAAAACAAAGAGATCGATGTGGTTGATGATATCAAAGCGGATCAGTACAGCCTGGATAAAGAGCAATATTCGAACGCTGTATTTGAACGAAATAGCGCGTTGCTTACCGCAAAACAAAACCTTGAAGTATCAAAGGCTGACAAGGACCTGGCGGGCTCTTCCTACTACCCGATTTTATCTTTGAGTTCAGGTTATGGATATAATGACTCTCAAACATCAAGAGCGAATAATTCAACCGACATTAACACAAAGACGTACGACGCAACTCTTGGGCTTAATCTTTCGTTCAATCTTTTTAATGGCTTCAGGGACAAGATAACGCGTCAGAATGCTATAATTGGAATTAAAAATAGTACTCTTCAACTCGAAAAAGCCAAGAATAACTTGCAAGGTTTGATTAATGAAAAGTATCTGACTTATCAAAAAAGATTAGAAAAATTGAGGTTTGAAGAATCTAACATAAAAGCCGCGAGACAAAATCTTGAATTGCAGCAGGATAGACTCGACAGGGGAACGGTAAACTCTCTGGAATTCAGGGACGCGCAGTTAAATTTGGCAAGGTCGGAAAACAATCTTATCAACGCCAGATTTCAGTTGAAGATAGCGGTACTTGAACTAAAACAGCTTTCGGGTGAAATACCTGTTGAGTAGTGATTTTATAAATATCGCATGAGATCTCTCAGTGTTTGCTGAGGGATTTCATGCTTACCTTCAAACAAATTCAAACTGAATCTTATACCAGCCTTTTTCAGACGAATAATTCTTTCATCCGCTTTTTTGTGATCTATAATTTTGTCATACTTCCCAAGCATCAGATGCAGTTTGGTTGAATTAAGGTAACTTCTAACATTGAGAGGATCAACATCATCGGGGAAAGAGCCTGACCAAAGGATAATATTTTTGGCTTTAATTTGAGAATTTTCAAGCCACCTTATAAGAGTAGATGTGCCTTGTGAAAATCCGAGTAAATTCACCTCAATGTTTTTAAGATCGATGCTTGTATTCACCATATTATAGATTGAATCCAGATACCTGATATAATCACGGATTTCATTGAGCCTGTCATCTTTAGTCATCCAGGAGGCGCCAACATTGCCGTACAAGCCCGAAGTATAAAATTTGCTAAGACCCTCCGGAGCAATAATCAAAGTACTTCCATCATCAAAAACGCTAAAATTTTCGAGAAATTCGGAAGCTGGTTGTCCGTAACCATGAAGCACTATCCAGACTCTCTGAATACCGGGTGTTATCTCGCCAATGGTAAAATAGCGAGCGGTTTTTTTTACTGGTATAAAATTTTCTTTCATACTACCAAATAATATATCGGGGTCAATAAGTGTTTTAATATAATGAAATTAGGTTAAATAAACTTATTGTCAAAAAAAATATCTTCGTCGAGTAAAAAGGGGTATTCGTCGAGTAATTTCGGAAGATATATTCTGGTTAAGTAAATTTACTCAAGAAAAAGTTTTAGTATATAAAGCATTGGGTGTTCTTCTCCTCTAAAATTCTCCTCAACTCCCAAATTAAAGTTGTTCATAAAGAGATTAGAAATTATAAAATCAGGTCAGCGAAATGATTTGATTATATACTCCTGAAACTAAAATAGAGTAATGTAGAATTTGCCCAAATTCTACAGTGCAAATAGTACCCTAAGCACCCTATCAGTGAAGGGACTGATCGTTGCCCTGCGATTCGGTCCCTTTCTTTTTTAATCCCTCGTTGAAATTCGATTGTTAATTCAATAGTTTAATATCAGTTTACTCAGATTATATATGGTTATGTTATGAGCAAGTCAAAGCTATCGAAGCTCCATTTGGTCTTTCTGTATATTGTAATAATTGCGGGAAGTGTTTTTATTTTCAGTTTTAAGTATGTTAAAGAAACAACTCCGGAAAAAGACCCTCCATCCGAACATGCAACAGTAGTATCACCTGAACTTCCTGATGAAGTATTTTTCGCCGGAAAGAAAATCCCGATTGAAAATATTGATGTTTGGGAAAGAATCGACCGGGAAATAATAGTTAACAGTTACTGGCATTCGTCCACTATACTCTTTATTAAAAGAGCGAACAGATACTTCCCTGTAATAGAGGAGATATTGAGGCGTAACAATGTTCCTGACGATATGAAATATATCGCGCTTATTGAGAGTAATCTTACAAATGTGATTTCCCCGGCAGGCGCGACCGGATATTGGCAGTTTATGAAAGCCGCCGGTAAAAAGTATGGTCTTGAGATAAATAAGTTGGTAGATGAACGATATCATATTGAAAAGGCCACGGAAGCAGCTTGTAAATATCTCACAGATTCTTACATAGAGTTTGGTGACTGGTTTCTTGCCGCCGCAAGCTATAATATGGGTGTTGGGGGACTAAAAAAACAGATGCAAAGACAAAAAGCCGAATCCTATTTCAATTTACTTCTTAATGACGAAACTTCAAGGTACATCCCGCGTGCGATAGCAACCAAAATTATCATGGAGAATCCTGAAAAATATGGCTTTAATATTTCGGAAAATGAGCTTTATCAACCATACAAATTTGTGGAAATACCGGTAAATTATAGTGTTCAGCACTGGGCAGATTTCGCGGCAAATTATGATATCAGCTACAGAATACTGAAGATACTCAATCCCTGGCTAAGAGATAATTACCTGAAGAATAATTCGAAGAAAGAGTATCTGATAAAAATACCTGTTGAAGGATCGCTAAAGATCGTGGAGGAATAGATGCAGATACCGGAAACGGCAGATCAATTAAGAAAAATTGTTACGGGTTTTCAGCAAAGCAGGGTAATATTATCCGGGTTTGAGCTAAAGGTATTTACACATCTCGATAATAAGGGAAGTACCGCGGAAAAACTTGCCAGGAAGATTAAGGCAGATGAACGGGCGCTTTCCCGGTTGCTCAACGCATTGTGTGCTTTGGGATTGCTGCGAAAAATACGTGATATCTATTTTAACAGCGATCTGGCATCCAGACACCTGGTGGAGGGGAAGCCGGATTATATGGGGAATCTTTTTCATACAGATCATACTTACCATTTGTGGAACAATCTTACTGAATCAGTTAAGGCGGGAACCGCGGTTAAAGGTTCGGAAATAAATGACAGGGGGGAGGAGTGGCTTGAGGCTTTTATCGCCGCAATGCACTACCGCGGTGAACATCAGGCGGAAATACTTTCCAAAATGATATATATAGAAAGTGCTGAAACAATGCTCGATGTTGGTGGTGGTTCCGGGGCTTTCAGTACAGGTTTTCTTAAAGCTTACCCAAACTTGAAAGCGACCATATTTGATTTACCTAATGTAATTCCCATCACAAAAAAGTATGTGAAAAAAAGCAATTTTGCCGATAGGGTTGGGTATATATCCGGCGATTATATGAAGGATGAGTTTGAAGGTAAATATGATTTTATATTTCTTTCCGCGATTGTTCATATGCATTCCTACCCGGAAAATGAGGAACTGGTAAAGAAATGCTCTGAATCGCTGAATGATGGCGGAAAAATTATGATCATGGATTTTGTAATGGATGAATCGAGGTTAAAACCGGAACATGGCGCATTTTTTGCCCTGAATATGCTTGTCGCTACGCGGAACGGGGATACCTATACAGAGGATGAGATTAAAGAATGGTACACCAGAGCCGGTTTATCCAACGTGGTTTATATGAATACTCCTTTCGGAACTTCAATTGTAAGCGCGGAAAAAGTATAGAGAATTATTAAATGGTGACGGTTTTATTTGATCAGAACCATTTTTTGTGTGGCGATATTTTTTCCTGCCTGAAGTTTTACAAGGTATATGCCACTCCCAAGACTCTCACCGTTGAAATTTACTGTATAACTCCCCTGACCAAGATGGTCATCAACCAGAGTGCTGACTCTTTCCCCCAGTATTGTGTACACTTCCATCAGAACATCATCCGATTTTGAGAGAGTGAATTTTATATTGGTTTCCGGATTGAACGGGTTTGGAAAAACAGGTTCCAGTTCAAATGTTTGAGGTAGTGTATTTCCAATTTCAGGGTTCTTTCCAAATGAGGGGATGCTCTCGGTTCTGTAATGAATTCCATTGATGTATCTGTAAAACTCCCAGCTATTATTAGAAGTCTGCCTCTTCTGTGTAAATTCAGGTATCCAGTTGTATAGGATATTTTCGAATGAAATAATAAAATAGTCTTCTATTTTGTCCTGATTGGAAGTGTTGAAGGAGACCTTGTAGGCAGAAACCTTGTCCGGTGAAATTGATTTACCGTTACGGTCGAATATTTCAATACGTTCTGTTACAAGATTTTCAATCGGTTCACCTTCGGGAAACGGGATTATCAAGGTAGCGAAATAAAGTTTGTCACCGTTGGATAGTGCTTTGTACTTCAGAACATTACTCTCTGCCAATTCATAATGAGTCATTGTATAGGATGGAATAAGTTCTGCTTCAACAATTTTTTTATCTCCTTCATACAGAGGAAGGATCATAAAGGTGTCGCCGGTAAGTTTTCCTGAAGAATCGAGTGAGCGTTGAACTTGTTCGGGAGAGATGTGCCAATTCTGCTCAACGCCCGGATGACCATTAAAATCAGATAAGTCAATTCGATCGATAAAAACCCAGTAATCACCAAAAACCGTATTGCTCTTTTTAACTTTGTTATAGGCAATTGTACGGTTGTGGATTACAGTACCATTCTGGTTGGTTTTTGAATATTCTCCCATCACAAGATCAAGCTCATCTTTAATAGTGTATTTTACAGGGGTACTCTTCAGGGTATTGAGGTCCCACCAGCGCCAGTTACTTTTGTATGTTAATTGACCATGATCTATGTTGACCGTCGAGTGAGCGGCAGTCGATTTGAAATATGCTCTCACCATGTCGAAATTATTAGCCGGAGGATTAAAATTATAAAGGTTTATATAATATTGGGGATCAAACGAGTTGATCAGGTCTGTCATTGTTGGATTTACATACCCCCCAGGATCGACAACAATATTTTTATTGTAACCTGCCAAATCAACACTGAGCAGATCAGCATGACCATGCCTTGAATTGGTAGTGTATCCGTCATAAGGACCGGGAGTTGGTACAACTTCACCCGCCTTAAAATGGAGATATCTTGCGTTGTGATCAAAATGATTTACAGAATGAAGCACAACCCAGTTGCTTCTGGAGATGAAAAACCCGCCATATGGAAATGCCATGCTTGTAGTGGGTGGAGGAACGCCTGTGTTCTGTATTGAATTGAAAACAACAAAGCGCATGTTATCAACAAGAGTGTCATTTGTCCAGAAATCAACATGGTCCTGGATAAAAGGTTCATTAAGTATCGAGTAATTTCCACCGGATGATTGTTTCCCGTACCATCGGTTTACAATTTTTGATTCAGAATCTCCGTAAACAGGAATATCAGGACGTTTTATCATCACCGAATCTACCGTTGAAACTTTGATCGGTTTAACCATATAGGTAAAATATTTGAACATTCTCTCACTTTTTTTAACAAGGTTGTGTATGAAGTTTTCGCCGTAATAATAAAAGTTATTATTGCTTAAAAATTTCATAAAAATGTTAAGTGTATTCCCAATTAGAAAGGAGTATGTTATAGAATGTTCATCATGCAGACCATCCGGGAAAATGTGATCAAGTTGACCATCAATACGGTGAAACAGTGTTTTTTGGAAGGAGAATTGATCGCCAATTTTGAATTGTTTGAAATCATGGATATGAGGTGTCGCGAGCGCATATTCCTTTATCTCAAATAATAAAGCATGATTGTTGGCATCAGTCAAGTTTTCAGGTCTGTCGAGATATCTTAAATGGGAGAGTATAGACTTCAACCCGTAGAAAAAAGAATCCTCGCCGATACCATTGCTACTGTAGCAGCGTTCACCAAATGTAGATGAAATTCTTCCGAGTCGGATTGCCGCTGCGCCCGGGTCATTGTAAATATTTCCAAACCACTGGAATCCGGGAACCTCGAGAGTTGAAGCTGTAGAAAATTTTTTGAGTCGATTTACAAATTCATCATTCCCATTACTATTGTAATACTCTACTTTAACCAGATCAGATGGTTCATCTCTTTTTTCGAGATAATATTTCAGAAAGACTCTCAGTGCGTTATCGTAATTCCGCGACAAAAAATAAGATTTTACTTCCGAGAGATCCTGCGAAGATAAATCGATCATTCTAAGAAGTTCCTGTTCTGTAATGTCGTTATTTACAGGCAGAATTTTTTCAATTTTTTTACTAAAACCATCGGTAGCTATCGATACATGAGACTTAATTAAGGAAGAAGTTACCGGTTCAAAATAGCATAGCAGGGAGCCATCCTTTATACCGTCATTGTTTGTATCATCTCCATAACGGAATACCATTGCCACATCTGTTAAGACATCCGAATCGAGCTTGCAAGGAACAATATCGTATAGTTCATCATCGAGGGAGACATCATTCAAGCCGATACTTACGCTATTTTTAGTATATATCTCTGAGCCGGTGCGGGTATATAAAGTAATCTGGGAACCATCGGGTATCCCGTCGTTATCGAGGTCGCCATATGCCTTGTTAACCGTCAGAATTTCATCAAGATTATCGCCATTGAAGTCGGCAGGGATAATTGATGTGATATGGGAGTTTGCTGTTAAGTTGTTGGTTTTTGTGAAAAGTATTGTGTTGGTTTTTGTGTTGATTCCGGCAAAAGTAAATTGATCGGGAAGATTGTCACCATTGAAATCATTCCCCGTGCGCAAAGAGACTAAAACTGAATGGTTCTCTTCTGTCAGTGCGGCATTAACAGCAAATTGCGGTAAAGCAAAGTTTACATTTGGAAAAAATTGCGACAGGTTAAATATCCTTTCTTCTGATACAGAAATATCAACAACAGCCATTCTGAATTTTGTTATTTGATATGTTTTGGGTATTTCAGAGCAGATAAAAATGATCTCGTCACTGGATTTACCGGAAAATTGACCAATAGAAATGACCGGAATTGTGTACTTTTTATCTCTGAAGAAAGTTGGATTGATCTCGTTGAAACTTAAACTCGCACCATCGAACAATATCATTTTATGACTGTAAAGACCGTCAACAAGTTCATCCTCTATTGAGACTAAAAAGAAAAAATCATCATATTGATCGCCGTTAAAGTCACCCGGATAGAGTTTACTTATTCTGTATCCTTCTTTTATTGAGAAGGATTCGAGGGAATAATCGAGTGTTGTATTACCCGCCTGGTCGAGCAAAACGAATACAGGGTATGGAGATGAATTTTCGTTTGCCATATCCTTTCTGAAAAAAAATACACCGGGTTCGCCTTTGCCATCTCCGGTAAAATCAGCGGTAATATTGAAAAATGGCGAGGATGAATTAACACTTGAAGTAGTAAATGATTTTGAAAATAGCGGCTCACCGTCATCCCCTTTGAAGGCATTGATAAAAAGGGTGGGATTTTCATCATTCCCGAGAGAAAAAGTAATGATTTCATCAACACCGTCGCCGTTAAGATCGGATGTTTCAACAGATTGCGGGAAGAACAGGTTTTCATCATTCGGGATTTGATAGTAGCTGTCATATTCTCCTGAACTTTGGTCAAATACTTTTTTACCTAAAAGATTAATATCGGAAAAATCGTAAATACCATCATTGTTTGCGTCCGCGCCCCCTCTCTTTACAGATAGAATAGCAGAAGAACCAAAGCCTGATTCAAAAACTTGTGCTTTGAGAATAAGAGTAGTAATAAGAAAAATTAAAACAAAGTATTTCATTAAGTGAATTCCGGTTAAACAGCCTCTGGGTAAGATACGATTTTTTGAATAAAATATGTACCGGAACTCTATTTTTGACCGAAATAAAAAATCCCCTCGAAAGGGGATTGAGATTGTTAAAAAACCTTGTAGCGTCCTGAAATAGGTTGACTTTTTTTAATTAGTAATTATAAGCTTCCTCA
>BQMY01000115.1 GCA_022181065.1 Melioribacteraceae bacterium | reverse complement strand
AATGAGGCGATCTACGCGCTAGTAATTGGTGGAGTATCATTTTTCGTGGCAGCAGCGCTTGTTGCTATTGTAAAAGATGTGGATGATCCTGAATCTGCCGAGGTTTAACTTTCCTCATTGATCTTTTGAAAGTCGGGCATAATTTCATGGCGGTATTGATTATGCTCGACATCAAATACGTGTGACTGCAGATTTGCCACCCACTGTTTTCCTTCCTGGGTTACATGCAGATATTTCAATGCGTCATTTATGTATGGATTAACAACATGCCAGTAAAATTTGGCGTAACTCTGTCTCATTTGACCCGGATTTTTATAATTCAGTTTTTTATCCGCGCCCGTTTCTACGAACTCATAATATAATGCGGGAATTTTTCTAAGATAATTAGGGTCACCAAGTTGACCAATAAAATCAGCTGCCCTGACCAAGCCACCGAATGTGATTGTAGATTTATAAAAGTCCTCATCCGGTATAGGAAACCTTGTCATTTCGATATAATCCGCTACTTTTTCAGCATCGATATCAGCGAAAAGTTTATTTCCAAATCTTTCACGAATAAAAAGTTTACTTCTGTCGACGTGATATGGCATAAGAGCAGCATCACTTTTAGCATGCGGAAATTCAATGGTTTGTTCATTAATACCAGTAGCAATTGTCCCATTAATATCTTCTCTGCAGATTCCTCTTACAAATCCAATATCATGACAAAGCAGAGCAAGCATAAAATGGAGCCAGTCTTTCGGAGCTACTCCCCCCTCAAGAATGTGTTTACCTTTAAGGATTTGCAACCCAACGGAGGAAACCATAATTGTATGGTCGAGATTATGATAAGGAGCATCGGTGTTGGCTATATTTTCAAGAGCGAGTTTACCAATCCATGCGGCGACATTACAATACTCTTCATCAAGAATACTGTATATCTCGCGATATTTTTTCTTCAAATCCTCTACAAAACTTTCTATAACAAGCTTTTGTATGTTTAACATTAAGGCTCCAAGAGTTTATAATCTGCCATACTAATTGTTATACGGCTAATTCTCGCCTTAAATGTAACCCCTTTTTTTCAAAAAAATGTGATTTATCTCAATATTATGCGAAAAAAGGACAAATTGAAAAAAAACATAAGATTTACACAGAAATCGATTCTTCAGATTCCAAGCTGAAAGCCTCTGCATCAAAATAGTCTGAATGGGTAATATTCTTTTTATGATAATATTCATTGGTTTTGGGAGAATATGAATAATCTTCTTTCCAATCATCAATATTATTTAAAATCGCTTCTATCGAATCCACGATATAATGAACTTCCTCATTGGTCATAGTTGGATGAACACTAAATCTTACCCAGCCCGGCTTCTCTGACAGGTCACCATCGTTTATCATTTTAGTAATTCTTCTTGATCTTGTAGGATCAACGTGTAGCAAATAATGACCGTATGTTCCGGCACAAGAACATCCTCCCCTCACTTGAATGCCAAACCGATCATTTAATAATCTTACCATCAAATTGTAATGAATATTTTCCGTGTAGAAAGAAAAGATTCCAAGTCGTTTGGTTATCTCTCCGGCAAGAAGGTGCAATTCCGGTACTTTGTTGAATCTGTCAAAAACAATTTCAGTAAGTTCTTCCTCTCTGCGAAGTATATTATCAACTCCCATTTGTTCTTTCAATTTTATCGCTAACGCAGAACGAATTGTCTGTAAAAATCCCGGAGTACCACCATCTTCTCTGGCTTCAATGTCTTCAGTGAATTTATGCTCACCCCACGGATTTGTCCAATCAACAGTTCCACCGCCCGGATGATCAGGTATTTTCCGTTTATACAACTTTGAATCAAATACCAATACTCCGGAAGTACCCGGTCCACCAAGAAATTTGTGGGGAGAATACAGAATGGCGTCCAATTTTTTCAAAGGGTCTTTGGGATGCATATCAATCTCAACATATGGAGCGGAAGCCGCAAAGTCTACGAAGCAAACTCCACCATATTGATGCATCAACTTTGCCATCTCATGATATTCGGTTTGAATACCTGTAACATTCGAGGCAGCCGTAAAAGATCCAATTTTCACTTTTCGGTTTTCGTACAGTTTCAGGAGTTTTTCCAGATGGTTGAGGTCGACAAGTCCCATTTCATCCGGTTCGATAATTACCACATCGGCAAGTGTTTCTATCCAGGATGTGTGATTAGAATGATGTTCCATATGCGTAATAAACACAACCGGTCTGTCCTCTTTCGGAATATTAGTGAATGGTCTGAGTTGTTCACATATTCTCAAACCGAGTAACCTCTGGAATTTATTTACCACTCCGGTCATTCCTGTACCTGTGGTAATGATTACATCATCGGGACCCGCGTTCACATGCTCTTTGATAATTTTATGCGCTCTGTGGTATGCTTTTGTCATCGAAGTACCGGTAACGCTCGCTTCCGAATGAGTATTACCGACAAATGGTCCAAAATCATTCAATATTTTATCTTCAATAGGTCTGTAAAGCCTTCCACTCGCTACCCAGTCAGCATATAAAATTCTTTTTTCACCATAAGGCGTAATAAATGTTGTTTCGTTACCAACAATCCCATCCCTGAATTTATTAAATATTGATCCAGTATCACTCATACTCATTCACCAGTTATTTTATATTCTAAAAGAAATTATAATATAAATATTGTAAGGTAAAAAAGAAATGAAAAGAGAGTTGCGGGTATTGGTAAATGATAAGAAAATATTGGTATATTTTACAATAATATTTTTGATATACAACGAATATTATATATATTTGAATTCTAAATTTATGCGCCCGTAGCTCAACTGGATAGAGCGTTTGACTACGGATCAAAAGGTTGGGGGTTCGAATCCTCCCGGGCGTACTCTTCTTTACAAACTCTCAACTATTCACTTCCAACAATTTTATCCCAATTATTCCGGAGTCTATTCATTGATTTTTGATAATGACATTTACAAATTTATGTATGAAGCCTTGAAGGAGGCGGAAATAGCTCTTGAGGAAGATGAAGTTCCTGTCGGAGCTGTAGTTGTCTTTAATAACAGGGTTATCGGCAAGGGCAGGAATCAGGTGGAATCATTGAAGGACCCTACCGCACACGCAGAAATATTAGCCATTACAGCCGCTGCCAATCATTTGAATTCGAAGGTTCTTGATGACTGCAAACTCTTCGTGACACTGGAACCATGTATAATGTGCGCGGGCGCGATTGTTAATTCAAAAGTACCTGAAATATATTTTGGCGCGATGGAACCCAAAACAGGAGCGTGCGGAACTTTGTACGATATTCCACATGACAGCAGGTTGAATTTTAACCCGATAGTATATTCCGGTATATATGAAAACGAATCAAAATATTTGCTAAACAAATTTTTTGAACAAAAAAGAAAAAATAAGATGAAATAAAACTGAATATTCGTTTGCTTCGTTGGAATTATATTAAAGAATAGTTAATTTTAATTTATCAATTCCAATTAAAAGATAAGAAGTATTAAAAGGAGCCTCATGCGAATATTGATCTTCGGTGCCCCCGGTGTCGGAAAAGGTACTCAGGCTAAGATCCTTTCAACAAAACTACACATTCCCCATATCTCCACGGGCGACCTTCTCAGAAGAGCTGTTAGCAAAAAAACTCCACTCGGACTTAAAGCAAAAGAACTAATTGACAACGGTAATCTTGTTCCCGATGATCTTATGGGCGGAATAATTTCTGAAGAATTGCAAGATCCAAAAACCCGCGAGGGATTTATTCTGGATGGATTCCCCAGAACATTACCTCAGGTGAAAATACTTGAAGATATTTTTAAATCTCACAATATCGAAGATTATTATGTAATCATACTTGAAGTTGAAGATGATGTACTTGTACAAAGGTTATCGCTTAGAAGAATGTGCAGTGCGTGTGGAAATATAATCAATCTTAACTATTTGAAAGACAGCAGCAAATGCCCGTCATGCGGTTCAAAAAATACTTTCGTAAAACGTAAAGATGATGATGAAACTGTGGTCAGAAACAGGCTAAGTGTATTTCATGGTCTTACAGAACCTGTGATATCACATTACAGGGAATATAACAGGGTTATAACAATTGATGGTATGCTGCCCGTAGAGGAAGTGACAGAAAAAATCATGAACCATTTAAGCTGATTTTTGCTTTAGTACTACTTTAATGATTTTTCCGTTTTCAAGTTTAAGTATTTTATTCTTGGCTTTTTTTACGAGATTGTAATTGTGTGTTGCCAGAAGTACTGTTGTGCCTCTGGCATTTATTTTGTGTAATATTTCCATGATTTCGGCAGATGTTTCCGGATCAAGATTTCCTGTAGGCTCATCCGCCAGAAGTAATACAGGATCATTTATAATTGCTCTCGCAATTGCAACCCTCTGTTTTTCCCCACCAGATAATTCATTTGGGAAATTATGAATTTTGTGCGATAGTCCAACATCAGCAAGAACTTTTAATATCTTTTTATTTCTTTCTTTTCTTCCGGTACCGGTAATTCGCAACACAAAATCGAGGTTTTCACTAACAGTCTTATCCTCAAGCAATTTGAAATCCTGAAATACAATTCCAAGTTTTTTTCTGATTTTTGGAATATCGGAAGACCTTATTGTCTCGGTATTAAATCCGTTCAGGGATACTGACCCTTCACCGGGAAACAGATTAAAATAGATCAGCTGAAACAGTGTAGTCTTTCCTGCTCCGCTTTTACCTATTAAATAATAAAAATTACCTTCTTCCAGTGTTAAGGAGAGATCACTTAGTACCGGAGCTTTATCGTACAGGAATGTTACATTATTGAATTCGAGCATTAAATTTTTCCAACTATAAATTGAGCACGTTCTGAATCCGGACTGGCGTTATCGAATGTAAAAGTATCAAAACAGTCTATAACTCTCAAGCCCGCATCATCCAATATTCTGAAATAATCCACAAAATGGAAAACTCGCTGCCGATGGATTTCTATATAATTCTCATTATCGTTTGAAATTATAAATTTATTCGTGTGAATTTTATCTTCAACATTGTATTCGCTGATTTGACTATAATCATAATTCAGATATTTACCTTTTCGGTTGAGTTCCTTTACATTATTTATACTATTATTTTCAAGTGAGGCATCAAAAGTGAAAACACCATCATTCTTCAGAACTTTACTTACTTCGTTGAAGGCGAAAAACAATTCTTCCTCAGTCAAGAGATAATTGATACTGTCAAAAGTACAATAAATGAATTCGAACTTGGTATTGAAAGGAAGACTTTTCATATCGCAACATACTGATTTATCCCCCCGTTCATGAAAGGTTTTGACAAGATTAAGTGATAAATCGGATACAATATGTAGCGGAAAGTTACCCCTCAGAAACTGGTACAATTTATAATTACCTGCCGCAAGTTCCAGAACGGAATTAGTATCGATCTCGTACTCGTCGATGATATCAAGAATGTACTCTGACCAACCTTCGTAATCTACATATTCCATCAGGTTGTCATACAATCCTGTCAAAACGGTATAAGGTTTAACTATTTTTTCCATACCTTGCTCTAGTATTGTGGATTTTGATACCCCACTTCACAGCCTCGTGAAAACTTGCTTCGTCTGCAATACCTTTGTATGCTATATCATAAGCGGTTCCGTGATCAGGTGATGTTCTGATAATTGGCAATCCCGCGGTATAATTTACTCCCTTGTTGAAGTTCATCAATTTGAATGGAATGAGTCCCTGATCATGATACATGGCAATATATGCATCATATTTTTTGAATGTTTTATTTCCGAAAAAAGCATCAGGAACGTGGGGCCCGCTAAACCCGGCTTCTTTGTATTCCTGTATCACAGGGATAATTACATCGATTTCTTCACTTCCAATTCTGCCTTCTTCCCCTGCATGCGGATTTAACCCAAGCACCGCTATACGCGGAGTTTGAACCCCGAAATCATAACGAAGTGAATCATAAAAAGCATCAAAAATATAATGTAATTTATCTCTGGTAATCAGTTTTGGAACATCATGCAGGGGTTCATGTATAGTTACCAGAGCACATTTCAACTCATCTGATAAAAATGTCATGAGCGGATATTTTGTTTTATTCCACTGCTGAAACATTTCTGTGTGTCCGGGAAAATTTATCCCGGCAAGACCAAGTGCTTTTTTAGATATAGGAGCAGTTACCAGAAATTCAGCTATTCCTTTTTGAACAAAATCGTGCGCTATTTCAATAGATTTAAACGCAGTCTCACCTGAACTGGCGGTAGGAGTTCCGGGATTGAATTCGCAAAATGGATGATCGATGATGTTCAGACCCTGACGAACATCGTCAGGAGATTTGATTATATGATATTCTGAATTGATGTTACAAGATTTGAAGACCTGGCGCAATATTTCTTCAGGTACAGGCAAAATTATTTTGTTATAATTTGCCAGTTTATTTACAGTTTTGATGATAATCTCAGGACCTATTCCATTGATATCACCGCAGGAAAAAGCAATTGTTTTCATCTTATTTCTGAATAAAATTACCCAAACCGGTTTCATCAACGAAGATGAAAGTTTTCCCCATTTCTCCGTAGTACCAAATTTCGGTAATCTTATTTTTTTCATTTGAACCGCGTTCAATACTATCGGGATAGCCAAACTTTATGAATGTTTTACCCCTGTCAGTTTCTGCGCCATTTCGCTTGTCGAGTGAGGAGAAATTCCTTATAGAAAAATCAGCACGTTGGTAATATTCATTCATCAATTCGTTAAATTCCGTTTCTTCAACCGGATCATACTTTTTCCAGAACTTTACCAGTTCATCATAATACTCTTCTTCATCCTTTCGAAGTAAATCTCTCGCGGCTTCTTCACCATAAGCGATATTTAGTAATTCAATTGCCAATCGTGGCCTGGACAAAGAGAGTGGTTTATTGATCCATTCAACAAAAAACTCTGAAGAAACAACTTTACCATCAAATTCAAATTCGATGTTATATCTTCCCTCCCGAAGATGGGATAATCCCTCGGTAATCTTTAGCAGAGTAGTATTGGAACTTGATTCAGCAATCCCCAAACCTATTGTTGTACCGCACTTATTAAAAGTCAATGAACTATTGTTAAAAAGTTCGGCATTCGGTTGATATTCGATTTCACCCTTATTAAAGACGGTGATTTTAGGGCTTTTTGATATCAGTTCAGGGAAGGAGAAAAATAACGCTGAGTTATTGTCGCCGAAAGGAACCTTGTTTTCGTGATTGACCAGAAAATATTCAAATTCATCACACAGAAGTTGATCTTTACTCACGATAATGGCCTTCACGGAATCTGCATTTTGCTCCGGAACAACTATATCAAACTCTCTTAATTTTATAGACCGATTTGTATTCTCAAGATCCACCAGGGGGTGGATTCTGTAATTACCTGCATCGAGATTAGTCGATAAAATCCCGTTAAGGAAAATGTCGGGGTTTTCAGTGTCTTCATAGGTATCGGTATGCAGATGGAGTGTTGTTGATTCTCGCCTGATGAGTTTTTCGTCTTTCGGAGAGTAAATCTCAACAGTAAAGATGATTCCGGACTTATAACCGGAATCATCTTTTATAAAAACCAAATTATTATATGGAACCTTGAAAGAAATAAATGTGGAACTCGATTCGCCGGTATAAATTGTATTATTTTCAATATATATCGGCTTTCTTTCATAAGGTGACCCGGTCTGCGCATTTAAGGAAACACAGGATAAAACAAAAACAATAAAAAGAATATATTTGAATCGCATAAGAATTCCGTTTAGCTGTTCATGCTCAACAAGAATTCTTTATTTCCTTTTGTTCCTCTCATCTTATCGAGCAAAAAGTCCATTGCTTCAATCGAATCAAAGTCGCTTAAGATTTTTCTCATAATCCAGACTTTGTTCAGTGCTTCTTCATTTAACAACAATTCTTCTTTACGTGTTCCAGACTTGTTAACATCAATAGCAGGAAAAATACGTCTGTCGGAAAGATGACGGTCAAGAACAAGTTCCATGTTACCGGTACCTTTGAATTCCTCAAAAATAACTTCATCCATTCTGGAACCTGTATCAATAAGGGCAGTGGCGATAATAGTAAGCGAACCACCATCTTCGGTGTTACGCGCCGAACCAAAAAATCTTTTAGGTTTGTGTAAAGCGTTGGAGTCAACACCACCTGAAAGTATTCTTCCGGAGTGAGGAATTACAGTGTTATGCGCGCGTGCCAGACGGGTAATACTATCAAGTAATATGACCACATCTTCGCCAGCTTCAACCATTCTTTTTGCTTTTTCATTAACCATATTCGCAACCTGAACGTGTCTGTCTGCTGGTTCATCAAATGTAGAACTGATAACTTCCGCGTTTACAGAACGCTGCATATCAGTTACCTCTTCAGGTCGTTCATCAATGAGCAATAATATAAGTTTAACTTCAGGGTGATTACGTGTAATAGAGTTTGCGATTTTCTGGAGTAAAATTGTTTTACCACTTTTCGGTGGAGATACAACCAAACCACGCTGACCTTTGCCAATTGGTGAAAGAAGATCCATAATACGCATGGAATATTCACCCGGTGCTGATTCGAGCTTGATTTTTTTAGTTGGATAAAGTGGTGTAAGGTTATCGAAGAGAGTTCTTTCGCGGATACTTTCGGGATCCTTGCCGTTTACTGCCTCAACCCTGAGAAGCGCGAAAAATCTTTCCCCTTCCTTTGGAGGTCGAACCTGTCCTTCAACAAAATCACCCGTTCTCAATCCAAATCTTTTGATTTGTGAGGGTGAAACATATATATCATCGGGTGAAGGCAGATAATTATAATCTGATGAACGTAAAAATCCGTAGCCATCCATTAGAACTTCAAGAACGCCTCTTGAGAAAGTAAGACCATCTTTCTTGGTTTGCGCTTCCAGAATCTTGAATATCAAGTCCTGTTTTCTGAGTTCACTAAATCCTTGTATGTTGTATTCTTTGGCGAGTTTATAGAGATCAACAATCTTCTTTGATTGAAGCGCTGAAATATCCAATGGCATTTTAATTTCCTGAAACTTGTGATAAAATAAAGAATGATTACTAGTTAGAATATGAGTTAGAATTAGATGTCAAGATTATGCGGTATTATTTATTCCTCTAAACCGTACATAATGGTTCAAGATAGGACCACAGCGGTAATACAAACTTAAACCCATTTGTCTAAAATGTCAAGTCTTTTTTCCTCAACAGCTTTTCCTTGATGTCCCCCAATATATATATACTTCCCATTACAACCAATGCTTCGTTTTTACCCTCATTTATAAACTTTTGAATAAACACGTGGGGTTCTGTCATAGTCGATGGATTTATTCCGCAAGCAGCAAAAGATTTCTCAAGTGTGGGTATGTCCGCAGCTCTTTCAAAATTTATTGTTGTTATATAATATTGATCGAAATTACCTGTTAACAGTTTTGTGATCTTATCAAGGTCTTTGTCTGCCATTGCACCAAATATCAGGTTTTTCTTCATACCGGGCTTGATCAACTTGTCGAGATTTTCAAGTGTGGCTGTTATGCCTTCATCATTATGGGCCGCATCGAACAATACGAGTGGTTCCGCGTTATGTATCTCAAATCTCCCCTGTATTCCGCTGTTTTTATGCACATTTCGGATTCCGTCAAGAACCTCTTTTCCTGAAATTCCAATCTTTTTATCAAGTGCCATAGCAGCTAATGTTAAGTTGTAATACTGGAAGTTGCCGACTAAAGGAGTCGAGTATAAATTAACATCTGTGCAATCAAGCTTGATCCTTGCTTTATCTCCATCTCGCTGAAAAATTAATGTGGTATCAAAAAAAGGTGAATCACTTTCTGCGGCTAAATTACTCAGGGTTACCCTGGCTTGTTCCGGCATCTTTCCAATAAACACGGGTACGTTAGCTTTTATAATGCCACCTTTTTCAAACGCTATTTTCTCAAGGGTATCACCAAGAATACGTGTATGCTCCAGACTAATACTTGTGATAAGTGACGCAAGAGGAATTAAAGTATTAGTTGCATCGAGTCTTCCCCCAAGTCCTGTTTCTATCACGCAGTAATTTAGGTTATTATCAGCGAAATATTTGAACGCAAGTGCGGTTGTAATCTCGAAAAATGTCGGCTCTTCACGGTCAATATAATCTTCCAGATCGGATACAAAATCCGCAATATATTCATCACTTATTTCGATGCCGTTGATTCTGATTCGTTCATTGAATTTCACCAAATGGGGTGAGGTGTATAATCCTGTTTTATAGCCGGATTCTATGAGCATACTCGATAAAAATGCCGCTGTACTACCCTTTCCGTTTGACCCTGCAATATGAAAGACTTTCAGATTATTTTGCGGATTACCGAGATGACTGAGTAATTTATATATATTCTCCAGACCAAGTTTTACCCCCATCTGCTTCATCGAAAAAAGCTTATTCAGCGCGGTTTTAAGATCCATATTATATCTTGTAAGAAGCGGTTAGATCAGATATGTTTTCAATCCCCATTTTGGCGCAATAGTCTTCAAGATCCGTGAGAATATCATTTCCCAATTTGGGGTTTACGAAATTTATTGTGCCCAACTGAAATGCGGACGCGCCGGCAATCATAAATTCAACCGCGTCCTGCCATGAACTAATACCGCCTATTCCAATTATAGGAATATCAACTTTTCGGCTGATTTCGAGAACTTTTGCTATGGCGACCGGTTTTATTGCGGGACCTGACAATCCACCTGTAACATTGGCAATTTTAGGTGTTTTTTTCCAAATGTCAAATGCAGCTCCTACAAGCGTATTTATTGCGGAAACGATATCTCCACCTTCTTTTTTGACAACTTCGGCAAACCGGGAAATACTTGCGGTATTTGGTGATAACTTGATAATAACAGGCTTGTCGGTTGCGGCTCTAACCTTTTCAGTTATACGCCCTACTGCCGATACGTCATTACCAAATATAAGTCCGCCTTCTTTTACATTAGGACAAGAAACATTTATCTCGAATGCTTTTATAGCCTCTTCATTATTTAATGCCTTGACACACTCAACGTATTCCTCTATAGAGCTAGCGGCAATATTACAGATTATATCTGATTTCACTTCCTTCAAGAAGGGTATTTTTTCTTTGATAAATATTTCAAGACCTACGTTGGCAAGTCCAATTGCGTTCATCATGCCCGAAGGTGTCTCAACAATCCTCTGTGGAGGATTCCCTTTTCTTGGAAGTAATGAAATAGACTTAGTTACTATCCCGCCTATTTTACTCAGTTCGAGGAATTCGGAAATTTCATTTCCATAGCCAACAGTACCTGATGCAAGCAAAACAGGATTTTTAAGTTTTAACGGACCAACATTTACGCTCAAATCTACAGAACTCATAAATTCACCTCACTTGCTTCAAACACGGGACCGTCTTTACACACAAGTTTATAGATTCCGTCAACCGTTTCAACCGGGCAGCCCTGGCATATTCCAAATCCGCAAGCCATTGCGCATTCCGTTGACAGATCGCACGGGATATTGTTTTTCAAAGCATAATCCTGGATAGCTTTCAGCATCGGCGTTGGACCGCATGCAAAGATTTTAGGTGAATCAGCTGATAATAAAGCCCCGTCTGATTCAATCAGTTGCAGTATATTCCCGTGGAAACCTTCAGAACCATCATCAGTTGATTTTATTACATTTTGGAGCCCGTAACTTACCAGCATTTCACTTGATCTTGCACCGAGGTAGGAAATCACTTTTTTGTTTTTAAGGTGTTTTGTCAACAGCGGGAACGGCGCTGCTCCAATTCCTCCTGCCACTATTACCGCGGTGTGATATTCAGTCTTTAGATTAAAACCGTTTCCGAGCGGTCCAAGAATATCCAGTTTATCACCTTGTTTTTTCTCGGAAAGCATTTTAGTTCCCTCCCCGTGAATATCGAACATGAAGAAGATGAACTCGCCATCAATATCGCTAACACTAAATGGTCTTCTAAGGAGAGGAAAATGATTATCAGAAACTTTAATATTACAAAATTGTCCGGGCAGAATTTTATCCGAAATCTCGGGCGCATGCACCTTAAGCATGGCAATCTGTCCTGTCAACCAATCTATTGACTCAACTGTACCGTTAAAAATTAGCAATTTAGATTCCTGTGAAATGTTCTTTCAAAAATAGTTGTATGAGGAAAGTTATTCAACGCTGCCTGTTATTGGTTGATGAAATATTTTTCAATTTTAAATATATGGGAATCAAAACAGGTCGCTGCTGCACGATCTGTGTTTACGGACTGCCAAAGACTGATAAGATTCTCAATTTTTCTATCAGTTAACAATTCAGAATCAAATACAATAATATTCGGGTGAATTTTTTCTTTTACTCGTTTCAGAGACAGTTCATCATAAACAACAGCACAACGAACTTTAGGGAATTTATTCGCAAAAATAATTGTCTCTTCCGGCTCATCCGTGAGGACAAAAATGAGATCAGTTTCACCAAGAGAAATTTGTTTTACAAGTTCAGTCAAAGATTCGGGGAAAGTTCTTCTAATCTTGAATGTGCCGAGCTTTCTGATATTAAAAAAGATTTGTCTGAAGGAATCCAAAAGACCGGGTGATAGTTCCTTGTAAGCCAGAATTATTTTATTGTAATCAAAAGTTTTTCCGAATCCTCGCGATTTATTCCTGTTTGAAATAAGGCGTATTCCGGCAGATTTGATTTTATCTTTTGCGAGCGGAGTTATAATTGCCCCATCGGATATATCCAATTCAAACTTGCCCGATACTATCAAATCAATAATATATGATTCGGTTATTACTTTTTTCATTTAATCTATAGCAGATGCTTTTTATCGTTCAAACGAAGATGATCAATAATAAGTCCGATGTTATCTATCTTATCACTGTGGCAGACGAGTAACGCGTCTTGTGTATCTACCAGCGTAATATTTTCCAATCCGATAATCGCGGTGTATTTGTTAGGCGCGTATATATATGAATCTTTCACCTTATCGAGGTAAACATTCCCCTCATAAAAATTATTTTCATTATCAGGTTTAATAAATTGTTTCAGATCATCAAGATCGTCTATATCTGTCCAGTCAAAAAGCCCTTCAACCACAAATACATGCTCAGAAGACTCCAAAATCCCATAATCAATGGAAGTACTTTTCAGTCTTGAATAAACTGAAGTTAAAACGGTGTCGAATTCAGGTTCCCCAACCACCTCAAATATTTCATCGGATGCGTGGTACAGATCAGTCATATGGGTTTTTATTTCATTTTTAATTACACCGGTACGCCATGTAAAAATACCGGAGTTCCATAAAAAGTCACCCGACTCAACAAACCTTTCCGCCGTTCCTTCTGTTGGCTTTTCAGCAAAAGTGAGTACTTTATGCAAGTTGCTAACTTCAGTTTCATCAAATTGTATGTAACCATAGTCCACAGCCGGAAAAGTAGGTTTTATTCCTATTGTGACAAGTCCGTAATGATGTTCTGCATACTCCAAAGATTCGAGCAGAGCTTTTTTATAATTTTCATTATCATTTATGACATGATCACACGGAAGAACGGTTGTTACTGCTTCACCCGCCCTTTTTTCTATTATTGCATTAGCAAGAGCAATTGATGCCGCAGTTTTTTTAGCGAATGGCTCATCGATTATATTCTCAACAGGGATTTCCGGAAGTTGCTCTTTTATGGCCATTTTCTGAAGTCTGTTGGTGATAATATAAACATTTTCTTTAGGAAAGATATCAGAGATTCTTTCAAGAGTTAGTTGCAATAATGATTTATTATCAAAAAATTTTAGTAAATGTTTAGGTCTTTTTTCCCGGCTGCGAGGCCAAAAATTGTAACCAACCCCGCCGGCGAGAATAATCGCAAATTTTTCCATAGAATTTATTATTTACTTAAAAGCATCTTTATTTGGTTAACTTCTTCAAGGTAAAGACCTAAATCAACATCTTTACCTCTCAAAACCACAACAACAATAATAAATGCGGAACGTACTTTTTCAATCAATTCTGTGTGTTTAGAATCGTTATTCACTGCTATAAATTCAAGTGCGCTATTTGCACACCCAAGAACACGTGAAACAATTTCAATATTAGCAGACTCCGCAATCTCGATTTTTTCTTCAATCAAACTAATATAGTGTTTAATTTCCGATACTTCAATTGAATTAGTGGCAATATTATCGAGAAGTTCATTTAACTCTTTTAATAAAAGAATAAACGAATTATTAAACTCTTCTCTATGCTTTAATTGTACTTTCAGCTTTTCCTGATCAGATGAATTTTCTTCTGTCTCTTCCCGAGGAACTTCTTTTTGAGGCAGGCGAATATTAAGCAGGTAGTTCTCCAGTTTTTCTGTGGAATTATCATTCAGCAGAAACATTAGTGGTGTTGTGAGTTCAGCGCTTTGTCTTGAAAACTCTTTTGATAAAACGGAAAAGTCCACCCTGTCTGAGGATGCATACATATAAATTTCATTCAGCTTGATGCCGATTCTCGAAAGAGCCGTAACTTTTTTCATCTCCCTGAAAAGAAACTCGGAATCCGGGAATTTATGAATATAATTTTTAAGTAAACTCAAATTCTCAAGGGCTTCCCCTTTTAGTCGGATATTCGACGCGGCATGCCCGATACATTGAATTATGTAACGTTTTGAAAATTCCATATCAGCCGATATATTCCCTTGGTACTCGTCTGGAAATATTACAAGTGATTTCGTAAGGAATTGTACCGCAGATATTTGCCCATTCCTCTGCCGTAAACCTGAACTCCCCGGAATAACCCATTAGCACTATTTCCTGACCAACCGGGGTATCAATTTCCGATACATCAAACATAATCCTGTCCATGGTAACTCTGCCTATTTGTTTGACTATTTTATTTCCAATTTTTGCCCTGGCGTTGTTGGTAAGTAATCTGTTGTAACCATCCGCGTATCCAAAAGCTACAGTCCCTGATATAATCGGTTTGTTGGCAATATATTTTCTTCCGTAACTAACCGACTCTCCTGTTGGAATTTCTTTTACTGAGGAAATCCTGGCTCTTAGTTCCATAACAGGTTTTAGTGATACCGATTCCCCTGTATCATTTGAAGGATAATACCCGTAGAGTGAGATTCCGGGTCTTATCATATCAAAATATGAATCGGGATGATCGATTACACCGCCACTATTTGCGGCATGAGCTATACCATATTTTATTTTATGTTTTTTCAGTTTTTCGACAATTGTACCAAATCGCATTAGTTGAAGCTTTGTATAACTTTTATCATGCTCATCGGAACATGCCAAATGAGTGTATATTCCATCAATCTGAACATTTTTATTTTCTGAAAGTTTAGAGATCATCTCAAATGCTTTCAGATAAGATATACCTAATCTTCCCATACCGGTGTCGATATTTATATGTACTTTTAACACTTTTCCTGAATAATCTGACAGAAACTTTATATTCGAAACATCCGTAATTGTTGGAGTTAGATCGTCTTCATGATATGTTGTTATATCATCAGAATCAAATGGACCAAAGATAAGTATTGGACGTGAGGTAACTCCTGATTTACGCAATTCGACAGCCTCTTCGGTCAGGGCTACTCCATAATATTCAGGTGGATTAACCAGACTTTCAAATTTTTCTACACATTTAACCATTCCATGACCATAGGCATCTGCTTTTACGACACACATTACAGGTCTGTTTCCGGCTTTTTTTCTGAGATTATTATAATTGTAAGCCAGATTATCGAGATGGATTATTGCCCGGGAACTTCTCATATTCACTATTATTTTATTGTTAACAATATGCAAACTTATTAAAAAAAGATGCATGGTAAAACAAAGATTGTTGATATAATTAAAAAAACAGGATATAATGAGATCGCATGTCTGGAATAGAACTTAATCAATAATTTTACAGTTATTATGATATGCCGGGAAACAGATTTCTAAAATACATACCGAAACCAAAGTCAGAAGCTGATTTTGAATCTTTACTCAAGATGTTTACGCAACTTTTAAATATAACATCCGGTGATGTCGCCACAGCGCTTCAATTACTCAACGATTTGGATAAAGACTATAATTTAACCTCTGATCAATATGGTGTCGGTGATTTTATTGAAGACTTGAAAGAAAAAAACTTCATAAAGGAAGATAATTCTCTTGATCGTAACCTTATCATGACCGCAAAATCAGAGCAGGAGATTCGTAAGCAAAGTCTGGAAGAAATTTTCAGCAAGTTGAGGAAATCGGGTAAGGGTGAACATCAAACGCCTTTTAGCGGTTACGGGGATGAAAATACGGCGGAAAGACGTGAATTCCGATTTGGTGACGAACTGAATCAGATCGATATGACATCATCTATACGAAATGCACAGATTAATCATGGCTTATCCTCATTCAATTTAACGGAAGATGATCTGGAAATTGAGGAAAAGAACTATAAGACCAATACCGCTACTGTACTTATGATTGATATATCCCACTCCATGATATTATATGGTGAAGATAGAATCACTCCCGCTAAAAAAGTAGCGATGGGTTTGGCGGAACTTATTACTACCCGGTATAAAAACGATACTCTCGATATTTTAACTTTCGGAAATGACGCAGAAGAAATTGAAATAAAAGACCTTCCTTATCTTGAAGTCGGCCCTTATCACACAAATACTTACGCCGGTTTAGAACTTGCAATGGACATCCTGCGCAGGAGAAAAACCTCCAATAAACAGATATTTATGATCACGGATGGAAAACCTACCTGCCTCAAGGAAGGTGCGCGATATTACAAAAACAGCTTTGGTCTGGATAGAAAAATCATTAACAAAACTCTCGATCAGGCAGCGAAATGCAGAAAATTGGGGATTACTATTACAACATTCATGATTGCCCGCGACCCCTACTTGCAGAAATTTGTTAGAGATTTTACCAAAACCAATAACGGCAGGGCATATTATTCTAATTTAAGTGGTCTTGGTGAATTTATATTTGAAGATTTTGTAAAAAACAGAAAAAAGAGAACTCGATAATCTGGAATTATTATGGATAAACTTACGATAACAACTCTTGGTGAACTGAAGGAATTTGGTATAAAGACTGGTTCCATTAAAGAAGAATTACGGAGGAATCTGCTCGAAACGTTTAAAAACGGTAAAAACCCCTTTACGGGCATCATCGGTTATGAAGATACAGTAATTCCGGATATTGAGACAGCAATACTTTCCGGGCATAATATGCTGCTTCTTGGATTACGCGGTCAAGCAAAAACCAAAATAGCCAGACTATTTACCAATCTGCTGGATGAATATATCCCGGTAATAAAAGGAACTGAAATTAACGATGACCCCTTTAATCCTGTGTCTTTTGAAGGTAAAAAGATTATTGAGGAATCGGGTGATAATACCCCCGTAGAGTGGCTTCACAGAGATGAACGATATTCAGAAAAGCTGGCTACACCCGACGTAACGATTGCTGATCTGATCGGGGATGTTGACCCTATTAAAGCTGCTAATCTTCGTCTTCCCTATTCAGATGAAAGAGTGATACATTTCGGAATTATTCCCCGCTCTCACCGCGGAATATTTGTGATAAACGAGTTACCCGATCTACAGGCAAGAATTCAGGTAGCTCTCTTCAATCTTCTGCAGGAAAAAGACGCTCAAATCCGCGGGTTCAAACTTCGTTTACCATTGGATATTCAATTTGTGTTCACTGCAAACCCGGAAGATTATACAAATAGGGGTTCGATTGTTACTCCATTGAAAGACAGAATTGAGTCACAAATATTAACTCATTATCCAAAAGAAATAAGTATTGCCAAAGATATAACCAAAAGCGAAGCGAGAGTTTCGAATGACAGATCATCAAAAATATTTATGAATGACGTACTTCACAACATACTTGAGGAAATATCCTTTCAGGCACGAAAATCAGAGTATATAGATATAAATAGTGGTGTTTCAGCGCGACTTTCAATTTCAGCTCTGGAAAATTTATACTCTTCGGCAGAAAGACGTATGCTGAAGAATAATGAATCTGAAACGATGATAAGAGTATCAGATTTCAAATCTGTTATACCTGCAATTACCGGTAAAGTAGAATTGGTTTATGAAGGTGAACAGGAAGGTCCATTTAAAGTCGCAAATATTCTTATCGGGAAAGCCATTAAAGAGCATTTCAGTAAATATTTTCCTAATCCGGATAAGCTCAAAAAAGTTGAAGGTAGCAATCCTTACAAGGAAATAACCAACTGGTTTAATAACGGAAATTCAATTGATATGTTTTTTGATGAAAGTTTTAGCAGTTACAAAAATAAACTTGCTTCAATACCCGGTTTGGAACCTCTGATAGAAAATTCAAATTTGACTTATTCAGACGATCATGAAAAATATCTTCTAATGGAATTTGCGCTTAACGGACTAGCGGAATATTCACTCATAAGCAAGTTAGGTCTTGAAAGAAAAATTCGATTTGACGACATGCTAAGCGGAATGTTCAGCACCGAAGATGACGAATATGATTACGACGATAATGAACCATATTTATAATTATTAAAAACCGGAAGTTAAATACTCCCGGTTTTATAGATCTTTAAAAAACACTGAAAGCTACGGTCAGTCCTGACATAACAATCGCAACCATACTCATCAATTTTATCAAAATATTCAAGCTTGGTCCCGATGTATCCTTAAACGGATCACCTACGGTATCCCCTATTACAGTTGCTTTGTGACTTGCGGAACCTTTACCGCCGAGATTGCCTTCTTCTACATACTTTTTGGCGTTATCCCATGCCCCGCCCGAATTCGACATAAATATAGCTAAAACAAATCCGCTGCTGAGACCACCAACAAGCAACCCAATTGTACCGGGAACACCAAATAGCAAACCCATAAATATGGGAATCAGAATTGCCAATGCAGAGGGTAAAATCATTTCCATCTGAGCTCCACGTGTTGATATTTCCACACATTTTGCATAATCCGGTTCTTCTTTTCCTTCCATGATCCCCGGTATTTCGCGAAACTGCCGTCTCACTTCATCGACCATTTTTCCGGCGGCTCTGCCAACGGCATTCATAGTCAAACCGCAGAAGATAAATGACATCATCGCACCGATAAACACTCCAACCAGTACCTTTGGATTTATCAGGTTTACCTCGAAATAATTCATGAAATCTGTAAGGGTCGCTTCAGCGATTTTGATTTCAGAACCGTTGCTAAATACAATTGAAGTCTGTCCGAGTCGCAACAACCCGATTTTTAGTTCCTCAATATAGGAAGCCAAAAGAGCCAGCGCGGTTAACGCGGCGGAACCAATTGCAAATCCCTTACCGGTTGCCGCTGTTGTATTTCCCAGAGAATCGAGTGCGTCGGTTCGATTTCGTACCTCAACACCTAGTCCACTCATTTCAGCATTGCCTCCCGCGTTATCCGCGATAGGACCATATGCGTCAGTCGCAAGAGTAATGCCCAATGTAGAAAGCATCCCTACTGCCGCAATTCCGATACCATATAAACCTTCCGAGATATTCACAAATGAAAAACCGGACGCGAAAAGAAATGACATTATAATTCCTGTTGCCACAGCGAGCACAGGTATAGCGGTTGACATCATCCCGGTTGCAAGCCCTGAGATTATGACAGTTGCCGGACCGGTTTTTGAACTGCGTGCTATGTTTATTGTGGGCGAATAACTCGATGAGGTATAATATTCCGTTGCTTTGCCAATTACTATCCCCGTTATAAGTCCTGTGATAACGGAGCCCCAAAGTCCGAATGGATTTGGCATATCGAGCAATAGAAGAATCCCGATAGATGCTATCACAATTAGCACTGAACTTAAAGTTACTCCTCTGTTGAGAGCTGCCAGGAGTTCTTTTTGTCCGGCGTTTTCTCTGGTTTTAACGGTATAAATGCCAATTATCGAAAGTAATATTCCTACCACCGCAAGAAGCATTGGTGCTATAACACTGTTAAATTGTATTTCCCGGCTGTACATAAATGCCGCCGAACCAAGTGCTGCTGTAGATAGTATAGATCCGCAATAAGATTCATATAAATCCGCTCCCATTCCGGCTACATCTCCAACGTTATCACCCACATTATCTGCAATGGTGGCAGGGTTTCTGGGATCATCTTCAGGAATACCCGCTTCAACTTTCCCGACAAGATCGCCACCAACATCCGCTGCTTTCGTAAAGATTCCTCCTCCAACTCTGGCAAATAAAGCCTGCGCGGAAGCACCCATGCCGAAGGTTAGCATCGTGGTTGTAATGATCATTAAATTATGACCGTCACCCTCAAAAGATGGATAAAAGTAATTGAGAACGACAAACCAAACTGAAATATCAAGTAATCCAAGTCCTACCACAACAAGACCCATAACCGCCCCGCTTCGGAACGCGATTTGCAATCCGGCGTTGAGGGAATGTTTTGCCGCATTTGCGGTTCTCGCGGATGCGTAGGTAGCTGTTTTCATTCCGATAAATCCGGCCAAACCTGAAAAAAAGCCTCCTGTTATAAATGCAAAGGGAACCCATGGATTTTGAAGTTCCAAAACATAAGCAAGAACAGAAAATAATATCGTTATTAACAGGAAAAATACTGTTACAATTTTATACTGTTGTTTTAAGTAAGCCATAGCCCCGGTTCGTACATGCCGGGCGATAATTATCATCCTTTCGGTCCCCTCTTCACCCTTCATCATTTGTTTAAAGAATATGAAGGCAAAACTGAGCGCAACAACAGAGCCTAAAGGAATTAACCAAAATAGTGATGGTAACATAATTTTATATCCGAATAATTAATCAAAATCCAATTGTGACCGCTGATTTCCACCAGGGATAATATTTGCTGTTTAATTCTTCCAGAGATGGGAATGGATAATAAACCACATTTCCATTTTCGCCTATAAAAAATCCATTTTTTACCATACGGTAAAAAAGGTTTCCCGTTAAAGTGCGAATAACAGTTTTGGTCTTTTTACTATCCTTATTAGTTAAACCAATGAGACAATCCCTGAGATGATCAATATTACTGTATGGCAAAGATTCATCATTACCTTTTAACGGGTTTTCCGCCAGTTCGTCCAAAGTTAATTCGGTAAATACAATTTTAGGTACAGATACAGGTTGACTGAGATCTGTGATGAATTTTACAAATTCAACGGGATTGAGTTTTGTTGCCACTCGTGGACTTACAGGTCCTAATTGTTGGTAAAGGTGCAGTTGAGAATTATTCTTAACACTGTATTCACCCTTTTCCAAACCAAGTACACGTCCATCATCTGTAACGAGGTATAGATTTTTCAGTTTACTGAGTGGAATATGTTCAAGAACCCTGTAAATAGAGAGATATACAGAGCGTTTTGGTGCACCATTTGAATGCGGCACACATCTTTCCTTGATAATACCCGTTTTGAAGTAATCGCTTTCAATATTTGTATCAACCTCAAAAAATAAAGCTTGCCCACGGGTACGTTTCTTTGAACCGACTGCAAGGTACTTCCCAAAATCTTCCGGTGGTAGCATCGATGCAATAAGCGCTTCCGGTGTGAGTGACAAATAGAGATATTTCTGATCCATAAAATCTCCAATTATGGTTATAATAAGATTCTATTATCTCGATAATAAATACAAAAATTATTTCTCTTTATTCTGTTATAATGTAATAATGCATTAATAATTTAGTAAAAAGTTAAGTAAAAAGAAATAGTTATCGGTTAAGTATAGCCCATGGCGTTATTATTGAGTTGTAATCTGAATTTGGTATTGACAAATAATATTATGTTTCCCTATATTTGGCACATGATAAACAGTAAAAAACATGGTTTTAATTCAATTTGGTTTTGGTGGTGGAGTAATCCGTAATCTTTGCCCAAGTGAATTATAATCATTGAAGGATTTTAAAGCCCTTTCAGTATTCACCTGGAAGGGTTTTTTTTTTGGAGTTTATATGACTTTAGAATCATTTGAACGATTAGCGTCAGAATATAAAATTGTTCCTGTATTCAGGGAAATAACCGCCGACTTGCTTACTCCTGTACTCGCGTTTAGCAGGTTGAGGGTTGATGCCAGGTATCCTTTTTTGTTTGAATCTGTCGAAAGCATTGGTCGTCTCGCCCGATATTCATTCATTGGTAGAAATCCACACAAAGTTGCCAGGGGAATAAACAATCAGACGCAAATTCTTGAAAACGGAATTGAGAATAAATCAGAGACTGATATATTTTCATTTCTAAAATCTGAAATCGCTCGATTCAATTATCCGGCAGTTGAATCTCTCCCCTCCTTTACCGGTGGATATGTAGGCTATATCGGATATGAGACTATTAGTCTTATTGAAGAAGTCTTAACACCTTCCGGTAAGGATGAGCTGGGTGTACCTGACTCAATAATGTCACTTTATAAAGATATCGTGGTGTTCGACCATTCTAAACATAAAATGATCATTGTCGCCAACATGTTTATTGAAGATTATAAGTCAACTCAAGAGGCATACACCAAAGGTCTTGAGAGAGTAAATGGAATAAAATCAGAGTTGTTCAGGTCAGAGGGAAATATTTCTGAATTTGGTATCGAAGATCCTTCAGATCTTACAACAGAAGAACAAAACCTGTTTTATAAATCAGTCGAATCCGCAAAAGAAAAAATATATGAGGGGGATATTTTCCAGATAGTTTTATCGAAAAGATTCAGCACAAATTTCTCGGGAGATCTGCTTAACGTTTATCGTGCGTTAAGAATGATAAATCCGTCACCATATATGTATTATCTCGGCTATGGTGATGAGCTTTCTATTGTTGGAACTTCTCCGGAAGATCTGCTATCTGTCTCAAATAATAAGGCAACAATCTTACCTATTGCCGGTACACGGCCAAGGGGCAAAACTGATGATGAAGATATAAAATATGAGAAAGATTTACTCTCGGATCCCAAAGAAATAGCCGAACACGTAATGCTCGTTGATCTGGCGAGGAATGATCTCGGGAGAATTTGTGATTTCAACTCGATAAAAGTAACTGAGAATAAAAATATTCACAGATTTTCCCATGTTATGCATATCGTTTCGAGAGTTGAAGGGAGACTGGATCATGACAAGGATGTTATTGACGCGCTTAAAGCCTGCTTCCCTGCCGGTACAGTTTCGGGCGCTCCAAAAATCAGGGCTATGCAGCTAATTGATGATTACGAACAGCTAAAACGAAATGTTTACGCCGGTGCGGTAGGATATATTGACTTCAGAGGAAATATGGATATGTGTATTGCGATAAGAACTATATTCGCGAGTAAAAACAAGCTTTTTTGGCAAGCTGGCGCCGGAATTGTCGCTGATAGCAAGCCCGAAAATGAATTACAGGAAATATATAACAAATCGGCGGTTTTAGTGAATTCAATAAAGTTTGCGGAGGTTATTGATGAAAATAATAATGATTGATAACTATGATTCATTTACATACAACCTTGTGCACCTTTTCGGAGTTTTTACCAGTGATATCCATGTTTTCAGGAATGATAAAATCTCGATTGAAAAAATAGCAGAGATGAAACCGGATAAAATAGTTATCTCACCCGGACCAGGCAGACCATCTGATTCTGGCATCTCTCCGAAGGTAATTACTGAGCTTGGGTCAAAAATACCTTTGTTAGGAGTATGTCTGGGACATCAAACTATTGGAGAAGTATTTGGTGCAAAAATCACATATGCCCCGGAATTGATGCACGGTAAAACTTCAGATATCTTTCACTCTGATAATTACGTATATACTGGTATTTCTAACGGATTCAAGGCCGGCAGGTATCATTCTCTTGTAATTGATCCCGAAACTCTTCCGGATGAACTTATGGTAACTTGCAAAACCGCGGAAGGAACCATTATGGGTGTCAGACATAAAAATATGCCCATTGAAGGTATCCAGTTTCATCCTGAATCTGTTCTAACTCCCGATGGTGAAAAAATTATTAAAAACTGGCTGGATTTATAAATGGATTTATTAAATAAACTTTTAAGCAAAGAGAACCTTTCCCTGGAAGAAGCAAAATCACTTTCAGATATGTTCCTGCAGAACGAAATTTCTGATATTAAAAAATCAGTGGTTTTAACCGCATTAAAACTAAAAGGTGAAACAGCAGAAGAAATTGCCGGATTCGCGTTAGGGATGAGAGAACATGGAGTAAAAATAAAACCCGATAACATTGATTCTATTGATGTCTGTGGAACCGGTGGAGATAATTCAGGAACCTTTAATATATCAACGGCGGTATCGATATTAACAGCTGCGGCGGGTGTTACTGTAGCTAAACATGGTAACCGTTCAATATCAAGCAAAAGCGGCTCGGCTGATGTTCTGAAATATCTTGGTGTTAATATTGAATTGTCACCGGATAAATCGGAACAAGTTCTTAATGAAATTGGAATTGCTTTTCTTTTTGCGCCTGTCTACCACCCTGCAATGAAACATGTTGCACCTGTTCGACGGGAATTGGCGACAAAAACAATTTTTAATATGCTCGGTCCTCTTACAAATCCGGCTGGAACGAAAAGACAATTGATCGGTACATTTAATGAAGCAGCAGCTTCAAAAATGGCTGCTGCTGCCAGGTATCTTGATTTGGAAAGAGTTGATTTCATTTGTACCGAGAACCGTTATGATGAAGTTACTTTAACAGGAAATACCGCTCAATTTGAGTATGATAATAAAGCTGGTTTTCAGAAATCGATTCTCTCACCTGCTGATTTTGGATACGAACATGTTGTTCTTTCTGATCTCAGAGGTGGTGGGCCAGAGGAAAACGCTCAAATATTATTGGATGTATTTAACGCGAGAGAACCCAACACCAGGACTAACGTTGTTTGCGCCAATGCTGCTTTAGCCCTTTTAACATCTTCAAAATGCGACAATCTGAAAGAAGCAGTCCATTTGGCTGAAGACACATTATTCAGAGGAAAGGCGATTAAAAAACTGGAAGAACTAAAAAAAATGACGAATGAAATATGACGAATATTCTCCGGGAGATTGTAGAAGTAAAAAAAGAAGAAGTTGCTATACTGAAAAGGGATAATAGTTTGAGCCAATTCAGAGATAGCAAATTTTGGTCGTTAAATTCAAAAAATATTGAGTCGGCATTTAAACGAGATAAATCACTGGCAATTATTTCAGAAATTAAAAAAGCGAGTCCATCAAAAGGTATTATTCGTGAAGATTTTGACCACCTGAATATTGCGGAGATATATTCAAATAACGATGTTGACGCTATCTCTGTTCTTACCGATAAAAATTTCTTCAAGGGAGATATTTCATTCCTTTATCAGATCGCGGAAAGGTTTGATACTCCCCTGCTGAGGAAAGACTTTATCATAAGTGAATACCAGGTGTATGAGGCAAAAGCTAATGGCGCGAATATTATTCTTTTGATTTCAGAAATATTATCACAAAACCAGATACAGGAAATAACACACGCTGCTTACGAAAATAATATGGAAGTTTTGCTCGAACTACATTCTTATGATCAAGCAGCAAAAATTGACTTTAGTTTTAATAGAATAATTGGAATAAACAACAGGGATTTACGCAATTTTTCTGTTGATGTAACCCGCTCTGTCAAGATTGGAGAATCTTTGAAAAATGATAATCCGGAAATCGTAATTATTGGTGAAAGCGGTTTTTCTGATAAAGAAAGTGTAAAAATCGCCAATAACGGGTTTATTGACGGACTACTGGTTGGGGAACACTTTATGAGAGCAAAAAACATTGATGATTCTGTTAAACATTTTAAAGAGTGGTGCTTAAATGAAAATTAAAATCTGCGGTATTACTAATCTGGATGACGCATTAAAGGCTGAGCAACTCGGAGCAGATGCAATCGGTTTTATTTTTTTTGGCGCGAGTAAAAGATATATATCCCCCGAAATTGCAAGAGAAATATCGAGGTCGCTAAAACCATTTACTACAAAGGTTGGGGTATTTGTAAATGAAGACGTAAAGGCGGTTAATAAAATCGCTGAATATGCCGGAATCGATATTTTACAACTGCATGGAAATGAAGACCCTGCATACGCGGCAAAACTGGTCAGACCATTTATAAAATCGATCAGAGTAAAGGATAAAAGTGATCTGGATATAATGTCACAATTTGTAAATACCACTTTTTTGCTGGATTCATTCAATGCAAACTTGTTTGGAGGAACCGGTGAAAAATTTGATTGGGGACTTATCCCGCAACGCAAAAGGAACAATATAATTTTGGCAGGTGGCGTGTCGAGATATAATGTGGGAGAAATCATCGAGGAAATAAAACCATATGCCGTTGATGTGTCTTCCTCAATCGAGATTGAACCTGGTAAAAAAGATCATAAAAAAATGGAAGAATTATTTAGAGTATTCAGAGAAGCAGGAGGCTAAATTGCTGATACTAATGAACCTTGACGCTCCAAGAAATGATATAGAGAGTGTGAAAAAAAAAGTTGTGTCATTTGGCTGCACAGCGCATGAAATTCCGGGCGCAAGCCGATTAGCTATTGGATTGACCGGCCCTACAGGCACATTAAAGACAGAAGACTTTATGATAATGGATTCTGTTGAAGATGTTGTAAGAGTTACTAAAAAATACAAACTGGTCAGCAGAATGATGAAGGAAGATGATACCGTTATAGATTTTGGCGGTACATCAACAGGCGGTAAAGAATTGACAATAATCGCCGGTCCGTGTTCGGTTGAAAATCGTGATCAGATTTTTACAATTGCCGAGCAATTAGCCAAATTGGGTATCAAATTTATGCGCGCCGGTGCCTACAAACCGCGATCAAGTCCCTATTCTTTTCAGGGGTTGAAGGAAAAAGGAATAGAACTACTTGGTCAGGTTAAAGAACAGTATGGTCTTAAAATAGTAACAGAAGTTCTCGATCCTTATACTATTGATGGCGTTGGCGAGGTGGCTGATGTTTTTCAAATTGGTGCAAGGAATATGCAGAACTTCTCACTCCTTGACGCAGTCGGTAAAACGGGTAAACCTGTACTGTTGAAACGCGGTATGTCAGCTACTGTAGAGGACTTACTTCTTAGCGCGGAGTACATTCTGGCACACAATAATTTCAATGTAATGTTGTGTGAAAGAGGTATAAGAACTTTTGAAACAGCTACTCGAAATACGCTGGATTTAAATGCGGTTCCGGTAATTAAAAAACATTCTCATTTACCTATAATAGTAGATCCATCTCATGGAATAGGAATTGGTGACAAAGTACCCGCTATGTCACTCGCTGCGGTTGCGGCTGGAGCTGATGGACTAATACTTGAAGTTCATAATGATCCTGCAAACGCGATGTCAGATGGTTATCAATCTTTAAATTTCGACCAATTTGAAAGACTATTAAATAAAATTAAACAACTTGCACCCATTGTTGATAAAGAACTTATACTATGATAGAAAATACTACTTACAAATTACCTGATCCGAGGGGTAAGTTTGGTGAATATGGGGGAATGTATGTTCCTGAAACTCTTATCCCCGCTCTGTATGAATTAATTGAAACATACTCAAAATTAAAATTTGACCCTGAATTTAATCGCGAACTCTTTCGTTTGCAATCAGAATATAATGGACGACCTACCCCACTAACATATGCGGAAAGGTTAACTGAGCACTTCGGTAAAGCGAAAATATATCTAAAACGGGAAGACTTGAACCACACAGGTGCGCATAAAATAAATAATGCGCTTGGTCAGATCCTTCTTGCCCGTAAATTGGGCAAGAAAAGAATTATCGCTGAAACCGGCGCCGGACAACATGGAGTGGCTACCGCAACAGTTTGCGCAAAGTTTGGTCTTGAATGTGTCGTTTATATGGGCGAGCTGGATGTTGAAAGACAGAAACTTAATGTCTTCAAAATGGAAATGCTTGGTGCCAGGGTAGTACCGGTTAGTTCAGGCACCAAAACATTAAAAGACGCTACAAATGAAGCTATAAGAGATTGGGTCACAAATGTAGAAGATACTCATTACATTATTGGTTCAGTTGTCGGTCCGCACCCCTACCCTATGCTCGTTAGAGATTTCCAATCGATTATTGGTATTGAAGCTAAAAGTCAATTATTTGAACTTGAAAACAAATTACCAGATTATATTCTCGCTTGTGTTGGTGGAGGATCAAACGCTATTGGTATATTTTATCCTTTTCTTGGAGAAAAAACCAAACTGATTGGTGTTGAAGCCGCCGGGCTTGGCGTTGATACAGATGAGCACTGTGCAACTCTCACACTCGGCTCAGATGGCATTTTTCAGGGAATGAAAACAATGCTCCTTCACAATAACGAAGGACAAGTTTCGGAAGTATATTCAATATCAGCAGGACTCGATTATCCTGGTGTTGGTCCAGAACACAGCTATTTACATAAAAATCAGCTTGCAGAATATAAATATGTCGATGATAAACAGGCTTTGGAAGGGGTAAAACTGCTAACTGAAAAAGAGGGAATAATTCCGGCTCTCGAAACAGCTCACGCGGTTTACTACCTGAATGAATTGATGCCGAAAACTACATCAGACGAAATCGTAATTGTAAATGTAAGTGGGCGTGGTGATAAAGACCTCAATACCATAGTTGATAAATTCAGGGAGGTGAAATAATGTCATTCCTCAAAAAACTTATTAAAAGAACCAACGACGATAATAGAAAAGTTCTTTCAGTTTTTGTCACAGCAGGTTTTCCAACTCTTGAATCGACAATATCAGTCTGTTCAGCAATTTATGACGCGGGCGCGGACATAATTGAACTTGGAATTCCATTTAGTGATCCATTAGCAGATGGTCCTGTTATCCAGACAGCTTCGCAAACAGCACTTGAAAATGGTGTGACTATGGAGTACATATTCAAAACATCACAGTCTCTTAAAAAGAACTACCCGGAAAAAGGTTTAGTGCTGATGGGTTACTCAAATCCTGTTATGAAATATGGTTTGGAGAAATTCCTCATTCAGTGTAAAAACTCGGGCGTTAATGGTGTGATTCTGCCGGACATACCTGTTGAAGAATTTTCCGATTTTTATAATGGCATGATCCCTGAAATAGATAAAATATTACTCACAACACCTGTTTCATCAGAAGAAAGAATAAAAACGATTGATGAAATTGGTTCCGGATTTGTTTACTGTGTGAGCATACTTGGTACAACAGGCACACGAGATGATTTTGAAGAAGATACTCTGAAAAATCTTGAAAGAACGAGACGAATCATTAAAAACAATCATATGCTGATAGGATTTGGTATTTCTAATGCAAAGAGTGTTCAGAAATTTACACCTTATTGTGATGGTATCATTGTAGGAAGTGCTGTTATTAAAGCTATTGCAGATGATTATAGCAACAAAACAGAATGGGATAGAACGATTGAACTCATTTCTGAACTATCAGAAGCAAGGAGAGTTTATAACTGATTAAAATAAATAAGCAGATCGTCTCCATATGCGCCTGTCTCAAGAAGATCAATAAAGATAGCCAGGTTGCGCTTTGATTTAAGAATCGCGGGATAATCAGTTCCATTTAGTTTATAATAAAAACCATTTGGTTCTGATTTATTACCGACCGGTTTACAGGTGATATTTTTCAAAACGATATTATTTTGGAAAAAAGGTGGATCCTCGTCGGCAGGTTTCCATTTTAATTCAAGGCATTCGGCATTAATTGGATTAGAATCATGGCAAAACTGTCCCGGGAAAAATCCCAAAGCGGGTAATTTATCACGTGTAACGGCTTCACCCATGAGGCAGCCACCACTCATAATACCCAAAACCGGTTTTTTTATCATTTTTACTACCGTATTGAGATTCAATATCTGAAGCTTTTTCGACACTTTATCGATGTTTGTACAATGAGGTAATATTACGCGATCCGCGCTACAAATAACTTTTTCGTTTTTTGTAACGGTATTTTCAATACTCAGGGAGGTTAATTTTTCAGAAAGCCGAATTCCCTCTTCAGGGTCGTATCCGATTATAGCAATCATCTAGAAACTATTTATTATATCGTTTGCGGCTTCCATTCCGGAGTAAATCGCAAGTTCAACATTTGAACAATTATTTCCATAAAAATAATCACCGCTAAGATAGAAGCCGCTATTATTCTTAAAGAAACTATATCTCTCAATATGATTTAACGGTTGTGCGTATTTCCAGCGATGAATATTAAATTCGGCTACGTTATCTCTATCGATTACAGGATACTCATCTATAAAATTCCAAAGATGTTCCACATCCGGCTTGGTGTAATTATTTTCAGAATACTCGGCGTTAAATATCACACTGAAAGATTGATATTCCTGTTTTATTCCTTTATCCTCGTTATTAATTACAATGGAGATATCTTTATCTACCGGTTGAACCGATTTTAATTCAACTTTTTTATTCATACGCACCAATAATACAATATTTGCGCTGTATTTAACTGAATCAAGCATAAATAATTGCTCATTGCTGAATTGAGTGTTACTTTTGTTTATCAAATCAAGAGATTGAATTGCAGGAGCAGTGGACAAAACATATTTAGCATGATATTTCTTTTTTTTATCCGTTTCTACTTCCCAATTACGGAATTTATTAACTGATATTACTTTTTCTCCTTTTTTTACTTCCAGACCACGGGAAAGAATTTTAGCCAAAACCCGGTTCCCACCCCTGAGATACAATCCTCTTTTATTTTTCTCTACAGTCCACAAACTCATGTGACGATCGATTTTATTTCGATGCAGCAAATCTTTGACTGGTGTTAGTTTTACCGTAAAACTCTGAACACCATAATCAAAATAAACATCTTTATCCTCAACAGAGACTCTGCGGGTTGCCATTCTGCCACCAATACCTCTTCCTTTATCAATAAGAAGAACATCAAATCCTTTTGACTGTAGAAGTCTGGCAGCAGAAATCCCTGAAATTCCCGCACCGATTATTACAACATCATAAACTTTATTTTCCATTGGCATCACTAAATTTTCTATAATTGAACATCAATATTTTGGAGAATAGTTCATGTTATAAAACATAAATGCTATAATATCAGAATAATACTCAATTGTTTTAGAGGTAGCTGTACCCGCGCCATGACCAACTTTTGTTTCAATCCTTATCAATACGGGATTTGAGCCGGTATGTTTATTCTGAATTTCAGCGGCAAATTTAAATGAGTGGGCCGGAAATACTCTGTCATCATGGTCAGCAGTAGTAATTAAAGTCGCGGGATAAGACACTCCTGATTTTACGTTATGTAAAGGGGAATATTTTATCAAATAATCAAACTGTGTTGAGTCGTCACTACTTCCGTATTCCGGAACCCATGCCCATCCGATAGTGAACTTCTGATATCTGAGCATATCGAGAACACCAACTGCGGGAATGGCTACATCAAAAAGTTCGGGTCGTTGGAGCATAACAGCCGCAACGAGTAATCCTCCATTCGAACCACCGAAAATTGCAAGTCTGTCCTGACTGGTATATTTGTTATCAATAAGGTATTCAGCGGCGGCAATGAAATCATCAAACACATTCTGTTTGTTTTCAAGCATACCTGCTTTGTGCCACTCCTCTCCATACTCACTACCACCTCTCAGACAAGCCATAGCATATACACCGTCATTCTCTAATAATGGTAATATTGTTGTTCTGAATGAGGGTTTCATCGCAACATTAAATCCACCATAAGCATATAACATAGTCGGGTTTGTTCCATTCAACTCCAAACCTTTTTTATGAACTATAAATAAAGGTACTTTTGTACCATCCTTACTCTCATAAAATATTTGTTTTGTTTCATATTTATCTACATCAAAATCAATATCAGGTTTTCTGAATGGCGCAGAGGTGTTATTCTTTATATGGTATTTGTAAATAGTGTTCGGGTATGTAAAAGAAGTGAAATTATAGAAAACCTCTTTTGATTCCATTTTGCCCGAAAATCCGTAAACTGTACCAATACCAGGGAGTTCAACATCATAATGATATTCCCCGTTTTTATCGAATACAGAGACAACTGAATTTGCGTCCTTGAGATATGTAACAAATAATTTTCCTCCAACAAAGGAAACCGATTCAATTACATTGTCACTTTCAGGAATAATAACTTTCGGAATGCTTCCGGAGAATGTTGCAGGGTTAAACGCGATAACTTTTTTATTAGCAGCCTGATCATTGGTAAGTAAATACCATGTAGAACCATCATTCCCGATGAAACTATACTCGTGATCAAAACTATCAATCAATTTAACAATCTTACTATTTGAAACACTTAAATCCTGATAATAGAGCAGATTATTATCTGAAGAACCTTGCCATATATTGAGTATCAAATATCTCTCGTCATCAGAAACACTTGCCCATACTCCCCTGTCAGCGTTCTTTTCATCAAAATAGACAAGTTTATCATCCGATTGAGGGGTTCCAATTTTGTGATAATATAACTTCTGATATTCGTTCTTTGCTTTTAGCTTATTTTCACCTTTGGGTTCATCATACCGGCTGTAGTAAAAACCGTCTTGATACCATGCCATACCTGAAAACTTGACCCATTGAATATGATCATCCAGCAATTTACCATCAGGGATACTTAATACATAAAATTCATTCCAGTCAGAGCCACCTCTTGAAATGCTGTATCCGCAATATTTTGCATCATTAGAAATATATAAACCTGAAAGGCTCACGGAACCGTCTTCGGATAGTTTATTGGGGTCTAATAATACTTCCGGATCTCCATCCTCCCCTTTTTGTATGTAAACAACACTTTGTTCCTGCAAGCCATCATTTTTCTGAAATATATAATATTCACCTGCTTTTCTGGGTGAAGAATATTTCTCGTAGTTCCACAAATCTGTTAAACGATTTTTTATTTTATCACGAAATGGAATTGCTGCCAAATAATTATCAGTAACTTTTACCTGAGCATCAACCCAATTTTTTGTTTCGTCACTGTCGATATTTTCAAGCCATCTGTATGGATCAGCAACTTCTTTTCCAAAATAGGTATCAACAGTATCAACTTGCTTTGCTACAGGGTAATTTATTTTTTCCTGACCACATCCAACCAGAATAAAAAGTGAAACTAATACTAGTATTTTATACATGACAATTCCTTTATATCATTATTATTGCTTCAAAAAAATGAACTACTTAAAATAATAATTAAAGTATAAACAAACCAAAACCGGAAAGCATAAATGGATATAAAAATGTTTTTTATAAATTGATATTGGCAAGTTAAAATAAAGGTTAGTTTTAATTACGTATAATTGCAAAAAATAGATTTGTATCCACAATAATAAGGACTTCGAGACGATAATTGAATGCATTAACGTTCTCTAAAGCTAAAGTCCCCCATTAAGGGGGAAGATATTTTGATACCATAATATTTTCAAATAATAATCAAACAGTAACGTGGGCTCGAACTATAAATTCATTTTTGATTTGAATATAATTCGTAGTACACTTCTATCATTATTGATTAAAGCCTGTCTGTCACCCAGAGATTGCGCGGTTATCAATGTTCCAAAAGAAATGCCGGAATCATTTTTACCTGCTTCATCCGGAATGTTTATATCATCCATATTCTCTTCTATTAACTGAATAAATATTCCACTATTGTCATCACCTTTGTGCAGTTGACCAGTAGAATGAAGAAATCTGGGACCAAATCCAACAGTTACCGGAAATTGATATTTTTTTAGCAACATATCAGCATAATTTTTTAAAGTTACCTGATTATTCTCATTCATATTAACATAAGCCTGAACCGAAATATAGGGAGAATCCTTTTTGTTTGTCGCTGATGTTATAAAATCATCTGTAATAGTTGATATGTTATTTCCGTTAACACCTTCTCCAAGGATTTTTACTTCATCGTCCTCATAATCGGGATTAACCTCAGGCAGATTGCCGGTATCAATAAAAGTTTTTACCATAGCCCGAGCCTGCACTTTAGCGGATTCAACATCAGGTTGATCGAATGGCTGCAATTTGAGGGACCAGCCTGCCACGGCGGTAGCAAACTCCCAATAGAAGAAATGCGCGCCAAGATCATATAAATCTGTGAAATTCAACTGAAAAGTGGTTTTACCCCTTTTGCATAGCAAATCTGCATTCCCTGATATTTCATCAGATTTTTCAATCAACACGTAGTATCTATCATCACTAAAATGTTCCATATTTTCAATTGTATCGTCAACAACCGGCAAAACACCCTTACCAATCTTGCCGGTACTTTCAGCAACGAGCTGTTCAATCCATGCTCCAATCGGTATGTAGTCATCGTGAGTTAAAACGGTCATTTTATTTAAATTGTTTTTCGCCATAACTCCCATTAAAACACCAAGTTCAGCAGAGACATTGTGCAATGTGTCATCGCCACCCAGTTTAGAGAGTTCCATAGCAGCTTTGGTTCTTTCTAGTAATAAATCAATATTTATTCCAAGTAAAGCCGCAGGCACGAGTCCGAACATTGATAAAGCGGAAAATCTGCCGCCTATGTCAGGATTATTGAGAAATATTTTTGAAAACCCAAGCTCTTTTGCCATATCTTCCAGACCGCTACCGGGATCAGTAATTGCGATAAACTGTTCTCCCGCTTTCTCTTTGCTGTATGTATTAGTGAGTAATGTATAGAAATACTTCATCAGGGAAATTGTTTCGACCGTACCTCCTGATTTAGTGGAGGTAATAAATAATGTTTTATCTAATTCTATCGCGTTTTGTACATCCATTATTTGTTCAGGATGAGTTGTATCGATCACAAATAGTTGGGGATACCCTTCCTTCGAACCAAATATTTTGCTAAATACTTCTGGTGCCAAACTTGATCCACCCATCCCGAGTAACACCAGGAAATTGTAATTGTGACAAACTTTTTCGGAAAACTTAATTATTTCATCAGTTTTTGTCATCATCTCATCAACGATGTTCAGCCAATCCAATCTGTTGGAAATTTCTGCCGGTGAGTCACTCCATAATGTATAATCACGATTCCATATTCTGTTGATTACATCATTCTCTCTCATATTTTCAATTTCGTCGTTCAGTAAAGTCGACATATCACTATTTTTGCAGACTATATTTTGCATAAAAATCTCCTTTTATTAATCTGCACAAATATATAAAATATTGAATAAATAAAATTCAGGTTTGGGTTTAAATTTGGGCGCAATCAATGTAATGTAAATAAAAAAGCCTCCGATTTTGGAGGCTTCAGACTGTTCGCAAAGTCATTTCGTTCTAAAGTCCTCCTACGCCTGAGGCGCACAGGTTTGAAGGAGGTGGATTCCGACGAATGTCGGAAGACGGAGGATGACTTATTACATTTATTGTGACTTTTGGTCATCCCCCATCACAAAATCCGCCGTTGGCGGAGTGATCTCCCCCTTCGGAAGGGGGACTTGAAAATAAACAACCAGGTTTTTCAACAATCTCAAGCCTCCGATTTTGGAGGCTTTCAATTAACTAATCTTCAAGTGTTGAGAGGTTACCGGGATCAAGACCAAGTGCTTTTGCTTTCAGTACTCGTCTCATAATTTTACCACTACGGGTTTTAGGTAGCGAATCAACAAACTCAATCTTTTCAGGTTTGGCAATAGGACCAACTTCATGAGCGATATGTTTTCGCAAATCTTCTTTTAACTCATCACTTGGCACAACGCCTACTCTAAGGATAACATGAGTATGGATAGCGTTTCCTTTCACATCATGAGGTAAACCAATGGCAGCGGCTTCCGCCACAGCAGGATGGCTAACAAGAGCGCTTTCTATTTCAGCAGTACCCAAACGATACCCGGAAACTTTAATTACGTCGTCAACTCTTCCTATAATCCAGAAATAGCCGTCTTCATCACGTCTTGCGCTGTCACCGGTGAGATAAACACCATCGTATTTACTCCAGTATTGCTCAACGTAGCGGTCAGGATCATTGTAAATGGTTCTGATCATTGATGGCCATGGAGTTTTAATCACAAGATAACCTTCTTCGTTAGGACCAACCGGTGTTCCTTCCTCATCAAGAATATCCATTTCTATACCGGGGAATGGTTTTGTTCCTGAACCAGGTTTAAGTGGTACACTTGGCATAGGTGTTATCATAAACATACCGGTTTCAGTTTGCCACCAGGTATCCATAATCGGGCATTTCCCACCACCTACAACATCGTTATACCATTTCCACGCTTCCGGATTGATCGGTTCACCCACAGAACCTAAAATTCGTAATGAAGACAGATCATGTCTGTTAACCCATGCGTTACCCCATCTCATTAATCCTCGTATAGCGGTAGGTGCTGTGTAGAACAAATTGATACCGTAACGTTCAATCATGGACCACCATCTGTTTGGATACGGGAAATTAGGGGCACCTTCGTACATAAAGGAAGTAGTACCGTTAAGTAGCGGGCCGTAAACAATATAACTGTGACCGGTAATCCAACCCGGATCCGCGGCACACCAGTACCTGTCTTCCTCGTGTATATCAAAAACATATTTAAGAGAAGTATATGTGCCAACCATATACCCTCCATGTGTATGGAGTATCGCTTTAGGTTTCCCTGTTGTACCAGATGTATATAAAATGAAAAGAGGATCTTCAGAATCCATAACTTCAACTTCGCATTTTTGTGAAGCGATGGGCAGATTCATCAATTCATGATACCATAAATCTCTTCCTGTTTCCATGTTGACCGGTTCGCCGGTTCTTTTAACAACGAGAACATGCTCAACAGTTGCTGCCCGCTGCAACGCTTCATCCGCAATAGCTTTAAGAGGAACAATCTTACCTCGCTGATAAGCTCCATCTGCGACAATCAAAACTTTAGATTGCGAGTCTTCAATCCTCTCGTGAAGTGACTCAACAGAAAATCCGCCATAAACCACAGAGTGTATTGCTCCTATTCTGGCGCAGGCGAGCATTGCCATTACTATTTCGGGTACCCTGCCCATGTAGATTGTTACACGATCACCTTTCTTAACCCCCAAACTTTTAAGAACATTCGCAAATTTGCAGGTTTCCCTGTGCAGAGCGAAGTATGACATGGTCTTGAATTCGCCATTTTCCCCTTCCCAAATCAACGCGAGTTTGTTTCTCCGGTGTGTTTGATTATGGGCATCCAGACAGTTATAAACTATATTAGTTTTCGCGTTTTTATACCATTTATAAAATGGTTTATCGGAATCATCAATTACCTCGTCCCATTTTTTAAACCAATGGAGTTCATCAGCTCTCTCTTCCCAAAACTTTTCATAATTTTCGGAAGCTTCCTTATTTAGCTTTTCCCAATTTTTTACATGCGCTTTTGAGATCACATCCTCTGATGGATAAAATACTTCCCCTGACAGGCGCTTTTCTGACATTATACCTCCATTATGTGATATTAAAGATGTTGTATCGGATTAAATTACGGTAAGTTTAGATTAAATTCAATATATATTTATATTAAATAATTCAGTATGAAACTAGCTTTGTCTCACTAAAATTTATGAATTGCAAGTCGCAGTAAAAATCACCGGGTGGGGTCAGCTTGTTTTCATCACTTAACAATTTCCGGAAAAAAGTATATACAAGATTGGTAATATAACCAAGTTCAGGCGTTATTTGATCTTTGATATCTTCCCAGAGTGAGTAAAGAATTGATTCCTCGGAAATATTATAAGCCGAGCTGATCTTCAGGGAATTAATCCTCTGGAACAATGTTGTCAGGTATTTGAAGGAGCTATTATTACTTCGGGTGGGCATTAATACAAGGATAAATTGTGTGTCGATGGTTATCAATTTGCCATCATTTTTTTCACGTACGTTTAAATTATACCGGGATGGTGAATTTGAAATTGACAGATCAATCATAGAGCTGAACTCAAAATTACCGAATTCAAATTCAATTGTAACTGATTCATTTTTACGGTATTTATAGTTTTTGAGTTTCCAGGGGAGATTGCTTAATAAAATAGAATCTTTTGAGAATGTAGATGAGTCGCCCGCACTATAAACTGAAGCTGGTGTGTCAGATTTATAATAACCTACTTTATTTCTTTGCGAATTGCTTCTGTAATTATTTTTACTATCAACCTGTAATATTTTACCTAACATACCCGACTCCAGAAACTACTTCTACTACTATTATCGCTGCAACGGAAAAAAAGTTAAGTCTAAATTATTCAGTTTGACAGTTTTATCATCTTTTTATCGGGAGTATAGTTGATCAACTCCGGTTTATCCAGCTTGATCAGTTCATTTGTAAGAGTTTTAATTCTTTCAACCGACTGGTTAATAATCTCCAGATCTTCGTTTAAAGCTTCAAGTTCTCTATCCTTCACTTCACTTTGCAAATTTTGGATTGAAAAAATCAGGCTCGATAAAGGATTATTTATTTTATGCCCGATTGTACAAGCCATCTCAATGATTGCTTTACTATGTTCAATCATTTTGAGCTCATGCTGCAGATTGTGGATTCTTACACCCGATCTTATTCTTGCAAGCAATTCCTCGTTTTCAACCGGTTTAACAAGAAAATCGTCTGCACCCACATCAAGTCCCTTAACCTTATCTGATATCGCGACACGAGCGGTTAAAATTATATAATAAATAAGTTTATACTTTTCTTCGTTTTTCAGGATATTGCACAATTCTATACCATCCATTACCGGCATAGTCCAGTCGGCAACAATTACCTTTGGATTATAATTGTTAATAATCTTTAACGCTTCTTCTCCATTTGAAGCAGAGACAACTTCATAACCGTTTTTTGAAAGTAATCTTTCGAGGATGTAGCAAGTATCTTCCTCATCTTCCACTATCAAAATACGTTCTTTATTTATATCATTCTCTTTCAACTAATTTTCCTACTTTGCTCAAAAGTTTATTAAAATCGACTATAGGTTTAACAATATAATCATCCGCAAAACTTTTAATATCTTTTCCATTATAGTCTGTAAAGGCAGTGACCATAAGTACCGGAATTTTTTGAGAGAACTCAAATTCCTTCAATTTGGAAGCAAGAATCACGCCATCGATACGACTACCAGACAGGAAAGCGTTCTTCAAATTTATATCCATTATAACAAGATTTGTGAGGTTTTGCTCCAGGAAATTTATAAGTAAATCTCCATCCTCAAATATATCACAGGAGTATCCGGCTTTAGAAAAAATCAACTTGTAGAAATCCTGTGCGAAGGGATCATCCTCGACAATAGTTATGTGCTTATTTTTGTTTTTGGAATTTAACAATTATACTGATTCTCCTGTTTACAACACTATAGGGATCTTCCGGATCTTTAAGCATTCTGTCAGCCAGACCCCTGATTTCATAAATCTGCTCATCTTTCAGCCCCCCGCGTAACAAGGCTCTTCGAGCAGCATTAGCTCTGTCTGAACTTAGCTCAAAATTTGTATAAAGGTCTCCTCTTGAATTAAAAGGACGGGCATCGGTATGGCCTTCTATTACAATCCGATTGTTCATATCCGAAATTCTTGTACCAATCTTACTGAGTATAGTAGTTGCACTGTTATTAAGACTTGAACTGCCAACTTCAAAAAATATATCATCGGCAGATTCTATCATTTCAATACGCAAACCGTCATTAGTCACTTCAACCTGAATCTGATCTACCAGATCTTCAAATTCTTCCTTATCGGCTAATTCAGCAACTATCTCTTCCCCCATTTTTTCGAGGGCCTCCCGTTCAGCCTGAGCTTCATTAATCATTTGCGGGTTTATCATGGAGGGATCGATAAAACCTTCCTGCGGACCCGGAATCAGGTTTCTCGACTGCTGATTTCCAAAACCAATCGGGTCTTTGAAATAGCCGGATACCGCTTCCTTAACTTCTTCACTTTGACCAAGTACCCAAAGTACAATAAAAAGAGCCATCATCGCCGTAACAAAGTCGGCATAAGCAACTTTCCAGGCTCCACCATGGTGACCATGTCCGCCTTCTATCTTCTTGACTATAATCGGTTGTTCTTGATCTTGATCTTGCTCAGCCATAACTTATTCCGATTTTCCTCTTACAAAGTTTTCCAGTTCAACGAAAGTTGGTCTGTAATCAGAATAGATTGTTCGTCTGGCCATCTCCACCGCAACAATAGGTGGGTTTCCCTTTGCGTAGGCTAATAAACAAGTTTTAATAGTTTCAAGGTATCTTGTTTTCACATGTATGTGATGTTCAATATTTGTCGCCAGTGGATTCATAAATCCATAAGATAAAAGCACACCGAGGAAAGTACCCACCAGTGCCGCCGCAACGTGATGTCCTACAGCTTCGGGACCATCACTGATAGATGCCATCGTTACTATAATACCCAGCACCGCCGCCACTATACCAAGTCCAGGTAAGGCATCAGCAACTTTTGTAAGATTCGCGACAACCGGTTCATTTTCAACTTTGAATGTCTCGATTTCATTATCAATCAGATTTTCCAATTCATGAGGCGGTACACCACCTGATAGCATAACTTTAAGTGTATCGCAGAAAAAAGTCAGCGCGACAGTATTTGCCAGAAATTTAGGATTTTTAGAGAGAATATCACTCTCGTCGGGTTTTTCAACGTGAGGCTCTATAGCAAGTACGCCATCTCTTTGCGCAAGCAGGAACAAATCATTCAATGATTTTAATAATTCCAGATAATCCTGCTTTTCATAATGCTTTGCGGTAATAGCTGCCGGAATAGCCCCCATCATCTTTTTAATAAGTCCCATATCGGAAGAGATCAGCAAACTGCCAAGGGCAGCACCACCAATAGTAACAAATTCGGAGGGTTGTATTAGAAGTACAAGGTTTCCTCCAGCCATGGTAAATCCTACCACAACAGAAGCGGTTACGACGACAAAACCAACGATAATTAACATAAATCAGCCTATAAAAGAATTTTGTTTTTCCACAGTTTTAATAATCTCAAAGATTCGTTCACACTTGGCTTTAACCACATTCCAGTTTATTGGAAAAGTTGAAAGATCTTTTTCAATTTCAGCACTTAAACTTGTAAGAAGCGGCAGCCCGATAGCGCTTCCAGTACCTTTAATTTCGTGTATTACCTGTTTTAGTACCCCTTTGTTTCTTTGATTGAGTGATTCAATTATCCCGTATTTTTTTGCGGGAAAACTATTAAGGAAAAGCTTTTTCATTTCACTTTTCATTTCTGTTTCCTGATGAACCGTAAGAGCTTGAGTGGTTCTACCGGAGAAATAATCCTTCCCCAATATATTTACCATCTCTTCAAACAATTGATTCTTGGAGACAGGTTTGGAAATTACATTTTCAGCACCTGCTTCCATTGCTGTCAGCACATTCGATTTATTTGTATTTGCCGAAATAACAAGAACCGGAATTTTTTTCAAATCATCCAAAAGCTTTATAACTTGCAGCATTTTAAGACCATCAAGGTTAGGCATCATAATATCGAGAAGAATAAGGTCTGGATGTTCCTCGGCGGCTTTTTTTATCCCTTCCATTCCGTCAATACAAGTAATAACCTTTATTCCGGTATCCTGCAGAAGTTCACGAATTGAATAACGTATTACATCGCTATCGTCAACAACAAGTATTTTTTTACTATTCTTTTGATTCTGAATCAACTTTATTTCCAAGTTTATTTACTTTGAGTTTGGATAGATCACCCAATTTGTTGGAACTGGCTTCGGAGGCTATTTTCGTGACTTCCTTGGCTTTCACGTATAACTCACCTCTGAGAATTTCAATCTCCTTCGGAGCATCGATTCCAATCTTTACCTGACCATCACTTATCGAAATAATCTTGATGTTTATATTGGAATTTATGATAATTTCTTCATCATTTTTTCGAGTTAGTATAAGCATTTAGTATCTCTTAATTTTCAACAAAGAGTTTAAAGTTAAAAGGATATTCATCCTTGTCAATGAGTTTTTGAAAGCCGGTCTTTGTATCCTGATTAAGGTAAACTGGAGCCTTGAGGTTGACGGTTATTTTCAGCGGGTCACTACTTAGTGTAACAACACCGAAAGGTTCGTTCTTATCCTCCAAAGGATATTCTTCATGAATCATTCTTATGCTTACCAATGGGAATACTATTTCCGGTTGATCAACAGAATTTAACCAATAAAATAAGTCATTTTCTGTTTTGATGAAAAGGAAATCTTTCAGGTGTTCGAAACCCAAAATTCCCTGTTCAAATTTGATAACATGTTCTTTGGTGAATTCTATTTCACCAAATTGGCGATTTGAGATTTTCATAAGCCCTACTACTTAATAATTACAATATCAACTCTTCTGTTAATTGCTCTACCTTCCCTGGTATCATTTTGTGCTATTGGTTTATACTCCGAATAACCAACAATAGAAACTTTATCTGCAGAGATATCAACACTCTCAATTAAAAAATAAGCTGTATTCAAAGCGCGATTTACCGATAAATGCCAGTTTGAAGGATAAACAGGTGTAGAAATTGGTACATTATCTGTATGCCCTTCAACCCTTATATCGTTAGGTAATTTTTTAATTATGTGCGCAAGTTTTACAAGAACATCTTTTGAGCTTTCATTAAGTCTTGCCTCACCCGAAGGAAACAGAATATCTTCCAGTATCCTGATTGTAAGACCCCGCTCATTTTCTTCCAGACTTATAGAGTGATCATAATGGAATTCTTCAATGAGTTCAGTTACATCTTTTCTTATTTGTTCAACCGACCCGGCACCGCCTAATGTGCTGATTTTATTTGATAACAATGCCAGTGAATCACCTTTTGCGCTTTTTTCAGTACCAAAAATATCACCCATTGCGTACACGAGGTCTTCATACTTCTGCATATCTATCTTCGAGATTGAATACAAAATAATAAATAAACCGAGCAACAAGGTTATTAAATCAGCATATGTGATGAGATATCTGTCAGTTTCCGAACTTTCCTCAAAAAGTTCGGCGTCAGCCTCTAAATATCGATCATATCTTTTTGCTCGCTCTGCGGCAGCATGCTCACCAATCTCGCTTTCGTCAGTGATGGGATCTCCCCCCCTTGCAGCGACAGTGCTGCTTCCAGGGATATCTCCATCATATGTTTTTCTTTCAAGTGGCATTCTTTAAGTTTATCACCTATTGGTAACCAAATCATGTTTGCGCTGAAGACACCCCACAACGTAGCAATAAATGCGGTAGCAATGTTTTTGATCAGCAGATCAGGGTTGGCATCGGCATTGGTTAGTGTTAAAAAGAGTCCCATAACGGTTCCAAGAATACCCATTGTCGGTGCGTAACCACCCATTTTTACAAAAATGAACTGAAATGAAGAATGTCGTTCCTGCATCATTTTCATCTCTGTTCTGGCAATTTCCATCAAAGAACTACTATCACTTCCGTCAATTGTGAATCGGATTAGTTTTCTCGGGAAGATATAGTCAAGTGTGTCTAATCTTTTTTCAAGCGAGAGTAACCCTTCTCTCCTTGATATTATCGAAAATTCAACAAGATTGTTTATCAATTTTCTGAGGTTATATTCTTTTGAAAAATATGCCAGTTTCATCAATGAAAATATCTTTTTAAATTTTTCAAAACCAAAACCAATTATAACAGCGGCAAATGTACCGCCAAAAACAATCATTATTGGTCCAACAAGGAAGAGAGTATTTATTGATCCCCCTTCCATGACGAAAGCACCAAAAATTGATGCTAAACCGAGAATTAATCCAAGAATAGATCCAATTTTATTCATCAGAGAAAATCCATTAGTGATTTTGACAATGTCATAGATGTAATTTTATATGCCATTTGTAAAGAATAATCGTAATTCTGCATTTCCATTATAGATTTTGCGACATCCGTATCTGTATCTTCGGTCATTAATTCCTGAAGTTTAACATTTTGATTATTTATCATTTCTTCAGTAGCATAAACATGATTTAACAAACTGCCTGATTCTGATGTTTTTATACGGAGGTTTTCATTAAAATTTTCTAATGATTTAACCTGATCAGTAGAGGGCGCAATCCCGTTCCGGAGATCATCCTTTATTTGCAGCAATGTGTTAAAAATGTCAGTTCCGTCAATATCACCAAAAATTTCGCTTCCTGGAATATTTACCCTCTGATTAGTGGTAGTTGATATTTTCATTTTTAATGAACCTGAAATATCAACCGCGTCCATTACAACTGTATTCGTAGCCTCATCATAGCTGAAAGGCGGCTGCGAATAATCTGTACCGGAGAATAAATATTTTTCATCATGCTGAGTATTGGCTAACTGTAGTATATTCTCAAACATAGCATCGATTTTTTCGGCGGCAATTGAAAATTTCTCCCCACTGCTTCCGTCACCCAGAGTAGCCAATTCTGTTAACGAATCTGTCACTCTGTCATGCATATTCTCCATGATCAGATTACCATGTTCCATAAATGATCTTGCATTCGTAATATTATTCAAATACGACTCATTTTTAGAAATATGTTTGGAATAATTGATCACTCTTCCTGTAGCCGCCGGATTATCTGATGGGTTGTGAATCTTCTTTCCGGTGGCGACATCTTTCTGGATGTCGGAAAGCTTGGATTTTGTATCACTCAACATTCTTAAATGAGTGTTCAACGAACTTAAATCTGTTACTCTCATACTACACCAAATTTAATATTGTTTGAAGTAATTCGTCAGCCACTTTAATCAACTTGGCCGATGCGTCATACGAACGTTGATATTTCAGGATGTTTGTCATCTCCTCATCTACAGAAACAGCGGAAATTTCACTTCTTCTGGATTCAAGCTGTCCCAGGACGAGTTGATTGGCTTCTGCCAGGTTTTCCGCAAGCTTTGCTTCATTTCCTATGGATGAAACGAGAGAGCTGTATGAGTCAGAAATACTTTTGTTTTTATATAGTTTTTTATCTATCAATTCTGCGATCCTGATTGCATTGTCACCGTTCCCGTCAGTATTTGTAATTGATGCCGCAATTAGACTTGGGTCTTCCAATATTTCACTGTTAATTTTCAGATCGCCATTTTCATATGTGGTAAAAAATTCGATGTTGGTAACCGGTGGGTCAGTGATTGTCCGGCCGTTAACATGTTCTCCATTCACGGCCTCCGCCATTGACTGGATCATACCGTTAAAATCATTTTTAGCTTTTAGTAGCGAAGATGAGAAAACTTCTGAAAGAGCCGATAGTTCACCACCTTTCAACATTGCTCCATTACCATCATCAGTAGTTACCAGTGTCAGTTTATCATCGACTATACCAATCTTAAATTCGGTAGCACCATATGAGTTCGATGCAGGAATTCCACCAACTGAAACATTGGCAACTCCATCATCCATATAATGGATTGTAAGGTTACCAAGTTTTGACATCGCTTGAACAATTTTGTCGCGTTGATCCATCAGATCATTGATTCCAACCTTTGTGGCTTTACTTTCTGCTATCTTGAGGTTTATTTCATAAAGATTTTTAAGGTTCTGATTTAATTCATCAACACCCTGGTTAAATTCATCAAATACTTCACTACGCATGGAATCGACATTATCGTTAAAATCACTTACAACTGTCGTTAAATGTTCAGCCGATGTAAGAATGTTATTTCTTAACGGAAGAGATGTTGGACTTGAACTAAGTTCAGACCATGAATTGAAGAATTCGTTGAGTGAATCTGATATTCCTGCCCCGGTTAATTCCATAAAATAACCTTCCATACGCTGCATCAGTGTAGCTTTTTTGTCATTTGCGTAATACTTGGAATTGTTTTCCAGAATTGTGCGCTCTAGATACTCATCTTTCACTCTGCTTATCTGATCAATCTTAACACCGGCACCGAGACTATAATCCCCAACCATATCAGGGCTTACAGTAGTCAGATCAACTTTCTGTCTTGCATAGTCGGGGTTACTCGCATTTGCTACGTTATGTGCGGTAACGTCCAAAGCCTTCTGATAAGTAGCGAGGCTTCGTTGTGACATATCGAAAATTCTTGTGATAGCCATTATATTTTTCTATCTATTAGTGATCTTTTTTTACTGTTTTTGAAGATAGATGTCATTACTTCTTTTATAAACTCACGAGTATTGGAAATTAGATATTTGTTTATGTTGTTAATTCGGTTTATTTCCAGAACTAATTCTTTTATTTCCTGCTGTAAAAATTTTATATCAGAAACTTCCTGATTTTTATAGTCGAGATTTTGTTTTAAGACACCTAACCATTCTTGCTCAACGGTTTTAATCTCAATAAGCAACTTCTGCTCGGAGGTTATTAGCACCTGAAGCTGCGCTACATCGTTTGATACAAGAACTTCCTGCTTTTCCTTTACGAGCTGTAAGTAATGATCAAGTTTATCTTTCTGCTTTTGCAGAATTAATTTTAATTTTTCAACATTCATTTTAGCTCTCCAGGTAGTTATAATAACTTAAAACTCTTTTTACATAATTTTGTGTTTCTTCAAACGGAGGAATCCCGTTATACTTGTCAACATTTCCCGGACCAGCATTGTATGCAGCCAATGATAATTTCATATCACCATCATATTTTTCAAGCATTTTGGAAAGGTATTTTGTTCCGCCAAGTATATTTTGCTCGGGATCCCAGGAATTAGTAACTCCCATATCTTTAGCCGTAGAATCTATTAACTGCATCAAACCTTTTGCTTTTTTATTAGACATTGCGTCATTTTTACCGGCTGACTCGGTGAAAATCACTGATTTAATGATATTTTTGTCAATCCCGTAAGTTTGTGAGGCTTTTTCAATTATAGGATCATATTTTTCAACTCTGTTAAGAGTAGAATTACTTGGTTTTATGGCGGTAGCGGATTCTGTGTTTTTAACTCTCAATTCACTGTTATTGACCGTACGCGCTACATTTTTTATTTTGAATGTATTATCCAGTTCTTCACCGGTGATTTTCTTGTAAATCTGATTAGCTACACCAAGTGAGCTGTTCTGAGACATATAGTCAGCCATATGCATTTCAAAAAAAGTATCCATGAACGAACCTCCAAAACTATCTTCACTGCCGAACATACCTTTGTTGGTTTTGGTCATACTTTTAAGCATCATTGAGGTAAGCATACTTTCGAATTTCTTGGATGCGTCAACAATTTTTGCTTTTTCTCTGGTAGAAAACCTGCTTTCTACTTCTACCGGTTTGCTTATGTGCTTATGTTGATTTGAAACTTTTAATCCTATATCAGCCATCTCTTCACCTGTTGTTAAATTATCACTATTTCAGCAACAAGAGCGCCGGCTTCTTTCAGCGCCTGGAAAATTGAAATTATATCTCTCGGTGATACTTTAAGAGAATTTAACGCGGCTGCCACTTCCTGAATATTCGAAGCTCCGGCAATCGCTATAGTTTTTGAAGAATCCTGGTTAGCAAATGGAATCAGGTTATTAAACATCTGTGTTGATCCGCCTGAGAACATACCCGGTTGCGATATCATTGGATTTGAGCGTATTGTAATATTCAATGAACCGTGCGAAATTGTAACCGGCATTATCCTCACATGCTGACCCGAAACTACTGTTCCTGTGCGTTCATTCAGAACAACTCTTGCGTCCTGATCAACTTCAACCGTTATTGATTCCAGCTGCGATAAAAAACTGACTTTGTTATCAGCCATCGATTGAGGGATTTCAACCACAATTTCTGAAGCATCGGATGCTTTGGCTATTGTTACCCCAAAGTTGGTATTAATGGAAGTTGCCACATTACTTGCTGTGGTAAGATCAGGTTCTTTAAGGAATACCTTGATCATATTGGCTCCAAATCCCGCGTTAGGTAAAGCCTGTTTTAATATTCCGCCTCTTGGTACTCTTCCTGCAAGAGAATGATTTTTGGAAATTCTGTTACCGGTTGGAGTGTCTATATCATAACCACCAATGGATAATGGACCCTGTGCAAATCCAAATACAGTTCCACTAAGACCTGATAGTGGAGTCATAAGCAAAGTTCCGCCTGTCAGACTTCGGGCATCTCCCAGTGAGGAGACATTTACATCAAATGCGGAACCAGGTTTAAGATAGTTGTTTATAGTCGCGGTAACCATCACAGCAGCAACGTTTTTAGTTTTCAAATCATCCTGAGGTACAGTAATTCCAAAACGTTTCAACATACTGGTAATTGACTGGATCGTAAAGGAAGAACGGTAACTGTCCCCGGTTCCGGAAAGACCAACTACAAGACCGTATCCGATGATTTGTTCAGATGCTTCCCCTTCAAGAAAAGCTATATCCTTTATCCTCTGCGCATGAATCGAAGAGAATGTAAATAATATCAGTATTATGTATAATATCTTTTTCATAAATCACCTAGAATAACCAATGAAATAGTTTGGTCAACAAGCCCGGTTTCTGACTGCTTTCAATCATTCCATTACCCTCAAAGACAATTTCTGCTTCGGATATTTGAAATGATTTTACTGTATTGTCAGCAGTAATATCTGTCGCGCGTACAAAACCACTGATATGAACCGTTTGTTCTTCACCATTAATTACTATTTTTCTGCTTCCTTTAATGCGTAAATTTCCATTGTCCAGAACCGAATCAATGATCGCAGCTATTTTTGTTCTGACCATACCACTTGTTTTGGTACCACCTGAACCGCGGAAATCATTATTGGAGGTCACACCCAAATCCCCTGAGGGTAGCGCGCTACCATCAAACGTACCTGAACCGCTAAATCCTATATTGCTCGCTCTTCCGGCATTTGTTTCCGCGTTGTTTGAAGCCTGGGAAGACTCAACGACATCTATTGTTATCGCGTCTCCCAGTTTAACTGCTTTTTGATCGGAAAAAAGTGAGAAATAGGAATTGTTCCTCATATCCTGAGCGTTCAAAGCGGTTACACACGCAAACATCAACAAAACTGTTATGATAAAGTTTTTCATAATTTACTCTAAAATTAAAACGTTATTATTATCGACTATTTTCGCGCGAAACTGTTTATTTTCTGATGTCCTTACCACAATAATATCACCCATTCCGCCTTCCTGCCGGGCGTAAGCATCTGTTGTTACGACAACACTCCCCGATATAACATTGGCTTTTACTTTATCGCCGACAAACATCACTGGTACACATTCAACAATTTGTTTCACCAGTATCGAATTTTCCCTGATTGTAAATTTCGATCTGAAGGTGTCCAACAATCCCGGATTAGTGATCACATCACCTTTTACTTTGCTTATATCTTCCAAACGTATATCAAAACTTTCAGCTGTTAAAGGTTTACCTTTCTTGACATCTTTAATTGCCACTAAAACATATTGATACATACTCAGCTTCACAGAGATGTAGGAGGAACTCCCTCTGGAACTGTTTCTTTTAATAATTACCGGTATATATCCCGTATTTCCCGCGAGTTTGAATTCTCTGGAGTCATCTATTTCAATAACGGAATAGTTATCAGGGGCATTGACTATTTGATATTCAATTTTTTCATAGCCGGATAACTTATCAGTCAGATAATCATTGACAAGATTATCAACGTCAGCACCGGTAAAAAAGACAAAAACGATATTTAGCAAAATTGCAAACATCAATTAACCTCTCTTGAGATTGTTAGCCTGCTGCATCATGTCTTCAACAGTTTTAACTGTTTTTGAGTTGATTTCGTAAGCTCTCTGTGCTGCAATCATCGCGATCATTTCTTCAACAATTTCAACGTTTGATGATTCGAGGTAGCCTTGATGAAGTTCACCAAACCCTGAAGCGCCGGGGGTTCCGAGAAGCGCTGTGCCGGATATTTCTGTTTCTCTGAAAAGGTTGTCACCAACCGGATCCAGGCCCGCAGGATTCATGAACCTTGCTAACTGGAGATTATCAAGAATATATGTTTCTCCATCAGCTTCCCTTACCTGAAGCGTACCATCTCTGCCTACAATAATTCCAACTGCGTCATCATTCAAAGTTATTTCCGGTTCCAGTATATAGCCATTTGATGTTACCATCTGTCCTTCAGCATTAATCTTGAATGAGCCATCTCTCGTGTATCCGAATGAGCCATCCGGTTTACGAACCTGGAAGAATCCTTCGCCCTGTATTGCCACATCAAATTCATTATTGGTAGCTACAAGATCACCCTGCATAAAAATCTTTTGCGTGGATGCGGGCTGTACACCATTACCCACCTGAATTTTGGTAGAGCTGGCATCCTGACGCCCGAATGTAGTAGATGAAGACGAGTTTACTGATACCGTCTGATACATTAAGTCCTGAAATTCTGCCTTACTCTTTTTAAAACCGGTTGTATTGATATTGGCAATATTATTCGCAATAATCTGAATATTGAGCTGTTGGGCTGCCATTCCCGATGCTGCTGTTCTTAAAGATCTACTTGGCATATTAAATCAACTCCTATTTAAACTTTTCCAACTTCATTGGCCTGACCCAATGATTTATCTAAAAATCCTATCATCTTCTGAGCGCTTGTATAATCCTGGTTTACGTTGATCATAGACTCCATTTCCATGATCGGATTCACATTTGCTCCTTCCAGGTAACCCTGAAAGACTTTATATTCATTTTCTTTTGCCTGTTCGTATGCGTCTCCCTCAATTTGAAATTGAGAACTTGATGTATTTGTTAATTTCTGTGGTTCTTCAAACTTCACAAGCATGACACTATCGACAAGTATCTCACCAACTCTTACTTCACCGGCTTCAGTGATATGAACTGTTTGATCTTCATTCAGCATCGCGCTTTTGATATTGATCTCCCCACTTTTACCAAGTACACTATCACCATTTTCATCTACCAGAAATCCTTCTTCAGATAAGGTAAACCTGCCGTTTCTGGTAAACCTTGGACCATCTTCAGTCTGAATCGCGAAAAATATCTTTTCACCCTCAATAGCCAGATCGAAATTACCTTCAGTAGGTACGAGTTCACCCTGTCTGAAATCAATAATTTCTTTCATCTTGCTTTTGCCTTCATTCTCAAGAACTTCAGAAAATGGAACTTTTCGCTTGAAACCGGTAGTATTCAGATTTGAAAGATTATTTGCGACGATACTCATATTTTTCATTCGAGTATCAAGTGATCTTGAAGCCTGATAAATTCCCTTTACCATTATAAAACTCCGCCTAAAATCAGATTTTTAACTACATCTATATAAACAGTGACCATTTTTGCGCTTAATGATCTTTCAACTTCACTATGCTCGGGATATTCATAATTATCGAATGTATAAGTACTCTTTATGTCGGAATTAAAAACATCTTCGAAGAGTGACATATCAAATTTGAAAAGTTCAGACGCATACCCGTTAAGGTTATCAAGTAAAGATGTTTTAGGAAGTTGTGATTTTTGTTCAGTTGCACAAAATTGACCAATTTTATAAAATAACTCACTATCTGCCAACAGATTTAACTCTGGTTCATTTGAAAGAATAAAACTCCCCGCGGGTCTATCTCCAGAATATAAAATCGTAAGAATTTTCTTTGGAAATCCGCCTGAAATAAAGAATAACACACTATATTCGCTTCTTTCCCCTTCAATGTTATAAAGGTAAGGTATAATATGTTCTTCTTGTTTTTTCATAAGAGTCAAATAGTGGTAAATCATTTTTTTGTAATCATTTACATATATGTCATCAAATACTGTACCTGTTATTTTTGCTTTAAGGTATTTATCTGGGTCTAGCAGAAAATGCTGCAAATCCTCATTAAATTGAATCTTTTTAGATATCCTGGGGAAAATAATATCAGCTTTATGAAAGGTATTAATTATTCGTCTTAAAGGAATTACCGCAATTTTTGAAAAGCTTGTATGCAGGAAATTGTTTATACCGGAATAAATAGAAATATAAAAATCCAGGTCTGTTTCAAAATTAACATTATCAACTTTTTTGGTAAGAGACAGGATGGTGTCATAACTAACGATTTGTTTATTTATAAGGAGGAATTTCACAATATTATTACTGACGGGTTTTTTAATTTTTAGTTTCTTGCAAATATAATCCGCGAGATTTGATGAGTTTGAGTATCCGGAAAGGTCTGTTAAATTAAGCTTCAATGGATTGCTATTTATAACTCTTACAACCACGATGTCAAATACATTCAGTTCTTCAGGTATAACAGCTTTATAATATCCTCGTGAGGTTTTGAGGATGTAGTAATCGGTGTGTTTTTCAACTATCTGAAGGAATTCAAGTTTTTTATTAAAATTTGATATAACCGGACTCTCAACCCCGGAATTTTTACCTGAATATCTTCCTCTCAGCATTTATCATTTTGTTTAGTTTAAATATATCAACTTGTCTGTGTCAATGTTCTGTTTTTTCAGCAAATATTCTTTAACATGTTTACCAAACACATCATTTTCAGGCTTGACCAGACGTTTGATAGAAGACTGAGCAGAATCTTTGGCTTCTCCCATTGTTGTTCTATACGGGAAATATTGAGGTTTATTTATTTTTTTCGCGAGTAGAACTTCCCCCTGCGAAACATCGAGCATTCTTGCAAGACGTGTGATATCCTGACCGTTGGCAAAAGCACTGTATTGACTTCTACCTAACTTCTGTCTGATAAAACTTTTTTTAGGATTATCGAGCGTTATGATTCTCTCCTGACGCATCATAAGTATTCCCTGTTTTACAATACGTTTTTTGGTGTTCTCCTGTTTTAACCAGAATCGCCTTACTGCTACTCCGCCGATAATCAGAATAGATAGTGTCAGAAAGGTATAAATTGAAATTACACCGGAGGAAATGCCATCCTGAGCTGCCTGATGATCCTCGAGACGCTGTTTTTTAGCCTGATCTTTCTTCGCTTTTAGCTGTGCTTCTTCAATCTGACTTTTAACCATTTTATTAAGGTCAACATCCGATTGGGCTGAAATATAACTTCCGGTTGTAACCAGCATCATTATCAGGCAAATCACAAATCGTCTCATTTTCTCAATTTCCTTTTCAATGGCAGCTTGAATAAAATACTTGTTCCGGCAGATTGTTTTGAATCGAATTTAAGTGTACCTTCATGTTTTTTTACAAGATTTTTAAGGATTCTTATTTCCGATTCATTTGAGTTATCATTAACTGACGATAACTTTTTGTTAAAATCTGTTGAAATAATTCGTAAATGAACATGTTCTTTGCTGAACCTTGATTGAACCAGGATACCTCCCCCAACCGGTGATTTAGGACGCAATAAAGAGAAAGTATTTGATAAAATCTGGTTAAAGAAATCCGGATGAGTTAGTATTGGGGGTAGAGTTTCATCCAAATCTACTATCAACTCGTAGTTTTTATTATTGAGTGAAGATTTTATTACTTCGCAGAAATTTGATGTCAATTCATTGATGTTACAAGCAAAAAGTTTTTCGGGCTGATTGTTCAAGCTCGAGAACTTCGCGAGTCTGCTAATTACACCTTCAATTTTTTTAACTTGCCCTTTAATGGAGTTAACTGCCCGAAGATCGTGTGAATTTGCGGTTTCCCCGATCATATCCGCGTAACTGATAATTATTTGAAGCGGAGAGAGTATGTTTTCGATTATACCACTTGTCAATTCACCAATAGCCATAAGTTTTGAATCATTGTTTAACTTGGACTGGTAAGACTGTAAATCTGAATAAAGGGATTTTAATGATTTTCTCTGCAGATGAATCAATATTTTCGGAAAGATAAGGTTCAACAATAATTTTATTGTTTTAGTCTCATTGGAATCATCTTCAATTTTGCTCAGGGGGGTAAGAATATATAATAAACCTTTATTCTTCTTGTTTTCGTAAATTGGCAAAATGTAATAATTGAATCTTGAACCTGAACCGGTATATTTTTCAATATCAGGTATAAGAGCAGGTTTTCCTGTTTCAAAAATCCAGTCGAGTATTTCTTCCTTAAAGATATTGTTGAGAAATGTATTCGATTTTTCTGATGTGGATTTTGTCAAGGAATTTAACTGAATATTAAAATCATCGAAAAGAAAAATTCCCGATTCTTCATTTTGCACAAGACTATCGATGCTTTTAGAAAGGATACTAACTAAGCCTTCAATAGAGTTTGCGGAGTGCAGTTTCGCTTCACAATCACTGATTATATCAAAATACTTATTAGACCGGGAATCGTCACTGAAATCTTCTCTATCTTTTCTTGCTTTTTCCTGACGAAGATTTAATGCCCTGAGAGAACCAAATGATGACTCATCTCTTTTACTCCCCTTTAATGAATCATACAAGGTAGAGTAGGCGCCTGTATTTTGTTTTATTACTCTCAATTGAGGAACCTTATCATTTCAAATTGATCCGTAAGAAATTTTTTGTATTCCATCATGAAGTTTTCAATCTCTATTTCATCCTTAAAATTGAATTCATCGTAAACCGCGTCATTCAATTCAAGATCCCTATCCCATTTAAAATCGCCAATGCCCATCTTATGAGTCATATAATCGGCGAAATGAATAATCAGAGTAAGTTTTTTATTTATTTTGGCATTCATCGGATCATGGTGATATAGCACTATATCCGCGAGATTATCAGGAAAATTCCATTTTTCTGCAAGATAATGTCCTATCTCTTCATGTGATACACCAAGAATTTCTTTTTCAGCCTGGGATGGTGAGATTTTTTCATCCGCTATTTTTTCCACAATTGAGGGAAATTTGGAGTGGAAATATCTGTGCATTATTGAAACGCCCAGATCATGAAGAAATCCTGCTATGAAAGCCTCTGAACCTCCCTGTACACCAAGATCGGCGCATAAACGTTTTGCGGCAGCTCCGGTGATAAAAGAATGTTTCCAGAATTCACTCTGATCCATATATTTATCAGATTTATTTCTGAAAGTTTCAATCAGAGTAAGAGTGGAAACAATATTTTGAATCTCACTAAAACCAAGTAAAAATATCGCAAAATCTATAGATGATACTTTTCTGGATAAACCATATAGAGGTGAATTTGCGATTGTAAGGATTTTTGTAATTATACTTTGATCCTTTGAAATAACAGCACTCAATTCAGAGACCGATGTGTTTGGTTTGTTTAGTAAATTGATCACATCAGTCATCACTTGTGGTATTGGTGGAAGATTGTAAACATTCGACAATACCAGTTCAACCTTGTTCGGTGTATTTGTTTTCCCTTTTTCCATACCTTCTTAAAAGATTAAATTAGAAGCTTGTTCTTTAATCAGGTTTTCATAACTGAGTATAAATTCCTGTAAGTAGTCCATATCCCCAAGATTTAAGATTTTGATAACATCAAAATCGAGGTTCATCTCTTTATCCCATTCAAAATCCCCAACCTGATAATACTGTGTCATGTAATCAGCAATGTGAACTATTGCCGCAATTTCACCATAAGCTTCGGCTTTTGATGGAGCGTGATGGTGCAGAATCACTTCACCCAGAGCAGAAGGTAGATTCCATTTAGCAGCAAGATAATTTCCAATATCCTGGTGTGTCAGCTCAATTACATTTTCCTCAGCTTCGAGGTAAGAGAAATGGCCCGATTCAACCAATTCATTAATTGCTTTAAATTCTTTATTAAAATATCTCTGAATTAATGAAATTCCCAAATCGTGCAATAAACCCGCAATGAATACCTCGCCCGATTTACGATATCCAAGTTCCTCCGCGATTTTTTTCGCCAGAGTAGCAGTAAGCACTGAGTGAGTCCAAAACCGGTTTTTATCCCAGTCTTTATTTTCTTTGGAACTGAATGATTCCAAAGCAGCTAATGCTATGATTATGTTTTTAATTTGATTGTAACCCAGAATTACAATTGCAAACTCGATTGTAGAAACCTTTCTTGGCAATCCGAATAAAGGTGAATTGGCAATCCGTAGTATTTTGGCAACCATACCCTGGTCTTTAGAAATAACCTTACCCAGATCAGCTGCGCTCGTTTTAGGGTCATCCAAAAGTTTTGAAACTTCCATGATGACGACAGGAAAAGATGGCAAGTTTTGAATTTGCTCTACGTATTTTTTTGTACGTTCTTTTCTGTCCTGCATTGTTAGATTGTCTTCTTTCATGCGTGAACTTTTATCATTTTTTGCTGTAATTGTTTAATTATTTTTGAGTGAATCTGAGATACCCGCGAAACTGTGATTTTAAGAATTGAAGCAATATCTTTATAATTCAGATGTTCATAATAATAAAGACTCAATATTAGTCTGTCCCTTTCCTCAAGAGTCTGTATAAATTTAAGAAGCAGTTCTTTTTCCTCGTCTTTCTCTACAGTATCTTCCGGTGTTTCAATTTCATCAGGGATCTTCTCATATAAAAGATACCCCTCTTCATTATCTACCGGCTGGTTAAGAGAGACATTTGAATAGTATATTTTTTGTTCATCATCACCAGTACGACGTGGTTTTATTTGGACTTTTCTAATTTCATCCAATATTTTTCCCCTGATGCGTTGAATTGCGTAGGTTTCGAACTTTGTTCCGTATTCCGGGTCGAACCTGTCTATGGCTTCGCTGAGGCCTTCGATACCGAATTGATAGAAATCTTTTTCCTCAAGGATTGTCTGGTTAACAAACTTTGAATTATATATCACATAATGAACCAGATTGGAATAATTCAAAATAATTTGTTTTTTTAGGGCTTCCGAAGGACTTTTTTTGAATTTAGTCCAAAGCAATGAATTATTCATTATTGTTTCCCAATAAATTAGTACTAACATCTTTTTCTTTTTCCGCTTCTCTTTTTACCGATTTAAAGAGTACTATCGCGAGAAAAGAAAGCATAATTGAAACCATCAGAAATACTATAAATGACTTTAGCAGGATATCCGGAATAGAAAAACCTCGCTGACTGAAAAATATTGCCGAGAGGAAAAAGAAGAGTAGTCCGGTATGTAGTATTATTTTTTTCATGGTTCCTGTTATGTTGTTCTCTAATAATAAACCAAATATTATACCAAAAATGTGTATCAAGTAAATAAGTATAGAATTTGGATGGAAATTAAATTTAACGTGAGTTTAATTTTCAGGCGCGCATTTTCAACTGTTGACTATTAGCCATCTGACCAATTTCAACTATCTTTTGGGCTATTTTAGATAGTTGTTTTATAGTAGTGTTTTCAGGGTGAGTCTCGGATAAGATATTCTGATTTAATATAGATTGGTTGAATTTGGTTGAATTACTAACGATTCCCAAAAGGTTTATCTTGCGGGATAGAAATTTAAGACAAGCCTCATTCATGTTTTTGAATGCGGTTTGCCCTTCCTTTATGTTGTTTGCCTTATTCACTATAGCATATTTGAAAGCACTTATGTTTTTCTGGAATGCATACTTGAAAACCACGTATGAATCCATCACAGCAGTTGGTTCAGTGGTCGAAACCGTTATCATTATTTCGGCTTTTTTTAGCGTGTGAGCAATTCGGTCATTCAATCCGGAGGCATTATCGAGAATTATAAAATCATAATCAGAAGAATAACTCTCCAATTTGGTTAAAAAAGCTGAAATAATTTCTTTACTTTCTGTATCTGTTAATTCAACACCATTATCGCCCAGGATCAGATCAAAATTCTTCCTGTATGGAGTGATCATTTCATCAAACAACGCCTTGCCTAAAATATAATCACCAAGGGTGTTTTCGGGAAGTATGTTGAGCATCAATCCCAGATTGGAAAAATTAAGATCAAGGTCAACAAGAAGAACTTTTTTTTGAAGCAGCGAGAGTTGATAAGCCAGATTTAGCGATATTACGGATTTCCCCGTTCCCCCTTTACCCGAGACCACAGAAACGAAATTATTTTTATTTTTTGTGGTCTGTTTATCGAGGCTCTGTTTTAGCTTGGCAAGCCTTTCAATCTGACCAATCATGACGATATTTTTCCGGTGTATATCATATTAGCGATAAATGTTGATTCGGCAGAAATAATATCATCAGGAATAACCTGACCGTTGGTTAAATATATAACCGGAACATTATTAAATTTTGTGGCTACATTAAGAATATTCCCAAAAGCAGCGGATTCGTCAACTTTTGTAAAAACAAATGAATTATAATTATATAATCTGAATTTATCCGCTACATCATAAAGATTTTTAGTGGTGGAAGTAGAACTTAAAACAAGATATGTATCATCCAGTTCAATTTCATCCAGGAACTCTTTTGTTTTCGCGAGTTGTTCAACTTTGTGTTGAGATCTACCGGCAGTATCGATTAGTATGAGATCTTTCTTTCTGAATTTTTTAAGAAGTTCATCCATCTCGTGTGGTTCGTAAGCCACTAAAAGATCAATATCAATTATTTCGGAAAATATCTTTAACTGATCAATTGCGCCGAGTCTGTAAGTATCTGCCGAAATTATACCCACATCAAGATTATGCAATATTTTTGATATTGTGGCAAGCTTGGCAAGGCATGTTGTCTTCCCTACTCCCGTCGGTCCTACAAAAGCAATTTTATGCGGCTTCTTCTTTTTATCAAGCTCAAATGTTCTTGTTGATATCATCGACGCAAGATTTGAAACAACATAGTTATCAATGTTTGAAGGTGTAAGATGTTTAATATTTTCTTTCAGATAGTCAATTACTGCGTTTACAATTGGCTTTTGTATTTCACGATGAAGCAGTGTAGCTTCGATATCCTCAATTTCCTGCTGCACCTGGAAATTCTTATGTTCTTCCTTCAGCTTCTTATTTATGGCATCAATATTTGGTACCGAACTTTCCGGATCATTTCTTTTACGATAGATATTTTTCGTTAATTCAGCAAGTTCATTAAAAACATTTTCTGCCCTTTCTTCCTCTTCCGATTTTTCTTCCTCATTTTCAGGAACATCAATCCTGGGTGTTTCTGTCATAACCTCATTGAACTTGTCATCTTCAAGTCCGGCTGTAACTTCAAACATTTTCCGTTTAATTTTCACACCATCGGGTTCAAGAATTCTTGTACCGAGAATGACAGCACTCTGCCCCATTTCGTGTTTAATCTGATCAGATGCATCCTTCAATGTTGGAGCAACAAACTTTTTAACTTTCACCAACAGCCTCTAATTTGTCAATGAATTCAATATCTACATGTGGTGGTAGTTCAGAATAAGATAATACACTCACATCAGGAAAACTTGACGCAATAAGTCTGAAGAAGTACGGACGTATTGTCGCTGATGTGATGATTATCGGGGAGTATCCCAACATTCTAAACTTTTCTATAATATTTATCAAATTTTCATTTATTGATTGTAATTCAACAGGACTTAAACCAAGTGATTGAACAACTTCCTTCTGATTTTGAAGTGATTGAGTTATTCTGGTTTCAAGCAAATCACCAACTGCGGCAGCATGGATTACTCCATTATTATCTTTGAAAAGATTGGCGATGGTATCACCTATGGAGTGCCTGACGTATTCCGTTAAAACATCAACATTCTTGGTAACCTTGGAGTAATCCAGTAATGCTTCCAGTATCTGTACAAGGTCTTTGATTGGAATATATTCTTTTAACAAATTTTGCAATATTTTCTGAATTGTACCAAGTGAAAGTACATCCGGGTTAATCTCATCAATTACGGCAGGATATTCCTGTTTTAAGTTTTCCAGTAATTGTTTGGCAGCCTGTCTTGAAAGAATCTTATCAAAGTTTTTCTTTAATGTTTCCTGAAGGTGTGTTGATAATACACTAACGGCATCCACAACTGTAAAGCCTGCCAGCTCAGCTTTATCTTTTTCTTCAGTAAGTATCCAATAAGCCGGAAGATTAAAAGCCGGGTCGGTTGTAGGGATTCCATTGACGCTTTCTTCAGAATCACCGGGATTCATCGCTAAATATCTGTCAGCATAAATTTCATAATTAGCTACAACGTTTCCTTTTATCTTAATTATATATGAATTAGGGTCAAGTTGTAAATTATCTCTTACTCTGACCGGAGGTATCAAGACACCATATTCAAGAGCAATAAATTTGCGGGTGGATGAAATCTTCTGAAACAGACTCCCACCTTGCTCTTCATCAACAAGACTTATTAAGCCGTAACCAATTTCAATTTCAACCGGATCAACCTGCAGATATTGCTCAACCTTTTCTTCCGGTTTTTCTTCCGGTTCAGGTTCATCGGCGACAGCAAGAGCCTCTTTCTGTTTTCTTTTATTAGAATAGAATGCACCGCCTCCAAGTGCCCCGGCGAGAATCATAAAAGGAACTGTTGGCATTCCGGGTACCATGGCAAAAAGAAAGATCACACCTGAGACGGTACCGAGAACTTTCGGATTAGAGAACAACTGTGACTTAATTTGTAAATCAAGAGCCATTCCTGAAGCACTGCGTGTAACAACCAGACCGGAAGCGGTTGCGATAATCAGAGCAGGTATCTGTGAGACGAGACCATCACCAATGGTTAGTATTGTATAAGTCTGAAGCGCCTCGGACATATCCATTCCTTTCTGCGCGACGCCTATAACAAAACCACCAATTATATTTATACCATTAATTAAAAGTCCCGCAATTGCATCCCCTTTTACGAACTTGCTTGCACCATCCATCGCTCCGTAAAACTCGGCCTCGCGAGATATATTTTCACGACGCTGCTTCGCTTCCTGTTCTGTGATAATTCCGGTATTAAGATCAGCGTCGATTGCCATTTGTTTACCCGGCATAGCATCGAGTGTAAATCGGGCAGATACTTCCGATATACGACCTGAACCTTTAATGATCACAATAAACTGAATTATTACCAGGATAATAAAGACTATGAAACCAACAACAAAATCTCCACCAACTACAAAGTTACCGAACGACTCAATTACTTTTCCAGCAAAAGCTTCAATCAAAATCAGACGTGTTGATGAAATATTTAGAGCTAGTCTGAATAAAGTAAAAACAAGTAGAAGACCCGGAAAAACGGATAAATCGAGTGGTGAGTTTATATAGAGTGAAACTATAAGAACCAAAACAGACATTGTGATATTCAGTGCCAGGAAGAAATCAAGAAATACCGGCGGTAACGGTATAAGCATCAGACCCAACATAAAAATGAGTCCGAACGCCAGCATTACATCTGTATTTTTTCCAAGGTCTTTTAATTTCATACTATTTTATTAGATTTTTCATTCTTCAATCTGTAAATATGCGCCAATATCTGTGCCACAGCCTTAAACAATTTTTCAGGGATGAAATCATTGACTTCGCACATTTTAAAGATAGCCCGGGCTAAAGGCGGATTTTCCACAATCGGGATGTTATGTTCTTTTGCAACTTCCTTAATTTTTTTGGCAAGAGCATCTGCACCTTTTGCAACAACCAGAGGAGCTTCATCTTGACCCATTTTGTATCTGAGCGCAACGGCGAAGTGTGTAGGGTTTGTTACAACCACATCAGCTGTTGGTAATTCCTGCATCATTCGTTTTCGTGCAGCCATCATCATCTGTCCCCTGATTTTACCTTTAACTTCAGGGGAACCTTCACTATCCTTATTCTCATCCTTGATCTCCTGCTTTGTCATCATCATATCTTTTTTGAATTTATACTTTTGATAGATGAAATCCGCCACTGCAATGAGAGCAAACGTAAGAGCTATTTTCCAGAGAAACTCTTCTGAGGACTCAATGAGAAAACTCATAATTTCTATTACGGAAAATGTCACCAGCGAAGTGGAATCGAGGATAACATTGGATAAAACCATATAAATCACCCAGGCGATGATGCTGAGCTTAGTCAACGATTTTAGTAATTCGAACAATGACCTTGTTGAAAATATTTTATTTTTAAGACCTTTTATAGGGTCAAGTTTTTTACCATCGGGTTTAATTGCTTTCAAAGAAACTTTCAATCCGGCCTGGCTAAATCCTGCCACAAGTGCAATAATAACCAATCCTATATAAAGAGGTGATAATATTACAAAGTATAAAAGTCCGCCTCTTACGGCGAGTTCTTCAACGATAGTAGTAGTGATATTGAAGGTTTCAAGAGACCCGAAAACATATTTTGCAACTTGCCCAAGTTGATTACTGAGAGTATCGCGAAATGTAAAAATAAGTAACAGACCAGATGTAAATATAGCAAAAGAGTTCAACTCCATGCTCTTTGCTACCTGACCTTTATCCCGGGCGTCTGAAAGACGCTTTTGGGTGGGTTGTTCGGTTTTGTCCTGACCGCTATCCGCCATCGTTAGCCATTGCTCTAATTAACATATATAAGCTGTTTTCGTAGGCTTCCAGCATATTCTTCAAAGCATAAACATAAATTGGAACAAGTAATCCGAGAAACATTAATCCTAAGCCTACTTTAATGGGTTGTGTTACAAAAAATACCTGCATTTGAGGGATTACACGTGACGTAACTCCTTCACCAATGTGTATAAGCATATATGATACCAAAAATGGAGACGCTATTTTAACCGCTATAATAAATATTCCTGAAGTGTAATTAACTAATAGTTCTTCGAGTTCTTGATTGATTGGATATACCCCGATCGGAACTACCTCGTAAGAAAGAGCAAGACCACGAAAGAGATAATGATGCCCATCTATCATGAAAAATATCATCAGTGCCATGAAATAGATAACTTGCCCAATTACATTATTATTGGTTTCATCGAGTGGATTTAGTGCCTGCGCCATCATAAGTCCCATATCAAAACCAATAAATGAACCGGCGTACGAGATACCGTAGAAAATCAAATTGAGCGAAAACCCGATTATTAATCCGGTAATTACTTCTTTAACACCAAGCAGCGCAAAGTTGTATAACTCTATATTTTGTAGTTCCTGCGGTCGATCGACAACGTAGAAAAGTATGTAGGCTATAAAAAGAGCGAAAACAGTCTTGGCGGTAGATTGGAAACCGGGATTGCTAAAAGCCGGAGCAGCAAACAGAGCTGCGAGAACTCTCATGAAAATTAGCATGAGAGCAAGAAAATCGGCTATATAGATATCCGTCATCGTACAACTTCAGACATCAAATTAAATATTCGATTTGTCAATGCGATCACTTTATCCATCATCCATGGGAATAAAAAAATTATTGCAATTCCTGTTGCGAGAATTTTAGGTACAAATGTGAGTGTCATTTCCTGAATTGAGGTGGTAGCCTGAAATACCGAGATAATTAAACCAATCACAAGCGAGACACCCAGAATTGGTAATAATACCGTAAATGCAGTGTAAAAAACCTCAGTAATAACTTCTATAACTAAATCTTCAGTCATTATGTAAATCCTCGTATTAAAGAGCCGACAATCAAATTCCAACCATCGACCAGTATAAAAAGCAGTACTTTAAATGGAAGAGCTATCAGCATCGGTGGTATCATCATCATACCCATTGACAACAAGACGCTCGCGATAATCATATCCATCATTAAAAACGGAATAAAAAGGAAAAACCCGATGATAAATCCTGCCCTTAATTCGCTTAACGCAAATGCCGGAAGCACAATATAAGTTGGAAGGTCTTCTCTTGATTCAGGTTGTTCCAGGCCTGCAACATTGATAAACAAAACCAGGTCTTCATCCCTCACATGTTTATACATAAAATCTCTAATGGGACCAATTCCCTTTTCATACGCCTGTTCGTAACTTATCTTACCATCCATCAATGGCTGAATAGCTTCTTCATTAACCCGGTCCCATGTAGGAGCCATTATGAAAAATGTTATGAAAAGCGCTATGCCGGAAAGTAATTGGCTTGGAGGCATTTGTTGTGTTCCGAGAGCGTTTTTCAGGAAATGAAACACAATGATGATCCTGAGATAGGATGTAGTCATTATCAGAATTGAAGGGGCAAGAGAAAGAACGGTCAAAAGGGCCAGAATTTGTAAAGTAACTGAAATATCCTCAGGAGATTCTGCCGTTCCAACATCAATTCCAATCTTCGGTAATGGTAATGTACCCCCGCCTGATTGCTGCGCCTCCACAGTATTAAAACAGAGAACGAAGAATGTGATAAGAAATATATATTTTATTCTTTTCATTTGTTTTTCAAGGCAGATTTAAAGAATTCCATAAAATTGGTGTTGGATTGCTCATTTGCTGATAATTCAAAATCAGCCGAATCCATATCCAATTCCTTAATTAAATTGATCGATTGGTCACTTATACCAAGTAAAAAGATTTTATCTTCAACTTTTACAAGTGACAGAAATTTTTTGGGCATCAACTGATAAGTGGAAAGAACAGAAATTGCAACTTTATTTATTGCCTTGCCCCTGCCGGGAATAGATGCTCGTTTGACAAGCCATAAAACGCCAAAAAGTAATACTGATATTATTATCAGAGGTGTGATAAGAGTAAGGATATCGGAAGAACCCATCAGAGCAATCCTTTCGTACGTTTATTCGCGTCAATCAGGTTAACTATTCTTATGCCGAAATGTTTGTCAATAACTACTACTTCGCCTTCTGCGATCTTTTTGTTATTGACGAAAATATCAACCGGTTCACTGGCAAGCTTATCGAGTTCAATAACATAACCTCTTTCAAGTTCAAGAATATCCTTGATCATCATGGATGTTCTACCCAGTTCAATATAAACATTCAATTGCAGATCATTGAGGTATTCCAGCTTTTCAATAGCACCACCGCTATTGTTGAAAGTCTCTTCAAACTCATCAAAATCAGCAATGTTGCCAACTACATCCTGATCTGTATCGATTCCGGAAGAAAATTCGCCTTCTTCATTTATGTTGTCTTGTAGTTCTTCATTGTCCATGTTGTTCTCATCCATATTACTGCTCGTATTTTTCCTGATTAAGTGCTTTTCGGGTAATTTTAATTGCTTTATGTTTATTTACCGTACCAATCCTTCCCAAAAAGAGGACTTTATTTTTAATTTTAATGGGATATTCATCACTGATTTTATTTTTCAGTTTGATAATATCCCCTTGTTCAAGGTCCATTAGTTCCTTGAATTTGATTGATGTTCTTCCAAATTCTACTGTTACAGGAACCAGTGCTTTGTATAAATTGGCTTTTATAATATTGTGCGCGGTGGTACCGTTATACTTACCCGGGCGTATCTTTGACAAATTCTGATTAGTCAATTTTACCAGGACCGCATCGAATGCGAAAGTGGCAAAACAGAGGTTCATTATATAAGATTTTTCACCTATTGAAATTTCAAATGTTATAAGCAGCACAGATTCACTCTGTGAAGTTATTTGTGCAAAATCGATGTCAGATTCAAAACGTTCCATCCTGAATACAAAATTATCAACCATCTGCCATGCTTTCGTAAGGTCCTGCATGATTTTGTCAATTACCACATTGAGTACTTTTTGTTCAATGGGAGTAATAACCTTGTTTTTTTGTACATCCTCCCCATTTCCACCAAGGAGAAGATCAACAAGTGTTAACGCAAAATCTGAACCCATTTCAAGAATACCCTTGATATCGGTGTTATCAATCTCGAAAGTATAAAGACAGGCAGGGTTGGATACAGACAAAACATACTCGGAATAGTATATCTGGTCAACGGAGGCAACATTGATGTTAACAATATTCTGAAGTTTTGAAACAAGGAATGAACTGAAACTTTCAGAAAATGTTTCGTGTATGTTTCTTATTGTGCGTAATTGGTTTTTGGATATTCGGTTCGGTAACCGAAAATCAAACGGGATAACGTCTTTTTCAATTGTGGTTGTTGGTTCTTCCGCGCCACTCTGAACGTTATTCAGTAACGCATCTATCTCTTGTTGTGATAATACTTCTGCCATAATTCCAACTATTGAATAATGTACTTACTGAAATAAACTTTGTTAATTCGAACGTTTCTGATTGAACGACGTATATTTTTCGAAATCTCAATTTTTAATGAATCTTTTTTGCTGTAATCTTTCAATTCTTCCATCCTTTTACTGGCAAGAACAGAAATTATGATATCCTTAACCAATATCTCTTTCTTTTCAAGAGTTTGATATTGTTCCTCGGTGGCAACATCAAGTCCCACCGAAGTTAATAAAAGACGTTTACCATCTGTACCGGAAGGATTTACAATTATATCATCAATAGAATAAATATGCTCACCCAATACTTTGGGAGCACCCTGTTGGTCATCTTCGTAAGGTTCATCTTCGTAGGAATCCCCATCATGGGAGTCAGTAAATTCCTCATAGTGCTGTGAATTCCCCTCAGACCCATGATTTGATTGCGTGTTTTTAACATTTTTTGCGTTTGCCTGTTCTTCAAATCTGCTTAAAAGAACATTGGCGGTTATATAATAAACGGCTACCACCTGGATCGCAAATAGTGGAATACCAATTAATATTACTTTAAGATTTAGCCCCGATTTTTTCTTTTTTTCATCAGCCATGTTTATGAATCCCGTTTTTTCTTAATATTATAACAATCGGTATGCCATTTAATAAATAGTGGTTATGGGGTGAAAAGTAGTAAAGAAGAAAAGCGGGAGTTGTATAATATTGTGCAGATGTTTAAAAATGGATAAAAAAAAGAGCCGGTAAAGACCGGCTCATTAGCGAACAAATTATCTTACCAGATTTGTTATTTCCTGAAGAATATTATCGGATGTGCTGATCACTCTCGCGTTTGCCTGGAATCCACGCTGGGAAATGATCATTTTGGTAAACTCATCTGATAAGTCAACATTGGATTGTTCCAAAGCGCCCGACTGAAGAGTAGTTGAAGTATCTTCACCAAGGTTTCCGATGAAGGCTTCACCTGTATTCGCTCTGGGTACGAAGAGGTTGTCACCTACGCTAACCATCCCGTTAAGGTTTTTGAAGGTAGCGACCATAATCTGGGCCAATGTTTTCGTATTTCCATTTGAGAAAATACCTTCCACATTACCGAATTGATCTATATTCAAGTTTGTTAAAGACGCTGCCGGAGCTCCATCCTGATTTAGAGCTGAAAGTGTTGAAGAACCAACAGTTTGAGTTAAACCTTTGAAGCCATTACCAAAATCAAGTTTGATATTTACCGGATCCGCGCCACTCTGTGGTACAAAGTGTAAATTAGGTGTATCTGTTGGATCCAGTGAACCATCTGAATTAAATTTCAATGTGCCTGAGAAATATTCCGGATCATCCGGCTGCCGGGAAGCTTCTGGTACAGAAATTCTCCAATACCATGTTCTTTCCGACTCAGAACCTGCTTTGGTGAACTGTAATGTAGCTTCATGAGGATTACCTAGTGAATCATAAATAGTAATTGAAGCTTTTACAATATTCGGGTCACGCCCATCATCGGCAAGCGCGCTTAATGATTCGGGAGCTGTAGTTCTTGTTACAGTTGCTGCGTCAAAATCGAAGTTGATATCATAATCCTGTCCGCCGAAGCTAAGGATTGTAACATTTATATTTTCAACCAGGGTTGGATCAACCAATTCACCATTTGCGTCGAAAGATAAACCTGTTATTGTATCAGAACCAATTTCAAGATACCCATAAGAAGAAGTTGCATCTTCAACAGCAGGATCAACGACTGTCCATGTTAAATCAAAATTGTTGTCCGATGTTTCTACATAATGCATATGAAGTTCAAATTCCTGACCATAGTCATTATAGATTGTAACAGGTTCAACTTCTATGTCTGAAAGCTGAGCCGGATCAAGGTCGTCTTTAATATTACCTTTAATTTTGACAAGCTCTGTTCTGGTCTGATACGAATTAGCATCAAGGTTTCCACCCCAGTTAACTTCAGTAGTTGCTACTGCAGGCAGTTTAAGGTTTGTATTGATCTGGATATCTTCAAGATTATTTCCAGGAGGTATTACACCGTCATCATTCGCTACTTTACCCTGAACAATCGCGCCATTCTGCGGATTCACAAGTTTACCATCAGAATCGAATGTAAATGCACCGGCTCTCGCATATACTTCCTGACCATTATTTTTAAGAATGAACATTCCCGGACCCTGAAGTCCAAGATCAGTAATTATGCCTGTTCTTTCAAAAGTACCCTGTGACCAATTTCTGTCTATTGAGTTAACTTTTACACCAAGTCCCACCTGGAATGAGTTAGTCCCACCTGAATTTTCATTAGGGTTTGTGCCTGCTTTAACAAGCTGATTGAATGTATCGCTGAAAGTAATGCGTGAGCTTTTAAAACCAATTGTATTTGCGTTGGCAACGTTATTACCGATAACGTCCATCATTGTCTGATGGTTTTTAAGTCCGGAAATGCCGGAGAAAAGTGAATTTAGAAGTGCCATTGTAACCTCCCAAGGATTAAGTTATTTTCAAGGATTCGACATCAGTCAGTCAGTCGAATCAAGAGCGTCCGAGAAAGGTCCCGCTCTTGTATATCCTTATGTTATTTATTTTATTTTGTTATCACTACACTGTCTATATTTGTGAAAACATTTTCTGCTTGTTCTTCAACTGGCATTGCTGTCACAACTGTCCGGTTAGGGATGTTTACAATCAATGCGGTTTCGTTCATTAAAATCAAAGAATCTTTGGCTCCTTTCAACTCAGCTTTATCAACAGCCGCGTAAATTTTATTCATCTCGGTGTCATTGAACTTAATATTCCTGGATTCAAGTCGCTTCTGAGCATGGTTAGAGAATTTCAGTTTCTCTAACTCATCCTTAAAGACCGATTCAAAACTTCTCTGAAAATCGGGTATCCTCCTGGAGGATATCTGATCGTCAGTGATCAGCGGTCTAAACGGGACTTTTATTCCATTAATTTCAGCCATTAGATTTTAATCCTTTTACGGTAGTGACCGGGTTCAGAATCTCCATGATATCGGCGAGGTTGTACTGCACACCATTTACCATGAGGGTCGTTCCCTGCTCACTAAACTTAACACCATCAATAGAACCAAATTTATAATTTTCAACACTTATAGTTTCATCTTGTAAGTTTTTAACTTCGAACTCAAATCGATATTCGCCACTTGGTAACTTACTACCATTATTATCGGTAAAATCGTAAGAAAGTTTATGCTCTCCTTCAGATTTTTCCAAATCTTTTATTTCTCTTACCAATGTACCTGAAGAATTATATATTTTCACAGTTACATCAGAAGCCTGTACCGGTAACTCATAGCCTAATTTTACGGTGTTATCACCCTTGTTGGTAAGGTCGCTACCGCTCAGTTTTACATCCTTGCCTATCAGTGTGGCAGTAAGTGTATTGTTAATGGATTGAGCTAGAAGATAATCAGCATCGAGTCCAGCCTGCACATTTTCGTTCAAATTACTTAGTTGTTCAAGTGAACTAAATTCAGCCAACTGTGAAGCGAACTGAGAACTATCAGCCGGATTAAGTGGATCCTGGTACCTCATTTGAGTAATCAATAGATTCATAAAATCGTCTTTACCCATTATGCCGCTGTTACCGGAATTCCCGGAATTAACATTGTAGCTGGTATTGCTTAAACCTTCTATATAATTTCCCATCTCTAAGCCGTAAATTCGTAAGTGTTATAACCGTAATTTCTTCTGTTAATTAAAGTTGAATCATCCATCTGTGCTGTTTCAACTGATTCCCTTTCATCAGTAAATGATTTGTCACGTTTTTTCTGATGTGGAAAATATTTACTTTGTTTCGTACTCTGATTTGAAACCATCACATTAATATCACCGGTTGTTAGTCCGTTCATCATGAGTGTTGATTTGAGAGAACTCATGTTATTTTCAACGATTTGTTTTACCTGTTCATTCTCAACTTCAATTGATGCTTTCAGAACATCATTAACAAGTTTTAGTGAAACCCTCACTTTACCCAGATGTTCTGGAGTGATCTTGAAAGTGATAGAATTATTGTACTTCTGCTCGAAGAATTTTGAAATCTCCGGCATAAGGTTTTTAGCTTTAACATGCTTGACCGGATCATCAGTGGTAAAAACGCTTGATGTTTTTATTGAATCACTTACAACCTTATTATCACTTATATTAAAGAAGTCTTTTACATTTTCGAAGTTCTCTTTATCATCGCTTAAAAATGCGGTATTGTTTTCACCGGTTGACATTGTCTGATTAGCGGCAGCGTCTTGTTTTTCCGCCGGAATTTCTTCTGATCGTCTAGTTTCAATTTTTGTATTGCTTTTTTCGTCAGTTCTTAAACCGGGACCGTCGAATCTGAAAGACTCTTTAAATTCTATTTTATTATCTTCACCAGAGTGATGAAACGGATAATTCTGCTGTGAACTCTCTTTTTTCGTATCACTGTTTGTACCTGTAAAACTTTTATTCTCATTTTCAGTGAAACTATTTGAGGTATCAAAATAGCCGGTCACACGATCAACACTTTGTTTTCCTTGCGTTTCTTTCGTTTCGGAGCCATAAGATACACTATTATTTACTGCTGTTTCAGGTTGATCATCAATCAATTTAATTTCAAATTTACCTGCCAGATACCGACCAGTCATTCTTTTTAATTGAGATAATAGAGTTTTATCTGAGGATTTTTCGAGCAGGTTAAATAACTCCCTTACTTCAACATCAATTTTTGGTTTTGCAGATTGAGCATTATCCGGTTTTTCAACAGATTTTATATTCTCGTTTTCTCTTTCTACTTGTTGTACTCTTTCAGCGTTCATGAATTCCCTTTCTCTGAAATTAAGATTTGCAGAAGATTGTTTGTTTTCAGAAAATAATGTTCCTGTTTTACCAGCTTGTTGTTCCGCAACTTCATTTGCAGGTTTATATGTTATTTCAACATTACTATTAGAACTTCCCTGGAACATATTTTTAATATCTTGTACAAGTTCCGTACCATCTGAAACTTTAAGATTTGATTTTAAAGATGATAATGTAATTATTACCTTATTATCCGCATTATTTTTAATTTCGTTATTGAAAAGAGTTTCACTTTTATTCGTTTTTTGTAAATTTTCTCCAATATTACCAGTAACATTTACCGTTTTACGGATTTCGTTAAAATTCTTGTCACTATCTGTAAATGACGGGCTAGTGTCATTCCTGAATTGTGCTTTCGAACCATCCACTAATTTTGTGTAAGAGTTCTCCTTATCTGCAACAAAAATCTTATCAATATTGGAATATTGGTGAATATTGCGCAGATTGGATTTAATATCCGAAGTACCCTTTATCGATCCCGTTAAAATTCTGTTTCTGAAATGTTCGTTGGCGGTTTTCTGAGCTCCGGTAACATTTATTTCCGGTTTTTTCGCGAAGACCTGTAATTGTTCAAGAATACCTTTTGTTTCTGTTTTTGGTTTTGTGCCAAGGTTTAATTGCTCAATAATGCTGCGCACATTCTGCTGTGTTCCTGATTTAACTCTTAATTGAGGAGTAGTTTCATTTTTTTCACAAGTTATCGCATTGAGCAAACTTCTTACAGAACGTACCCGGTTATTTATATTCTCGGCAAATTTGGCCGCTTTTGCTTCCGCGTTCTTTTCTGATCCTTCAGTAACAAATTTCTTCCTATCAGCCACATCCGATTTTGATAACTCAGGTTTCACATCGTTATTAACTTTACCAGCTGTTTTTGCCTTACCTGCTTCAATATTATCGTCGGATTCGATCTCTATTTTCGAGGAATCTTTAATAAAATCAATCTTTGGTGAATTAACTGTGGTAGTTTTTTTAACTTCAGGAATAATTTCTGAGACAGCAACCTTTGGTGACGGACTATTACTGTTTTTAGTGTCGATAACTTTTGTTATTTCACTAATTGAAATGTCAGTATTTTTTGTAGAAACCTTTGGTATCTCTGAAGTAGTTGTCGCAATTTTTACATCCTGTTTTGCAGAAGGTTGAGTTACGATCGGTTTAACACCTTCTGAAACTTCTGATTTAGTGTAGGTAACATTATTTCCTGTAACCGGTTTCTGTTTTACGGACAGCTTTTCGTTGTTGGTTAAATCACCCGCTATATTTTCTAACGCAGTAGTTTTTGATTGATTTAGTAAAGTAGTTTCCGCTTTATGTTGAGTAGCGCTTAAATTAGTTTCAGTTGAATTCGGATTGGCACTATTTGTACCTGCATTTTTATCAACTGAAAGAGATTGTATCTTGACTGTTTTTAATTCATTTGCGCTTTCAGGTTTAACTTCAACTCTTGTGCTATTTACTTTCTCATTTACAACGGGAGCATTGACTCTAACATTTTCATTCTGTTTAACTGAAGTAGCAGGTGTATCCTGAGTAGTTTTTGCAACGTTTTTATTTGAAGCCGCATCGTCAACGTTTGACGAAACTTTTTTATCAACTGATATTGATTCAATCTCAACCGTTTTTAATTCTTTTGCAGCTTCAGGTTTGACTTCAACTTTTGATGAAGTTGCTGTCGTATCCTCAGAGGTTAAAGTTTTAGGGCTTTTTTTCGCAGCATTTAGTCCTGAGACTTTATCAGATGATGCGACAAATTTTATATTTTCATCTTTTACAGTTTTTTCGGTAATACCTGATACAAGTTCCGACTTTACAGACTTTTGATTTTCATTTGAAACTACATCTTTTGCATTCGACTGATCTGTAGCGGAAGAAATACTTTTTTTAATAAAGTCAGGATTTTGTGCCAGATTCGGTTTTGTTGATTCAACTGGAGCATCCTTGATTTTATCTGAATTTACCTGTGGAGTTTGTGAAGGCTTGGTAATATTACTGTTTGATTCAGCCTTCCCAACCGAATTGTCAATTAATCCGGTTGTTGATTTTGGTAACTCTTTTTCAACTGATGTGTTAATTGAAGCTGTATTACTATCTTTTTGGGTGTTGTCTTTAAGTTCTGAACTGGTTCCGTTAACTGCAATCTTCTCTGATGTTGTTTTATTATTCGCTGCAAGTATTGTTGATTTTTCTTCAACCTTAATTTTGTCAGGTTCTGTTTTTGCGGAAACAATTTTAGCATCATCAGTTCCCCTTGTATTCACAACATGTTTAGAGTTGGTACCTGAAACAGAAATATCTGAATTCATTTTAATAGTTTTTTTAACAGTCTCCGGAGACCCTTCTGCAGACATATTTCCTGTTGGAGTAGATTTATTCTCAGCAGACTTTGTATAATTCACATCATTTTTCGCATCAACTGATGTGTTATGCATAGATTTATCTTTAGACTCGGATACGAAGGCATCCGCATCATTAATTACCTTTTCCGGAGTTGACAAAATCTCTTTAGCTGCGATATTCGTTTTAAGCGAAGCAGTCTTTTCACCAGATTCCTGAACTGGAGTTTGATTCTCGTTTACAACCTTTTGAGTGCCTGGAGTATCATTCGTATTAAGCTCGCCGGTCGTTGCTTTTACGCTTGTTGGAGTTATCGTTTCAGTTACATTTGTGTTTTTGTTATAAGTCTGATCCGATTTATGTGTCGAATCAACTGAAGTTGTAATATTTGCTTTCTGTTCGGGAACTGAAGTTTCATCGGTTGAATTAACTGTCGTCGCAACATTTGATTCAACAGTATTGGGAACAACAATGATATCAGCGGTTTTGCCTGGTTCTTTATCTTTAATATATAATTTCTTGTATAGTGTTGTTACAGCTGAATTATCCGAAACTTTCGGATTCTCATTTGAAGACTGCATCTCTTCGGTGACGATGGTTTTTCCTTCAGAATTCTGGATGGGCAATTCAGCCTGTGCGGTTAATGTATCGGACGATCTTGCGGATATTACATTTCCTGAGTTAATTTTTGTTAGCTCGGCAAGAAGTTTTTTTGCATCGACAACCGTTAAGCTAATTGGTTCGACACTTTTACCAGCTTCCGTTGCAACAATTATCTCTCCCGATGAATTGAATTTTGCTGATAATACTTCCGCTTCGACAGGTGCAAGAGTCCCGGCAGGTATTAATTGCTGCAGTAAGGAAGGAATATTTGTTTTTGTACCAGTATTATCTTCAGGTGTCACGAGAAATGATTTAACTTCCCCACCAGCAGAAACTTTAATAACCAAACCTGGCAAATTTTCAACTGAATTAGCTTGAAGCAATGCCTCAAGTTTTGTTGTACTTATTAAAGTACCCTCAGGTATTTCTGTAAGTTTAATGTCAGGGTTTTGCTTCAAAGATTCCAATACATCTTGCGGTGATGTTTTTGAATCTGATCTTACTAATTTTGTGAGCAATCCTGATTTTGTAATTTTTTCAGGATTATCAATAACTAACTGTATTCCTGATAAAATATCAGGATTTGCCAAAACGGATTTGATATTATCATTTAAAACGCCACTATCAACATCTGTACTCACAGACGTTGTTTTCGTCATCAGATCACCAAACATCACTCCCAAACCACGCACCTTGTTCTTAAGGTCGATTCCGGCTTCAGGAGCGGCTTGATTATTCTGAAGACTTATGAGTAGTGAATTAAACAACATTATCTAACCTTGGTTATCTGATTAGCGAATTCCGGGTTTAATGCGGCGAGCACCTTTGCCGCTTTCTTTTTATTCATCGCGTATAAAATGTCTCTTGCCACATTATCGGAATATTTTTCAATTATTTTAGCGGCTTTTCCCGGTTCCATATGTTCATACATTGCGGCAGTCTTTTTTTTCCAGTTTTCATAGGCTTCCCGAGCTGCTTTTCTTTTTTCTTCTTTTTCGTAACTGTTATCTGTTTGAGCTATATATTGTTCATTAGCCTCAATTGGATTGTGCGGCTTTTTAATATCTTCTTCTCCCTCTTCATCGACCTGGGCTATACTATCAAGTCGTGCCTGTTCAATCGCGAGAGAATCCAGAATCTGTTGTTTTAACTGATTTTTAAGCTCAACTACTTCCGGACTTTCAAGAATTACTGTATCATTTTCAGGTTTTGGTCGGAAATCCAGCTTGAATATATTGTTGTATTTGAAATTCAGATAAATTATCGCTGCTGAAACGTTTATAAACGTAAGCGCGAAAATTACGATATAGAGGAATGTTTTTTTCATTTCTATTTCCGGGTGAATCTTTGTATTGCTATCTCATCAAGATTTAATGCATCAATTTTGTTTTGCTGAAAATTGTATTCTTCGAAATGTTTTTCTTCCAACTTCGAAAAGATTTTTTTTTCTTTCGTTTTTTGAACCAACTCTTCTTTTTTCTTATCCATCCCGCGCTGTAGTTCAATTATGTTTTCTTTTATACCGATTTTAATATTCTCAAGATGATTGATATACTCCTTGTGGTACTTAATATCAAGTGCTTTTACATTTCCAAGCAAGTTATCTTCGGCATACCTTTTTTGCATTTCATTTACATTATCGAATTCATTTTTCAAATTGTGAATATTTAAATCAAATTCAGCAATTTCTTTTTGAATTCTTGCTTCCTGAATTTCTTTAATGTTTTTAACTACTTCATATTTATATTTGAATTTTCCCATTTCTACTGCCCGACATCGTCAATTAGATCGAACAATCTGTTAGTAGTTTCATTGTATATAGTTTCCTCGTGCATATCCTGCTTCAGGAATGATCTTAAACCTGATATCTTTGTGAGAGAATTATCAATCTGAGGGTTGCTTCCCTTTACGTAAGCGCCAATATTGATCAGGTCTTCCGCTTCTTTATATGTCGCCAGAATTTCTTTGAAGTGTGCTGCTCGCTTGAAGTGATCCCTGGTAACGATATCGGGCATAACCCTGCTTACACTTTGTAAAGGATCGATCGCAGGATAATGACCTGAATTGGCAAGTTTTCTCGAAAGTACCACATGACCATCAAGAATTGATCTGACCGCATCAGCTATTGGTTCATTCATATCGTCGCCATCAACCAGTACGGTATAAAAGCCCGTTATTGTTCCTTTTGTTGTTGTTCCGGCACGTTCCAGCAACTTTGGCAGCTGCGCAAATACCGAGGGCGTATAACCTTTTGTTGTTGGAGGTTCCCCAACTGTGAGACCAATTTCACGCTGAGCCATTGCAAATCGCGTCACAGAATCCATCATCAGAACAACATTTAAGCCCATATCACGAAAATATTCTGCGATGGCAGTACCTATGAAAGCGCCTTTCATCCTGAGTAATGCCGATTTGTCACTTGTCGCAACAATAACAACAGATTTTTTAAGACCTTCTTCACCAAGATCTTTTTCAATAAACTCCCTCACTTCTCTTCCACGTTCACCAATGAGAGTGATGACGTTAACATCAGCATCCGTATTTCGGGCGATCATACCCAGTGTAACACTTTTTCCAACGCCGCTACCTGCGAAGATACCAACTCGTTGTCCTTTACCAACAGTGATCAGTCCATCAATAGCTCTAACTCCTGTTTGGAGCGGATCGGCTATTCGGTCTCGTTCAAGTGGATTAGGCGGCTCCCTGTGAATATTTTGCATCTGGGTACAATTTATTGGTCCTTTTCCATCGATTGGTTTTCCAAGACCATCAATTACCCTCCCAAGCAATTCATGACCAACGGCAATCGCGAAATTTCTGCCTGAAGCAATTATTTCGCAGGCAGGGGATATTTTATGTACTTCACCGAGAGCTATGGAAAGAACCTTTCCCTCTTTAAATCCTACTACCTCAGACTCACAGACATGTTTCCCATTCTGATCGACAACTGAACAAACTTCGCCAAGTGAAACATTCGGACCTGATGATACAATTACAAGTCCAACAACATCCGTCACTTTACCATTGACTTTTATTGTTTCAAAGCGATCTATCTTTCTTTTGTAATCAGCTATTACATTCTCGAGATAATCCATTATTCTGCATCCTCTTCCCTGGAGTCTTTAAAGAGGCGTTTAAGTTCATTTATTTGAGTTGAAATTCGGGCATCAACATTGCCAATTTCTGTCTCAATAAAACATCCACCCTGGTCAATACTATCATCTCCTTCAAATTTGATATTAGAAAAATTATCAGAATTGAAAAGCTTTTTGGTCTCCTCGTTCAAAGTATCTACATCTTCAGGATTTAACCTAACATAAACATTATTGGCACCAAGAACTTTTTTAATGGCGTTTCTTAGTAAATCATTTATGTTGTTATCTTTTTCCAATTTTTTTTGAATTATTTTTTCGGCAAGAGCAAAGGATAATTCAATTACAGCCTGATCAAAGATATCCCCGTATTCCTTAAATTTGCCGTTCAATTCATCGATAAGATACTTGAACTTTTTGGCTTCATCTTCCAGCGCCTGGTGATATTGTGGGGCAAGTTCTTTCTGAGCGGATTCCATTCCTTCATTATAGCCCTGTCGATATGCCGCATCGAGTTTTTCATTTAATTCGGCTTCCTGAATCGCAACTGTATCCTCCGGAGTTTCTTCTTCATCTTCCTTATAGACACCTTGCTCGGCAACATATTCTTCGAAAGGGGTTTTGAGCCTGACTTTCAATTTTGTATTTGATTTTAGCTTAATTACATCAGACATAAACTTCTTCCAGCATTCCCCGAACGTTAAGTGATATTTCGCCAGTATCTTCCATCGATTTTACAACATCGATAATTGCTGCCTGAGCGGTTTCAACTTCCTTAAGTTTAACCATACCCATGTACTGCAATTCTTCCTTGAGCAGATCAGCTGCACGCTCAGACATATTTTTAAATATTTTGTCACGCAGTTTCTCATCAGCGATTTTAAGGGCAAGCGCAAGATCTTTTCTGTCAACATTTCTAAGAATTTTCTGAACATCCCTGTCCTCAATATGAACAATATCATCAAAGATGAACATTAATCTTTTAATCTCGGCAGCTACTTCTACATTCTTGTTCTCGATCTGTTCGAGTAATTCTTTACTAAGAGTAACACTTGTCCTGTTCAGGATTGTAGCAAGTGATTTTGTACCGCCAATTTTACTCATAGCTGAACTCATTGACATACCGGCCATTTCGTCCACAACTTTTTCAATTTGTTTAAGAGTTTGCGGCGATATTTTACCAAGTGTGGCTATTCTGTACGCAACATCAGCTCTGAGAGAATCGGGCAATTCTTTTAATGCGTTCGCTGTCTGATCCGGACTAAGATGCGATAAAATCAATGCAATAGTCTGAGGATGTTCTTTATTAAGAAAGTTGACTAATTGTGTTGAATCGGCCTTCTTGAGAACATCAAAACCACGCAATGTTGTTAAATCTTTTACTTTTTCGATGATCTCCATTGCCTTGGGAACACCAAAAGATTTCTCAAGAATGTTCTGGGCGTAATCGATACCACCTTCGAGCATGTATTCACGAGCGACGATCATGCTGTAAAATTCATTCATCACATCATTAACTACATTAGAAGGGGTATTACGAACTTTACTGATTTCTGCTGAAATCAATTCAACTTCCGTGGGATCAAGACTTTTAAATACTTCCGCGGCAATATCAACATCAAGCGCAATCATTAAAAGAGCTGATTTTGTTGCTCCGGAGAGTTGGGTTTTCTTTTTATCCCTAACGTCTAATTTATCTTTTTTATTCGTCTTCATATAACCATGCATGAATTAGTTTAGCGGCATCTATCGGATTATCCGATACGTAATTAGCTATTTTTTCCTGACGTGCTTTTTTCTCTATTGCTTCACCGGAAATTTCTTCCTCAATTGATCCTAATTCCTCCGGTGTCATAAAGGCTTTTGGTTTTAATTTTTTTGCCTGGGGCTGTTCCGGATTCTGAGTACTCATTTCCAGTTGCTGTTGCTGACCACCCGTTTTTTCAAAATAGTCTTCACCGGGATTAAGCCCTTTTTCAGCACCCTGATAAGCCAACTTTGGTCCACCCGATACTTGCCCGGTTAGTAATTTTTCTGTCTGAACTTTGCCTAATAATTTTTTAACAAGGAATATTGATGCACCGATAGCGAAAAAGATAAAAATCAGATTGGTAATTTTATCATAATCTTCATAAATGGGTGTTTCCAGGGAGGTTGGTGAATCAAGTTCATTCATCTCATAAAGTTTTGTTTCAAATGGAATGTTCACAATACTGAACTGATCATTTCTTTGCGTGTCAAATCCAACCGCATTCCGTAATATTCTTTCAAGTTTCCTGATCTGCTGTTGTGGACGCGGAGTATAAACATTGACCATTTCACCATCTTGTTCAACCTTTTCAATTACGTCATTTATTACTGTCGCGATACTCATTCTTTTAATTGTGCCCGTGCCTTCAACAACTCGCTGAACAGTTTTGTTAATTTCATAATTTAATATTGAGTTTTCACTTACATTTGAAGTTGAATCTCCTATCCCTCTGTCGCTATTTTCTGTTTTCACCAATTGTTCACTGATGGCAACCTGCGATTCGGGGTCGAATATTTCCATAGTTTTTTCTACTTGATCAAAGTTCAGATCAACATCAACTTTAATCATCGAATTACCATAACCCAGAACATTATCCAGAATACTCTGTGCCTTTTTGGCAAGGTAGGATTCTACGCTTTGTTTTAATTCGTATTGGGTTGAACTGGCAGCAGTTAACGGATTTTCGTTTGATTCTTTTGATAGTAGATGACCCTTGGAATCAAGTACAGTTACGTTTTGAGGTAATAGACCTTCAACACTACTGGAAACGAGATTGATAATTGCGTTTATCTTTGGTTGAGGAATATCATAATTGCCAACAAGTTTTAGTAATACAGAGGCTGTAGGAGGTTTTTCCTCATCCCTGAATACAGATCTTTCAGGAATCACAATATGTACACGCGCTCCTTCAACACCTTCCTGCTGGATAATCGTTCTTGATAATTCACCTTCGATAGCCCTCTTGAAATTCAGTTTTTGCATGAATTCACTCATGCCCATTGTGTTTTTATCAAAAATTTCATATCCCACAATTCCGGCACCAGGAATACCTTTGCTGGAAAGCCCCAAACGTGTTTCATAAACTATATCGTCTGGTACCCTGATTATTTTGCCGTCATCCGCAATTTGAAATGGAATTTGTTCCTGATTAAGATACTCTACAACTTTACCGGCATCCTCTTCCTGAAGATTTGTAAAGAGAGTTGAATATTCAGGCTCATTTAATATTACCATTAAAATTCCGAGAAGTATAACGGTTGCGAATAGCGCGCCACCGATAATTACTTTTTGGGGGACAGAGAGCTTGTTATATAAAGCGGTAAGTTCAGATAGAAAATTCTTTTCCATTGTTTACACCGGAATTCTATTGATTTCTTTATACATATCAATTGTTTTGTTTCTTATCTGCATCAATAATTCGAGAGAAGTTTTAGCTTTTTCACCGGCTATCATAACATCGTGAATTTCAACATCACCACCATGAATGAACTCTTCCGTCATTGATTTGGCTTCATGTTGCTCCATGTTCACATCTTCGATAAAACCTTTAACCATTTTACCAAAACTGCCGTTACTGAATTTTTGTACAGACTGACCTTCCTGAATGAAAGGGTTCGCAAATTTATCTGGACCGTTAATTGTCATCTTAACCTCTCCTGTTGAAAAGTGTACCGACTGTAACACCGGACATTTGACCGCTTCTGCCATAAAAATGATGCTGCATTATTTCTTCTCTATTACCCGGATACTTTGCCGCGAAGAAGTTTTTTTCATCAGTTGTTATGGCATTATCATTTATTGCTTCTGCTTTTGGTGTCTGAGCTGCTTTATTAATTCCATTAAATTGAAATGGTGAATAATTACCTATAGTATTCATACCAATTTTCATTTATATCTCCAGCGCGTCTTTATTCATTTGTTTTGAAGATTGAATTGCTGTAAGATTGGCCTCGTAACTTCTGGTTGCAGCAATCATTTCAACCATTTCATTTATTATATTTACGTTTGACATTTCAACATAACCTTCTTCATCTGCATCAGGATGATCAGGCATATAAACTACTTCACCTTCACTATTGTCTTCCTGAACATTAAATATCAAGCGATCTTCGTTTTGTTTAACTTCTGAATTCAAAAACGGGTTTTGTATATGGGTTTCACCGGAACCTGCTAATCTTAATACTTTACCCGGAGTATTGCTGGCATTACTGTTCAAACCTTCTATTTCATTTACCATTAGGTATTTTCTGCGATAAGGGTCTCCGTTACTATCACGAACTGTATCAGCATTCGCGATATTTTCGGCGATAAGATTCATCTTTTTTCTTTGTACCCGCATACCCTTGGCGCTTATATTAAAACCGGAAAAATTATTACCTACTTTCAATGTGCTCCTCCGTTTTTAATAACTTCTTGTAAATTTCTATAATATTTGCCTACTTTTTTTGTGGCAAATTTATATTTAATCGTATTTTGTGCGAGGTCAGCCATTTCTCTGTCAATATCAACATTATTTTTACCGGAGAAATAATCGGAATGATCATCCTGGACAATTTCCCAACTTTTCTTTTCACCTGCCGCGGTACCATCGAAATCAAGATGACGAGAATTAGAAGTTCTGATCGCACCATCACCAATCTCACTATCTAGTACATCTTTGAACTTCACATCTTCTCTCTTGTAATTAACCGTTCCCATGTTTGCGAGATTGTTCGCGATAGTATGGTTTTTTACAGTGAGATAGCTGAGAAAATTTTCTAATGATTTTGTTTCGAATTTTGGCATAACCTTGAGTTCCTTTTTCTTTCTGGAAAAAAGAACTCAAAAGTAATGCCATAAAAATATTTGTTTGGGATTAAGATTTTTAAGGGGTGCGGATTGTCGGAATGGCTAAAATTAGACAGTTGTCATTTATTAGTCAGAATAATCAAGCACAATCGATTTAGTTTGACCACATGAACACTGAAACTTTATTTCCTTGATATTATCCTGTTTATCTTTTTCCAATATCACTTTGATACCTTCAACATTTTCCTCAAAGACTGATACTTTTTTAGAACCTCTTATCTGGGTTTTACCTGCCTTAATGATATTATTGGAATGTCTGTCATCGTCTATATCCAATTGTCTGAAAACTGGTTCGGAGAATTGTTTTTTACTGCTCATATTGCCTCGTTAATAATTACCGGTATTTTTTCTAAATCGGCAACAACATCTGCATTGCCCATCTCAATAACAGCACGTGGCATGCCAAAAACTACACAGCTTTCCTGATCCTGAGATATTGTATAACCTCCAACCTTCTTTAGTCTGTCAACAGCTTCACTCCCATCTTTACCCATCCCGGTCATAATAACTCCCAGAGTGTATTTACCATAGATATCAATAACAGAATTCATCATTACATCTACTGAAGGACGGTGGAGTGTATCTTCAGGTTGTTCCGAGATATGAATAGTATTAAAACCGGGATGTTTTTTTAACGTCATATGAAAACCACCCGGTGCTATATATACAGTACCATTTTTAACTACTTCTCCTTCTTCTGCCTCTTTCACAGTGATACTCGATAAATCATTCAACCTTTGTGATAACGATTTTGTGAATTTGGGAGGCATATGCTGAACAATAAACATTGGTACTGAAGTAAAAGTTAATTTTGGTATAACTTTTTGAAGTGATAATGGACCGCCTGTAGAGATTCCCAAAGCGACAGCTTTATAACCAATTTTGGGGAGTGACTTAAATCTTGGTGTATATTCAATTTGTTTTTGCACTAATGAAGGAGCACGCAGATTCCTGAATCTTCTACGAAGAGATCTTTGAGATACGATCTCCTTTACCTTTCTAATTAGCTCTTCTCTGATTTTTATAATGTTTACGTTAACAAATGAAAGTTCTTTCGGGATAAAGTCAACCGCTCCCAGTTCCAAAGCTCTCAAAGTAGATTCCGCACCCTCGGTTGTTAGTGAGCTAACCATCATCACGGGAGTAGGACATTCCTTCATTATTTTTTCGAGAGTGGTTAGTCCATCCATTCTGGGCATTTCTATATCAAGAGTAACTAAATCCGGTCTTAATCTTTTAGTAAGCTCAAGGCCTTCCACTCCATCTTTTGCAGTACCGATAACTTTGATGTTTTTATCTTCCTCGAGCATTATGGAGATAGACTTGCGCATGAACGCAGAATCATCAACAACTAAAACTTTAATTTGTTCTGGCAACTTTCTTTTCCAATTTACTTATTATTTCGCTTAGATCAAGGATCATAACTACTGTTCCATCACCCATGATAGTAGAACCCGCAACACCTTTTATATCACCAAGATAATTACCCAGTGATTTGATAACAACTTCCTGCTGCCCAATTAATTCATCTACCTTGATTCCAAAGGTCTTTTCACCAATTTTTACTATAACAATATACTGTTTTTCCTTCTCTTTTCCATTGGAAGAGGTTCGTAATATATCTTCAATTGACAATAAGGGAATAGTCATATCGCGTAAATGGATAACTTCTTTCTGATTGATAGTATAAATTTCACTATCGGAAGCGCTCACAACCTCAAGAACAGAATTAAGTGGAATAACCGCTAATTCTGTACTAACCTTTACTATCATACCATGAATGATTGCCAAAGTGAGAGGGAGTACAATTTTAATCCTGGTACCCACTCCCACTTCCGAATCTATATTGATCATACCCCGTAGTTTAAGAACGTTAGTTTTAACAACATCCATCCCTACACCGCGTCCTGAAACATTCGATACCTGTTCGGCGGTTGAGAACCCTGGTACAAAAATCAGATTAAAAATATCCTGCTTGGAAAATTCTTTTGCCTGTTCTTCTGTTATTAAACCTTTACTAATGGCTTTGTTAAGTATTTTATCAGGATCAATTCCCCTGCCATTATCCTCGACAGTTATGATAATATTATTACTTTCGTGCTGCGCGTTAAGAGTGATAACTCCTTGTGGATTTTTACCCTCTTTAGTACGATCTTCCTCATTTTCAAGACCATGATCAGCTGAATTACGCACAAGGTGTACCAACGGATCATAAATTTCTTCCACGAGAGTTTTATCAAGTTCAGTTTCTTCACCTTTAATAACAAGACGAATATTCTTCTTTGTTTCGCGTGCAAGATCTCTTACAAGTCTTGGGAAACGGTTAAATACTTTACCAATTTTAACCATTCGAGTTTTCATCACAACCAACTGAAGTTCATTGGTCATCAGATCAATTTGCCTTGAGGCTTCCGAAAGGTCTCTTGCGTATTTGGTCCCTTCAAACTCCAGCCCGAATTCATTATTTAGCTGGGCAAGCTGATTTCTTCCAAGTACCAGTTCCGAGACTATGTTCAGCAATTCATCGAGACGTTCAACATCCACCCTGATACTATCGTCTGCTTTTTTCACAGGAGTGTTTGCCTTAACTTCAACATTTTTTGATTTGGCAGGTTGTGTTTCAGCTTTTTCTTTTATAACCGGAGTTTCTTTTTTCTCTATTTCTTTATTTTCCCGGTTTTGCTTGTTAAAGCTTTCCTGAATCAATTTGTCAAATTCTTCATCACTCAGATCATCTTCCGCAACTACTTCAGCAGGCTCTTCATCACTGTCTTCCGAATTAAACTCTGCATCGTTATATTTATCGGGGTTTTCTATTCTGTCAAGCAGCATAGTGAGATGTTTTATTGTCTCTTCTACCTCAACATCCTCATTATTTTTGGTTTCAATGTACTCAACGAGTTCTTTAATGGTATCAAAGGAATCAAGAATACCATCCATGAGAATTGAGTCAACCTCAGCCTCACCCTTCTTCAATTTATTTAAGATGTCTTCACATTTATGAGTAACTTTTGGAAGTTTTACCAGACCAAGGAACCCTGATGTTCCTTTAATTGTGTGAAAAGCCCTGAAAATTTTATTAAGCAGCTCCGAATCCCTGGGTGATTCCTCAAGTAATACCAGATCAGTATCTAATTGCTCCAATATTTCCTTGGTCTCTACAATAAAACTATCAACGATCTCCTTCATTTCGGGATCGGCTAACATCATATAATTGTTGTTTTCATCCATAGCAGTTTTATGAAAATAGCTTATCTATTTCATCCTGACTTGTTTTTGTATTTTTCACTATTGAATCGGCAATATCCTGATTCTCTGAAGATTTATCATACTTTGCATCCGGGTTGAATGTTGAATTTTGAGGAGCCGAAATACGTAAATCGTCTGTTTCAGGAGGGGTATCATTTTGAAAATCGTTTGTTTCGAGATCATTTATAAGTGACGCAAGTTTGTCCTGTACATTTTCTATCAAGTGGTTTACTGCCGCAAGTTGCTGAGAAGTTATATCTTGTACCTGCAATGACAGTGTAATATTAAATACATTGTTCTTGGTATTTTGAAGAATCTCGGCAATTTCAGCATGCGCTTCAACACTTGCATTATAGCTTATATATTCTTCTACTAAAGCCTTGTTTTCATCAGTATCAGGGAGCTGACTCTGAAGTTTTGCAAAAATCTCTTTTCTTTTAACTATTTTCTCTTTTTCGCTGTTGAGATTTTCTTCAAGTTGATCAATTTCACCCGAAATTACATCAACTATATCCAGAATCTCCGTAGTAGCCAATTCTGTCGCGCTTGTAACATCCGTAATGTGATGCGAGGCTTTGGGAATTTGCCGTGTACTCTCGGCGATAGAATTGTTAACAGTTTCAAGAAGTGGAACAGTATCACGCATAAAGTCAATAAGACTTTGCAACACCGGAATAATTTTTTGACCGTAACTGAATACAGCCTTCAGGTCATTTAGCTTTTCAAAAAGCTCTGTCATGTTAGTTACTTTTTTCATAGTATTGTCCGTTACGAGTTCGAAAGAATCTGGTCAATTTTTTCCTTTAATATTTGCGGTGTGAAAGGTTTAACGACATAATTATTGACTTTGGCGTTAAGAGCCTCCAGAATATCTTCCTTCACTCCACGAGTAGTTACCATAAGAATCGGGATAGATGATAGTGTAGAATCACTTCTGATCGCTTTTGTTAGTTCCAAACCGGAAATGTTAGGCATATTCCAGTCGGTAATCACAAAGTTGATAGTATCATCTTCCGAAAGTTTAAGTAAAGCGTCCTTACCATCGGATGCTTCAACATACTCCTTGAAACCAAGATTTTGCAACGAATTTGCTACTATTCGCCTCATGGTTACCGAATCATCCACTATAAGAAATTTCATACTCATTTTAACCCCTAATTCAAATATTTTGATACTTCATACAACATCCGTTTTGGATCGAACGGTTTAACAAGATAAGAATTTGCGCCTGTTGAAAGCCCCCGTTTAATCTCCTCTTCACTCTCAAGCGAAGAAAGAATAATTATGGGGATATCAGTATAGTCAACATTTTCTCTTATTGCCTTTATCAATTCAAAACCATCAATATTGGGCATGTTTAAGTCTGTAATAACTAAATCTATTTTTTCAGCGGGAAGTTTTTCAAGAGCTTCCATCCCGTCGCATACAGAAATAATTTCAAACCCCTTTGAACTAAGAGCAAATGTTGCGAACTTTCTTATCGTTGGGGAATCATCAGCGAAAAGAATAGTCTTTTTCATTCTATTATTTACTCCTTTTTGTAACCAATTGTTTTTGGAAAACTTACCACTCTGAAGGCTTTCGAAATACCATGTAAAGTTTCCGAATAACCTATAAATAAATACCCATCCTTGTTAAGAGAATTGTAAAGATGGTTCACAACACGAATTTTGGATTTCAGATCAAAGTATATCAACACATTAGCGCAAAAAATTATATCAAAACTTCTCATCATCCGCATGCTCATATCGTCGTAAAGATTTAGCACCTTAAATGAAACCATCTTCTTCAGGGAAGGGTCTATTTCAAAAGTATTTCCACTAGTTTTAAAATATTTTTTCAGGTAATATGCCGGAGTGTTCCTTACAGAATATTCTTTATATATACCTTTCTGTGCAGTTTCAACCACGGCATAATTTATATCGGTTCCAACAATTTCAACCTCAAGACCGGGGTATTTCGGCTTTAATAATTCGGTCACCGCCATTGCTATTGTGTAAGCTTCCTCTCCCGAAGAACTTGCGGCACTCCAGATACGTACTTTTTGTCTACCAACAGATGGTCTGGATGCCATAAGTTCAGGTATTATTTTAGTAACCAAAGCATCTATTTGAGGTTGATTTCTAAAAAAGAATGTTTCGTTGATAGTTATCGCTTCATAAAGATATTTAATTTCATCAGATCCGGGCGGACTGAATTTAACGTATTTAAAGTATTCTTGATAGCTACCAAGATTCAGGAATTTCATCCGTTTCTGTAATCTGCTTTCCAGAAGATATTTTTTATTATCCTGAAAGTAGATTCCACACCTATCATAAATATATTTTCTCCATTCCTCAAAAGCCGCATCCGTTAGAGGAACCGACTCACTTCCGGAATACTTGTTTAATATATTTTTTGATAGTGCCGAGTTAGCAAATTTTGTATTTATCATGGACTCATCAACTATAAATTTGAGACAGTTCTGTTTTCTAATATCGTTGCCGCTCTTTCGCTGATCATTGATTCCTGATCACCTGAAAGAGTTCGTAATGCATTATCTGCTCTTTCATCGTTAACTTCTTCCAACATTTCCAGCAGTCTTATTTTATTCCACATATTATCATCTTCCAACATTGTATCCAGGAATAACAAGCCGGTTTCAACATCGAGTACAAAGAGTAATTCCATCGATGTTTTTCTTGCTTCTTCGTCGGAGTTAGTTAGATTTTCCGCAATTCCATTAAGAAGATTTTGCATGGCAGATGGCTCAACATCCGCCTCAAATATTTCAACATTGTTGAATATTACATCCCTGACAAGTGTTAATAGGCCAAGAGAGTTTTTATCATTTCTTAATAATAATGGAGGAGTATTTTCTATAACAAACAGAGGCTCATTGAAGAGTTTTGCTTTGATCTGCTCATCCAGACCATAGTCAATACCATATACATGCAATATTGCTCCCAGATATTCTTTATCTCGAAGCTCACCCGCCAGACTTAAAGCCGCTCTCTTGTATCCAAGTTCACCTTCTCTAATTGTTTCTATCAACGCAGACTTAAGCCTGTCATTAACAACCGGATATATCGCGTATCGTTCTGCAAGACTATATATTGCGCCAACTGTTGGAGTTATAAGTGATGGTTCGCACTCTTCAAGCTGTTGTACCAGAAACTCAATTGAATCAGGTAAACCTAACTGCCCTAACGCCTCAATCATGGAATATTTTGTCAATTCATCTTCAATAAGATATCTCTCAACAATAAATTCCAGACATAACGATGTACCAATAGAGCCAAGAGCTTCTATACAGGTAGGTTTGAATAATTCATTCTCATCATACTTTACAATAATATCTTCTACAGCTTCTTTACACTTTAGTCTCCCAAGGGCCTCCAAACATGCGAGCAGCACGTTATCGTTTTTGTTTACATTCATTATCTCATGAATTTTGGGTGCTGCGGAGGAATCTTCAATTAGCCCTAATACATCAATGATGAATTTTTTGTCATCATCGTTTCCTTTGTCAAGGTACTCTACCAGTGAAGGGACTGAAACACTACCATTTTTAATAAGAATTTCACCTGCAAGGTTTCTGATAGAAATATCTTCAGACGCTATGAAAGGGACTAGTTCTTTACAAGCTTTCTGATCACATTTAAAGGTGAGTATAGACGCGGCAGCGTTTCTAACACCTTTATCAGAATCTGTAATCATTTTTGTCACTTCAGCAGCATATTCTTCGGTGATATCCTCATCAAAAAAGGTATTTATGGCTTCAATCTTCTCAGAGGGGTCTGTTGATCTTAATTTCAACAAAATAGTTTCTTTATTCATGGCTTCCATGCTCTGTGACTGATTTTTTATACATTTAATCACATTGAATTATCGAAGCAATATGAATAGAGTTTAGATTATAAATTGGAAATAATTAATAAAAGTATATTCGAATGGGTTTAACTAATAATAACTCTAAGAAGATTTGCCAGTGTTATTAAGCATAACACCGTTATTCTGGTGAGATATTTGAAATAAATGGTATATCGGGCTACTGGATTCGTTTAGTAACCTCAATACCCAATTGTTCCATTCTGTATCTCAATTTAGATCTGCTAAGTCCCAGCACTTTTGCAGCCTGAACCTGATTTCCACTAGTAATTTCAAGGGTTTTTTGAATAAGCGTTTTGAGAACGATGTCGATTTTAATCCCATCAGTTGGTACTTTAAGTACAAATTGATCACTATCGACACCAGCTTTATTACGAGTATCAAATAACGGTACTACATGAAACTCCTGCAGATAATCATCTTCCAGAAGTAATAAAGCACGTTCCATAATATTCCTGAGCTCTCTGATATTTCCTTTCCATGAATATGCCTGCAATGCTTTAATAGCTTCTTCAGATATACCTTTTATATCTTTATTGAATTTCACAGAAAATTCTCTTAAAAATGAGTATGCTAAATAAGGTATATCTTGTTTACGTTCTCTCAGTGGCGGAACAATCACGCGCGCAACATTTAATCTGTAATAGAGGTCTTCCCTGAAATTTCCCTTTTTTATTTCATCCTCAAGATTTCTATTTGTAGCGGCAAGCACTCTCACATCAATTGATACTTCTTTCTCCCCACCTACCCTGAAAAATTTCTTTTCCTGGAGGACTCTTAAAAGCTTGACCTGTAATTCAAGAGATAATTCCCCAATCTCATCAAGTAAGATAGTTCCGCCTTCGGCAAGCTCAAATTTGCCAAGTTTCGTTTTTTGAGAAGCACCTGTAAAGGCTCCTTTCTCATGACCGAATAATTCACTCTCCGCGAGTTCCTTTGGAATTGTCGCACAGTTTATCTGTATAAATACATTATCCTTTCTCGGGCTCTGCTGGTGAATATATTTAGCGAATACTTCCTTACCTACACCACTTTCACCTTCAATAAGCATTGTTGTATCGCTGCTTTGAGCAATTTTTTCTACCGATTTGACAAGGTTCAATATTTTAGGGCTTTTACCAAAATATTCACGAGTAAGGATATCCTGTTTATGAAGTTCATGTAATTTTTCAACTTCGCTCTTCAGGTTGAGATTTTCGATCGCCCTGTTAACTACTAACTGAAGCTGGTCTATATCTAGTGGTTTCAGAAGAAAATCGTAAGCTCCACTTTTCATTGCTTCAACAGCAATATTAACATCGGCATAACCGGTGATCATTATTATAGGCACACCGGCGTGTTTTGCCTGAATATCCTTCAAAATATCCAGACCACTAACTGATGTCAGGTAAATATCCAATAAAACAACGTCCGGATAAAACTGTTCTATTTTTTCGATGGCTCTTTCACCCTCGAGACATATATCAACCTCAAAATTTAATTTTACGAGCAGACGTTTTAAGGATGTACAAACAAGATTATCGTCATCAACAATTAGTATTCTGGGTTTCATATATTTGCCTGATTTTGATCCGGATAAAATTTAATAAAAAAGCTGGTTCCCTTGCCTGCTTCACTCTCAAAGTTTACTTCCGCGTTGTTATCCTCGAGTAAACGTTTACAAACACCTAAACCTAACCCGGTACCATTTTTTTTATTTGTGAAAAAATCATTGAAAATCTTTTCTTTAACATCATCAGGGATACCTTTGCCGGTATCGGTTATCTCCCAAATGTAAATATCATCGAGCAATTCCTTCCTGAAATAACTCTTCAAACTTACTTCACCGGTTCCTTCTATTGATTCAACCGCATTTGTAACAAGATTGATGAATACCTGAAAAATCTTGTTCGAATCAACATATAATCTTGGAATACTGTAGTCAAAATCAAAATATACTTTTACATTTTTTTTGGAGGCGCTCACCTGGATAATATTGCCAACGTCTTCTGCAATACGATTAACCGAGACGTATTCGAAGTTGCCGGGACTTTTACGCGAAAAACTGAGAAGATTATCTACAAGGTATTGAATTCTGGATGTAGCCGCTGCTGAATCAACAACCGATTCATTTGCGTTTTCCGGCAATTCTGCCTTCAGCATTTCCAAATATTCGAGGTTGAATTTTATAACGGAGAGAGAATTCCTGATTTCATGGATTAAACTTGCGGTAAGTTTTCCTAGGATTTCAAGTTTATTGGTTTGAATACTGTCTTCTTGCATCAGGGAATCAATCACATCTAATTAAAGAGAATTTTATCGCCAATTAGGCATGTCAATAATTTAGTGATTTTTTTACAACAAATAAACAATGATTATATAATTAGATGTGATTTTTCTAAATTATCCCTGATTTTTAACGTCCTTCAAAAGTCCTGCGACAATTGCATCAGTAACTTCCTGATTATTGTAGTACCCACTATCAATACGTTCCCTTATTTGTCCAAGATCTTTTGCTTGTTCGGCTTTTTTATTCATAACCTTAGCCTCTGCCGAAATTTCAAGTTGATCCTTCACTTTCTGAGATTCATTAACTTCCGGAGTTTTTTTCTCGAAAGCTTTATTTGTGTATGCGTTGCTGTAAACGTTGGATATCTTGTTGATATTCAATTTATCACCTGTTGTAGATTGATAATTTCTTTTTTACTGACAGTTTTTTTAAGCGTTCGGATATTGCCTTCTTTTCAGACTCTGTATTATTAATAACATTATCGAGCTTAATTTGAATTTGTTTAACTAATATAGCAAAATTTTTGTTAAATTTTTGCAACTCGTGTCGGGGATATTGACTCATCATCTCCGAACGTAATTTACCAATTTCTTCAAAAAGCACTGAAACATTTTTCGACCTGTCGGAATTTAGTACAGTTTTGGTATCAAGTAAAGTACTGAATTCTATCAACTGCTTTTCTGCTCTTTTTATGTCTCTTTCCAGGTTTTCCATTAGTAATAAAATCCTGAAGATGACAAACTGCTCATCATACTTTGCATGCTGTAAAAATTCATAAGTTGTAACTGGAGGTCTTCGTATTTACCCCTTAATGTATCAGAGCTGTCATCAATTCGCGTTTGAGTACTGGTAATTTTATCCTTAATACTCTTAATGTTCCGGCCATACGAGCTTTTCAAACTTTCTATATAACCGTCACTACCAAGATAAGGGTCTATTGCGTCATATAACTGATTAGCGATGCCATTTGAGGAGTTAAATAGTTTCTCTACCTGAGAAATATTTTCTGATAATTTTTTCTCCAGAGTATTGCTATCTGCAATTTTTAATCCTGATAAAGAATCAAATTCAAGACCAATTTCATTTAGATCATCAATGTTACCACTTGTAATTCCATCAACTTGAGAGTAGGCAGTAATACGAAAATTACTCAGAAGTGAGGAAGCATTCGAATCACCAAGGAAGATACCTCGATAACCACTCATGTTCTGACTATTATTTTTAATGTATTTATAAACATCGTTGAATTTGCTAACAAAATCTTCAATTTTTGATTTCGAACCTTCGATATCATTATTAACTGTAACACTCACATCACTATCCTCAGTATCCATAGCGGCGTTCATTGTGAAAGTTACACCATTTACCAAATCACTTATAATATTGCTGCTTCTCTGAATGTCGATGTTGTTCATTGAAAAGCGAGCGTTTAATTCATTGTTTGCGTCAGTTATATCAGAATACATAAATCCGGGAGTGTCAGGATCCTGTGCCTGATCATAGTCAGGTCTCGCCGCTCCCAAATTCAATCCAACTTCTGTTAGAGCTGTGCTGCTTCCGGTATCGAGTAAGGAACTAATTCTATAATCTACACCTGTGTTCTTTGCGGTAATGGAAAGCTGGGAAGTTGCCGTTGTTGGAGCAAAAGCGGAAGCGGATACAGTTCCTGCCGCGCTCTTCTCCTTTATAGCATTCAGGTTTAGTTCACCGCTTCCCAATAATGAACCTGTATCTGTTGTCTGGTCAATAGTTATGTAATCATTGTTATCATCAACTTTAAGCTTTAGACTTACATTCGAGCCATCAACTACTTTTTCGGCAATAACGCCATCAACATCATCACTTATTTGGGCAACTAGATCATCAATTACTTCTTCATAAGTGGCACCAGATGAATAATCATAATCTATAGTGGTTTCTTCCCCGTTCATATCGATTACAAAAGATCCGGAACCTGTGAACGTAGAAGTTGCGTCCATTGCGGATGATGTAACATATCCTTTGTCATTGTTAATTGCATTGGCAATTTTTTCCAACATCGTTTCATTTGTTTCATCGGCTTCAAATTCCACCTCAATATTTGAAACAAATTCCCCACCTTCACCATCACCTGATTTTATCTGAAAAGTATGAGTTCCGGTAATCGCGTTTGCGGTATCAGAATCAAGATCAGAGGAAATTGCAATGTCATTCCTCGCTAGTGAATTTATCCTGAAATTGTAATTACTTGTTATCGCACTGCTGCTAGCTGTAGCAGTAACGAATTTTGAATCAGTAGTAGAAGTAGCTTTGTTTGCGAAAATGGAACTGCTGCCTGTTTCTTTCAAATCCTCAAGTAAATCCTTCAATGATTCCAATTTACCGTCAAGCGTAGAGTACCCGTCAGATATACGCTGATATTTATCCTGGCGGGTTTTTAATGGCGCGATTTTATTTTCATACTCCATGTATGAATAATTGCTAACCATGTTATTTATGTAGGATGTTGAAAGAATGTCGTACGACATAACCTCTACCCTTTAAAATGCAAAAATTTTTATAAAACAATTTTATAAAATTTATATGAAAATGCCCCGGCAAGCCGGGGCGCAAATTGATGTCAGTAATTATCGCATTAGTGATAATACACTCTGTGGAGCCATATTCAACTGCGAGAACATTGATGTCGCTACCTGTGATGACATCTGACCCTTGGTTGCATTCAACTGCTCCATAGCCATATCCGCGTCGAACAATCTTGATACTGATGCCTTGGAATTTGAAATAGCCGAGGTAAGGAATTCATCTTTAATATCAAGTCGTTGACTAAGGTTACCAATTTTTGAAAGTGAATCATCAACTTTGGTTTCGAACGAGTTAAGAGCTGTTTCAATTGCCTGGATATTTGCAATTGTACTACCGCTACTTGGAAGACCGCTGATTGAAGCAAGCGCGGTTTTAACTTCAGAAGCAATACCTGAAGCTCCACCCTGTGATAAAGTACCAACAAGACCTGATGCAAAGTCGATACCCAAAGTATCTGAAGAAGCAGCACCTGTCTGGAATGTAAATGTACCTGTGTTACCTGTAGATGTAGAGACAAGCAACTGGGTGTCATTGTATTTGGTATTTTTGAAGATACTTTCAATTTCAGATCCCATTGCTTTTATATCATCAGCAATTCTCTGCTGGTCGGCTGCCGGGTTAGAAGCGTCTGAAATTTTGGTTTTGATCTGTGTGACAAGGTCTTTTACAGAAGTTAGCTGAACTTCAGAAGTAGCAAGCATATCTTGTGCAGAACCAACGTTACGCTGAGCAGCTTCCATAAGTTTAACTTTCTGATCAAGAGCTTTACCAACTGCAAAACCTGAAGTATCATCGGCTACAGAGTTAATTCTCTTCTGAGTAGCTAGTCTCAACTGAGCGTTGAAAGTTGAGTCGTTCGCTTTCGAGAGTGCATTGTATGCATTTAATGCACCCATATTCGTGTTTACGCGGAATGATTGTGACATTTTATACCTCCATGTGGTTTATTGATATAATGCCTGATATCCTTATCAGGCGAGTTAAAATCCTAATAACATTATCGTATGGTAATATGTAATGTTTAGTCTTCATTTTATTTTTTCTTGAAAATTTGTAACCAGGAATTTCTAAGTTCGGTTAAAATCTCGTGTACCACGTCGAAATTTCCTTTTCTGGTCTGCTCTTTGCAGAAGTTATAAAGTTTCAGTAATCCGAGTGAGAATTCCTTAACTTCTTCTCCCCCGTCGTAACGAAGTGCATTTATCAGTTCCTGCAGAGCGCTGTTAGTTTTCGCCATATCTTTTTTCTGAGCGTTCACGATAGCATAATCGTACACTTTCATCAAGAGCTGTTCGGGGGAAGCTTCCAGTATTTCTTTCATGAGATACTGATTTACGCCACCGTTATTTTGATATGTTCTTGCACTACTATACATTTTTTTACCCTGTTTAGAGTTTTTAATTAAAACCCGGTCCTTATCTTATCAGACCGGGCTATTTTGTTTAATTATTATCTGAACAGCTGTAATACGTTCTGAGGAGCCATATTCAATTGAGAGAACATTGAAGTGGCAACCTGTGATGCCATCTGTCCTTTTGTTGCATTTAACTGTTCCATTGCCATATCAGCGTCAAACAATCTGGATACAGAGGCTTTTGAGTTTGAAATTGCGGATGTAAGAAATTCATCTTTAATATCAAGTCGCTGTACCGAGTTACCAATGCTTGAAAGCGCATCATCAACTTTTGTTTCAAAAGCTGTTAATGTTGTGTTAATTGCCGAGATTGACGCAATTGTTGTACCCGATGCTGGTAATGAACCAATTGTTGTTATCGCGTCAGATACTTCTTTACTCACACCACCTGTTGAGCCGGCAGTATATGTACCTACAAGTCCGTTCTGATAGTTGACTGTAAGAGTATCAGAGGAATCTGCACCGGTCTGGAATACAAATGAACTTCCGGCGCCGTTTGCACTGGAAATAAGAAGATTTGTATCATTGTATTTGGTGTTCTTGAAAATAGTTTCGATTTCATTGGCCATTGCTTTGATATCATCAGCTATGCGCTGTGTATCAGCAGCCGGGTTAGAAGAGTCGGCAATTTTTGTTTTAACCTGAGTTACAAGGTCTTTAATATTGATAAGCTGTGCTTCCGAAGTAGCAAGCATATCTTTTGCCGAACCAACGTTGTTTCGAGCAGCTTCCATTAATTGAACTTTCTGGTCAAGCGATTTTCCAACCGCAAAACCTGAAGTATCATCGGCTACTGAGTTAATTCGTTTTTGAGTTGCCAACTTTAGCTGAGCATCATAAGTCATGTTGTTGGCTTTTGATAGTGCGTTGTAGGCGTGTACCGCACCCATGTTCGTATTCACACGAAATAGTGACATGTTAACCTCCCTGTGGTTGCTAATTCGACTTCAGTCGGTTAGTCGAATTCGGAGCGTCCTCTATGAGGTCCCGCTCTTGTTTTACATTATGTTATTTATTCCTTTTTTCGGTATTAACCTTTTTTGTTTCTAATTACATTATCGTTTACCGATTTCAGAAGTTTAGTCAAATATTACTTTTTTTATTGACTTTTTCATTTTTTTAAGAACAGTAGAATTTTACTTCTACTTCATTATCGGTAAAGTATAATTTTTGTTTAATACCAAAGTCATTAATTTTGTGGAGGAGGAGTTTATTTAAGGATTTTGCTCTTTAATAACTCGATTCTAGGCTGTATTAAGGGGTTATGAGAAAAGTAATATTCCAGCTGTGAAAGATATTGCTCAAGATCGGAGGTTTGCCCTGTTTCTTTAAGAAGCCCAATCAGGTAAAAATAGAGTGCCGGTTTTTGTGGATTATTCCTGATGAGATTTTTATAAATATCGGTAGCTTCGGCATACTTTTTTTCTTCTATCCTTATTTCAGCTAAAACAAGGTTTGTTTCTTCCGAATCAGGGAATCTTAATACAATTTCTTCAATGGAATGTTTTAGCTCTTTTTTCTCAATAAATCTTTTTACCAGCTGGGATAAAGATCCGGCACCATAAGGTGAGATATTCTCCAGCAAACTGATTAGAATTTGCAAATCATGAGTTTCAAGGAAGTATTTTATTTCCTGATAAAAAATAAAATCTTTTAATTCTATTGGTAGATTTGTATCGAGATAATCAATTCTATGGAAGGAAATTATTTCTGCAATATATCTTACCAACTTGATTATTAGATCATTTTTATTGATTTCTCTTACAACGGCTTTTTTTGAGCCGGCATCATACTTGAGTTCTTTCACAGTCTTATAAATAATACCAGTTAAAAAATCAGAATCATCAAGACTGGTGCTTAATTCGCAAATTGTGATCAGATCACTAAGTGATAGATCCGGCAGGAGATTAACAACTTTTAGTATTTCCAACGCGTCTCTGTAGCGTCCGGTTTGTATAAATTTCTCTGCCAGATATAGTCCTGAAAATGTTTTATATTCAGGCAATAAATCCGCAGAACTGAATGCCGTATGGTAATTATTAATAGCTTCTTCAGTTTTATCCAGGACAGAGTAAGTATTTCCAAGCTGATAATAGATATATCCGGTAGGTTTAATCCTCAGCTCTTCCAGCAAAATCACCAGATTACGTTTCGCCTTCTCCTTTAGAACTGTATCACTAGCATTGTAGCCAGTATGAATTATCTCCACATCAGACTCGATAAGGGGTACATTGTTTTCAAGTAATGAAGATTCAATTTGTTCATGCACTTGCCCTGAAAATTTTAACCCCTGAATATTTGAAAAGAGGCGCGGATAATTCATTATAAGGTTTTGACCATCCGGCATTAAATTGATAACCTTACAAATAAAACCCCCTGCTTTTCCTGAGGTTATTAAATGTTTCAATATTTTATAAGACTTTTCTGATAAATATTCATCAGCGTCGAGATAAAGTATGTAATTTCCACGACACTTCATCAAACCAAAATTTCGGGCATCCGAGAAATTATTATTCCAGGTGAAATTATATACTTCAGCACCATGATACTGTGCTATCTTTATTGTGTTATCTGTAGAACCTGTATCCACGATCACAATTTGATCTGCCAGACCTTGTACAGATTGGAGACATCTTGACAGATGTTTCGATTCATTTTTTACAATCATTGATAATGTCAGGAGAGGGGTTGTCATTTTCCTTTGAGCAGCGGAGTTAACTTATTTTTAAGCAACATAATTCTGGAGTAATTATCCGGATCATCCTTGAACATTTTTTCAGCTTTTTCAATATATAGTGGTAACTTTTCATGATTGCCGCTTTCGATTGACGCGGAAACAAGAAAAAAGTATAAAGCGGGATTATAAAATTTATTCCTCATTGATATTTCCAGTGCCTTGATCGCATTCTTCAGTTCACCGATCTTGATAAGTGAGCTGCCTTTGATGAAGTGATACCAGGCGTTCCTTAACTCCATCGGAAATTTCTCCAGAATATTCAGCTTTTCTTCAGGTGTTCGCCATCTTTCAATCATGGCAAGTAGCAGATTAACATTCGCAAAGTTTGATACTATCGGTAAAGTGTTTAGTTCATTTACATTTAAGGAAAGATTATTCTTCAATTTATTTACCAGATCAACAAAATAACTGATATTTTTATCACTACCCTTATCAACTTTTTTGAACTCTTCGTAAAAGTAATCGAAATCTTTACTTAATTCTCCTTCAATTGATGCCTGAAGAGCGATCAACAATAACGCGTTTTCATCCAGATTTAATCTGAATTCTACATTATCATCAGACCTGTTTACTTCCAATGCTTTCCTGGCATAAAAAACAGATTTACTGAATTCTTTTTTATTAAGGTATATTTTCGTCAGAAGAGAGTTTAGAATTGGTTCCCGGTCAAAAAACTTTTCTGCTTTTAACGCAAACTCCAAAGCTTTATCAATATTTTTGTTATTCTGGAATTCAACCGCGGCTTTATATCTGAACGCGTGGGATTTAAAATGATTTGAACTGGTTGGAGACTTGATAATTTTATCGAAATATTCAATTGCCTTTTCGTTATCTATTAATACACCATAAGTTTGGGCAATTTGAAAAATCACATAATCTGTTTTATCTTTTTTATACTCTTCCAATAAAAGTTCAAGATTACGATTTGCTTTCTCGAGCATCATATGTTGAGGAATATTGTAACCCTCATGAAAAATCTTCACGCCCGATTCAAATAATTCATACTCGTTTTTTTTCAAAGAGTGAACTATCTGTTCGTGAATTTTCCCTTCAAATCTTATATCAGCACTATTTTTGAATAGTCGGTTATATCTGATAATATTCGGTTTGGAGTTATGCTCATCAAAACTGATTACGTTACAGTAGAAACCGGCTTTTACAGTAGTTCGTTTTATTTCCGATACCTCATTATAACTTTCCGGAGCCAGTCTTTCATCGGCATCAAGATAGAGTATCCAATCACCTGTAGTTTTTGATAGCGCATAATTTCTTGCGGCGGAAAAATCATTTATCCATTCAAAGTGAAAAATCTTCGCACCATATTCTCTGGCAATATTAACTGTATTATCGGATGAACCTGTGTCAACAATAACAATTTCATCGACAACTTCCTTTACAGATTTTAGGCAATCACCCAAATAATTTTCTTCATTTTTAACAATCATGCAAAGTGAGAGCTTTGGCATATCACTTCTCTTCATCAATCGAATTATGTGTTTCCTCAAAACCCAGATTTTGATTTACTTTTGCCAAACCTTGACGAGCAAACTCGTTGGCGGGATTATTTTTAATACCCCATTCGAACATTGTTTTTGCTTTTTTATCATTGCCCTCCAGATACAATATCTCTCCCAGACCTGCACAGGCCTGCGATGAATCAGGATTAAAACTAAGTGAACGTTCAAAACAGTCCTTTGCCTCGGTATACTTGTCAAGAGCGAGATAATTAAAACCCTTAAAGTTTTCAAGAGTCGCTATTTTGTTAATTTCCTCATTGCTCTTCAGATTGATCTTAAACATTGATTCTGCTTCATCAATCTTATCTAAAGCCTCCGCAAATTTGCTCTCATTGAATAATTGATACGCGCTACCAAGCAATCTGTAAAATATGTGACTTTTCTTAAGTGTCGTTTCAAGATTTAGCGTATTGTGATTTGGGGGTAAACCCATATTTTTATTTACTTTAGCTAACCCTGAAATAGCAAACTGGTTGAGGGGATTAAAATCAATGGCCCATTCGAACATAACCTTCGATTCTGTATCAAGATTAACCAGATAAAAGACCTCACCCAGACCCGCGCACCCCTGCGAGGAATTGGGGTTCAACTTAAGAGATTCTTCAAAACATACTTTAGCCGTCTCAATATCATTAATGGCAAGGAAATTAAATCCTTTAAAATTGAGTAGACTGCTCTTCATATCAGAGAACTCTTTAGCAGACAAGTTATCAGTAGAAAGATTATCAATCCTCACTTCTGCTTCAGCAATACTGTCTAACGCTTTTTGATACTCTTTTTTTTCAAAAAATTGGTAAGCCTGATCAGTAAGCTTATTAATTTCTTTCATTCCCGTCTTCCTCAATTTGATTTCTGACATCTTTCAGTTGTTTGTCAACAAGACTTTCAAGAGTGCTAAGATTTTCAATTGCGGTACCATTTCCTGAATCAAGTTCAAGAACACTATCAATATATTTTATAGCTTCTTCATATTGACCTCTTAGTATTTTTACAACCGAAAGGTCATTGAGAGCATCCAGATTTTTATTGTCAAGCGCCACCAGATTCATAAGGATCTGTTCAGCATCGTCAAGATTACCTGCTTCAATCAGTTCTTCAGCGGTTTGAATTTGCTCATTTTCAGAACGAGGAGCACTCATCTCGTGAACAAGTGAATCGAGATAATTAAGATTATGGGTGGCGATTTTATTCTCAGGGTCAAGCTCAAAAACCTTTTTAATATATTTTGCCGATTGCTCGTAATTTCCCAAAAAGGCTTCCGCAACAGATAAATTATTCAGAGCATCCATATTATTAGCCGAGATAGATAAAACTTCCAGAAATTTTTCTTTTGCCTGGCTGAATTGTTTCTGTTCAAGATGTTCTATCCCAATTTCTACCAGCTTATCCAATTGCTGATTTTTGTCGCCATCCATTTCTAAACCTTTACTATATTTTTGAAAAACATTGACCCAATGTTGATAATACAACTCTTCATCGTCTGAAAATACGAAATTTTGAAGAGTTTGTAACTCTTTATTTACTTCTAATACTTCAGTATTAATATAATCTTCAAGAATATTAAATGAAACCGCTCTTTCATTTTTCTTAAGCGAAGATATTAGTTCTTCTTTATTCGTAACCTGAGTGCTTTTATCAATAGTCCCGGTTAACCTCTTATCGCAATAATCAAGCAATTTAAAAGCGTTTTGCCTGTAAAAATCATTTCCAATCTGAGTAGCAACAATTTCTACCTTGCTCTTGACTCGGGCTATTTCTTTTTCACTTTTAAGGTAACGTAACACATAGAATTTCTGTACTTCATCATTCTCCTTTTCCGTTAAAGAATTATTGCGGTGCTCCGCGCTTTCGGAATGGAAGTAATATAATCCTAAAAACTCGTTGATATGATGAAATCTCGCTTTTTTGCCAATTCGCAACCAGAATTCATAATCACCGACAACTTTGAGATTATCATCAAATAATCCAAATCGATCATGCAATGATTTTTTCCACATAGGCTGTGGTCCGATATAACAACCAAATAATATAAGGTCGGGATCAAAATCTATCCATGCCATACCGGTTTTTGGTACGGTAGAATAAAAAGTATCATTGGGCACTTCCGTTTTGAGAGAATTCACGTACACAACGTCGGCATCGGGATTAGAGATAAAATGATTATACATTATTTCAAGCGCGTCTTCACGATGTCTGTCGTCAGTATTGGCGTTTGTAACGTATTCTCCTTTCGCGGCCAGAATTCCCCTGTTCCACGCCTGATAGATCGTTTCTCTTTCGGTGGTTTTTAGATAAGTAATGTTATCGTGATTACGTTGCCATTTTTGAATGATTGCTTCTTCATTTTCCTCAGACCCTGAGTTAACAATAACAATCTCGAGGGATCCATTTTCATAAAGAGTCTGGGAAGTGAGATCGACAAGTAATTCTTCGATATATTTTTCAGAATTATAAACTGAAACTATTGCGGATACTAATATTTTATTTTCCAATTTATACAAGCAGTAATTATTACAGAATACTTTATATAATCACTATTTGTGCCAAAAATAAAATATGCCCTATTTGGTAATTATTACCTGTTATTTGTATAAAGATATTACACTGACTAATATTAGCCATTATTTTCCTTTTCGGCACTTATAAATTGAATGAATCTGTCAATTTCGTACTGAATTGTATCTTCTACTTCTTTATAATAATCGGCTTCTTTTTCTTCTTTTTCCTTAATATAGTTATTTAAGGTTTTCTCTTTTTCTTCAATTTTAAGTTTATACTCTTCACTGATCGCTACCTCTATATCGGCATATTTTTTCTTGATCTTATCAATAGCAGAATCTTTCATGCGTTTCAGATCGCTGATCTTTTTAATCAGTTTCATCCTTTGATTTGATTTTTCAAGCACAACAGAGCCTGCCGCCAGGACTGCATATATTACAACAAGAACCGCGGCTATAACACCCCATTTTAACCCACTCATTATTACACCTGATACAACTTTGCTCAAATTTCCCCCTGATATTCCGAATGTATTGGAATATCCGGCAAAGCCACCTAATATGGAGACCAGCAATACAATCATAATTCCTATGGTTATCGCGTTCTGAAAGGCGTGACGTGGATTCAGGTCTTCAACATTGTGCAGGTTACTTATACGATCCTCAAGTGTAGTAATTTCGTTCTCAAGTTTATTCTCAAAAACTTCTATCGCTTCTTTTTCTTTATCTTTGTTTTCTTTTTTTTCTTCTTCAAGGTTTTGCTTATACTCAACCAAAGTTTCCTGGTGCTCTTTTATGCCTACGGTATAAGTTTTAATCTTCTCTTCAATATCAATCGAAAATGAATTTTTTATATTGATAACTATTTCATCAGATATCCCGGATATTTTCTTGAAGAGAAAATTCATACACCTTATATATAGAAAGGATTTGTGTGTATTATACTTTTCCAAAACCTTATCAAAAAATGACAATGTAGTCCATTGCTCATTATGAATGTATTCGGTTGAAGGAAAATTTTTAATACGTTTAACCTTATCCGAAATTTGACTTGAGGCGTATTCAAATCTGCTCATCTCGGCATCAAGAATATTTTCGAAATCTTCATAGATTACCCAGATATTGGGAAAACTGAAGATTGCTGAAATGAAGTTATTCGAGAGGAAATAATCAAACATCTTAAAATTGTTTTGCTCTGCCGCATGTTGTACTCTGCGTAAATCCATTTCAATTATGGAATTTAGAGAACCCCTTATGCTTAGTGAATTACCAAGTATAATTTCACAAATTGTTAGATAAACACCGGCTGTATAGTTGTCTGGAAGGATCGCTTTTGCTTCCTGTAACCTTAGTTTGGCTTCATCATATTTTTCATTTGTAAAATAAAGGAAAGCCCAATATATAAGAACATAATATTTCAGTTCATTACTTTTAGAATTTTCCAGGTTTTCATTTTCTATTTCCCGGACGATATTTTCGAAAAGCTCATTTGCTCTTTTAGGATTGTATATCGACCGTTCGTATGTCAGTATTACCGCTAGATAAATATTCAGTAAAAAGCAGGAATCTTTCTGGTTTTTTTCAATCAATCGAGCCGCGGAAGCAGCAATATATTTTTTTTCATCGGGGTTTCTGTTGATAGTCCATTTTGTGTATAATTCTTTCGCAAGATTGAAATTATCAATATTTGTCTTGACGTTTTTAACAATATAATCTTCCAGATATTTCACAAGGGAATGATCGATAATCCAGAAAACCGGTCCCTGAAAATATTTTATAAAATATTCACCAAGGTGGGCAGGTAGCGAGAATTTTGTAAACTTTACCGCTTCCTTAATATTGTTTATCGGATCGCTATGCGATTTGGGGTTGTAATTAAAATATTCCTCGCCCAATTCTACCAATTTAAGGTAATGGAAATTTTTATGTTGAATATTTTCTGATATCATAATTATATATTATATTTTATTTTCATCCATTGATACGCGGTATTAATTTCCTGCGTTTTTTTATGTGCCAGTTCTTTTAACTCAGGCCCTAAACCATCAACCTTATCGGGATGATATTGAGAAATCAATTCAAGGTATTTATGTCGGATCATTGTTTTTGTAACTTTACCTTTTAACTTCAAAATATCACCATAGTACCTGGCTTTTTCTTCGTTTGAAAGTTTTTCAGGATCTACTTCTTCATTCTGATTTGATGACCTACTTTCAAATCGTTCATATTTTTCATAACGTTCATATTTTTCGTAATGTTTGTATTCTTTCTTCTCTTCTTTTTTGTGCTCTTTTTTTCGGTTATCCTTCCGTTTGTAATTTCGGTCTGTTTCCCTGCTGATCTTTGTATAAAAAGCTGAATTACCATTTCCGGAACTTACAAGATATTCCTGGAGTAGATTATTTAAAAACGCCCATTGTGTATTTTTTATTTTGGGTGAATAATCGAGCAAAGTCTCTTCCAGTTTAAACTCGTCAAGATTTAATCTTAACCGTACCAATTTGTTATTTTTCATCACTGGAGTTGATATTCTCAGCACAGCTTTGAGCCAGTTTTGATCAGCACCGTAAAGAACCAGCATGTATAGCAACACATATTCACTTAATACATCATTATATTTTTCGCTGTTTTTAAGTTTTGTACTTCTTCCAATACACTGGATTTTTCCGTAAACAGCAAAGACCAGTTCAATTTGAATTTGATCAAAATCCAGATTAAACCAGCTTATAAACAAAGAACTAACAGCTTTTTCGGTAAAGTGGTTGTTAAAATCAACAGAGGAACGGAAATTGTTACTCAGAAATCCCCTGGAAAACTCACTTATACCATTCTGAGCAAAACCTATGGCGCTCCAGATTCTGTCAAAAATCTCGTTATAAACAACAAAAGCCAGATCATATTTCTCTTCATCAAGGAGAAAATCGGCTGCTTCCCTGACTCGTTCTATATCTGTCATTCTATCAATTTTTCATTTTACCTAATTTGTCAATTTCATCGCTAGCGAAAACTTTTTCAAGATCCAGAAGAATTAACAATTTGTCTTCCAGTTTTCCAACAGCCGTAATATAATCACTATTAATGCCCGCAACCATGGGTGGAGGTGGTTCTGTGATATTACGAGGAATTCGCAAGACCTCACTGACCTCATCCACTATAAACCCGATAGTGTTTCCATCCAGTTCTACCACAACAATTCGTGTCTTGTTATCATATTCTTTTCTTGGCATGCCAAGGCGAGTTCTAAGATCAATTACGGGAATAATTCTACCTCTGAGGTTAACAACACCATCCACAAATTCAGGCGCGTTAGGCACTTTTGTAATTTTAAGCATCTTGTTGATTTCTTGCACTTTCAGTATATCGATACCAAATTCTTCATCTTCAATTTTAAAACTCACCAATTGTAGCAGATCTGAAAGATCCTGTTTGTTTTCCATGTCTGTATTCATAAGCTTGTCCTATGATGAAATAAAGAAGTATTTATCCACTAACAGTATCGTAAAAAATGATCGTTAGTTTAATGTAATCTGTAATCTACAATCATGAAACATATATCGGGTATGATGTTTAAACTTTTACTTATATTTACGATAATTAATTATTATTATAATCGTGGTATTGTACACTCAAATTCTGTTTTAATATGGACAAGACAATAAAAACTCTTATAGTTGATGATGATAATATTGTAAGAACATTCATGGTAAAACTTATAATCAACAAGTTTGGTTATGACGTTGTACAAGCTGGAAATGGAATTGAAGCCCTGAAAGTTCTTGAACACGACAGTCCTGATATTGTCTTTCTCGATATCAGCATGCCTTTGATGAACGGAATTGAGTTTTTGTCAACCGTAAGAAATCACGCTAAATATAAACATTTACCCATTATAGCGATCACAGCTCATTCCGACAAGGCAACTGTTAAACAACTTGTGGATCTTGGGATACAGGATTATATTCTGAAACCACTAAGTTATAACGAAACATACGCTCGATTGCGAGAAATTATTTCCGGTTATAAAAGCAGGATATCCAAAAATAGGTCCAGAAAAGAATTACCCGACAAAAAACAGCCCAAAAGGAATCTGCTGCTCATTGACGTCGACAAGGCTTTTCGAAATTTTCTTCGCCGGCTTTTGTCATTTGAATTTGAGATAATTGAAGGTTCTTCAACTTTTGAATGCCTCGACCTATATGTTAAACATGAGCCGGAGGTTGTCATCATTTCTCTGGAACTGAATGCAACACAGGATAATTTCCTTCTAAACAAATTGCGCGAACTGGATATGACTGAGGAACTAAAAGTTTTCGCAACTACTTTCAATGAATTGAATTTAAAAAGAACCCGGGGATATGATGGTGTTATGCTAAAATCTTTTTTCCCATCAAAAATGATGAAACAGATTTCTGACAGATTTTATCAGCATGGGAAAATGGGTGAAACCTATCTTCACATTATCAATAAAATGGGAGGAGAAAAACTCGGGAGTGTAGTTAAATACATCTTTGACCTGGAATCCGGTATGGAGGTGGTACGCAAACACTCGGAAATATTTGCCTCTGTTAAACTTGATCTTGAAGTAGTCTCTTACTTTGCAACTTCTGATTCATCAGTTCTTATCCAACTAATATTAGCCGGGGAACAGAACGCGATCTTGAATATAAAATCCAGTGAGATTTCAGAAGAAACTGATCTTAATACAAAATTCGAATATCTGAATGAATCAATCGGTGACTTTTTGAAATACGAATTTGAAAAATTTGGCATTGATCTGAATAAGACAAAAAAATTCAATTCAAGTGACAAGCAGGCAAATTATGACAGGCAAACTATAAAATTTCATTTTGAATCGGATGAATCAAATCTTTATAAAAGCGTTCTCCAGATCTATGTACAAAAATCACCATAATGAATGATCTGAATCCAGCAGGTCTATTCTGCTTTTTCCCTTATCGCTTGTTCGTTTCTGTTTAGAAGAATCCTGCTTTTTCTCATTAACAGAATCTTCCGTAACATTTGGTATTTCTGAATCTTTAGATTTTTGTTTGATTGACTTTAAATTATCATCTTTCATTTCAGGATATAGCGGTAGCAACAAATCTTCGGATTCTTTTTTTGCTTTTTGGTTCTTATTCTTAATTTTTTGAACACCGGTGGTTTTAACTTTGGGAGGCTTCACTTTAATTTCAGGGTATTCGAAAGAAGTGTCAACCTCGTTCTCTTTTGAAAAACTCACCTGTCCGCTTAAAGATACTTCACCGGAAATCACGCAATTTTTCGATGCGACGTTACCCTCAACGCACGCGTTTTTATGTAATCCCAACTTCTCTCTTGCGGCAATACTACCCCTGACCGTACCGTACACTACAACATTATCACCTGAGACATTACCGTTAACTACTGCGCCTTCTTCTATAAAAACGTTACCTTCCGAAAATAAGTCCCCTTCAATTACTCCTTCGAGCATTACAGAAGTGGGGCTATACAAGTTTCCATCAACCTTAAAAGAGTGCGACAAGTAACAGTAATCGTCAGAAAGAAGTTTCCCGAATTCTTTCCTCAATATTTCTTCTTGTTCTGACACAAAAATATCCTGAGCTTTTATCTATACACAACAACTCTGATGTACTAATAGTTTATCTAAAGATATATCATCCATTAAAATAACAATAAAAAACCGGGTTTGAAACCCGGATTTTTATCTAGCCAATCTCTTCTTCATCGTAAAACGAAATTACCGTTTGAGCATTTCCTATATCAATACCAACCGACCTCGATTTATCATCAGAAAGTCTGTATGAACGATAACAATAACCCTGACTAACGGCATATTGCGGATCATCAATTACTTCAATATTCAGAAAATCACCAAATTCTTCCCTGAAGTAATCAATTAAATCTTCATAATGGGCACCGCCGCCAGCTATATATAGATCTGATGAAATACTGAAATCATCATCCTGCCATGTATTTCTGATTGCAGGAGAAATAATTTCTTCAAAATACTTTCTCAAAACGTTCTTTCTTACCGGAGCAAGATCTATTTTTTTTCTGCTTAATATAATTGAACCTTTCTGAAAACTGCTATCAAACTGATGTTCAGTTCTCAAACCAAGATAATTTTTCTGACTCAATTCACGCATCGCCGTATCAATAGCGTAACGAATACCCGGGCGTGAAATTACAGTTCTGTCCACAATACCATAATCATTTGTAAGGCAAGCTTCAAACGTACCATAGCCAATATTTACGACAAAACAACCACCTTTAACTTTCTTTTTACTTCTTACAGCAAGGCTGCAACCAATAATTTCAGGAATTACTTCAACACTTTCCACTTCTATACCCACGTTCTGACCTTTGTTTTTACCAAGGGTAAAAATGTCATGTTTCACCTCATGTTTACCTTTGAAAAAATTCGCGGCGTCTTCACGAAAAATCTGGTATGTAGAATAAGGAAAGCCAACGGTTAGAATAAGCGGCTGATTTATGATCTTGTTCAAAACTACTAAACTCGATTTTGCCAAAACCTGATAGTCTTTATCATCAGGTGAACTATTTACTATTTTATGAGGAGATTTACCCTCTACCATGGCAAGTTCACCAACAACGTAACCAGTGTCCTCATGATAAACTTTTAAGCTCTGGATAAGATTTGATGACAAATTTTTAAGCTCATCGTTATGTTTTTCGAGAACACTCGGAAACAGTAAAGACTTCATGTTTATCTCCTAATTTAGATACATTTTATTTGCAATATAGGCATTACCCTGTTTAGAAATGAACAGGAACAAAAAATATTGGGTAATATAATAAAAAGGTTGATTAAACAGGGTGTATTTTTGCTCAATTAACATAGTTCTTTTCAAAAAATAAAAAGTATTTATCTGAAATTCAACGTAATAAAATATTTTATTTTCGAAATATATTCAGTATAAAAAAAAAGCCGCTCATTTTGAGCGGCTTTTCTAACTAAGCAATATATTTGCCGCGTTTAGTGTAATGTGTATGTAGAAGCTTATGAGAAAGATGACCGCACGGGCCTTCAGTCAGATACTCTTCATACAATTTTACAACATGCGGATTATCATGCGATTTTCTGAGTTCGAGTGATTCATCTTCAGCGTAAATCGCCTGAGCGCGTTTTTTACGAATCTCTTCGTTAGTTGGTATTGGTTGTCCGCCACCGCCAAGGCAACCGCCTGGACAAGCCATAAATTCGATAAAATGACATTCACTGAATTTACCGCCCGCTTTGATGTCTTCCATGATTTTTTTGGCGTTTGCTGTACCATGAGCCACCGCGACTTTCAAAGTAGCGCCGGCTAACCAATCCCAGTTTGGAACAAGATGTTGAATCAATGCTGGAACTGGTCCAAATTGATCACCAAGAGGTATTTCGTAATATTTAACACCTTCGAACCCACGAACAGGAATTACATTCGCTTTTTCAAAAACATCTTCGGCTTTTTTACCAAGTACGAATTCTACGATAGTACGAATCGCAGCCTCCATAACACCACCGGTCGCACCAAATATAAGACCCGCGCCTGATGCGTCACCAAAAGGATTATCAAAATGAGTTTTTGGCATTTCAGGAAGATTTATACCTGCTTCCTTGATCATTTTTGCAAGTTCTCTTGTTGTGAGACCGTAATCAACATCCTGATAACCGGAATCTGCCATCTCCGGTCTGTTACATTCGAACTTCTTGGCAGAACAAGGCATGACCGCAACAGAAATCATATCTTTAGGATCAATTCCAGCTTTCTCGGCATAGAAAGTTTTTATCAATGCGCCAAACATCTGCTGAGGAGATTTTGCTGATGACAGGTTATCAACATATTCAGGATAATAATGTTCAAGATATTTTACCCACCCTGGTGAACACGATGTAAACTGAGGAAGAGCAACTGTTTCATCTTTTTCAACAAGAGCTTTGAATAATCTGATAATAAGCTCTGTACCCTCTTCAATAATTGTCAGGTCAGCGGTGAAGTTAGTATCGAAAACAGCATTAAAACCAATTCGTCTTAACGCGGTATTCAGTTCCTGAGTCATTGAATGACCTGCTTCAAGACCAAATTCTTCACCAATTGCGGCGCGAGGTGAAGGTGCTGTCTGAATAACAACATGCTTTTTCGGATCATCTATAGCGTTCCAGATATCATCGGATGGATCGTTTGCATGTAATGCGCCGGTAGGACATCTGTTAATACACTGACCGCAGTTAATACAAATAACATCAGCAAGGTCTTTTTCCATGAATGTGCTGATATGAGTTTTGTCTCCTCTGTCAACTGATTCGAGAACTCCAACCTCCTGAAGATCGATACAGGTTCTCACACAACGTTTACAAAGAACGCATTTATCCATGTCACGAATTACAGAGAATGATGAGTTATCAATCTCAAAACGTGATTTTTCGACATGACCAAATGTATATTTATCTACACCATATTCATTGGCAAGTGATTGCAATTCGCAATTATTATTTCTAACACATGAATAACATTCACCGTGATGCTCACTCAGCATTAAATCTATCACATGACGGCGTGCTTTTCTTACCATAGGTGTGGAAGTATGAATTTTAATTGGAGATGTGATTGGGAAAGCACAGGAAGCCTGCAAGGTTCTCATACCTTCAACTTCAACCATACATACACGACAAACCCCCGCAATGCATAAATCATCATGATGGCATAAAGTTGGAACATGAATTCCAGTCATTTTACAAGCGTCTAATATAGTAGTACCCAGAGGCACTGTATGTTTTTCGTTGTTTATTTCAATCGAGATTGTTCCGCCAATAGTAGTGGTATCGGCAGGTTTATCGACTGAATGAGGCTTCTGGCTGACAGGAGCCCTTTGTGTGTCTTTATTTTCCATTAGTACCTCCGTTACCATTATTGAAAATTTCTTCCTTAAAGTTTTCTAAAATAGAAATAAATGAGTTAGGGCTTGATTGACCCAAACCACATTTTGAGGCAACCTGCATAGTAGCGCCCAATTCCTTGAGTTGATTGATATATCTGAAGGTGTATTCACCTTTTTCGATCATTTCAACTCCTTCAAGAAGTTTTACATTACCAATACGGCAAGGTGTACACTGTCCGCAACTTTCTTCAACAAAAAATTCCATGAAGTTTTTAAGTACATGAACCATATCACGTGATTCATTAAAAATCATTATTGAACCACCGGTACCAGCATCTTCATAGGCTAGCTGTCTTTCAAACTGATCTTTTGAGAGACATACACCGGAGGCGCCACCAACCTGTACTGCCTTTGTATTAACAGCACCAACTTTATCCAATAATTCGTTAATTGTAGTACCCCATGGTAATTCATACACTCCGGGGTTTGCGCAATCTCCGGATACCGAGAATAATTTTGAACCTGTTGATTTATCTGTTCCATGCTGCTTAAACCACTGTCCGCCTTTGGTTACAATGTGTACAACCGAGGCAAATGTTTCAACATTATTTACAGAAGTAGGTCTGCCCATAAAACCTGTATTAACAGGATATGGAGGACGATTTCTTGCTTCGCCTCTCGCGCCTTCGAGTGATTCAATCAAAGCAGTTTCTTCACCACAAACATACGCGCCGGAACCAAGTCTGATCTCTATATCGAAATCAAAACCTTCTTTACCGCAGATGTTTTTACCAAGAAGATTCTCATTACGCATAGCTTCAAGATAATCCTGAAGAGATTTAAGCATATATTCATATTCACCACGAAGGTAAACGATACCGTATTTTGCGCCTACTGTATAACCGCCTATAACCATACCGTCAAAAACAAGCTCAGGATATTCCAGCAACAAAACTCTGTCTTTAAATGTACCCGGTTCGCCTTCATCCGCATTGCATATTACGTACTTGTTATCCGCTTTAGCAGCTGCGGTAAGCATCCATTTGGTAGATGTAGGAAATCCGGCTCCTCCTCTACCTTTCAGTTTAGATTCCTTTAGTTCGAACAGTATATCATCACGGTTAAGTTCTACTACTTTTTTAATTACTTCACCGCGAGTATATTCAGAAAATATAACTGCTCCATCTCTTGCTATTTTATTTTCATCCATGTTAACCTCACCCTATCTCATTAAGAATTTCAACTGCTTTTTCAGGTGTGAGACGCGGATAAATTTTATCATTTACCAGCATTGCGGGACCCTGATCACACATACCGAGGCAGTTGGCATATTCGAGAGTAAATTTGTTATCTTTTGTTGTTTCACCGAAAGAAATACCAAGTTCCCTTTCAATGGCTTTCGCTACATTTACTTTACCCATCATGTCACAAGTAATCGTTTGACAAAGTCTGACAATATTTCTGCCCATAGGTTTAGAATGAAGGAAAGAATAGAATGAAATAACACTGTAAACTTCAACAGGATGAATATCCAGTAATCTGGCTACTTCCTGTTGAGCGAATTCCGAAACGAATTTATGATTTCTCTGAACATCTTGTAAAATAGGAAGCAACGATGAGCGTGAGTTACCGTATTTTTCTACCATAGCTTCTATTTCAGCGGTAAGAGAATTTTTTTCTACCACTAACATTATCACTCCTCCCGGTTATTTAAGTAAGTTTTTAACTTTTTCAATTAATTGATCGGGTGATATTGGTTTTTCAACAAAATCCTCAACCGGTACCATGTCGCCTGAACCAAACTCAAAACCAATCGTTTTTGAAACTGATGTGTACATCAGTATTGGTGTAGTGATATTGTTTCTTTTAAATTTCTGCGCCAGGAAAAAACCGTCATCCGGTTCATCCATCATTACATCAAGGATAATTAAATCCGGGTTGTTTTCTGTTACTATCTTGAAGCCGTCATCCGGGTTTGAAGCTGTTACAACTTCATAACCTTTTGACTTAAGAACAAGACTACTGGCTTCGATGATATCCGGATCATCATCAATAATTGCAATAAGTGCCATATTTTCTCCCACTGTTAAGTACTTATTTGTTAGTTTTAGGTAAATATATTTTAAAGGTTGAACCTTTTCCGTACTCACTTTCAACGGTAATTTTTCCATGATAACTGTCAACAATTCGCTGAACAATCGTCAATCCTAATCCGGTACCACTAATTCCACGTGTTTTTTCATTTTTTGCTCTGAAAAACTCATGGAATAGCTTCTTGCGGTCTTCTTCTTTCAAACCAATCCCTGTATCAGAAATAGCTATGACGAGATAATGTTTTTCTTCGGTGACAGTAATAAATATTTTACCGTTTTCTATATTATACTTAATCGCATTACTGATTATGTTAGTAAAGAGTCTTGTTAATTCGTTATGATCGGCGTGCAAAACAGGTAGATTATCAGGAATACCGGAAATAACCTGAATATTTTTATGTTCACACTCAAACTTCAAAAATTGAACTGTAGATTCCAATATCTCTTTTAATCTCAGAGAACCAAGTTCCCGCTGTTTTGTTTTCAATTCCATTCTTGAGATATCTAACAAATCGTTAACCAGGTCCAGAAGACCTTGCAATCTTCCCACTGACCGGGAAAGGTATTCCCTCTGCTGATCTTCGGTTATTGGAATTGAATCATCAAGGATTATCTTGAGAAAACCCTGAACTGCCGCGACCGGTGTTTTGAGTTCATGAGCAACCATAGAAACAAACTGCGATTTTACCAGTTCAATCTTTTTCATTTCGGTTATGTTTCTGATGATCAGAACCACACCGGCAAATGAACTGTCATTGTTTAATACTGTGCTGCAGATAATCTCAACAAAAAGCGTATCCTTGATAAGTTCTATCTGTATTGATTTTGTAAGGTTTTCGGCCGTAGCGCCATCAATAAAACCGGAAACTATTTCAGTAGCTTTTTCCGGAATTTTATCGAGAATATACTGACCTATGGTGAGGCTATCGAGATTGAGGTTTTTAAGAGCGGCATTATTAAAATAAACCACTTCCCCGGACTTATTGACTACTAACACTCCACCCGAGATGGAATTAATGATAGTCTTCAATCTGCTCTGCTCACTTGCAAGTTCGAGGAGTCGTTCTTCCCTTTCTTTTCTTAATTTTTCCGCTTCAATTGTTAAAACACGCTGGTTGTAACCTTTTTCAAGTTGATGAAGCAGTTCTTCCGGTGTAAATGGTTTTGGAATGTAACTGTAAGCCCCTATTCTGGTAGCTTCAATGGCAGTATCGTAACTCGCAAACGCGGTAGCGATAAAACATACAGTATTAGGACGAGCCTTTTTGATTTCCTTTAATACTTCAAGTCCATCAATATCGGGCATTTTCATGTCTATAATAGCGAGATCATAGTCATTCCTGGTACCCAATAAAATACCTTCGGTACCATTTTCTGCAGTATCGACAGTGAAGTCTTCACTTTGAAGCAGCCTTTGAGTTCCAAGGCGAAGACCTCTTTCGTCATCTACAATCAGTATGTACGGATTTCTGTCTTCCAAACCATTAATAAGATTTTTGTATCTTAAACTTATAAAGAACTTTATTAATTATAAAACAATTATTTTCGGTTATTCAAAAAAATCTTCCAATTTTGTGAGTAATTCTTCAACAATTACAGGTTTGTTAAGGATACCGTCACATTTAATCCATTCTTTCTCTTCATCAGTACCCGCGCCAAACTTGAAACCTGTATCATAAGTTGCCGATGTAAGCATAAGTACCGGAATTCTTTTACCGTATTTGGTACCTTTAATTCTATGGCACAATACAAATCCGGCGTCATGCTCTTCCATAATTAAATCAACGATTGCCGCGTCTGGCATTTCTTTCTTGAAAGTTTCAAAACCCGCGCTTCCTGAATCCGCGGTTACTACTGTAAAACCTCTTGACTCGAGCAAAAGCTTATTCTGTTCCAGCAAATCAAAATCGTCATCAACAAGCAGAATTTTTTTTACTCTTTCCTGAATAGTCATTTTATATACTCCTTAATTCAATATTGTTTTCTGATGTGAAAGTTTAACAGGAAGTTTTATTGTAAAAATAGTACCGGCACCAACTGTGCTTTTTACTTTTATATCTCCCCTGTGCATTTTGATTATTCCGTAACTGATCGCCAATCCGAGACCTGTACCTTTTCCCATTTTTTTTGTTGTAAAAAACGGTGTAAAAAGTTTTTTCATATTATCTTCCGGTATGCCACAACCGGTATCTATTATATCAGCAACGAAATAATCATCCTTTTCTTCCAGATTGATAGTGACATTTCTCATCTTGACATCATCCATAGCTTCGCATGCATTATTAATTAAATTCAACAATACCTGTTTTACCTGATCCTTATCACCTTCAATCTTTAAATCGCCTATCTTTTCATTTAAATTGAAATTTATATCTTTACAATCCGGTTTGATCTTCACAGATTTAACAATTGAATCTACAATCTCAAGCGGACTTATCAAACTTATCTTGAGTTTACCATGACGTGCAAAATTCAGTAAATTCGCAACAATATTTTTACATCTGTTTGCCTCATCAATTATCATCCTTAAATCATCAACATTTTGTTCAGTGCATTTTTTTGCTTCAATGTCTCTTCGTAGCATAGAAGAGTATAACATTATTGTACCAAGCGGATTATTGATTTCATGAGCTACTCCGGCGGCAAGCTGACCTATTGAAGCCAGTTTTTCAGCATTCTGTAATTGATCCTGAGTGTTCTTCAACTCGGCGTTAGCTATCTCCAGTTTTTCGATCAGATAAGGAAGACACATATCCTCTTCAGCTAATCCCTTTGCAACCGCAACAGCATACTCGCGACAACTTGGATAACCGCATGCACCGCAGTTAAGCTCATCCTCTTTTCTTACCTTTTCAGTTTTTGCAAGAATCTCTTTAATTTTTGTTTCACCGGGCATCGGTCTGCGCTGATTTTTATCCGCGAACTCCCTGCCAAGATTTATTCCTCTACTATTAAACAGATCAGATCTCCAAACGTTTTTATCAACATCCTGGATATGTTCATCAATGTAATTAATTACCTTCTCACGTCGTGAATAGTAGTTTAACTCGCTGTCAACTGCAGGTCCGCTGATACACCCCTCGCAAAACAGAATATCTACAAACTTCGAATTTATTTTGTTGTTTGCTATATCTTTTATAACCTCTTTAACTTTCTCCATCCCTTCAACAACAATTATATCTTTCGCGAGAATATCGCCATTGATTTCAGCGGTTTTTAAGAGTCCGCCTGCAAGTGAAAATGATTTACCAATATTGGCGTATGGAGGATCCATTTTTGATTCTTCAAGTTCATCAATGGATATCCTCAACGTACTGAAAATCTCTTTCAACTCGGAAAAAGTTAGAACCGCATCAATAGCGTCATCAACTCCGGCATCAAGGTATTCACTTTTTTTGGCGACACATGGTCCCGCGAACACAACCTTGGTCGATTCGCCCAGTTGGTTCTTCAAATACCTTCCCATCGCTATCATCGGCGAAACAACTTTTGCCAGATTGGGCAATAATTCTACAAAATACTTTTCAATATAATTATAGATTGCCGGGCAGGGTGAACTAATAATGGTTTTATCAGAATTCTCTTCAAAATACTTTTTATAAACATTGCTGACAAGATCAGCGCCAAACGCGGTTTCGCACACCTGATTAAATCCGGCATGTCGCAATGCTGTAGGGAGTTTATTATAATTATCGGGGAAAGAAGCAGCAAAAGCCGGCGCAATTATGATAACCGCATTACCTGTGGGAAGAATATCATATAATACTTTGTCGATGTCGCTGTGGATTTCTTTTGCATGTTGGGAGCAAACTGTAACACAATGACCACAACTTATACATCTGTCGTTAATTACAACAGCCTGTCCGTTCATTACCTTTATGGCGGTTGCCGGGCATTCCCTGATGCAGGAATAACATCTTCTGCATTTCTGACCGATTGTGGTGACTATGTTTGTCATTTCTTTTCCCTTTGTTGTTAGAATAAAGGGTTATCATACGACAACCCTTGTAATAAAACCAAACATAGAAACTGAATCAACGTTTACCTTTTCCCAATATTTCGCGTCTGTTAACATACCTGGTATGTAGCAATTCGTGCGATTTGTGGCTGTTGGGTTCACCCAGAAACTCTTCATACAATTTCTGAACGCTTTCGTTTTCATGAGATCTTCTAAACTTCATCTTTTCATCTATTTCATAAAGAGCCTGAATACGTTTTTTTATTTTTTCAGGTTTCTGATGGATAGGCTGACCGCCTCCATTTATACAGCCGCCAGGGCAAGCCATCACTTCAACAAAATGATATTTCGATTTACCCTGTTTAATATCATCCAGTACCTTGTCAACATTGCCAATACCATTAACAACAGCTACATTTACTTTGGTGCCTTCAATATCAAGCTCTGCTTCTTTAATGCCATCATTGCCTCTTATCGCGTTCAACTCAAGCGTTTCGAGTTCTTTTTTAGTAAGCATATTATAAGCAGTTCTTACAGCAGCTTCCATAACACCACCTGAAGTACCAAATATAACAGCTGCACCGGTTGATTCACCCAACGGATGATCAAAATCTTCTTCCGGCAAATCATTAAAATCAATACCTGCCATGTTGAATAACCTTACAAGTTCTCTAGTAGTTAATACAGCATCAACATCAGGATTGTGTTCTTCGGAAAGTTCCGGACGGTTTGATTCGAACTTTTTAACTGTACATGGCATAATTGAAACAACGAACATGTCTTTCGGATCAATACCCATTTTTTTAGCGTAGTAAGTCTTGAGAACTGCGCCTTCCATCTCATGAGGAGATTTACAAGACGAAACATGATCCAAAAGCTCAGGTTTGTCTTGTTCAATGTATTTTACCCAACCGGGGCAGCAGCTTGTGAACATAGGCAGAACACCATTATTCTCAACTCTGTTTAGAAATTCTGTTGCTTCTTCCATAATGGTAAGGTCAGCACTGAAGTTGGTATCAAATACTTTTTTAAATCCTAATCTTCTTAAACCGGTAACAATTTGTCCCGTTACATTTGCACCAAGCGGAAGATTATATTCTTCACCCAAAGTGGCGCGAACAGCTGGAGCTATTTGTACTACACAATATTTTTTCTTGTCATTGATAGCGCTTACAACTTCTTTTGCATGACTTTTTTCTCGGAGTGCCGCAGTAGGACAAACAAGAATACACTGCCCGCACAAGATACAGTCACTAACATTCAAACCTTTGTTGTAAGGTGTTGTAACATTACTCTGGAAACCGCGATTAGTGAAATCAATCGCGCCAACTTTCTGTATCTCATTACAAGTTCTCACACATCTGCCGCAGAGGATACATTTAGCCGGATCACGTTCCATTGAAGGTGAAGAGATATCTATCGCATGGTCCTTCTTCTCTCCAACAAACCTGTGTTCACGCAATCCATATTTTTCTGATAGATCCTGAAGTTCGCAGTTTTTATTTCTAACACATATCAAACAATCCTGCGGGTGATTTTCTACAAGTAACTCAACAATAGTTTTTCTCGAGGTTCTCACTCTTGCCGAGTTAGTATCAACTTTCATCCCTTCGGCAACAGGATAGGCGCATGATGGAATCAAACCTCTCATACCTTCAACTTCAACAACACAAATCCTGCACGCGCCTGTGGGAAATAGATCTTTCATGTGACAAAGAGTAGGAATATTTATACCAACTGACTTGGCAGCATCAAGGATGGTCATTCCCTCTTCTGCTTTTACTTTTATATTATTTATGGTCAACTCAACCATTTTAACTCCCAAATTCATATTTCTAAAAGTTAACTAACAAGTATTGCATCAAAGCGACATGTTTCGACACACATACCACACTTAATACATTTGCTCTCGATTATGTGATGCGGTTGTTTTTTATCACCAATGATAGCATCAACTGAACATTTTCTGGCGCAAAGACCACAGCCGGAACATGCATCTGTATTTATGCTGAATGTTAGCAATTCTTTACATACTCCTGCCGAGCAACGACGGTCAAAAATATGTTCATCATATTCTTCTTTAAAGTAGCGTAATCCTGAAAGAACAGGATTTGGCGCACTTTGACCCAATCCGCATAGTGAAGTATCTTTTATTACTTCAGCAAGACGTTTTAAGTGTATTATACCTTTAAACCTTTGAAGCTGGTCAAGTTTGTTTTCAGTACTTTTATAACTTTTCGAAATTCTCTCAATAATTTCGAGCATTCTTTTTGTTCCCTCACGACATGGTACACATTTACCGCAAGACTCATTCTGAATAAATGTCAGGAAGAACTTGGCAACATCAACCATACAAGTATCTTCATCCATTACAACAAAACCACCGGAGCCCATCATCGCGCCTACACTTTTCAGAGATTCATAATCTACTTCAGTATCAAGTACCTGATCAGGTAAACAACCACCGGAAGGACCACCAATCTGAACCGCTTTGAATTTTTTACCATCAGGTATTCCACCACCGATATCAAAAACTACTTCGCGCAAAGTTACACCCATCGGAACTTCCACCAAACCTGAGTTAGTAATCTTGCCGGATAAAGCGAATACTTTTGTACCTTTGCTTGATTTTGTTCCTAATGAGCTGAACCATTCGCTGCCTTGACTGATAACTGTGGCAACATTGGCAAGTGTCTCAACATTGTTGATACAGGTTGGTTTACCCCACAATCCTGAAACTGACGGATAAGGGGGACGAGGTCGTGGCATACCGCGTTTACCTTCAATTGAAGCAAGTAGTGCTGTTTCTTCGCCACAGACAAAAGCACCTGCTCCTTTTTTGATTTTTAACGAAAAGTTAAAACCGGAACCAAGTATATTTTCACCTAACAAGCCATACTGTTTGCACAACTTAATGGTGTTTTCCAATCTTCTAATCGCAAGCGGATATTCCGCGCGACAATATATATATCCAAATGAAGCACCAATCGCGTATGCCGCTATTATCATACCTTCAACCAACTGGAATGGGTCACCTTCAAGAATTGAACGATCCATAAAAGCGCCCGGGTCACCTTCATCGGCATTACAAACCAAATATTTCTGATCAGCTTTTTCCTTCAGCGCTAATTCCCATTTAATACCTGTTGGGAAACCGCCGCCGCCGCGTCCTCTTAACCCTGCTTCTTTTACTTCTGCAACAACTTCTTCAGGTGTCATAAGTCTTAAAGCTTTATCAAGACCCTTAAAACCACCTGCCGCAATATATTCATCAATAGAATCAGGGTTAATTATTCCGCAGTTTTTCAAGACAACACGCATCTGATTTTTGAAATATGGTTTATCCCATATTTTTTCAACACCCGGTGTTTCCTCACCATGTGAAGCATAAACTTTCTTTTCGTATATCGCTTTTTCAGTAATTGTAGTCTTTAGCAACGCCGGAATATCTTTTGGTGTTATTTCGGAATAAATAATTCTTTCCTTACCTGGCAGTTTCACATCGACCGTTGGTTCAATTGCACCATAACCATAACCACCTGTTTTAATTACTTTTGCATTGATACCTTGTGCTGCGATTTCCGCGTGCAATGCGTCAAGCACTTTACCCGCGCCTGTCGCCAAACCTGAGGTATCAGCACCGACAAATATCACAGGCTCTTCATGAACTTCGTATCTTAAACTCTTATTTAAGTCAGCAATCTTTTTTTCCAATTCAGGATTAAGTTCAGTTAAAGGACCACCTGTACAACTGGCTACAAACTCAGGAACCGGATTTTCCGGTGAGTGCCCTTTACCATCCATCCCTAATAATTCTAAAAATGTATTCATTTCACACTCGCGTTTTTATTCTCTGATTCTTGAGTACTTTTTTCGAGGGCTTTGGCTTCTCTCTTGTATTTGTTAATTATTTTTGGAATTTCTTTTACAGCCAATCTGCCATAATACTCTTCATTAATATTAATAACCGGTGCAATACTGCAAGCGCCGATACAAGCTACCGTCTCAAGAGTAAACAATTTATCCCTTGTTGTTTCTCCGGCATTAACACCAAGTTCAATTTCAAGAGCAGTAAGAACATCATTTGAACCTTTAACGTGGCAAGCTGTTCCTCGGCATACCCGGATAATGTTTTTACCTAATGGTGTTAATCTGAATTGATTGTAAAAAGTAGCCACACCATAAATTCCACTTAAAGGCATGTCAAGGAAGTCAGCTATATCCTGCATAGCTATTTCCGGTAAATACCCGTAAATTTCCTGTACATCCTGTAATAACCCGATTAGATTTCCTCTGTCTTTGGCAGTGTAGTTGTTAAAGATGTGATCATGCATTTGGATACCTATAATTTCTTCACCAAGCTTTGATTATTTGAAATGGTTAACGCAATTTACATGCCAAACTTGAAATATTTAATATTCGTAAATAATCTAGAATTTTAATGGAGTGCTGATGCCTTTTAGAGAAGACCATTCCTATAATTAAGAAGAGTTATTCTCTTTACTCTAAAGAATAAGAAAATCAGGAAATATTTCTCTATTTGCTTTTTAAGGAAAATAACTCGTGGTTTTGTGTTGCGGATCTATTGATTCGAATTTATAATAGCTCTGAACTAATATTTCAGATTGGAGTTCTTTGCCATTGATTCTTCAGCCATTTTGCTTTTATAAGCAATCATTTTGTTTTGCAGAGTTTCATCATTTGTCGCCAAAATTTGAACTGCCAATAAACCGGCATTTTTTGCCTGACCTATCGCGACCGTAGCAACTGGAACTCCTCCGGGCATCTGTACAATACTATATAAGGAATCTACTCCTGAAAGCGTACTGCTTTTCACAGGAACTCCAATAACCGGTAATGGTGTATATGATGCAGTCATTCCCGGAAGATGCGCGGCTCCACCGGCACCGGCAATGATCACCTTTATCCCCCTTTCATGCGCGGTAGAACCATATTCACGCATAACATCAGGTGTTCGGTGAGCAGAAACCACCTTTACTTCGAAAGGGACACCAAAATCTTTCATAATTTCTACAGCAGCATTCATGGTTGGGAAATCGCTGTCGCTGCCCATAATAATTCCAACTTTCGGATTTGCTTCTCTCATAAACTCCACCTAAATATCAATAATATTTTCAATATCAGTAAGTCTTTCAAAAATCTTTTCACTATTATCACCAAGCATTGTAATATGACCCATTTTTCGTCCGGGTCTTGAATCAGATTTACCATAAATATGCAGTTTTACATCGGGATCATTCAAGGCAGAATTGTAATTTGAAGGTACACCATCTCCTGTTCTTCCTCCAAGCAGATTAACCATAACAGCGACCGGTTTGACCATGTCGACTGAGCCAAGGGGTAGATTACAAACAGCTCTTATGTGATTTTCGAATTGCGATGTAATACAGGCCTCTATAGTATAATGTCCGGAATTATGCGGACGTGGAGCCATCTCATTTATCAGTACTTCACCCGATTCAAGTAAAAATAATTCAACACCGAATATTCCAATTCCTTCTACTGATTCAACTGCGTGAACAGCTATATCCATTACATTTTTACTAACAGATTCATTTACCTTTGCAGGTGCGATAACAGTATGACATATATGGTCTTTCTGGATTGTCTCAATTACCGGATAACACTTGATCTCCTGCTCCGTTCTTACTACCATTACAGCGAGTTCTTTGAGGAAGGGTACAAATTCCTCTGCCATAAGCGCAGATCCCCTTCCGGACAGTTTTTCAAGTCCAGCCTGAAATGATAATTCATCAGTCACAAGCGCGTTACCATAACCATCGTAACCCATAGTTCTCGATTTTAGAACAAATCTTGACCCAAGTTCAGCTTGAATATTATCAAAAGTTACACCTTCAGAAACCTCAATGAATTTTGGAACAGGCAAATTTGAATTCGCAAAGGTATTTTTCTGTACTAACTTATCTTGAATCAGACTAATAGTTCTTGAAGACGGGTAAACAGGGACTCCCATTTCTTCAATCTTCTCAAGATATTTATAGTCTATAAATTCGTTTTCAAGCGTAATTACGTCGCAGGACTTTACAAATTTTTCGAGAACCTCAGGATTATCAACCCATCCTGTAAATTCTTTTTGAGAAACCTGACCCGCAGGAGAATTTGCTTTCTTCTCCAGTATGATAACTTCAAAGCCCATTCTTGTTGCCTGATAAGAGGACATACGGGCTAACTGTCCACCACCAAGAATACCAATTTTAATCATATTATCGCCTGTTTACACTACCCATACCTGAATCATCAACATCCACATGCCTGGGATTACCGTAATAATTCAAATTAGCAACGCCACTTACATCGCCTGAAACAGATTCAGAGGCATAAACACTGGCATTAGCAGCACCACTTATATTAATCTTAACATCTTCAGCTTTCAAATCTTTAGCGTCAATGGAAGCTGCCCCGGATACGCTGAACAATACATAATCCGCTTTTCCTTCAAGATCGATTGAGCCGGCACCATTATTACTTAATTTAAAACGATCCGTGTCGATACCCCGCACTTTAATCGAATTTGCTCCAGAAGATTGAATTGTTTCCAATTTTTTCACTTTAACGAAAATCTTCGCCTCGAAATCCTGAAACCATGATTTTTCCATTTCAACTATTAAGGATGACCCTTTAACTTTTGTAATGACATTGTCCAGATGGTCAGGATCTTTTGTTTCAACGATCACTTCCTGCTCTTCGCCAACAATTATCTTTACTGTAAATGCGCCCGATATTTCAATATCCGAGAATTCGGACAGTTTACGTTCTTCCTGATCACCGCTAATTGCCATCAGATTCGACAAAGAAATCAAAAATAAAAACAGAATACTAAAAGTAATTTTTTTCATTTTTCCACCCCGGATTTATTGTTATCGAAAGATAAAAATATTTACGAATTATTACGATTTTTATTTTTGTTTTGGCGCTATTCTTTATATATTTCGGTTTACATTATTGACTAGGTCACTATGTCACGGAGAGGTGGGTGAGTGGCTGAAACCAACGGTTTGCTAAACCGTCATACTTCTAACGGGGTATCGCGGGTTCGAATCCCGCCCTCTCCGCAAAAGGCTTTCATTTTTTTGGAAGCCTTTCTTCTTTTTTAAAGGATTAAGTTAATTTTTCATTGTCATTTCCGCAAAAGCGGGAACCCAGTTAGAGGATTTGAATTTTATTGTTGGTTGGTCTCCATTAGTCGATGTGAGATAGATATGATATTCAATTCATCATTTGATTTGATTAAATTAATTTAATAAAATCAACGCGGAGATAAGCCTCTTCATTTTCATACTTGAGATTAGGCTTCCCCTCGTTATCAAAAAAATCTAAACCACCGGGTAGTGTTATTACAACTTTCTCTGTTTTAATAAACCTTTCCTTATGCCCCCCTGCTTTGTAATTTTCAATTGATACCTTGTAACCAACTTTTCTAAATTCCTTAATGCATTTTTCAAATTCATGATAATCTTTTTCATTACCTCCATGATTCAAGTAATAATGCTTCGAATATGTGATAATTTTAAATTCCCTCGATTCCACATTTTTTAATATGTTCCTCAGGTTAAATAAAGCTTTGGAATTATATAAATATGGGTCTTTAAGAATAATCTCACCGCTCCCCCTTAAAAAAGGCTCCAATATTTTTACGAGATCGTATGGTATATCTTTTTCAAGTTTTAGCTCAAAAGGAAGATTTTTTAATCTTTGCGATGGTTCAGGCTTGATAAAACTTTTATCGTTGTGGAATTCCAGTTCAGGTTGTTTAATAGCTTTTTTTCTGATTTGATTTTCTTTTAAATCGCAATCTAAAAGGATACAGTCTTTAGAGTTTAGAGCAATACTTTCATGATTATTTTCGTTACACTCTATGATTCGCGAGGATGCTAACCAATTCTCAAACAAATTAAAATATGCCTGCTGAATATTTTTATTTGATAGGGTATCAATCTTTTTGACAATCGATGAAAAAATATCTCTGTTTTTGGTATCACAGATTTTATTTTGTTCAATTATATCAACGAGCAATTTGGAGGTTATATTTGTAAAGGTTAAAGGATTATTCTCAAAATAATCAATAAGATTATCGGTAATAACTATTTCCTGATTCATCTAACCTCCAAACAACATTTTTTTGGAAGCTTTGTATGCTATATCCATAAATCCTTCAGGCCATTCTTCTTTAAAGAAACCCTTCTCATCCAATTCCATTATCTTAACATGGCTGCACCCTGTTTCGTCTTTTGAAACATAGTGTATAGCAATATCTTCAGCCTTAAGTTTTTTCTCAGCAACCTGAACTTGTAAACCTCTGATAAAATGTTCGGAATGTGTTTCAATTAAATATCTACCATACGAAGGGTGTTCAGAACCAATAGCTTCATAATCTGAATAAATTACTGAGAACAATTGACTTAGTTCAAATTGTGAATTAGGATGTAGATGCAATTCTGGTTGTTCAATAATAGTAATGGATTTTTCACCAATTAATAAGGAGACCAAAATAGGTAAGACTTGAGAAATACCAAATCCCACATTATTAATCTTTACGTGTTTATTACTGGTTAAGTCAACAAGTTCCAGATAATAAAGTTGATCCGCAAATTTCGAAGGATTTATTTGTTTTATAGAAATTTGATAAGTAAACCCTAACAATTTTAACAAGTAATTCAAATTATTAAAAAATTCGGGACTTGTGATCATTTCAGCATTAATGTGTTCAGGCAAACCCAAATAATTTTTCAAATTTGTAACATCATAGTAGGCATGTGGATGCTCCCTCAATGGCGGTATGTTTATAAAGCTTTTAAATGTATCTTGCAAGCTCTCATTATAATTTATTAAACGCTGGATTTCATCATTTTGAGTTATATTCTCAATAAATGTTTCCAAGGCCAAATAACCAATGTTTTTTAAAATTTTTGAAGATATACCAACAATTTCGTCCTCATTTGAAGCAGATTCTAAAGCAATTATTAATTTCTGAATATCATTTACTAATGATGCTACCGATTTTGGGTAAAAGATTTCACTCGACACTTCATATTTAGATATATCAAAACTATCAGGAATTTCTTTACAATACCGCTTGTAATCTTTTTTAATTCCAGTATGGGAAATTGCACCGAATACGTACCTAAGACCCATTGGATGTAGAAAAAAATTACGTTCTGTTTTTAGCTCAACATCAACAACTGTATCGATAATTTCACTAACCGAAGGACAAAGAAAATCTTTTTTTAGGCCTTTCTTTAATTTTTCAAAAAGCTCATTACTAAATTTTTCCTGAAATTTTTTTTTCAATTTTCTTTTAACTTTTTTGATATCATTATCAGTAATCCTATCACTAATTAAAAATTCAGAAACTCTTAAGGCTGGAAGGTACTTACTGGTTTTCAGTTTGCCTGGTGTAGAAGTATGTTGTATTACTTTGGTTATTTTATCATTAAATACAAATTCAGCAATTAGTGGATGTTCATCATAACAAACATTGGGAAACATTTCAAAAATGTATTCAGTTAAAATAGCCGCATAAAAACTATTCTGTTTTGTCAATTTTGAATACAACTCTTTTTGATTTGCTATCTTTGTGTATGGTCCATCTAGATTAAGTCCACCCTTTGGGTTAGGGTAATTCACAGATTGAGCCAGCAATTTAACCAGTTTTAAGATCGAACTTTTCCCTGCACTGTTTGGTCCTACAAAAACTGTAATTGGTTTTATTTCCAGTTCTGTATAATCTTTGAATGATTTATAATTTTCAAATCCGAGTCTGTATAACATTGTTCTCTCTTTTTTTATTAACTGACCACAAATATATAGCAATATTGAGCAGTAAATATTTTGGCAACATTACGGCAATTTTCAATTTATGATTATTTTTTCTGCCGGTATCTCCAAACCGTACATTTTAGCTCCTCTAGCGCCCTTTTGATTTATTTTATAATGTCCACATAATCCGGAATCAACCAAACTCTTTTCAATCACTTTATTTATTTTGCTGATGTTGCTCCTGAAATTTGTAACAAGATAGTCACCATTTTTTTCAATGAGTTCTTTTAACGGTTCCCTCATTAAATCAAGGTCGGGGAAAGTTTCTTCATGGTACCTGTGTATTGTTTCTAGAAATACTCTATCTACAAAAAAGCCTGATACCCTCATATATCCTTTATCTTCCAAAACACACTTGGCGAAATACCTGTAATAAGCGTACTGATTTGGGGAGAATGGTATTTCAAAGTCACCAATCAGCACATTTCCGGTAGTAGTATTTATTTTAATTTGAGGGAGTAGCTGCTTTTTTAGCTGATTATTCTCTTCTTCAAGTCTGATAATTTTTGGAAGAGATGTATCAAGTTTAACTTCGTTAATGATCGGTTTACCAAATCTTTTCTCACGAACACGTATCAGTCTTAGCGGGTTTTCTGAAGCAAAATCTCCGGATTCTGCCATCAATATCCAGCAAACCTGCATTGACGGTGTACCCGATGAGATGGCGGCAGTGTAGAACCTGGATGAGGATTTATCGAGTCGCTCTGTTAATCTTAAAAGTTCAGAGTAAATGAGGTTATGATCTGTAACATCAGTGAGATTTATTTCGTAAGATTGTACGGTTTTGGCAAGATTGCGGGATTTTATCTGCTCTGTCAAATGGCTAACTATTTTGACGAAAGGAATATCACTGTTGGAATTTTCATTCCATATTAAAATTACTCCATCAAATTTTTCTTCCGATAAAGCGGTTAATATTGTTCCCTCTTCGGCTCTTACAAGAGTTCCGGCATCATTGAGGCCAACAAATGAGAGCAATATTTTTTTCTTAATATTCAAACGATTTCGCCTAAATTATTTAAGAAACAACATATAGATTTTTTATAAAAAAGAAAGTTTTAACAAAAACAAAATAAAGAACCAAACCCTAATTTGTTTCACTTAACTTATCTTACTTATAAAAGAAATGAATTACAGCTAAAAATATGAAACAAAAATCCTGAGTTACTTTCCCCGTTATTTTAGCAGGTAAAATTCATAATACTCTTTAGAAAACTTTCTAATCTGCCTGCTTCTTAAACAGAAACTTCTTGACAAGAAATAATCCCAACAATCCCGCGATGATAAATACGTAATAGGTAGAAGCAAAGTGGATTAATTGATTCCAGAAATTACCATCGTGGTGGTGTCCCGGATGCATAAATAGTAGAGAGGTAAGTAAATTCATTTTATATCTCCATTATGTTTAATTTTATTTAAAATTCTTATAGCAGCGCTTGCTGCACCGAACCCATTATTTATATTCACAACTGTTATACCACCACTGCATGATGTAAGCATACCAAGTAGTGCTGATATTCCATTAAAATTTGCTCCGTAACCTACACTGGTAGGCACAGCAATAACCGGCTGACTAACAAGTCCTGCAATCACACTTGCCAGTGCGCCTTCCATACCTGCTATTACAATAATAACATCAGCTTTTTTTATTTCCTCCAGTCTTGCAAATAACCGATGAATACCGGCAACACCAACATCATTTATGATATCAGATTTGAAACCCATTATTTGTAAAGTTTTTTGAGCTTCAATTGCCACATTCAGGTCAGAAGTACCTGCCGTTACAATTTTCACATTCCCTTTTGCCTTATTATCTGGAATAGCCTCGTCATCCTTGATTGTTATAGTCCGGGATATTTCACAATAAACAGCATCAGGTATATTTTTAATAATCTCTTCCAATTTTTCCTCGCTTACTCTTGTAACGAGAACGGGAATTTCATTCTCTCTCATTGCGGAGATAATTTCACAAATCTGTTTAGCAGTTTTATTCTCACCAAAAACCACCTCAGGCTGACCGTTTCTTGCCTGTCGTGAAATATCAAGTAATGTATGACTGAGATCCGCATATTTATCCGAATTCAAAGCTGCCACCAACTCATCTCTGGTTATCCCCGAGTTTTCGATAATATTCTTTATTGCTTCTATCTTCTCACTACTGATCATCTGTTTTCTCCATCGCCCATACTGCCAGTTTTATAACCTTCCAAATCAAGTGTTACGAATTTATAACCCAGAGCTTTAATATTCTCGATAATTACTTCCCTGTTCTCATCATTTATAAATACGGCTATTTTTGATGTTGGTAATTCTATTCTGGCTATTTCTTCATGATGTCTTACTCTTACATCATTATAACCGTTCTTTCTGAGAATATTTTCGGCAGTCTCCACTTTTTTAAGTAATTCCGGGTTAACCTGAAAATCGTAAGGAAGTCTTGTAAGAAGACACGCATTGGAAGGAGTGTCCCAGGTGGGAAGACCTGTTTCCCTGGATAATCTCCTTATTTCATGCTTATTGAAACTCAACTCAATAAATGGACTGCGAATACCTAATTCACGCAAAGCTCTCATTCCGGGTCGAATTTCTTTTGTGTCATCAACATTGCTGCCATCAAATATTACATCCACATTTTCCATATTTGCTTTTTGGATGATTTCCTTAAACAATACGGATTTGCATAGATAACACCTGTTATCAGGATTATTATTTATGCTTTCAGGAGTTTCCAGTTCAATAAACTTGAGGTTGAAATCATATTTTTCGCCGATTTCTACAGCAGATTTAATTTCCCATTCAGGCATATACGGGGTTTTAATAGTATAGATGAGAGCGTTTTTACCCAAAACCTTGTTGGCTGCAAAAGCAAGTAAAGTACTATCTACTCCGGCCGAAAACGCAATCGCTACTTTATCAAATCCGGCAATATATCTTTCAAGTCTTTCCATTCATTCCTATAGCGAATTTGTAAATTCAACGATTAAACCGTATGCTTCCTCCAGAGAATAATTCTGCTCGACAGCAATTTTTTTGATATCCTCAAATTCTAATTTTGATTTAGTTGAACCATCCGGTAACTTCGTTATTTTTTCGTGAACTAAACCCCATGGAGTGAATATTTCTTTAGTCTCGCGAGGTAATTCAACTTTATTTACTTTATAATATCTGTAGCCGATTGTTGTACTTTCTTTTAACAACAAGTTGGTGCATTCATCAAATTTAACATCTGTCACAAGTATCGAGATTTTGTGTGCCGGTCTTCCCTTTTTCATTATTATTGGAGCAATAGTTACATCCAAAGCACCTGTATTCATCAACTTTTCTGAGAGATAGGCTATTTTCTCGGCTGTCATATCATCGATATTGCAATCTATCACATTCTGAATGCTTTCGTTATTCTCATTTTCGGCCGTGATCTCGGATAATCTCAACAGATTAGGTATTTTTGTCACTCTGTGTCCAACACCATAAGCAGTTCTTTTGATACTATAATTCGGATTTGCCTCAAATTTGTTCACCAAAACCTTTAGAATAGCTGCACCGGTCGGTGTTGTCATTTCCTTATCAACCGCGCCTGTGGTACATTCAATTCCTTTCAATATTTCAACTGTTGCGGGCGCGGGAACTGGCATGAGTCCGTGCTGACACTTGACAAAACCACCCCCCATTTCCGGTGGAGTAGAAACAATTTCCTTTATCCCCATCTTATGATAACAAATTGCCGCTCCAACTATGTCCACAATAGAATCAACAGCGCCCACTTCATGAAAGTGTACATCACTTACACTTTTATTATGAACTTTAGCTTCCGCCTTGGCTATTTCAAGGAAAATATCTTTTGCGGTTTGTTTTATATTATTTTCGAGTTTTGAGTTGTCTATGAGCAGTGAAATATCATTAAAATTCCTGCTGTGATCATGTGTATGATGATGGTGATGATGCGTATGGGAATGTTCACCATGATGATCAGAATGAGAATGTGTTTCTTCAGCTGTTAGCTTCACATTTACTTTGGTTCCGTAGATACCTGAGCGTTCGTCCCTGGTGATTTCCAGTACAAATTCATCGTCCATTCCCAATTTTGACAGTTCTTCACGTAAGACATTTTCATCCATTCCCAGGTCTAACATAGCCGCCAGGTTCATATCCCCGCTTATACCGGCAAAACAATTATAAAGGAGTTTCATTCTATTATCCGTAGCTTAAAATCCAAAATCAGTTATTTCTTTCTGTTCCTGTTTCTCTACCAAAGGTGGTTTGGCAATTTTATGCACAATATTGCGTTCTATGTATAAAGCTTCCTTGTGAACCGGACAAATAGACTCGCAGGCGCCACATCCTATACACAAATCGGGATCAACAATTTCCGGTTGAGTAATAACACCTTTATACGGTACCATTTTTAGTGCTTTTGTAGGGCAATGTTCGGCACATGCACCGCAAGCCTTATTATTTTTTACAACTATACAATTATCCAGAATAAGTTTCGCCTGTCCTATCTGAACCAGCTTTTTCTCCTCAATTGGCATTTTTACGAGCGCTTCATTCGGACAAACATCAGAACAAATTTTACATTCAAATTCACAAAATTTATGGACGTCATATTTAAGAATCGGCTGCATAAAACCCTGTATGCCATTCTCGAACAAAGCCGGCGTTAAAACGTGTGTCGGGCAGTGGTTGACACATAATTGACACGCAGTACACTTCTCTATAAATCTATCTAAAGAAATCGCACCGGGTGGAAGAGGATACAGCAACTTTTCACCCGAAGATTCTTCAATTTTCTCCCCAACCGCAATAACAGGTGTCGCGGCAATTCCGATAAAAAGTAAAAATCCTTTTTTTATCGCTTCTCTTCTTGATTTATCCATCTTGCTTCTTCTTGCGCCTATATGAAAATGAAATTGCTTCTGTGCTGCAATTATCTATACAATTGAAGCAGGTTACACATCTTGAATGATCAATCCGGTTTGTTTCACTATCAATACATTGACATTTACATTCCTTAACACACATATTACAGGAAATACAATCGCTGTTATCAATCCTTATTTTTAAAATTGACCAGCGTGATATTAGTCCGAGCAAAGTACCTACCGGACAAACACTATTACACCATAATCTTCCACCCTTACGCACCATGTAAACAATAATTCCGAGAACAGTAACAGAAAATAAAGCTGCTGTTATGCCCGGCAAATGATACTCACCTTTGACAAAATAATAGTTGTCAAACATATTAAATATTGACGCAAGAAAATTATTGATTACCGCAATAACCGGACTTACAAATGAAGCATTCAGTCTGCCAAAATTAGAGTATGGATCAAGCATGAGTATTAGAAAACTGCTTCCGGATAAAAATAACACAACGGTTAGCACTAATACTGAATAGCGTGTTTTGTTTAATGCCGGATTATAACCTCTGTTAGCTTTTTTAAGCTTAATATTTTGAAAACTATTCCGCTTAATTATTTTTAATCTATTTATCCGATCAATCAAATCCTGTAAAATACCCAATGGGCAAATTAAGGAACAGTAAATCCTGCCAAATATCAGGGTTCCAATTATTAATACAAGAAGAATCACCGCACTCCCTGCCATCAAAGCAGGTACAAACTGCAATCTGAAAATTTCGGCAATTGAAATCTCAGTTCCCGGCAGTTTGTCAACAAGGTTGGTAATCGCAATAATACTCACAATAAAAATGAATAATGCTAACCATCTGCGAATGGCATTCAGATTTAACTTGATCTTTCTCACCCTATAACTTGACCCGTTTTACATTCATATTATCAAGATTAGTGGTACCAAGATTAAATTTTTCACCCAATCCGATATGTGAAACCGCATCAAGACTCATTTCTTTGATTTGTGAAAAATATTTTACCGCGGCAGTATCAACTGCAATAATATCTTTTGACGCGAACATAACACCTGTATTCAGAACATCTTCAACACCTTTACCCATTGGACCGTTTTGCGTAAGGGTTCTGTAGCCATCAATTATATTAAGTGCAGGTTTCTTTGCGAATGTACAAATATCAGCGATAGCCTGCTGCAAACCTTCCCTGTGAAAAATTTGGCGATCCCAGACTATACCCATATAGTTTTTCATTGATAAAGTCATTTTTGCACCACCATGATTCTTCAGGACAGGCATATTAAACCAAACATCACATTCAAGAAGTGATTTATGAATCATAGCTTTTTTCAATATTATTCCTTCAGGAATATCAACCTCTTTATAATAACTCTTATCATTCCCGGGAACGATTATAGCACCATATTTTTTACCGGCCTCTTCAATTCCACTCTTTTCGTAGCAGGTACGCCAGTCATTACAAGTATGGTCAAATATCACAACTTCTTTTGCTCCGGCTTCCATGCACAGCTTAACCATTTCCCCTACAGCATCCGGATTTGTGTTTGCGGCCATTTCCGGTGTTTTTGCCCAACCGATGTTCGGTTTTACAACAACTTTATCCCCGGGCTTAACATAATTACTGATTCCACCAAGTTCTGTTACCGCGCGGTTAAGCATTTCTGATGGCTTTCCACCCATCACAGCAACAAGGTCACCTTCTTTTTTTACCACGGGACTACTTTTGCCTCTGGCAACCAGATTCCCGGCAGCCGTGAAATTGAATGCCGTTGCCGCAATTGCTAATGCGCTTCTTTTAAGAAAATCTTTTCTTTCCATAGCCTGCCTTAATTTATTTTATAAAACAATATTTAACTATCAGACTCTAATATCCTTTTACTTATCGGGGAACTAACCAGACCCCTAAGTATTTAACTTATAAAAATATATATTAAATCAAAAATGAATTATTAATGCATGGTACTTTTCCATGAATGAGACTCGAGGTTAATTATCAACCTTGATAGCATTAACATCGATCGGACACTTCATTTTATTAACAAAGAATAAAGCTGAAAACGTAATAAAACTCCAAATAATAAAAACATAACTATAACCGATCACGCCAAAAAGATTGCCACTCAATATTGGCAGGAATGCGGAAGTTACATTGAGTGATCCAAATATTCCAACATATATAGGTCTGTTCGATTCATCTGATATTTCAATGAGTACACCTTCCATAGTTATTTTTTGGGCGCTTATTGCCGCACCCACTATCACAAATACTAATGTAAACATGGTAACAGAGTTCATTGAAGCAATTATAAGAACAACCGGAGGTATTGATGCTAACAATATTATTGTGGCTTTTAGCATCCCTTTGAAGGAGTATTTCCTGATGAAATATCTCCAAATAAAATTCGATAAGATCATGCCCATCAATTGCGCAATTAAAAACAATCCGATAACTTCTTCAGAAATATCAAAAATGGTCTTTGAATACGCTATGTAAAAAGGTATAAGTGTGAAGGTAACACCAATTAAATTAGATATAATTATAAAGTATCCAAGGTTCTTGTTAGATTTTATTTCCGAAGGAATTGATTTTAATACATCTGATATTTTGCTATAATTATTACGAATTATTGATGCTTTTTCCTTCAAAAATAGGAAGCCGAATGAGGCTATGAATAATAGCGCCGCGGCAATGAAAAAAGAAAAGCTATAATTTTTCGGATATTCAACTGCTATCAATAATTCCTTCACCAAAAAGGCTGATATTAAAATACCCGTACTTGTTATTATCTGCTTGGTTACAAAAAAGCGCTTACGTGTCTCGGAAGTAAAACTCTTTCCAACTATGTCTGTATAAGATACTCCCGCAAATGCCCCACTAACTGAAAAAAGTACCATCCATAAAAATATGACTAAAATAAATTCCGAAGTACCCATATTTTCTAACATCATAATCGATAATGCCAAACCAATGAATGCAAATACTCGCAAATAAATACCGGAAAGTAAAAAGGGTTTCTTAAATTTTTTTGGGGTTAAATATGAGGCAAATAATAATTGTGAGATAAGTGGCACACCAATCATTATTGAAGTCAGATAACCAACATCGAGTTCATCACCACCTGCAAGCAGAATTAGCCCCGGCAAAACGGTATTACGTTCTGCGAAAGTCTCAGCGAGCGAAAGCCACATCGCATGCCACAAATATGAATAGAAGTTTCTTTTTTCGTTTTGCATATTATTCAGGCAGGTTTAGTGGTCATGGCCAATACTTTTTTTGACCGTTGGTTCGGAAAGTTCTTTTAATTCCCCGGATTCCAATTTTTCAATGGCATCAATCACCTTCATTTTTCTTGCAAGAAAGATGTGAGATTTTTTTTCTTTCAGAATGGTGAATGCATGGGGTCCAATATTTCCAACAACAAAATTATTTACACCCGAAGCGACAAAATCACGCAGATTATCATGGTCATGTAATTCTTCGATGTTTTTAATCGCACTGTATGTTTTGTCATTGTGGTCATAAATCAGATAATAATCAGCATGACCAAAACGTTTTGCAACAATATCTTCAAGTCTATTACCATCAGCACCAATAATGGTTTTCATGCAATTTCCTCATTACTATATACAATGCAGGTTAGATGCAGATTTCTTCTTTTTGTTGCGGGGCTTGATCAAGAAGAGAGAATTTTTCAAAAAGCTCTGCCGGACTTAATTGACAAAGCTTTTTTGAGGTGCCATTTGGCACTATTTTATTAGAATCATTTTCTTTGATAATATATTTTCACCAGTTACAAGTTGATAAAAATATGTCCCGGAACTTACGCTTTTTCCAGTCTCATCAGTTCCATCCCATGTGACTGAATATTTTCCATGCTGAGAATAATCATTTACTATAGTACAAATTTTTTCTCCTGTTGAAGAATATACGCTCAAATTTACAAAACTATCCTCGGGTATTGCGTATTTTATTGTTGTTGAAGGATTGAAAGGATTTGGATAATTTTGATTAAGCTCCAACTGATCTGGTAAAATTTCATTTTCGAATCTTAAACTTCTAATATTATCATCAGTCAGAATGAACTTTTTCCCCTCTCCAACTATTTTTCCATTTTCAGCATCCTTCAACCTATAATTATTTTCAGTAAAAATGGTTAGTGGAAAGTTTATCCCTGAAAGCAAGATTTCTTTGAAATTATCCAGGGTGCCAACATACTTATCATCTTTGAATCTGATATCAAACCCTCCAACAGGAGGTTTCGGCGGTAAAATAAATTCAGAAAAATCCGAACCTTCCAACCAAAATAAGCTTGTTCTGTTACCCGCTGCATCAATAAATAATATTTTTTCACAATTTTCGGGTATTAATTCCTTTTTAGATAAACCGCGTTGAGAATTTAATATCAGCTCACCGTCTGATTCAGAATTCACCCAATACCCTTTTCCCTGCTCCAGTATATTGGTTGCGCTATAACCATTTGAATATCCAAAATATTGACTGGTAATAATATTTAACGGGATTGTACTAATTGAATTTACATTTATGTCTGTGTTAAAAGGACCTATTAAATTCCAGCCCTCATTTAACGTAATATTTCCGCTGACATCAGTTCCGGAAACATCAATATTATCAGGTTGAGGGTATTTTATCCAGTATCCTTTTCCATTTTCCAATGCCGATACAGTCTGATAAACTCCATTAAATCCGAATGCCGCGGTAGTTGCATCAGGGAATATTTCATCCACCGCCATATTTGAAGTCAAAACTGGAACCGAAATAATATTCCATCCCTCATTGAGCGATATTTCGCCCTGGAGTATTGTACCCCCGATTGTAATCTCAAAGTTTTGGGAAAAATTCCACTGTTTTTTGGATGACATTCCGGTTGAGTAGAGTATGACATTTCCGGGGTTTGCAGGTGCTGTGTAAGTAAAATTAAAAGTGTACGAACCACCGATATAATTTTTAGATGAAGTTTGCACCAATTCACCCGATGCTACTTTTAAATTATTATCAACTTTATTTAATACCCCTTCAGAACATGCGATATCGACTCCAACATCGTTGCCGTTTCCACCTGATATTGTTACTCTGTATTCCCCTGTGCTTCCGGGTAAAAGTGTTGCGGGACCCTCAATATCAACCAAAACAAAAGAACTCGATCCGTTATGAGTTCCATGACAAGCACCACAACCTGAACTGTTGGTTTTAAGCGTATACCCGGCGATACCATTGGGATATCCAAACAAAAAAGTAGTACAAAAGAAAAAAATTGCAATATAGTACATTACGATAATTGTTTTGTTTGACATAAACCGACTCCAATATTTACAGTTTTCAGCAATATACTATATTTACATCTTATAATCTATTTTTTTCATTTAAGCTTCAATCATCTTAGCCGGCATTTTGTACATATATCCTCATCATAACTGACCATAGATTTGTATCCCGTTTTAAAACCACAATACCCAAAGACTTTTCCAAACCTTGATTCGTACTTAAAACTTACCATAACATTTTACATACCGGAATCAATACTATTTGTCACATTTGTTTGACTAGTCATTTTATGATAATGTGAATCAGAGAACACTCGAGTTTCAAGAGGAATTTCTCGCCCAAGTGCCAATTCGCGAGTTGTAAGGTCTTTATTAACCCTTTGGCGTTAAGGGTTTATCTGAAGATTCATCTCCGTTCGTCAAGAGAAAATATTAATCATATATTTTAATATCTTAATATTGCTTATTGACGTATTAATTTTATATTGTTTGATTAGATTGGTACAGTTCCGGAAAGATACTTGATGAACAATCTTTCTTAAATATATTCATTCGATTTAATATCTCATTATTTTTTTCGATTATGACCTATTGATTACAGCAGGTAAAATTTGAATTTCCTGAAATTTATAGCGATGATTTTTTTGATTGGGATATCTTCTCTGTTAGCTCAAGAGTTAACACGAGATTCTATGCTCTCAATTTTAGATGAAGAGAACCCTTCCATCAGTATAGAAAAACTACTTGGATATATTAAAGTTGATGATGACACCAATAATTACGCGAAACTTGAAATTGTAGATAAGATCATTTCCAAAACTGAAACATTAGGTCTTGATAATCTTCACACTGACGCGTTATACCATAAGGGAATTTTACTATATCGATTAAACCGATATCATGAAGCAAAAAACTTATTCTTAATTGCAAAATCTTTTTATGGCAGGCAAAGAGATAAATACGGACTTAGAAAAGTATATGAAGAACTTGGATACTGTTTTGAAAGATTAGGATTCCAGGATAGCGCATTAGTATTTTTCGAAAAAGATCTCGACATTTCTACCTCCCTGCAAATCGATTCTACCCTATCGATAGCTTACACAAATCTTGGTCATGCAAACTGGCGTACAGGAAGATTTACAGAGGCTCTAAATAATTTTGAAAAAGCTTATCAAATTCGAAAATCGTTAAATAAACCTGCCAAAATGGCTTCATCGCTTAATAGCATTGGGTCTGTTTACTGGAAAAGAGGTAATTACGGGAAGGCACTTGAATACTTCCTTGAGTCAACACGATTGCGGGAAGAGTTGAAGGACTCAATGGGACTTACAATCTCACTTAATAACATAGGAACTGTATTCCAGCGAATGAGTTATTTTGATAAAGCTGAGCAATACTTTAATGACGCACTAAATAAATCTATAAATACAGCTTATAATTTTGGAACGGCTTATTCATATTACAATCTGGGGCTATTAAATCTGGAATCTGGTAATTATCAGGATGCACTCGACTATTTTTTTCAATCGCTTGAAATTTCGGAAATTGTCTCTGATCTAAATTTGATTGCTATGACTAACGTCTATATTGGTGAATCTTATGAAAAACTTGAAGACTATGAAACTGCCCGTTTTTATTATTTAAAGAGCAGAGACCAGGCTAAAAACTACGATGACGGTTTTTCAATCGCAAAAGCGAATAGTAATCTTGCCCGAGTATTATATAAACTAAATAAATCTTTTAATGAAATAATGCTCCCTTTGAAGAGGAGTTATGAAATTAGTCTCGAAGAAAATTTAAGAGAGATTAAAAAAGAAAATTATTATTTGTTCTATCAGCTTTACAATCGTGAAAACAGAATTCAAGAAGCCTTTGACTACTACAAAAAATACACAGAGGTGAAAGAAAATATTCTCAACGAAAATTTGGTTAATAATATCACCAACATGATTGTAAAATTTGAACTCGCCAAAACTGAAACTGAAAACGAACTGCTGAAAGCCGAAAAAGCATTACAGGCATCTGAACTTGAGAATCAAAAAAGTATAAGAAACTTTATAATCATAATAACCATTTTGGCGTTAATCCTTATTGTTGCGCTTTCGGTACTGATCAAAAATAAAAACAAAACCGCTCAACAAATAGCTCAGCAAAAGGGGGAAGTTGACAAACTTAATCAGGAACTGGGTAAAAGGAATAAAGATCTTAAATCTTCCAATGAAACGAAAGATAAATTATTCTCAATAATCTCACACGATCTCAGGAATCCGGCAGGCGTTCTGGTTAATTATTGTGATTATCTTAATTCGGAACTGGATCAACTTGACCCGCGGATGTTAAAAAACATATCTTCCTCAATCAAAAAATCCTCCGAATCTATCCTGGAACTGGTAAATAATCTGCTTGACTGGTCAAGAAGTCAGATGGGAAAAATAGTCGTAAATCCGGAAAGAGTTTCAATAGCGGCCATATTTGAACATGTGAAAACCATTTATGAAAATTACGCGAATCTCAAAAAACTCAGTCTGAAAATTGAACTCAAATCGGATATTCACGTTTTGGCCGACCTTCACATGATTGACTCAGTACTACGTAATCTTGTTTCGAACGCTCTTAAATTTACCCCATCTGGCGGGACGATACGTCTTACAGCGGAAATTGACAACCGTATGTGTAAAATATCTGTTATCGATAATGGAATTGGAATGAGTGAAGAGCTACAAAAATCACTACTCAATTCAGAATATAATACTTCTAATAAGGGAACTGATAACGAAAAAGGGACAGGCTTAGGGCTTCTGTTATCAAAAGAATTTATAAAATTGAACGGTGGTAAAATAGAACTCGAAAGTAAAGAATCAGAGGGGAGTAAATTCTGGTTCACACTCCCCTTAAATTGAATTCTCAAAGATTCATATTTCCTGTTCGGTTCTGCGAATAATCTCTTCTTGAAGATCATTTCCCAGATTTATAAAGTAATCACTATACCCTGCCACACGAACAATTAGATCCCTGTACATTTCCGGATTCTTCTGTGCTTCTCTTAATGTGTTCGCGTCAACAACATTAAACTGAATGTGATGCCCGTCCAGTTTAAAGTAGGTTCTGATTAAATGCAACATTTTAATTTTATTACTCTCATCAGATAATATATCCGGTGTGAATTTTTGATTTAATAGAGT
>BQMY01000114.1 GCA_022181065.1 Melioribacteraceae bacterium | reverse complement strand
TGACAGACATATACCAGCGCATTACAGTATTGATGATCTTTCGGGTAAGGAGGAGAATAAAAAACGCCTGGTCGAAAGTATGAATCTTAAATATCACAAGGATACTCCTGTAGTGGGAATTATTTCCAGAATGGTCTCTCAAAAAGGTTTTGATATCATTGAACCAATCCTGGGAGAGTTGGTAGATATGAATGCTCAGTTTGTTATACTTGGTAGTGGAGAGTATCAGTATGAGCAGATGTTCAATAATATCGCGCGGATATTCCCGCACAAGTTTTCTGTATATCTGGGTTACAACAATGAGCTGGCGCATCTGATTGAAGCCGGTGCTGATATCTTCCTGATGCCTTCCCATTACGAACCTTGCGGATTAAATCAGATGTATTCTTTGATCTATGGTACTGTACCGGTTGTAAGGAAAACCGGTGGACTTGCGGATACCGTCTTTGATTGGGATGAAATAAAAAGTATTGGTGAGGGTTTTGGTAACGGGTTTTCCTTCGAGGATTACGCGGGATGGGCATTGCTTGACGCACTTAAAAGAGCTTTAACCAATTACCATGATAAAGATACATGGCATCAAATAATGCTGAATGGCATTGGAATGGATTTTTCATGGCATAAATCAGCCGAAAGATATATTGAGTTATACGAAAAAATGAAAAAGTAGAACATCATTTTTTATTACTTTAAATCCGGCTCCATATTTTTAGCATGGAGTCGGAATCACTTCCCTGAGAGAATTAGATTATTATCAGTCTTTATCTTCAACCATAAAGTAACCACTTGTTATAATCCTGTTATTTTTTTTTACTAATCTTTGAAAAAAAGATTTTAATATGTTATTTTGAATTGTTAATTAGCTATTGACGCTTTTTTATCCGTTGAAATTTAAACGATGACGAATCAGGATATTTTTTAATAATTCTGCCGGGCGCAATTATGGATAGTTACCAGAACAGAAGTTTACACAGAGAACGTGAATTAGAGAAAGAAAAGACTAAACAAAAAGAGCAGCAGAAAAAAACTGATACGGGTCACGTATGTTCGAATTGCGGAACCCGTAATGAACCGGGAGCGAAGTTTTGTGAGGAATGCGGCGCGGCTCTTGGTAGCTTTAATTGTAAAAATTGTGGTGCAGAGTACCAACCGGGACAGGATTTATGCGAGAAGTGTGGTGCTTCGCTCGTCGAAAACGCGTGTAAATTTTGTTACGCTCAAGTTGAACCGGGAGATAAATTTTGTCCCGAATGTGGAAATCCTGCTGATGGAATAAAGTGTGGTAAATGCGCTACTGTAAGTTTTTTCGATTTTTGTCCGAACTGTAACAATCCTCTCACCGAAGCGGCACTTCTTGAAATAGAAAAGAGTAAAAATGATCCTCAAATACAGGCGATAAATTCTCTCTTTGAAGAATTTGAAGCAATCGACGAAGAGGAGGTAGAGGAAGAACCGTCAATTCAGGAGAAGATGCAAGCCCGACTCCAGGAAGAAATGGAGAAAGAACGAGAAAAAACTCAGGCAAAGTTTGAACAAATGCGCCGTGATTTCAGTAAGGCATCCGGTATTCCTGAACAAAGGAGAGAAAAACCAAAACCCGCACCACCTAAGCCAAAACCGAATGTTCCGGTTTTCAAAGAGAAGAAAAATCGCGCCGAACTGGAAGCCAAAAAAAAAGAGATATTAAAGCGTATCCAGGCGGAGATGGATAAACTCAAGGAGAAAACATTCTCCGATCCTCAGGCGGCAAGGCGGTATTTTAACGCGAACAAACCGGATGGCAATTACGTCTGGAATTGTAATTTTAATGACTCAATCCATCCCGATCCAAACAACTGCGGTAAACCTCAAAAAGGTGGAAGATGGGTTGTAGTTTATGAAGATATTGAGTGGGTTGGCCACGATGGCAGTGCATAATTTTTGAAGTAAGCAGCGATTTTTTTGCGAATGGATTTATGGAAAAACGCAAATATAAAATAGATAAAGACCTCTTTACTTCTCTAAAAGGAGGGCTTGTCGGGTATCCCTTTAAACCTGATCACGAAGAGATTTATTCGCTATCCGAATTACCTTTCGATCTCACCGATTTTTTACTGGAAATAAACGGTTTTGCATACAACGGAATAGAGATATTTACACTTGCGCCGGGTTCCCTATGCGAAGATGATATCGGTTACTGCGTGCCTGATATTTTCAGTTATCTGGAACAATTCAGAATGTATAAACCTCACGCTGGTGAAAATTTGCTTCCGGTCGGGAAGGGAGACGAGGATATTTTTCTCTATGATTATGAGACGAATTCATACTCCATAAATGACAGTATAGATTTAATGGAGTATGAAAGCTTTGAGGATTTTATTTCAATGTTTGAACATTTACTGGCTGAAAGGGGCTACCCTGTATCATTTGAAATTAAAAGCTGATTTTTAATAAAGGAGTAGAAATGGCTGACGATAATGACAAAACCATAAGACTTGATTCAGAGGATGACGACAAGACCATCCGGATCAACAGCGATGGTGGTAATGAAAATCAGGAAGATGATAAAACCATCAGAATGGATGACAACGGCGACAAAACAACTCGTATCAACAATGAAATAATTTCGGCGGAAGGAGACGACAAAACTACCCGCATCGATAATGATGTTATTTCCGCGGATGCTGATGAAGAAGTTGATGATGACAAAACAGTAAGATATGACAATGATGTTATTTCTGCTGATGAAGGCGGTGTAAAGTCCTCTCCAGGCGCGATCAAGCAAACTCCTAAAAAAGATACAAAACCAAAGCCGAAGGAAGAGAAGAAAGAGTTTAAGGGAATCGAAAAATTCACACTCAATAAAGGTGAATACGATAACCTCAAAATCCTGTCAACAGAATCGGGAGAGGCGAGTATTTATCTTGTGGAAAAAGAGGGTGAACGGTTTGTTCTGAAACTTTATTTCCACGATATAAAACCAAAGTTACTACTTCTTGAAAAGATTAAAGACCTTAATACAGAAGGGATTATCCGGGTTTATGATTACGGTATCACGTATATCGGTGGAGAAGAGAGATTTTATGAACTAATGGAATTCGCCGAAGGGGGAACACTCGATCAATATCAGCCGATTCAAGACCCGAAAAAGATTAAATCAATCATAGCTAAAACAGCTGAAGCTCTCAACGATCTCCACAAAAACGGAATCATCCATAAGGATATCAAACCCTCTAATATATTCTTGAGAAAGAAAAACACCGATCAATATATTTTGGGCGATTTTGGTATTTCATCACTTTTTGATGATGAAATGGCGAAAGTGATTACAACACAGAACCGCACTGAAACATTCGCTCCACCGGAAATATATTTGTCGTCGAGAGATCACCTCGTTGAAATTACTCCAAGTGTTGACTGGTACGCGCTCGGAATTTCCATACTATTCTTGTGGCAGGGATTTGATCCATTTCGTGATATAAGTATAGTGCAGATTCCTTCAGCCAAAATGAAATGTAAACTCGATTTTCCCGAAAATATGCCGGATGACATTGTAACTTTTGTTAAAGGCTGTGCTGTCCCTATTTACGAGGAGAGGTGGGGATATGATGAAATAAAACGCTGGCTCAACGGCGAAAATGTACTGGTAAATCTTCAGTCAGCAACATCGCTCGAATATAAACCGTTTGTATTTGATCCGGGTAGAAATCTTTCAGCGGAAACACCTGAAGAGCTAGCGAAACTTCTACAGGATGAGCCTGAAATCGGGCGCAAATATCTTTATCGCGGTAAAATCACTAAATGGCTTGAAGAGAGCAACAATACAAAACTTGCTGTATTTATTGAGGATATCTACGAAAAAGAATACCCATCCAATGAGGATGCCGGACTTAAAGCAGCAATATACCTGCTTGATGAGAGTCTGCCGTTCCGTGGGTTGGGAAATAAAATATGTAATACAGAAGAAGAGTTCGCGAAACTATTTCTTGATAATTTTGATCATTATATGGAAGCGCTCTCAAGTCCGGATGAGGATTTTTACATCTACCTTCGCGCGCGCAGATTCCATAACAAGGTCAAGGAATATCTCACTATTTATGAAAAGTACAGTAAGATGTACGCGCTGTACAATATAATCTATTCGATGGACCCCTCGGCGCCATTCAGATTTACTGCTAAAAAACCTGATGGCAAGTGGTACATTATCACCACCGAAGATGCCTTCGAGTTAGGTGAATATTTCGCGAAATACCCTGATTATATAAAAGATTTCTTCTTCTATGGATATGTACAGCTCTGGCTTGAAAGACGTGAAGAGGTGGAAGGGTTATCCGATAAAGAACTTGAGAGAATCCTCGAATTGAAAAACTGGTCCGATTCCATTATGCGTGAGTATAAAGACAACAAGGATGTTGGTATCAAACTCGCGTCTTATGTGTTTTATCCTGAACAGGGATTCCTTTCACAGGATGGAGAGACCAAACTCTTCACCAGAGAAGAGATTGGTAATGAAATACTTGGGTATGGTAACCACTATATCGATGAACTGAAAAATAAAAACTCTGATATATACCTTTTCCTCAAAGCGAATATCTGGAATGATGTAATTGATTATGCTGAATACTGTTTTAATATTGAAAATCATCTTGATAAACTTGGTCCATACAACGTAGATATTGCGTGGTTAAAAGTTGTCTATTTCCTTGGCATAAACATAGCTTACACCAAAGATGATGATTGGTTCGATAATCCTGATGAACTACTCAATGCTTCATCCTCAATACGGAAAAAACTGAAAGAAGATGTTGAGGATGTTGACTCGATTTTGATGGCATGGCTTAGTGTTTATCATCAGGAAAGCCTGGAAACCGACAAGGATAAAACCGAGTACGCTTACGAAGAAAAACTGCTCGAACTGTTCCACTATATAGGGAAGCTGAACACAGGCGCGGACCTTACCAAAAAATATGAGAAAGCTAAAAAGGCTGTTCCAAAACGAATTCGCAAAGAAAAAGCCAAAGACAGAAGGTTTACAATAACAAAACTTCTCGCCATAATTCTTCCGATAATATCGGGTGCGGGTCTGTTTATGTATGTAATGACAGAAAAACCGGATTATTTCAATGGTCAGTTCTGGAATGTTGATTTCAACTATTATTTCATATTCGCTTTAATATTTACTGTTTTATATGCAGTCACGCGCGGATTCGGGGAAGGATGGGATTTCAGCGCAGGCTGCCTCGGAGCTCCGATCATAGGTACGATTCTGGCGGTGGTAACCTTCTACGCCATGAAATTTACAGTAGGTAATCCTTATGTATTTGGTGGCTTGCTCGCGGTTATTCTGCTTGCGGGGCTTTATAAAATTTTCCGGGCAAAGTATTCCGACAAGGAAACCAGAAAGGAAATATTTAATACTGATGATAAGTATGCACTCGAATACGAACCTCTCGCGTTTGCTCTCGATGATGAAGAGGAAGAGTTCACGAGTCAGAAATTACAGGTACTTGAACAATATTCCGAAGCCAGAAAATTCGCCAGACGCGATCTGTTGAAGTGGGGATTTGTACCAACCGCGTTATTCCTTGGAATTCTCGCGTTGTTTGTTACAATGGATAACTCCTACAATAAATATCTCAGCGCATTTGATGGTATAACGGATAAAATTACTTCGTTTATTCCATCATTTTCCGGCACTCCCGAAATGACCGGAATGTGGGAAGGTAAGTTCGGTAATACCAATATGCTGATGGATGTTGTTGAACAGAATGAAAATATTCTAAAGGCGAATCTTTCAATTTTGTACAACAATCAGCAGCATTTTTCGATTACCGGATTAATAGATTCAACAGGTGAAGGCGTTACATTAAATGATAATCGTGGTGGTACTTATACGGGTAAGTTTGATGTCAACAGCATGACTATCGCGGGTATTCACACAGCAAGCGGCGGTAAAAAAACTGATTTTAACCTCCGTATTAAAAAGTCTGAGCCGGTTGAAGAACAACCCGTTGAGGAAAAAGGGGAAACTCCAAAAGAGACTCCAGCCAAAAAGGACGCCGCACCCGTGAATAAAATCGAAGAAGAACCGGTGATAGAAGAATCCACTTCGGGAACTGACGCGGCTAAAATCGCGGCGCTTCAGCAGAGTAAAGCGATGGAAGAGCTTGACAAGCAGTTAACGGAAGATGAGGCAAACGCAGAATCACAGCCTGAAACTCAACCTGAAGTCAAGCAGCAGAAGGAAGTAACACCTCCGCCACCTCCTCAGGTTGAAGAAAAGCCTGTTGCGACAGAAGAACCGAAAGAAGTAAAACCAACACATCCGGACGCGATTAAATCTATTACTGAAAGTGGTTATCTGGCATCAGTGGTTGAATGCCGCAAAATAACCTCAACGAGAATGCGTATTACATTCAGATTTACCAATCTCGAGGATGAAAGAAGTATAACCTTGCCGGCGGGAAATATTACTATCAAGGATGATAGAGGTAATACCTATACGCCCGATATCAGGATTCTCGGCAACAGGCAGGAAGACGCGAAAGGTGGTGATTTGAAAGAGCGTGTTGGAAAAGGTGAATCTGTTGATGCGGGACTGATACTTAACAAAGTTGATGGGAATGCCAGAAATCTTAGAGAAATTAGTATGAGAATGTTCACTTCCGGCTGGAATGTGTTCGTCTGGAAGGATGTGAAGATAAAATAATAATATTTTAGAGACGCCATTCCGCCACGGCGCACAAGATATGACGTCTTTAAGAAGAATGTTGAAAATGTACCTAAGGTTTTAAGGTCCTCCTTTTGAAGGAGGTGGATTTCGACGACAGTCGAAAGACGGAGGATGACATATCGGGATTTGTGACTTTTGGTCATCCCCCATTCCGATTAAAATCGGAATTTCCGCCTTCAAAAGGGGGATGAAAAATATGATCATTCCTGTCTGCGCCCACCCGAGGCGGCTAAACAGGAATGACAGCAAAAAAATATTTGTCATACCCGCGCAGGCGGGTATCCAGTTTTTAGAATTGTACATTCAACGAAATTCGAAAAACGGAGGATGACATATCGGGATTTGTGACTTTTGGTCATCCCCCATTCCGATTAA
>BQMY01000113.1 GCA_022181065.1 Melioribacteraceae bacterium | reverse complement strand
TTTTTTTTTTCAAGCAGAAGACGGCATACGAGATATATCAGTGTGACTGGAGTTCAGACGTGTGCTCTTCCGATCTATTCGCGGAATTTGAACCTAAGGATATTATAAGTACACTATATTTCAAAGACTCGGTTTCCAAATCCGGGAAGTATAGTGTTGACATAGAAAGAAGTTACCAGCACGCGGTAAAAAATCTTATTGACTGCCCGGATATTGTTGAGTTCAATATTGATACCGCAATTGATGTACTTGAAAATACTCCCGCGAAACAAGCCGAATCAAAAAAAATCGCGTTTGAAGGCATTAACAGGGTTATATCAAAACTTGAAGAAGCAGCCGATATGCTTACAACCGTAAATGACGATTACGCGCGACAATTTGAGGAAGAGGCTAATAAGTTTTTAGGGGAATACCGTTCAGTACTGAATGTTAAAAAAGTTACAGCGGTTATAATCCAGATTTCAAAAGAACGAACAACAGAACATCTCAAGCAGTCTTTCCGTGATTTCTGGTCAAAACTCAAAAGATTTATCCCTGTACTCGGACGAAAGTTAAGGCAGATCACTACCGGTACAAAAGAGATCTACGGTGAGATATCACGTAAGGTGGGTCTATCGGAGAGCGGGGGCGAAATAAGCGCGGAAATTTCCGATTACCTTCTGGAAGTTGAAAGTAATGTTTCAAAACTTCCCAAAGTTTATCAGAGATTATTCAGATATGAACCGCTGAATGATGAAAGGTTTCTTATTGGAAGGGAGGTAGAACTCCAACAATTAAAGAGCGCGTTTAACCGCTGGAAACATGGGCATCACGCTTCGCTGGCTTTAATTGGAGAAAAGGGAGCAGGGATATCAACACTCCTTAATTTTGCGGAGAATAAATTCCTCCCCAAAAAGAAAATCTTGAGAACAGAGCTTAAAGATACGATCTATTCTGAAGAAGGATTGATAAAACACCTGGCTCAATTTCTCGATCTGCAGGGTGTGAAGGATGAAGATGATTTATTATTTCAGCTAAAAACAAAGGTAAAAGGCTCAACTATCATTATCGAAAACGGGGAAGATCTCTTTCTCAGAACAGCCTCGGGATTTGAAGCGATTTCCTCAATGCTCAGGTATATCACCTTAACTTCAGATGAAATATTCTGGATTATCTCTTTCAACAAATACAGCTGGAATTATCTCTCCAGTACCGTAAATATCCCCGATTATTTTACCAATTTCATTGAAATGGGTGCAGGAAATGAAAAAAGTATTGAAGAGATAATTATGAAACGCCACTCGGTTAGTGGATACAAGATTATTTTTGAACCCGGCAAACAGGTAAAACAGGGCTTTAATAAACTATCAGAGGATGAAAAGCAGCGGGAGTTGAAAAAAATATACTTCGAGACTTTGAATGAAATATGCGAGGGGAATATTGCGCTCGCGCTTGTATTCTGGCTAAGGTCTGTAAGCAAGTTTGATCAGGAAGTAATTTTCATATCCGATCTGAACGATCTCGATTTTTCATTTGTAAAAAAACTCTCAGATAGCAAACATTTTAATCTCGCGGCAGTACTCCTTCACGACGGTATCACTCTTGCCGAATATCAGCGGGTTTTTAATACCGGTTTCAAGGAGGCTCAGTTGCAGTTATTATCTCTTCTGGATGACGGTATTTTGTTCGAGAGAAAAGGAAGGTACAAAATTAACTTCCTCTTATACAGGCAGGTAGTAAACTCACTAAAAACGAAAAACATGCTGCATTGATATGATAAGAATTGTAATAAAAATATTGCTTCTGCTAATATTGGCGTCTCAGATTCAGGGGCAGACCGCGGATACACTCGTTCAAACTGTTCCTGATTCATCGACAAGTAATACAAAGCCGGATACTTCATCCGTTGTGAAAAACATTTCTCCTCCTGATATTAGTGAGGTAATTTCGGTCTCTAAAATTATCTGGGCTGTAATATTTCTGCTTATCAGTTTTTATATTATTCGTCTTACAACCTCACTCCTTAATAAACTTTCAGAGAGAAGCGCGGAGTACAGAATAACACTTAAAGGTTTCATCCCGGTAGTGAGGATATTGGGGTGGACTGTCGCTCTTTATATTGTTATTGCCGGAATATTCGCTCCGCCCGTTGAAACAGTTCTCCTCATCACCGGTTCTCTTGGTATCGCGGTTGGTTTTGCATCACAGGATATATTCAAGAATATTTTCGGCGGCTTGATGATCCTCCTCGACCGCCCTTTTCAGGTGGGTGATAAAATCCAGGTTGGATCACATTACGGCGAGGTATTGAGTATCGGTCTTCGGTCAATAAGAGTTGTAACCCCGGATGATTCAGTTGTAAGTATCCCGAACGGCGAGCTTATGAACCAGTCGGTTTCCAATTCAAACACAGGCGCGGCTGATTGCCAGGTGGTCTCGGAAATGTATCTTCCGGTACATATCGATACAGCAAAAGCAAAAAATATCGCGATAAGAGCGGCACAGGTTTCAAAGTTTGTTTATCTTAAAAAACCGATAGCTGTGATATTCAAAAATGAGATATTTCAGGACAGACCGGTTCTGAAAATGCGATTAAAAGCTTACGTTTTTGATATACGGTATGAATTCGCGTTTATGAGTGATATGACAGAATCTACAATCAGAGAACTTATCAAAGCAGGTGCAGTTAGTGAAAGTGAAATTAACGGATTTAACGGGCAGAATAATAAGTAAAAAAAAGCAGCACGCTAAAAATAAAGTTGGTAAACCCCCCGGAACACTTATTTATTCCGGTGAAAAGATTAGCAAGGAAGTAAGGGTCAATATTCTCAGGTATGGTGAAGACCTCTATGAATTTGAAGAGGTTAAAACACTTGATAAAATTGAGGAAGCCCTTAAATTACATAACGGAAAACAAAAGTTATGGTTAAACGTAATTGGTCTGACTGACGTCGATTTTATCTCTTCTCTCGGCAAGTTAATGGGTCTGCATCCCCTTGTTATGGAGGATATACTTAATGTGTATCAGCGCCCCAAACTTGATAATTACGAGAACTACATCTTTACTGTAATGAAGCGAATTAATTTCAAACTGGAAAGCCCGCCCGAATTCGATAACTATTCATTCATTCTGAAAAACAATATTGTTGTTTCATTTCAGGATTCGCACGATGATTATTTTGGTGAAGTTTACTCCCGAATTAAAAACGGAATGCTCCTTTTCAGGAAAATAAACGCCGATTATCTCTACTATGTTCTGCATGACGTAATTGTCGATAACTATTACGTTGCCGGAGAGGAGCTATACGAAAAAATTGAGTCTCTCCAGGAAGATTTAATGTTCAAACCTGAAAAGGATGATCTCGGTGATATCCAGTCTCTTAAAAAAGAGATCAGCAACCTGCGGACGGCTATCAGACCGGCGAGGGATACTATCGCTTCACTCATCTCGGAAGATGTACCCGCGGTATCAAAGGAAGTATCTGTCTATTTGAAAGATACACTCGACCATCATACCCAGATTGTTGAGACTATTGAATCATACCGCGACTCTATTACGGGACTAATGGACCTGTACCTTTCATCTGTCAGCAACAAAATGAATGAAGTTATGAAGGTGCTTACAATTATCGCCACCATTTTTATTCCGCTTACTTTTATAGCCGGGGTTTACGGTATGAATTTTAAGAGCATGCCCGAACTGGAATGGGAATATGGTTACCCGGTTGTAATGGCGTTTATGCTGGTAGTGGGAATTGCTCTCGGTTATTACTTCAAGAAAAAACATTGGTTGTAACTTTTCAGAACTTTTTCACCCCGCTATTCTGTTGCGCTAAATAAAAGATGAAAAAAGCCCTGAGTGAAGCAGATATATCCCGTATAATTGAAATGGCGTGGGAAGATCGTACCCATTTCGAAGCTATCGAACGTGAATACGGATTAACAAATGGTGAAGTAATAAAACTTATGCGTCGTGAAATGAATCCCGGAAGTTTCAGGGTTTGGCGTGCAAGAACTTCCGGCAGAAAAACAAAGCACAAAAACCTCACATCCGCGAAAGATTTCCGATTTAAGGCACCAACGCAAGGTAAATTCAGGAACAGGTAGTGATTTACCCGGTTTTTTACATAGAAATGTGATTTCGCGCAGGCTCAGAAAGAGTATCTGAAAACCCGCGACGGTAGTCTGCTAACTTTTATTTCCACTCCTCCATAAATTCGAAATCAATTCGCGCACTTATTCCAACATTTTTTTTATATTTGGGTAATGACAAAATTCGCACCCGAATATGATTAGAATTATAATTTTACTCCTTCTGCTTGCTTCTGTTGCCACAGCGCAAAATGTGTACTTTTGCAAAAGTTATACCGAACGTGGTGTACCTATCGAAGCCTCGATCAATATGAAAATTAAACCGGGCGGAAGTGAGATATATATTCTGCTCGATAATGACGGCGAACCGATCCACGATAATATGATCTATCTTTTTATCGACAAAAATATCAACGGTGAATTTGAGCCTTTCGATAGCAAACCGATAGATATCAGGGAAGGCAGAACCTGGGCGGTATTCGAGTACAGATTTAATGAAGAGGGGGAATACAAGGCGAATTTTGTTAATACTAAAAACCGACTTCTTGCTTCCGGTAAAGTAAATATTCTATACGATAAAACTTATTTCAAACCTTCTGAAACTTACAATCCTTCCTATTACGACTATAGCAGAATTGTATTTTCAAAGGCAATCATCGACGACAAACCGTTCGATATCAAGGACGCTTTCCAGCTCATCAAGGGGGGCACTATGATATTTGCCTACCTTAATACAGGAAAACAACTTAATACCGAAAAGATATTTGTAGAGGTTTATGTTGACGAAAATGGTGACCGCGAGTTCGATCAGCATATCGATTCAAAAAAATACAAGGTTGATCCCGGCTGGCGCGATACATTTTTCCGATATACCGTAAAAAAAGCGGGTATGTACAAGTTTGAGATTTACAACGAGAACAACGTGCTTATGGGAAGTTCCTTTGTTTCGGTTTATCAATAACCTCTTTTAATAGAATACACAATCCACTGTTTTACATTCATTATTGAAGCGATAAAACTCGCAGGTTGTTTCAGTATCAATTTCATAATCCAGACCAAACTTTTCATTGAGGAACTTCATCCCGTCCTTAATAGCGAGAAATGTATCACGTTTGCAGCATCTTGGTCCACCATGCGCGGCTATTTTGGTTAGCGCTCCGGCGGTAAGTTCGTTACTGAGTTTGAATCCCCGTTCCGAAACCGGTGTAGCGTTTGTGATTATACTCGCGAATATCCCCGCGCCAATCGCCGCGCCGCAAGCGCCATGAAATCCGCAAAACCCTCCCTTCACATCACCGGAGCGTTTTAATGCTGTCTTTAATGAAGAATCAAGTTTTTTCGTTTCGCCTGTTTTGTTGTAGTAGGTTGTTAGAAGAACCGCCGGTACTATAAAATGGTGCTCGGGTCCGTGCATCTTGATCGAGGGGTGTTTCATAATATCCCGGCTCAATTCAAGGGGGTCTTCCGATTGTGAACCGAGGCAAAAATCTATGATAAAACTTTTAGCGTCTTTACTGTGGCAGGTATCGCACACATAATGCCCCGCCTCACAGCTTTCACGCGCGGAAAAAGTTTCACCGCAGTAATGGCATTTGTAATCTTTATTATCGGTGTGGTAAACAAGGTCTTCGCCGCATATCATGCAGCCGTTTTTGTGGTTTGTCATAATAGTGATATCAGTCAGCTTTTTACATTTTTACAAAAAATCATGATACAAAATAAAGAAATTATTATATTAATGTCTTGCTCGCATAACCTGTTATCAAGAGTGCGGGTAAAATTGTGAGAGGAGCGATTGTAACACAAATAAATATTCCGGATTGACCATATATGGCAAACAGCAATCTTACTGAAGCAAAACGGGCAAAGAACGACGAATTTTACACACAATACCACGATATTGAGAAGGAAATAACCGCCTACCTCGATTATAACCCCGATGTTTTCAGGGGGAAAACCATACTGCTCCCCTGCGACGACCCCGAGTGGAGCAATTTTACACGCTTCTTCGCGCAGAATTTTCAGCGGTTCGGCATCAAAAAACTGGTTAGCACAAGCTACGCACCCGAAAGCAAAAAATACAAGGGGGATTATCAACCTTCTTTTTTTGAGATTAATGCCCCCCAATACGATGAGGATAAAACCAAACAGAATGGTAAAATATTTATCCTTACGCATGATAAAACGGGTGACGGTAAAGTTGATGTTGACGATCTTGACTGGCGTTACCTCGAGGGTGACGGCGATTTCAGGAGTGAGGAGGTCATTAAACTGCGTGATGAAGCCGATATAATTATCACCAATCCCCCCTTTTCACTCTTTCGAGAATTTCTCGCGTGGTTAGTTGAAGCTAACAAGCTGTTTGTGATTATTGGGAATAAAAATGCTATTACTTACAAGGAAGTTTTCCCTCTTTTGAAAGAAAATAAAATGTGGGTAGGTACTACCAGTTTTAATAAAGATATGTTGTTCATTTCAAAAGAAAAAATTGATCCAACAACATTACCGAGTTCTGCAACAAGAACAGTCGATGGCGTTGTTTATTTACGTTCCCCCTCGATTTGGTTGACAAATCTCGATCACGGCAGAAGGCATGAACCTTTGAAGCTGATGTCAATGGAGGAAAATCTTAAATTTAACAAAAAGATGAAGGGTAAAGATAAGTACGATAAATATGATAATTACGATGCTATTGAAGTCCCCTTTACTGACGCCATACCTTTAGATTATGAGGGAGTGATGGGGGTTCCGATAAGTTTTCTCGATAAATATTGTCCTGAACAGTTTGAGATTGTGGGAATGTGCGAAAATGAGGATTTATATAGTTTGAAAACCAAAGTTTATACCACGATTGAGTGTAAACAGGCATATATTGATAAATTTAAGAAAAAGGGGACTTACGATTTGAATGCAAGTGGAGTTGTTATTAGAGAAGGCTTAAAAGAAAAAGTATATCAGAGGGTATTAATAAAAAACAAGAACTTATAATTATGGATACTACACTAAGAACAGAGATTACGGTAAAAGACCTTTGTGAAGGTTTTGTTTACAACGAGCTTGAGGGAAAAGGATTGTTTGGTCTCGCGGGAAAACTTACAATACAGCCGGAGTACCAGCGAAATTACATATACGCCGACGGCAAGCGGGATGTGGCGGTAATTGAATCGATCATCAAAGGTTACCCCCTCGGGCTTATCTATTTTAACAAGGTAGCTGAAGATAAATTTGAGGTACTCGACGGGCAGCAGCGGATAACCAGTATTGGCAGGTATGTAACCAACCGTTTCGCCGTTAAGGATGAAAATGGTATGGAACAGTACTTTGGCGGTATAGCGGCAGACAAACAGGAAAAAATATTAAACACAAAACTCCTCATTTATGAATGTACCGGTACGGAAAGTGAAATAAAAGAGTGGTTCAAAACTATAAATATTGTGGGGATACCCCTGAACAATCAGGAACTGCTGAACGCGGTTTATTCAGGTCCTTTTGTAACCATGTTGAAAGAAGAATTCAGCAACAGTCAGAACGCCAATATACACAAATGGGGCGCCTACATAACAGGCAGCGTTAACCGGCAGGCTTTTCTTGAACGCGCGCTTGACTGGGCGAGCAGCGGAAAGATAGAAGAATACCTTAGCCGTCACAGGTACGAAAATAATATTCAGGCGGTTAAAACATATTTTAATACAGTTATTGACTGGGTATCGGGTGTGTTCCTTGATGTAGAGAAAGAAATGTGCGGTCTTGAATGGGGACGGTTGTACGAGGAGTATCACAGAACCGCCTACAACCCCAAAAAGGTTTCGGAAGAAGTACAAAAACTTTATTCCGACCCATACGTAAAAAGCAGAAAGGGCATATTTGAGTATGTTCTTGGTGGTTCTGTTGACACTAAACTGCTCGACGTTCGTGTCTTCGATGAAGCGACAAAAAGGGATGTATATAAAAAGCAGACAGCGGCAGCAGTAGAAAAAGGAGTATCCAACTGCCCGTTATGTACTCTCGGACATGACGCGAATAAAACAAGGGTATGGAACATCAGGGAGATGGATGCCGATCATGTAGCGGCCTGGAGCAAAGGGGGCGAGACAGACGCCTCGAATTGTCAGATGTTATGCAGAACCCACAATCAGGCAAAGGGAAACAGGTAAAAGGTATAAGTCGAAAGTCAATAGTCGCCAGTCGTTAGTCTAAAGTCAAAAACGAAAAAACAAAAACCTGGATACCCGATCTGGTCGGGCATGACAAAAAACACAATGTCATTCCTGCGAATCCGCCTTCGGCGGAAGGAATCCAGAGATGCCGTCTTGTCGCGATGCTGCAATCAGAACCCACCCCCACGCTTAGTCATTAGTCACAAGTCGCCAGTCTAAAGTCAAAAACGAAAAAACAAAAACCTGGATGCCCGATCTGGTCGGGCATGACAAAAAACAGGATGTCATTCCCTCGCAGGAGGGAATCCAGAAATGCAGTATTGTCGTGATGCTGCAAACCGAACCCACCCCTCCGACGCCCAGGTGCGTAAACTTTGTCAAATGGAGGGGAGAAAAAAATTTTATCTTTGGCATCAAGACATTAACCCACGGTTTTAACCGTGCGGCTCAGAGGAAATACTGTGAGAACATAACGGTTTTAACCGTTTTCGTGACTTCACAAAAGATAAAACCTGAATAATACATCGTCATTCCCTCGCAGGCAGGAATCCAGAGATACAGTATTGTCGTGATACTGCAATCAGAACCCACCCCTACACTTAGTCATTAGTCACAAGTCGCCAGTCTAAAGTCAAAAACGAAAAAACAAAAATCGGATGCCCGATCTGGTCGGGCATGACAAAAAACACATCGTCATTCCCTCGCAGGAGGGAATCCAGAGATACAGTATTGTCGCGATACCGCAATCAGAACCCACCCCCTCCGACGCCCAGGTGCGTAAACTTTGTCAAATGGAGGGGAGAAAAAAATTTTATCTTTGGCATCAAGACATTAACCCACGGTTTTAACCGTGCGGCTCAGAGGAA
>BQMY01000112.1 GCA_022181065.1 Melioribacteraceae bacterium | reverse complement strand
TAATCTTGAGGAAGCTTATAATTACTAATTAAAAAAAGTCAACCTATTTCAGGACGCTACAGGCTTTTAAATTTAACACAAATCAGAATTTTGTTGTTTTTAATATTTAACTCGTTGGTTCTGATCAGAAAACGATTTACCGTTACAATCCTTTTAGCGTTGTTATTAAACACAATCAACTAAATTTCTTACTTTTCCGTCACTTCCTCCCATTTGTCAAAGGGGAGGATCGAGGAGGGGTTCCGTTTTTAAGCAGAAGACTGTTTTTATAAAAAAGTCTGGATTCCCGCCTTCGCGAGAATGACAACAAGAAGATTCAATGTCATTCAGCTTTGCCACGGCGAATGATTTGGAATCCAGTTTTATTTTTTCTTTCCAACAGAACAGTCGGTGGATGATTTGGTATGTTTACGATATGAAAAAAGTCTGGATTCCCGCCTTCGCGGGAATGACAAAAATTTTTCTGATTCTCTTCTGTGATCCAGGAGAGGTTCGCCGCGGCGCACCCTTCACGCCACGGCACACGGGCTCCTGAAATCAAGAGAAGGGGAGCAAAAACATATTTTACTATAACGTATATATTTCCGCTCGGGGCGGAAATGACAGCAAGTAGATTCAATGTCATTCCGCTTCGCCACGGCGAATGATGCGGAATCCAGTTTTATTTTTTCTTTCCAACAGAACAGTCGGTGGATGATTTGGTATGTTTACGATATGAAAAAAGTCTGGATTCCCGCCTTCGCGGGAATGACATCGGATATGAATTTACCTATACATCCAACTATTAATAGAAGTGTCCGGGGAGGAGATAAAAAATGGGAAAATAAAGATCAGATTTCCGTTCCACCCGAGGTGGATAAATTTCACCCTCCCAAGGCGGGTAAACGAGAATGGCAAAGAGAAACAGAGACCAGTTTCCTGAATCAGGATGGTAGGAAACTTAACTTAAAGGTTTAAAATCTTTTGGTAAGCCTTTTTCGGCGAGGGTTTTGTTTCGATATTCTTCAGAGGTGGAAACATCTTCTCCGAACCAGTGAGGAGGAGTGAAATTTTCCGCTTCCTCAACGGAGGGGAATTCTACCTCTGCTGTGTAGAGTCCGTTGAGGTTCTCAAAATAGACGTCAAGTTCAATCGTGTAGCTGTTGTAAGGAATCAGGTAACGCCTTTTGGAAACCCGTTTTTCGCCGGTTTCAGCCCAAAGCCGGGTAAATTCCTCTTCGGATATTTCGTGTTCGTTTTCTTCACGGGCTATGCCCATCCCACTTTTTTCGGTATAGATATATTTATCATCCTTCTGTCTCACCCTTCTTGATGAACCGGGTGCGGGCGAGGGGAGATATCCCTGCTTTATTTCCTGATAAGGATAGTCACTCAGATTATCAGGCAGATGTTTAAGGAGATATTTTTTTTCAATCTCGAGAGGCATCTTTCCGCTTGAATAATGACAAAACTTTGTTAGCTATTTTTTTCTGTCTGGTATAAAAATAGTCAAATTTACCAAAAATAAACGCAAAGACGAGGGTTAATCCCTGATAGAGCGGAAAAATAAAAATAAGCCATACTACCCAAAAAAGGAGCGACCATTTTTCCACACCGAGTGCAGAGGTAAGTAATCCGGAAATATACGCGGTTGAAGTACCGGTCAGCGCAAAGACCAGAAGTATCACTATAACGTTAATCGACTTTGAAAGGGCAGCATTCATTAATTGTATAAAACCTCGTTAAAAGTTCAAACTTAGTAATAATATAAGTTATCTACAATTAGTTGTTGCCTTTTAGGCGTTCAATTTCGTCTCTGAGTTTTGCGGCACGTTCGTAATCTTCCTTTTCGATAGCTTCGCGGAGGTTATCCTGCAACGAGGCTATTTTTGTTTCTCCGGTTGGTTTTACTCCGGGAGATTCACTTTCTTTTGTGCTCGCCTTTTTCGGGGCGGTGAAGTTTTTTTCCTCTTCGTCGGATGCGGGTACAAATGAAGCTGCCTGCATAACACTTTCAGCTACGAAAAGAGGTGCTTCAGTTCTGACAGATAGCGCTATAGCATCGCTCGGACGTGAATCAACCTGATTTGTAATAGAGGAATATTCTACCGTAATTTTGGCATAGAAGGTATTGTCTTTCAATTCATCGATCAACACTTCATTAACAGTTGCGCCGAGATTATCGATCATGCTTTTTAGCAGGTCGTGAGTAAGAGGGCGAGGTGGTTTAATTCCTTCCAGTTCAAGCGCGATCGATTGCGCCTCGAAAGCGCCAATAATAATGGGTAATCTTCTCGTGCCATATGTTTCTTTCAACAATAGCGCATAGGCTCCTCCAGCCGAGGGGCTGGAGGATAAACCTAATATTTCTACTTCAACTTTATCAAAATGAGTCATGCAAATTATTCAGCTTTAATTTTTTTTATTTCATTCGTTAGTTCGGGCAGAATTTCAAAAGCGTCTGCCACGATGCCGTAATCCGCAACCTGGAAAATAGGCGCGTCTTTATCTTTGTTTATCGCAACAATATATTTGGATGAGCGCATTCCCGCAAGATGCTGGATTGCACCCGAAATACCAACAGCAACATAAAGTGATGGCGAAACAGTTTTGCCTGTCTGTCCAACCTGTTCGCTATGAGGTCTCCAACCTGCATCAACAACCGCGCGAGAAGCACCAACAGCTGCGCCAAGAGAATCAGCTAAAGCCTCAACAAGATTAAAATGTTCAGGTCCTTTCAAACCGCGTCCACCGGAAACAATTACATCCGCTTCGGCGACATCAAGTTTTCCTTCCGACTTCTTAATTTCAACAACTTTTGAACCAAGATCAACATCGGAAACTTCAACAACATTAACATCACCTTTACTGCCATCAGTTTCGGCAGCGAAAGTATTCGGACGAAGTGTGTAAACTTTAACCGCGCTGTTAACTTTAACTTCAACAAGAGCTTTACCCGCATAAACAGGACGAACTGCTGTAGCTTCGACACCATCACCGTTAAAACTTACAACGTCAACCGCGAGTCCGGCGTTCAATTTGACCGCAACTCTCGGCGCAAGGTCTTTACCCATTGCGGTATTGGAGAATAGTACTACTTCGGCGCCACTATCTTTTGCGTAATCGGCAAAAGCTTTTGCGTACCCTGATGGAGTGTAATTCTCGAAATCCGCGCTTTTTAGGTGTGTAACTTTAGTTGCGCCATACCCCGCGAGAGCGTCGAGACCTTCGACATTGGCTCCGGTACAAACCGCTTCCACTTCGCCAAATTTTTTGGCTGCTGTTACAGCTTCATAAGAAGCTTTTTTAACAACATTGTTTCTTTGCTCAACAAATACTAATACTTTACCCATGATCTTCCCCCTATATTACCTTGGCTTCTTCTCTTAATAAACGGACTAATTCGGGAACAGCGGATACATCTTCACCCACAATTTTACCCGGAGCTTTTGGTGCAGGTTTGAACATTTTAACTATTTCGAGGTTGTTATCTGCAGCTGCCGCGTCTTTTTCCTCAATTTTCTTTTTCTTTGCCTGCATTATACCTTTAAGGGAAGCGTAACGGGGTTCATTTAACCCTTTTTGCGCTGTAATTACAACAGGAAGTGAAGTTTCGACAACTTCCTTGCCACCTTCAATTTCTCTTTCAGCGGTAACTTTATCGCCGTCAATCTCTAATCTTACAACTACGGTTACGCAGTTATATCCCAGCATTTCCGCTGTCATCTGACCAGTGATTGAGTTATCGTAATCGACTGACTGTTTGCCAAAAAATATTATCCGAGCATCCTGAGCTTTTATTTCTTCAGCGAGTGCTTTTGCAACTGCAAATGAATCGCGGTAATTTTCATCTTTAAGCAATACTGCACTATCGGCACCCATTGCAAGCGCTTTACGGATTGTATCTTTATTTTTATCTGTTCCAACACTGACAATAACTACTTCACCACCAGATTTTTCTTTGGTTTTAAGGGCTTCTTCAATAGCGAATTCATCGTAAGGATTTACTACATAGGTTACACCGTTCTGATCGATTGTTTTACCATCAGAACCTACGTTAATCTTTGTTGCTGTATCCGGTACGTGACTAACACATACAACAATTTTCATTGTTCCTCCTAAGTTACGGTTTTGGATATTTTGCACAATTGGGTTTCAATATAAGTATATTTTATACAAAATTAAAAAGTGATATCAGTTTGCGATTTACTTTTTTAGAACTATTTTATATTATATTTCGCACAATGATATTACTACTTGTTTAATAAAATTAAGACGGTTAGAAGTTCCCGAATATATGATAGTAACTGATAATTATTTAGATATAAACGAGATATTGAGAGTCCTTTTCCAGGAGAAGCCACAAGAGGTACCTGAACCGGAAGTTGACGATACCGACACGAAGGATTTGTCGTGCAGGGTAATTTTGTACAATGACGACTGGCACACTTTTGACGAGGTGATCGTTCAGCTTATAAAGGCTACCGGATGTACATTCGAGCAGGCGAGGGGGTTTGCGTTCGAGGTGCATGTTAAGGGAAAGGCGTATGTTTTTAACGGAACAATGGCAGAATGTCTGCGTGTTTCATCCATCCTTGAGGAGATAGGTCTCCACACCCAGATTGTTACGGAGTAGGGGATAATAATCTAACTAAAAAAAAGAACCCACCCCCAGCCCCTCCCTTTGGAAAATGGAGGGGTGAAAAACTGAAGATTAGAGCTGGATACCCGCCTGCGCCAACCTGAGGTTGGTAAACAGGAATGACAAAGCAATTATTTTCACTCCTTCTCTTGATGTCAGGAGAAGGGGTTGGGGGTTGAGGTCAGTTTTTATATCGTGTTAATTTCAAAAACTTTTTCTACCACACCTTGTCTGCCTGTCACATGGGATAGGGCAGGTGAATTATTTTGAAGTAGCGGAGACTTGGGTCATCCTCCGTCTTTTTGCTTTGCAAAAAGCCACCTCCTTCAATAGGAGGACATAAAGCCGGATGCGTGATTTCGCGTGCATGATAAAGAATAATAACGATGTCATTTCCGCCCACGAGTGGAAATCTATTCCGGGGAACGAGATGCTCTCTGTAAGAGGTGGATTCAAGGGCATGAAGACGAATTATTTATACGTCATTCCTGCGGAGGCAGGAATCCAGACTTCTTTAATGAGGTTATATTGCAGAGTAAGCGCGTAAACGCCTAAAAATTAAAACCCACCCCTGAATCCCCTCCCTTTGGTAAATGGAGGGGACCAAAAGTTACATAAATAAAAGTATTAATCATCCTCCGTCTTTTTGCTTTGCAAAAAGCCACCTCCTTCAATAGGAGGACATAAAGCCGGATGCGTGATTTCGCGTGCATGATAAAGAATAATAACGATGTCATTTCCGCCCACGAGTGGAAATCTATTCCGGGGAACGAGATGCTCTCTGTAAGAGGTGGATTCAAGGGCATGAAGACGAATTATTTATACGTCATTCCTGCGGAGGCAGGAATCCAGACTTTTTTAATGAGGTTATATTGCAGAGTAAGCGCGTAAACGCCTAAAAATTAAAACCCACCCCTGACCCCTCCTTTTGGTAAATGGAGGGAACCAAAAGTTACATAAATAAAAGTATTAATCATCCTCCGTCTTTTTGCTTTGCAAAAAGCCACCTCCTTCAATAGGAGGACATAAAGCCTGATGCGTGATTTCGCGTGCATGATAAAGAATAATAACGATGTCATTTCCGCCCACGAGTGGAAATCTATTCCGGGGAACGAGATGCTCTCTGTAAGAGGCGGATTCAAAAGCATGAAGACGAATTATTTATACGTCATTCCTGCGGAGGCAGGAATCCAGACTTCTTTATTTAATTAATATAATATTATATGGCAGAGACCAAAAACTGGATGCCCGATGGAGTCCACCAAAGGCGGGTAAACTCGGGCATGACAAATGAGTTATCTGCGTTTCATTGAAACATTCGGGGTTGGTAAACAGGAGTGATAAACAATTAATTCCCTCTCCTATGTTAGGAGAGGGTAAGGGTGAGGTAGAAAAATAAATTTAACGGGGTCTTTAATAAGACAGAGACGGCATGTGGTTCCCCGCGAGCGGGGCAGGCAGACAGGCTCACCAACCTTTTGCCGTCTCTACGAAAAATATGATCTTAAATTACACTTGCGTCGAAGTTTTCGAGGCTTTCTTTGATAAAGCTGAGGAATTTTCCGCCCAGCATACCATCTACAAGTCTGTGATCATGACTTAACGACAAATACATCATCGGCTTGATGGCTATTGTGTCGGTGCCGTCAACTTCAACTACGACAGGCTTTTTGGTTACAGCGCCAACTCCGAGGATACCAACTTCCGGCTGATTGATTATCGGCGTTCCAAAGAGCGAGCCGAATACACCGTAATTGGTGATAGTGAATGTACCATCCATAATATCTTCCGGCATGAGTTTTTTGGTGCGCGCTCTTTCTGAAAGATCAACAACGCTTCTCGCCAGACCTTTAATGTTCTTTTCGTCTGCAGATTTGATGTTTGGAACAATCAATCCGTTTGGCTCAACGGCAACCGCGATACCAAGATTTATAAATTTCTTGACCGCGATATTTTTTTCGTCGATAGATGCGTTAAGCATAGGATATTCTTTCAAAGCTTTAATAACTGCATGCGCCACAAATGCCATATATGTAAGTTTTACGCCTTCATTCTCAATATATTTAGCCTTGTTGGCTTTTATAAAGTTGTGAATTTTTGTCATGTCAACTTCGAGGACGGCAGTTACGTGAACAGAAGTATCACGGCTGTTTACCATATGATACATAATACGCTGACGTATGTTATCCATAGGTATTAGTTCAATACCGTTACCCGCTTCGAAGCTTGGTTTGAACTGCTCGGATGCCGGGATGACTGTTTTGCCGGATGACTGTTTTGGCGTGGATTGTGATTTTTGTGTTCCTACCGCAAGTCCACCGGAGTTGCGTGCTTCAACATAAGCCAGGATATCTTTTTTACTGACGCGGCCGCTATTTCCGGTACCTTTTACTCGATTCAGTTCATCCTGTGAAACACCTTCTTTTTGCGCGATATTCATAACAAGAGGAGAGTAAAATCTGCCCGGTTCGGGAGCATCCAGTAGCAGGTTGCTGCCACCTGATGCAACTTTTTTATCCGCTGCGGGTGCAGGTTTTTCTTCCCTAGCCGCTTCCTGTTTCGGACCCTCTTTTTTAGGTTGTGCTTTGGGTTTTACAATCCCGCCACTCGTTGAGAGTCTGGCAACAATGGTGTTAACTTCAACGGTTTCGTTTTCACCGATGAGGATTTCCGCCATAGTTCCGGCTGAAGGTGAGGGGACTTCAGTGTCAACCTTGTCGGTACTGATCTCAAATATTATCTCATCAAGATCAACTTTGTCACCAACCTCCTTATGCCACTTTATGATCGTACCTTCCATTACAGATTCGCCCATTTTCGGCATCGGAATATCGACAAGTTCTCCACCAACCTGAGTTGTCGAAGGTGTCTCTTCCTGCTCATCTTCAGCTGGTTCGCTATCTGATGAATCTTCCGCGGTTCCATTACCTTCAGTTTCGATGATCGCAACTACTGTATCAACTTCAACTGTTTCATTTTCGTAAACTTTAATTTCACTGAGGATCCCTTCTTCAGGCGAGGGGATTTCTGTATCTACCTTATCGGTGCTGATCTCAAATATAATTTCGTCTCTTTCAACTTTATCGCCTTTTTTCTTATGCCATTTGATTAAAGTACCTTCATTGATACTTTCTCCCATTTTTGGCATCACTACATCAATTTTCATTTAAGGATCTCCGTTATGCTTAATAAGCTAATAATTCTTCAAGTTCAGTTTTAATTCTTCCACGGGTTGGAAGTACTACATTTTCAAGGTTCGGGTGATACGGAATCGGGGTATCTGTTCCGGCAAATCTTTTAACTGGCGCGTCGAGGTATTGAAAGCAGTTATCCGCTATTCCGGCAGCGATTTCAGCACCAAATCCGGCAAAAAGTGTATCTTCGTGTAAGACAAGAACTTTACCTGTTTTCTTGACCGAGTTATAAATCGTTTCGGTATCGAGCGGATTTATGGTTCGAATATCAACAATCTCAATACTGTGTCCTTCCTTTTCGAGTTCTTTCGCCGCGAATTTTGATTCATGCACCATTGCGCCATAAGTGATTATCGAAAGATCAGTACCTTCCTTCACTACACTTGCTTTGCCGAACGGAACAAGATATTCTGCCCCCATAACAGGAACGGTTGCGTGGCTCTGGCGATAAAGTCCCTTATGCTCGAGGAAAAGTACCGGATCATTCAATCTGAGAGCGGTTTTAAGTAATCCTTTCGCGTCACGTGCGTTCGATGGGTATGCTATTAAGATACCGGGCATATGCGCGAAAAACGCCTCAATATTCTGACTGTGATACAGCCCGCCATGAATAAATCCACCCACTGCGACACGTGTAACCACAGGGGTTTCGAACAGATTGTTGGAACGATAGCGGTACATCACCTGTTCGTCGCGAATTTGCATAAATGCTGGCCAGATATAGTCTCCAAACTGGATTTCCACCGCGGGTTTTAATCCGGCAAGCGCCATACCATTTGCGACACCTTCAATAGAGGCTTCCGCAAGTGGAGAGTTGAACACCCTGTCGTTTCCGAACTGTGTTGAAAGACCCTTGGTGGCAGTAAATACACCACCTTTACCATCCGCGACATCCTGCCCGAATACATAAATTTTATCGTTTCGTTCCATTTCTTCACGAAGCGCGTGATTGATGGCATCTACCATAACCATCGGTTTTCCTTCAGGACCTTCTTTTTCATATTCGAGGCGTTCACGTTTTCCACTTTCATCGTAAACATATCTTAATGCGTCTTCTGCTTTAGGATCCGGCTGTTTCAACGCGTAATCAGCGGCTTCGTTTACATGATTTGCCAACTCTTTTTTGAATTCTTCATACGCAAGGTCGGTGAGGATACCTTTATCTATCAATTTGTTGGAGAAAAGTTCAATCGGATCTTTTTTCAAATCTTCTTCGAGTGATTCCTGGCTACGATATTTTTTCTGATCATCGGAAGATGAGTGCGAGAATAATCTCACAACGTTTGCTTCCACCAATACCGGACCTTTGCCCTGACGAGCATATTTGAATGCTGTTTTAGCGGCAGCGTGTGCCTCAAGGAAGTTCGTACCATCGATTGACATTGTAAGGAGGTTATCGTAACCTTTTACCATTTCGGCAACGGAGCCGCCTCTTCCGGCTGTTTGTCCTTGTACGGGAACCGAAATCGCCCATTTATTATTCTGAATAACAAATATGACCGGAATTTTTTCGCGTGATGCCCAGTTAACAGCTTCATGAAATTCACCTTCACTTGTTGTTCCTTCACCCGAAGAAACGTAAGTTACGGAGTTAATTCCTCGCTTTTTATCCGCCAGAGCTGTACCGACTGCCTGAAGATATTGTGTGCCTGTCGGACTCGATTGTGTTGGTACATTCAATTCTTTTGACGCCCAGTGACAAGGCATCTGGCGACCACCTGTCATTGGGTCAGCTTCACGAGCAAGCATGTGCAGAAAAACATCTGTCGGTTTGATACCCAACGCGAGCATGAACGCCATATCGCGGTAGTACGGGAAACCCCAATCCGTTCCCGCTTTCATGTTTAGACCAAAGGCTACCTGTGTTGCCTCGTGTCCCGAACCGGGTATATGGAAAAAAGATTTTCCCTGTTTTAACAGGTTTAGTACTTTGTTATCGATAGTTCTGCCGAGTGACATAACCCGCAGGGCATTCATCAGCTGATCTTTTGTCAACCCGCCGAACGAATCCAGCTTTCCTGTCGGGGCTTTTCCGTTATTTTTATTTTTTACTTCTGCAATCTCTTCTGGTTTGTTACTCATATACCTTCCTTAATATTATTCGTTTTCTTCAAATCAACGTCGGCTCGATAGGGAGAATTTGCCGAATGGTCGGTCGAATAGTTCAGGGATTACCCTGTGATCAAAATTTTAAGAGCATGGTTTGGGTTAATACCCATTGTAATTGTTGCATGATAATGAGACTCGATTTATCGCGTCTCTACAAATTTAATCTAAATTGTCCTCCTTGGAAGGAGGTGGCTTTCGATG
>BQMY01000111.1 GCA_022181065.1 Melioribacteraceae bacterium | reverse complement strand
CGACGAGAAAAAAGGCGCGACTATACTCTCAATTGAAAGTCAGGCAAAAACTGTTGCCACAATGATTTTCGCGCCTGTTATCGGTTTTAGCGTGGATCTGATTAAGGCAAACAATCTCGGCGGAGACTTCTGGTCGATTGGTCTCTTCGGAGCTATTATGAGTCTGATAATAATTTTCACCTTCCCAAAAACTCAAACGACACCGTCAGCGAAGTAATATCATTTTACGTGTAAGATTTTTACTCTCGGTAGTGAGGCTATAGAAATAAATTCCGCTGGATAATCCTGCTGCGTCAAATCTGACGGCATGTTCACCTGATTCAACTTCCTCTTCTACAAGAGTCGCGACTTCGGTACCGAGAATATCGAAAACTGACAGTTTTACGAATTCATTTTTATCGAGGCTGTACGTAATCGTGGTTGATGGATTAAAAGGATTAGGATAGTTTTGACGCAACCCGAATTTCAGCGGCTTTTCCCCGTCATTAACACTTGTTGTGCCAAGCTCGGAATAGTGAATCTCTTCAACCTGGTAAACAGTTTTATCACTCCCCTGAATAAAGGCGACAACACTTAAATTACTTGTATCCCACGCCTGATTCAAGGTAACTGTACCGCTGAAAGTTTTTTCTCCACTTGCGTTTACCTCAAACTGACCGTTTGGAACAACAACTATTTTGCGCATAACATTTCCATGATTACTGATACCGTTACGTCCCGTATACACGACATCTTCAACAATAACCAGATTTAAGTTGAGATCACTATAACTGGCAGATGTAAGATTTGTTACATCGGCACGGATGGTAAAATTCTGATCTTCTTTCGAACCGGATAAACTGATATCAAATATTTGCTCGGCGGATAATTTGTTTTCGAGTGCTGTTCCCCAGTTGCTGTAGCTGCCACCCGGCTGTTGTTCACCATCAAAAAAACCGATAGGAGTGAAGAAAAAAGGACCGTAATACTGATCCCTTATCTTTGCGTCAGCACTATTGTGTTGATGCAGCGGGTCATCGTTATACGGATAAGACATGTGATAAAAAATTTCGATATATCTTTCATCCTGAGTTGTGGACTGGAAAAAATTGTTCAGCGTAGTATATCCATTCACACAGCTCGGGCAATGCGAGTTTGTAAATACTTCAATAAGTACATTTTTTTGGGCGCTAACCGCAACAGTTAAAAATAGAAGTAATATGACTATCTTCTTCATCGGATATTCCATCTTATTTATAAATAAATTTTTTTAATATTCTTTTACAACAATTTTTACTTTATCTGTATTACCAAGATCGTCAACACATACAACTTCGATATTGCCTGATTTTGGTTTCAGGAACATAACATCTCCCGATTTTACTTTTCCTGTGAATTTGCCATCGATAAACCAGTACAAATACTTTCCGTTACCCGATGCCGCTTTTAACGAGATACTTTCTTCTCCCGGATTTGTGAATATATATTCGTAATCTTTAACAGGAGAAACAATCCTTAAATTATTACCCGCCTCAATTCGTGTACAATCAGGGTTATGTTTCGGGATATCTGTTATGGCTCCATTTCTTTGAAGCCATAACCGTATTTCGGGGGAATATCTATTCACAATTTTCCGCTTGTATCCATCTGCCGGCAGGCATGACGTGCAGTACAAAACACTCCCTGAGGAATCAACAAATATCTCTGTTTCTATATCACACTTTTCTATCGAGGATACTCCTTCAATATAATAATCGTTTATAAGCGAGCCGCAAAACCTTCCGGGTACCTTACCTGATTCAGCACAAACTTTTCTTATTTTAACTTTATCCGGCTGTTCAGGCGATAAATCTTGCCTACCGTATAAAATATAATTAGCAACTTCAAAGAGCAATGGAACGGCTATTTCCGCTCCTGTGAGGAAAGGTGAACCTGTGCCTTTGAAATTTCCTATCCACACACCGATCGTATATCCTTTATTAAAACCTATTGCCCATGCGTCTCTTCGTCCGTATGATGTTCCTGTTTTCCATGCTATTGGAGGAAGTTTTGTCTCCGCTAAAAATTCATTGGGGAAATCCGGTCGCTCGATACTGCTCAACATTTTGAAAAGTAAATATGCGCTCTCGGCAGATACTACTCTCTTACTTCCCCCGGGAAATTCGCCATCATGAAATACCAGTTCCGGTATCATCCCATAATTCCCAAACGCGGCATAGTACCTCGATAGTTCAGAAAGAGTTGTTCCGCAGCCACCCAGTATCATAGATAACCCAAGTGATTCTTTCTGATTTTTAACAGACTCAAATCCCCCATCCTCAAGTTTCCTGATAAAAACACCGGTGCCGATCTCATTCAGTAACTTAACCGCTGGAACATTAAGACTATTTTTAAGGGCATATTCAATTGTGACCGGGCCATTAAACAATTCGTCAAAATTATCGGGAGAGTATCCCCCGAAATCTGTAGGAATATCAGAAATCTTACGTTTTGGAGTGATACCGAAATTATCAATCAGCTCGGCATACAATATTGGTTTTAGAGCAGAACCGGGCGACCGCACTGCCGTAATACCATCAACTTCTCCTCCATGAAATTTATCGCTAAAATTTTGCGACCCGCAATATACTTTCACTTTTCCTGTATTATTTTCAACAACAAGTATTGCCCCGTTGAATATTCCCTTTGAGTTTATAGCAGAGATATAATTTTTAAGTATCGCACCCACTCTCTTCTGTTTATTCCTCTCGATCGTTGAATAAATAATATCAGATTTATTTTCATTCATTAATCGTCGGGAGAGATGTGCAGCTTCATTTGGTATAGCATAAATTTCAGTGGTGATATTCTCATCGAGCGCGTTACGGTATTCCTGTTCGGTAATCTTTTGATCTTTCCATAAATTGGTTAACCATTCATCCCTCTCAATTTTCAATTTCAGATTGCTTTTTCCCGGTCGCAATTTATTTGGATTATTTGGGATTATGCTCAGAATAACACTTTGTGAAATTGATAACTTTACGGGCAGACGGTTAAAATATTTCAGCGACGCGGCTTTTACACCTTCAATATTACCTCCATAAGGAAGAAGATTAGTATAGGCGGACAAAATTTCATCTTTGGAATATTTCAGTTCAAGCTGAAATGCCCGGAACACTTCAACAAGTTTTGAGATTAAAGTCCGTTCTTTTGGTTCAAGCAGCCTTGCAAGCTGCATCGTAATTGTGGAAGCCCCGGAAACTCGTCTGCCGGTGGTAATATTTTGATAAAACGCGCGCGCGATTGCTACAGGATTAACTCCCGGATGATAATAAAACCACTTATCTTCCTTGTAAATTATTGTTCTTAGGAATTGCGGATGAATATCTTCGAGTCTGCTCCTGAGTCTCCATTTATCGGTTCCGTTCAGAGACGCTGATAGTAAAAGTGAATCGGCAGAATAAACCTGCTTCCCGAAATCGATCTTTTCCAAACGGAGGGGAAACAGGAAATCAAGGAGTTGAAAAAACAAAAAAAGCAGCAGGAATATCCCCGCTGCCCATTTGACTTTTTTTATATAACGCTTACCAGACATCTACCTTACGATAATCTTTTGATACCCGTTGTAGGACCTGAATTCGTTGTCATACATCGCTTCTGCGGAAATACGGGGATAGACCATTTCACCTTTATTTACTGCTCTAAGTAGATACGTATAGGTACTCGCTCCTGATGATTTGAGATTAGTAAACAGTATCAGGCGATCATCCCTGATATCTTCGTAATCCACAATCATATTACCCTGCTCGGCTAATCTCGAACCCGAAGTTAACCTCGGATTCTCTATTTCGAATCCTGACGGAATCATATCGGTAATTACTATATTTTCAGCGGGAATTCCGTTACTTCTCAGCGTAATTTTGCAAATAAATAGATTACCTTGTTCAACACTGTTCCCCTGCACAGGAATTCCGGTCTTGTAATCAAACAGTTCTCTTTTCACCGACATATTTTCGTTAACCGATTTTGTTTCCGGGGTAAGTGGAACACCTTCGTATGAAATGAAGTAGTAAACCTCACCCTCACCCTGAGCTTTAAAACTTAATTGACCCGTTGCGCCTGGATCATAATTAAATGTGAGCGGATTTCCCGAATACTCTTCTGATAAATTATTACCGCTAATTTTAACACTAACATCAGAATCTATATTCTTTTTCGCGGCTTTTCCCAATCCGATAAAAGCAAAGGCTCTCTCCTGAGTGCTGTAAGCCTTTTTCATATTATCGGAAAGATATTTTACTATCATAGGAATTCTGGAATCATTTGGTGCTGTATCAACAAGAATATTCAGTTTAAGCGCGTTGGCTCTTATAGGAGAATCAAATGAACCACCTGATAATTTTTCGCTCTGTTCAATTTCAAAATTTTCCGGAAGTAATTCTTTATATGTATCCAGATTGCCCGATAATGCAAACGCGCCCGCAAGGAAATATCTTGTATCTCCCGAAAGCAAGTGTTGACGAGAAAAATAGTAATTCATTGTCGCGATATCAGCTTCACCTGTAAGAGCGAGAACATAAAGAGCATATAAAGCCTCTTTACGAGCAATTTTTGTTATCTGTTTTCTGCCGTTCGAGTAATGCCTGTATTCGCTCAAATCTCTATTAAGCGCAACCCGTTTAATGTAACTCACAGCATTCCGAAGCATTTGTTCGTCAACTTCAAAACCGGCTTTTTTTGCCTCCATCAGAAAATGTGTCGCATACACTACAGACCACTCATTTACGAATTGTCCTCCCTGCCAATATGAGAACGAACCATCGGGAAGCTGCATTGTATTTATTTTTCTTATTCCTTCATTAACATAATAGACAGGGTTTTTCTGCAGGAATAAATCGGGCGAGATAAGTTTAGCAAGCTCGGCAAAATATAGAAGTGGAAACACTTTTGAAACAGTTTGCTCAAGACATCCATGAGGATACCTTACAAGATTATCAAGCTGATCAGCGAACTTCAGTGAAGGAAATTTTGCGATTGTCACCTTACCTGAAGTGGTTCCCTCAAGGAAAACACTCTCAGGTTCATACTTGAATTCTTCACCCGCGGCAATTCTACCCGATTCATATTTTTTTACCAATGGCGATGCTGGTCTTACCGCAAAATTGATATCGTAATTACTTGTTCGATCTCCGGAAATTGCGAATTTGATATCTGCCGCCCCAACATTTTCAGCGGATGTAATTGAGTACTCAACTTTACCGATTCCCTCAGAATCAACGCTGAGTGACGATTCATCGTAATCGACCAATTTTGCGGCGCCGGATACGGAAATAGAAGGTCTCAAATCCAGATTACTCCCGGTGGTATTTATGACACTCACTATACCTCTGATTGTATCTCCAATTGTAACAACACGAGGAAATTCCGGCTCAATGATCACATCCTCAGCAACTTTTACCGAGGTCTCCGCGCTTCCAAACGCCTTACCATCAAACGCAAGAGCCATGACCCTTAGCTCACCATTAAATTGTGGGATATAGATATTGAATGTTGCTTCTCCGTTGCTATTGGTTTCCGCAATTCCGCTCCATAATGAAACAAGCTTGAATCTTTTTGATTTTATCGGGTTGGCTCTTTTCTGCAACTCTGCCGCCAAAGCATCACCACCCACCGATGAGCTCATCGAAACAATTTCTTCGGCGAGTTGATCATACAAATCATATGACTCTAAACGTAATGGTTGTTTTGCATACATAAAATTGTATGGGTCTGGAGTTTTATAATTCTTTATTTGCAGAATACCCTCATCAACCACCGCGAGACTATATTTAACCCGCGAGTTTTTATCGGCTGACAATTTAACTTTCACCGAACTGTTTGGTTTCAGTTTTTCGGCAACATCAATATCAAGATTAAGTTTGTAGCTTTCCTTTTCTACTTTTAGTGATTTATAACCGTGTGCCACCAGGAGCGGTGTTTTACTTTCACCAGTATGCGGTTTGAAGAGCGTAGCGCTCACAAACACATTAGGAAGATAGTCTTCGTTTACCGGCAAGTTGATTTCAGCCGATTTATTCACCACATCAACATACTGATGTGTAAAAAGTCCGTTCCGTTCAGTTGTCACCAGCATTTTACCATCAAATGGTGTAGTAAAGAGTATCCTGGCATCGTCGCCCGGCTGATAAACTTCCTCATCCGCTGTTATGTTTATCCGTCCTTCTCTGTCAACTTCGAAGCTCGAGTATGAACCTGATCCCCAGCCATATGCCCAAAACGATTGTGACGAATACCCCTTGCCTTCAGGATGGTAAACTCTCAGTTCGTAGCTTCCTGATTTTGTTACTCTAAATTTTTTCTGCTCCAAACCATCAACGAGTATTTTTTCGGTAAATATAGTTTCAGCCCTTTTTTCAGAATCATAATAATATGTTCCCGAATAGGTTTTTTTCAGAACACTTTTCCATTCATGCCTTATCAAAGAGACTGTAACATTTGCCTCGGCGGGCTCATCCCGAGTATTGATAACACCAATATCCGCAACTATTTCCTCATCAGTGGAGTAATAAGATTCCGGTAAATTTATACCAGAGTAATGTCTGTATGAATAAATCTTGAACGGAAAAACTTTATTAACCGGTCTTCCGGTCAAATCAAAGACAGAAAAAAACATAAAACCCGATAAAAGGCCTGATGAGTTATTAAATGATGGTAATTTGTTCAATACTCCGGCGTAGCCTTGATCATCAAGTTTTCCTTCTACATAAAAATTGCCAATGCCGGGATCATTTTTATTTATTCCGAACGTAAGATCAGGATATGTCTTTGATTTAATTTTAGAGTGCCTGTATTGAAAATCAGCAGTATATTTCATATCAGCAGCCGGAGCGCCATAAAGAAACTCGGCATTTGCCGATACTTTAATGGTTTGACCTGTAAAATAATAATCCGACGCAGAGCTGAGTGAGACTCTTATCTTGTCCGGCACAAAATCTTCAATACTGTAATAGTAAGTTCCCAGCAGATCATCCGAACCGGTTTCAACATCGACTATGTATTGACCGGTTAAGGCAAATTCAGGCATATCAAAGTTCACCTCAAATTCACCCTGACTACCGGAGACAGTTCTGAATTTTTGATAAATTTTTCCATTTGGAGTAGTGACAGTTAATGTAAGAGGGAGATCAAAAACAGTTTCTGTTCTTGCGTCTCGTATTATGCCCGCAATTGAAACACCTTCACCCGGTCGATAAAGATTCCTTGGTCCGTAGATAAAAATCTTGTAGTCAGGATTCGGCTGAATCTGCCCGCCAACATCAAATCTCGACGTTTCAATTCTGTTCTCGCGAAGATCGATATAATTAAAATCTTCCCCTTTTTGAACTGTTACAGCGCGGGGCGTGAAATCACCAATTTTATCTTTTGTAGATGTAAACTGACAGACTCCTTCATTATTTGTCAGTGCCTCAAGCAGAACAACATTGTTAGTGGATATTACCTTCACGGTCGCTCCTTCCACCGGAACCGTCCCTGATAGTGTATTCACAAAGATGGTAAAATCGTCCTCACCTTTTTTTGCGATAATTCCATGATCAGAAAGTGTGACCAACCGTGTATCACTTATCCATCGAGATTCTTCAGACCTCGCCTGCACAAGATATATTCCCTTCAACTCGGTATCATTGATTTCATCAAGATTAATAACTGTCTTCTGCAGCCAGTTATCAGATGAAGAAAGTTTGATTTTTTTAGAATAAATCTTTTGTCCGTATGTACCTGTTCTGTAGTAACGTGTATACCTTGAACCATGATAATATTCATTATCTTCAAGAAAATGAACGAGGTTGACATCAAATATCTGGAAAACTTCAAGTTCAATAGCTTTTATGTTAACAATATTCAGTTCGATATTCCGCTGACCGGATTTTAGCAGATACTCCTGATCAGCATTTATAAAATTAAGTGAAGGTCGTAATTCGGTAAGAGAGATCATTTGCGTAAAATCAAATTCGAGCTTACCGCTATATTCACCCGGTAAACCTTTTTTGATATCGAGCAATATCGCCTTGGTATCACCCGATTCTATATATAATCTTATTTTGTTGTCATAAATACTGGTTGTGAATTTCTTCGCGGGATCAATGGAGATATATTTGGAGACTTCCTTCTCATCAGCCATTTGAGTTGTATATATATCAATCCACCCTTTGCTGCCATCAAAACCTGATGAAACACCGGTTATAGATAGACGATTAAACGCGGGGAGATCGTAATCAAAACTACGTGAATCAGCAAGTGGTTCTTTACCAAATACTGACATCAAACCGCTCTCAACTATCAACTCTATTTCGATAGGCTTTTCGCTCATTTTCAAATCGGAAAGTTCAAGCGCGATAAGTTCAGCCGGTTCTTCCGATTTTATATCTATCTTTCCGCCCCACTCGGCATTCAATTCTGCTTTCAGATATTTTTTTAAATCATCAGGCGCGACTGCATAATTAAATTTCAGATTAACCTGAATATTTAATGTTTTGGTTTCTTTCTTTGGCGACCAGAAAAAATCGGCTCCCGTCACTTCAAAACTTTTTGTTCTGAAAGTCTGTTCAGGAAAATCTACTTTCAGATCTTTATTAAAAAGTACATTATTAGAGACATTAACTTTGTATTCCTGTATTGGTTCGAGAGGAACATCTGGTGAGAAAAAGAGAGTTCTGGCATCAATCCATTTGAATTTGCCACTCACCGGAGGGTCAAACTCGAGGAATTGGTCTTCAGACCATTTGCCCAAAGTATCCCTCGGCGCCAGATCATTTGTAAATACAATTTCTACATTGCTGAGTAGTTCGGTTTCATCCTGTGGTGAGAATCGTGAAACTCCAATTTCATCTCCGCTGCTGCAAGATAAAAGGAATACAAAACTTAATAAGATGATTGTATAAGGAGTGAAATGTAAAAACCTGAACCTATTCATGTTCCCCTCGGATATGTGTCAATTTTTATATCTCTAATTTATGAAGAATCGCAACACTTTGCTTTTATATAATAATTATTATTTCGTGAAAAATCTGTAATTATTATTCCCTAATTTTATGTTTCAAACTAAAGTATTATCTTAAAGCCAATTTTACTACATCCTAAAAAGGAAATATTATGGAAACTTATTATAATCCCGCGGATTTGCCAAAGTTTGGTGATATGAGCGAAGGTTCACCGGAACTCTGGAAAAAATTTAATGCCTGGTATGGAGAAGTGTTTAAAGAAGGAGCCTTGTCTGAAAGAGAAAAAGCATTGATAGCGCTTGCTGTTGCCCATGCTGTACAATGCCCTTATTGTATTGACGCGTACACACAGGAATCTCTCGCGAAAGGTGCCGATCTCGAACAAATGACTGAAGCTGTTCATGTTGCCTCCGCAATCAGAGGTGGTGCGTCACTTGTTCATGGTGTACAGATGAAAAATGTAAATTCCAAACTTTCAATGTAAAAGGATTTTAATGCCCGAACGACATAAAAGTATGAAGGCGTTTGGTGAAAAGCTCGCCGCCGCCAATACTCAGCTCGAAATTCTCGAAAAATCTGATTCTAACGCTTCATTCAATGAGTTTTACAAATCGACCGGTGAAGAGAGGTTAATAGCCGTTTCCCCCGAAATTTTCCAGATAAACCTTGGCAAAATGTGTAATCAGGTTTGCAAACATTGCCACGTTGACGCGGGACCCGACCGCAAAGAAATAATGACAAAAGAGACATTAGAAATGTGTCTTTCCGCGCTTGAAACTTCTACTGCGAAGATGGTAGACCTGACAGGTGGCGCGCCGGAAATGAATCCCGAATTCAAATGGTTTGTCGAAGAAGTGAGGAAACTTGATAAACACATTTTAGTAAGATCAAATCTTACAATACTTGAAGCAAGCGGCTTCAAAGATTATGCGGAATTTTTCGCTAATAATCGGGTTGAAGTTGTTTCTTCCCTTCCCTACTATAGAGAGTCACTGACAGATAAACAGCGAGGTACCGGTGTATTTCAGAAATCTATTTCAGCGCTTCAAAAATTAAACAAACTCGGGTATGCCAAAGATGATTCCGGATTAGTTATAAATCTGGTTTATAACCCTGTAGGTGCTTTTCTTCCTCCTTCTCAGGGAAGTCTGGAAAAAGATTATAAACGTGAGTTGAAAAATAAATTTGATGTTGAATTCAACAACCTTTTCACTATTACAAACATGCCTATTAGTCGTTTTTTAGACTATCTCATTGCTTCAGGCAATTATAAATCCTACATGCAGAAGTTAATCGACGCTTTCAATCCTGCGGCAGCATTAAATGTTATGTGTAAAAATACGATTTCAATTGGTTGGGACGGGTATATCTACGATTGCGATTTCAATCAGATGCTTGAACTGAAAATCAAGACTGATTCCGCATCGCATATACGTAATTATAATGAATCAATTCTGACCGGAAGAGAGATTATTACCGGAAAGCATTGTTTTGGGTGCACCGCCGGCGCGGGATCGAGCTGTGGTGGTGAAACGGTTTAACTTTTTAGATTTGTTTCCGGTATTACCTAAAAAACTCTTGATATTATCTTCATAAAGTTGAATATTGCGGGTTAATCTGAAAATACTGCTTATTTAATAACTAATTTGGATGCTATGATAGTTCAGAGAGAAAATTGGGGCAGCAAACTTGGGTTTATTCTTGCTGCCGCGGGTTCAGCGATAGGACTTGGAAATATTTGGAAATTCCCTTACATCGCTGGTGAAAACGGTGGTGCTGCTTTTATTTTTATTTACCTGATCTGTATAGCGATAATCGGTCTTCCGGTTTTGATAGCTGAAATCCTGATAGGTAGAACAGGAAACGCGGACCCGGTCGGTTCTTTCCGTAAGCTGAGTAATTCGAAATTCTGGACTGCCGTCGGTGGAATGGGTGTTATGGCCGGTTTTATCATTCTCTCCTATTACGCTGTAATTTCCGGCTGGTCATTAGGATATATCGTTGAAGCAATGTCCGGTTCGTTCAACAACTTTGTTGACGCGACAGATTCTAATGCTCATTTCGGTGAACTTATTGGTAACGTTTGGTGGACTGTAGGTCTCCAGGCACTCTTTATGGTCGCTGTGATTCTTATTGTTTTTGCCGGTGTCCAAAAAGGTATCGAACGCGGCTCTAAAATTCTGATGCCGCTTCTCCTCGTCATCTTATTGATTATCATGATCAAAGGTTTAACTCTGGATGGTGCCGACAAAGGACTTGAGTTCCTGCTGAATCCCAAGTGGGAAAAAGTCACAGGTGTTACAGTTCTAATGGCTCTTGGACATGCATTTTTCACATTAAGTCTTGGTATGGGTGCCATGATGACCTACGGTAGCTATATGTCCAAAAAAGATTCAATTTTTACATCAGCAGTTCAGGTAATAATACTTGATACATTTATCGCCCTGATCGCAGGAATAGCGATATTCACCGCTGTATTTGCCATTGGTCAGAACCCTGCAGAAGGTCCCGGGCTTATTTTCCAGACACTACCTGTAGTTTTCGCCAAAATGCCGGGCGGGTATATCTTTGGTATTTTATTTTTCTTACTGCTTACTATAGCGGCTTTAACTTCTGCTATTTCACTTCTCGAAGTGGTTGTTTCATATTTTGTTGATGAAAAGGGTTGGGCTCGCCATAAAGCGGCAATAACCTTCGGAATTGTTACTTTCCTCATCGGATTGCCCAGTGCCCTATCTTTCAATCTTCTTGGGGATACAAAACTTTTTGGATTATCATTTTTCGATATTGCGGATTATCTCACCTCAAATATAATGCTCCCGCTCGGAGGATTACTTATTGCCATTTTTGTCGGATGGGTTTGGGGTTTTGATAAAGTTCTTGAAAACGTGAAACAAGGTGCTGAAAAACTATTTGAACAAAGTTTTTGGCGGATACAGGTATGGAAATTCTTTCTCAAGTACTTGTCACCCGTTTTAATTTTCCTTGTTTTATTACATTCTCTTGGATTGTTTTAATTAAAAGAAATTCTCTATTGTTTATTGTTCACATTTAAGGGGTTTTTATGAAGAGATCCTCAGCGGGCATACTCACATACTCCGTTTTGTTTATTCTCCTCCTGATATTCGGGATATCGTTTTTCGAGGCAATATGGTCGTTCCCGGGTAATTTTGATTTTTTCGCAAATTTTCCATCCGAAGATTTGCCCCTCGGATCAATTCCTATAATGATCATTGTGCTGGTTGGTACTGGCGTTTTTGTTACCATTCGTCTTGGATTTCCCCAAATAAGATACCTTTGGCATGGTATTAAAGTTACCAGAGGTATTTACGATGACCCTGATGACGAAGGTGATCTTAACCATTTCCGTGCTCTTACTACAGCGCTTTCCGCAACTGTGGGAATCGGTAATATTGCAGGTGTCGCGACTGCGATTTATTACGGAGGACCGGGAGCATTATTCTGGATGTGGGTTACAGCTTTTTTTGGTACTTCCCTGAAATATGCAGAAGCAACTTTATCTATTAAATATCGTCAGATTAACCCCGATGGCAGCACTGCAGGCGGTCCAATGTACAATATCGAAAATGGTATTGGCAGAAACTGGAGATGGCTCGCAGTTGCCTTTGCCGCGTTTGCTGTTATTTGTTCTTTTGCCACCGGAAATGCGATACAATCGTTCACCGTATCAGATCAGATTTATTCCGAAGTTTCAGGTATCGCGTCTGTCGGTGAAACCCACTTCCTTACAATGAAACATATGGTCTGGGCCGGATTTGAACTAAGTGTGTTACAAGTGATAAACGGACTCTTTTTGGCAGCTATTGTTGCAACTGTGATCATCGGCGGAATAAAACGTATTGGCAACGTGACCGGTTATCTCGCGCCGTTCATGGCGATAATTTATGTTTCAGCAACGGTACTCATTCTTCTCTCAAACCTCAATGAAATTTTACCAAGTTTCGGACTTGTATTTGAGATGGCGTTTAATCCGCCTGCGGAAATAGCCGGTGTTGGAGGTGGAACTTTCCTTGTAATTCTTAATACTATGTTATGGGGAATTAAACGTGGTCTCTATTCCAATGAAGCGGGGCAAGGCTCTGCCGCAATAGCGCATTCCACAGCAAAAACCAAGTATGCCGTGCGTGAAGGCGCAGTCGCGATGTTAGGGCCTTTCATCGATACGATTATTATTTGCAGTCTTACCGGACTTGTAATAATAACTACCGGCGCCTGGCACCACACAGAATTTTACGTTAGCAGAATAGACCCAAATTTCGCGGGTGAGTTATTTAACTCGAGTCTTCTTACATCGTTCGCTTTCAAGGAAGGTTTAAGCTGGCTCTTCGATTATGGTGATAAAATTGTAACCGTAGCGGTGCTTCTTTTTGCTATATCTACTGCGATAAGCTGGTCATTTTATGGTGATCGTGCGGCGGACTTCCTATTTGGCGCAAAAGCAATTTTACCTTATAAGTGGCTATTCGTTTTATTTGTTTTTATCGGGGCTATCGCTGAACTCGAAGCTGTATGGGGTTTTGGGGACGCGATGTTAGGTTTTATGACGTTCCCTAATCTACTTTCAATAATTCTCTTATCAACGGCATTGAAGAAAATGACGAACAGCTATTTTGGTATGGAGCATAAAACTTACAAAGAAACATTGGAAGAAAAAAATAAAAATTAGAAACAAAGAAGCCCTCTAATTGAGGGCTTCTGAGGTTGTTGAAAAACCTGGTAGTTGATTTTCAAGTCCCCCTTTTGAAGGGGGAAATCACTCCGCCTTTGGCGGATTGTGATGGGGGATGACCAAAAGTTACGAAAAAAGTAAAAAATCATCCTCCGTATTTCGACTATCGTCGAAATCCACCTCCTTCAAAGGAGGACCTTAAAACGAAACGACTTTGTCAACAGTCTGGAAAGCCCTCTAATTGAGGGCTTCTTTTTTTATTAATATTAAGGGTGAAAATTAACCGAAAAATGTTTCAGATACTTCATATAATTTCATATCAACTGTTTTAAGTTCACCTGTAGCTTCTTTCAGATCAACAGCAACAATTTCGTTTCCACGTAAAGCAGCCATTTTACCAAAATTACCACTATGCACAAGTTCCGCCGCGAAAACGCCATACCTTGTACCAAGAACGCGGTCAAAAGCAGTGGGCGATCCACCTCTCTGGATATGACCAAGAATTGTTGCGCGAGTTTCGAATCCGGTTCTTCTTTCAATCTCTTCAGCAAGAACATTACCGATTCCACCCAGACGAACATGTCCGAATGAATCTTTTTCGGTTGAACTCAGCACCAGTGAAGAATCTTCCTCACCTTCAACTGTCTGCACTTTAGCGCCTTCAGAAACAACTACTATTGAGAACGATTTGCCTCTTGCGTGACGTGCTTTAATTACGTCTGTTACTTCTTCAAAACTGAATGGTTTTTCAGGAATAAGTATCATATCAGCACCACCTGCAAGACCTGCGTAGGTAGCAATCCAACCGGCATGACGACCCATAACTTCAACAACAATCACACGATTATGTGATTCAGCGGTTGTATGAAGTCTGTCAATCGCTTCAGACGCGACATTAACAGCAGTATCAAAACCAAAAGTGAAGTCAGTTGCGCTAAGGTCGTTATCAATAGTTTTAGGAACACCAACAACATTAACACCATCTTCTGTAAGTTTTGTCGCGACACCAAGAGTATCTTCACCACCAATTGCAACCAGACAATCAACACCTGTCATTGCCATATTTTTTTTAACTCTTTCAACACCACCTTCAACTTTATAAACGTTGGTACGTGAAGAGCCCAATATTGTTCCCCCTCTGTGAAGAATACCTGAAATTGAAGAGAGCGTCATATCATCAAAAGTGTTTTCCAAAACACCTTTCCATCCGTTTTTATAGCCCACTACTTTATGCCCGTTCGCAAGCGATTTCCTGACAACCGCTCTGATTACGGCATTTAATCCGGGGCAATCGCCACCACCTGTTAATACACCAATTTTCATAATTTTACTCCATAATTATATATTGTTGAAAAAACTCTCGTCAAATAAAATAATTGCCGGGAAACCGGCAATTATACACTTTTACATAATTTTATAATACTAAACTAATAAAATAACTAAATAAAGTTAAGCAAAATGTTAAATTAACTTTAAATTTGCAACTTTCAATATCAACGTTTTGGTTCCTCTTGTTTCAAAATGTATGCTTACGCGAGGATTATCATTTGGACCGGAAATCTGCAGAACCTTACCATTGCCAAACTTCTCATGCGAAACCCTGCTTCCAACCCTTAAACTTCTTTTTTCCTGATCAAAGTCATCATAACTTTCCTGATAGAATTCATCATTCTGCTGTTCAGATTTACGGCGTCTGCCCGATTTTCTTCCAACGCCACCACTTATTTCGTTGTAGGTTGTCTCATCAAGCTCCTCAATGAACTTCGATCGGCTCTGATATGCTACCTCACCAAAACGATATCGTGAACGCGCATAAGTTAGAAAGACCTTCTTCTCGGCTCTCGTTACCGCTACATAAAAAAGCCGCCTTTCCTCTTCCTCATTAGCGTCGGAATCAAATCTGGGATTTAACGGGAATATCTCCTGCTCCAAACCTGTTACAAATACAACAGGGAATTCGAGTCCTTTTGAGCTGTGTACGGTCATCAAAGTAACACTGTTTTCTTCTTCGTTCAGTTGATCAATTCCTGCGACCAAACTAACATCGGCAAGATAGTTATCCAAAATCGGTTCCGGATGCGTAGCGCTGAATTCTTTTATACCATTCAGAAGCTCCATCACATTTTCGTATCTTGTTTTAGATTCGGCAGAATTATCATCCTTATACATTCTCAGGATTCCGAGTTCGTCAATCAGCGCTGACGATAATTCGTAAAGTGATAATTCATCCTTCAAATCAATATATTTATCAAGCAGGAGTTTAAACTGCTTAACATTTTTCTGTATTCTTTCTTTTACCTCAATAACTTCAAATACACGTGACATTGTGGTAAAAAGACTAATATCAAGTTTGCGCGCGAAGGAGATCATTTTGCTTATAGATGTATTTCCGATACCTCTCTGCGGGAAGTTCATAATTCTCAGCAAACTTTCTTCATCATCCTGATTGGAAAGAACTCGCAGGTAAGCCACAATATCTTTCACTTCCTTACGCCTGTAAAATTCAACACCGCCAACAATTTTATATGGAATTTTGTTCTTCCTGAAACCATCCTCCAAAGCTCTGGATTGGGAGTTTATTCTGTAGAGGACCGCAAAATCGTTCATCGATAATTTCTTGGATGAAATTTCCTTTTTTATATGCTTCACAATCTGAATAGCTTCATCCTTTTCATCAGCGCATTTAACAACTACAAGTGGTTCCCCTTCAGGGTTTTCTGTCCAGAGTGTTTTGTCAATTCTATTTTTATTGTTTTTAATTACAGAATCCGAGGCTTTCAGGATCATCCTGGTAGAACGATAATTCTGCTCCAATCTGAATGTTTGAGCTTTCACAAAATCATTTTCAAAATCGAGCATATTATTAATATCGGCGCCACGCCAGGCATAGATACTCTGCGAATCATCACCAACAACACAAATTATAGCGCGACCACTAGTTAATAACTTCAGAATTTCGTACTGTGCCTTGTTTGTATCCTGAAATTCATCAACAAGTACATATTTGAATATTCTTCTATACTTTTGTAATACACGGGCATTATTGTTAAACAGATCGATAGGCTTTAACAAAAGATCGTCAAAATCCATCGCGTTATTTTTCAATAACCTTTTATTGTACTCATCATAAATAGAAGCAATTTTTTTCTCAGTTGAAGTTTTAGCGTGATGTTTTGCGTATTCAGCAGGGGTGACCATATGGTTCTTGAAATTGCTGATTTTATGCTGGACGCTGTTTGCGGTATAATTATCAATGGAAATATTTAATTCATTCATAATTGAACTAACCAGCGATACCGAGTCTTCCCTGTCATATATAGAGAAGTTTGCGTCATAATTGATTTTTTTGGATTCTATCCTGAGTATTCGGGCAAGTATTGAATGGAAAGTACCCATCCAAATTTCTTTCGCTCTATCACCAACAAGCTCGGCAATTCTGCTTTTCATTTCACCGGCTGCCTTGTTTGTGAAGGTTAATGCCAGAATGTTGGAAGGATCGTAATTTTCCTTTTCAATTAAATAAGCTATTTTATAAGTGAGTACTCTTGTTTTTCCTGAGCCGGCACCTGCAACAACCATATGCGGGGCATCATTAAATTCTACAGCTTCTCTCTGGGCGGGGTTCAAAGATTTAAGTATTTCCATATATCCATCAGTTTTCGAATTTTAGTTTGCAAATTTAACCAATTTCTGGCACTTATTCAATTCAAATCTAAAACTGAATCTTAACTACTCTTAATTTGATTATTGGCGGACAGACGCTAATCGCTAAATGAAGTGGGATAATTCCATTTATTTTTATTCCAGAGATCATAAAAAAAACCCGGCATAGTGCCGGGTCAGTCTGTTGAAAAAGCCGTTTAGTTAATAGTCCTCCTTCGAAGGAGGTGGATTCCGACGAATGTCGGAAGACGGAGGATGATTTATTGCATGATTTGTGACTTTTGGTCATCCCCCATCACAATCCGCCAAAGGCGGAGTGATTTCCCCCTTCAAAGGGGGACGAAAAAATCAACAACCAGTATATTCAACAAAATAACCAAGAATAGTGCCGGGTTCTGAAAATAATTTTATTAGGCTAAAATTAAATATCGAATTTAATTCCCTGCGCCAATGGTAATTCTCTACCATAGTTGATTGTATTTGTTTGTCTGCGCATATAGGCTTTCCAGGAATCAGAACCTGATTCACGACCGCCGCCGGTTTCTTTCTCACCACCGAACGCTCCTCCAATTTCCGCGCCTGAAGTTCCGATATTAACATTCGCGATACCGCAATCAGATCCCCAATGCGACAAGAATTGTTCAGCTTCGCGCATATCGGTTGTGAAGATAGAAGATGAAAGACCCTGAACCACACCGTTATGGATTTCTATCGCGTTATCAACATCACCTTTGTATTTGATGAGGTATAATATCGGAGCGAATGTTTCTTCCTGAACTATTTCGTAATGGTTTTCAGCTTCAACGATTGCAGGAACTACATAACAACCTGATTCGTATCCTTCGCCTTCAAGAACGTCACCACCGTAAAGAAGTTTACCACCTTCTTCTTCAACTTTAACAAGCGCGTCTCTGAACATTGCTACCGCGGCTTTGTCAATCAATGGACCAACATGATTTTTTTCATCCATTGGCGTACCAATTTTAAGGCTGCCATAAGCTTTAACGATAGAATCTTTTACTTTATCATAAACTTCTTCGTGAATGATCAAACGGCGAGTACTTGTACATCTCTGACCTGCTGTACCAACCGCGCCAAAAACAATCGCCGGAATTGACATCTTCAAGTCAGCGCTTGGAGTGATTATAATTGCGTTGTTACCGCCTAGTTCCAGAATCGCTTTACCGAATCTCTTGGCGATTACTTCAGCACCATGTCTTCCAACACCGGTTGAACCTGTGATTGAAATAAGAGGAACACGTTTGTCGTTCAACATTTTTTCACCAACTGTTGAACCTCTACCAATAATAAGTGAGAACAAACCTTCAGGGAGATTGTTTTCTTTAATTACATCAGCAAGAATATTCTGAATCGCAACTGCTGTAAGAGGTACTTTTGAAGATGGTTTCCACAAGTTTGAGTCACCACATACGGTTGCAAGCATCGCGTTCCATGACCAAACAGCTACCGGAAAGTTAAACGCTGAAATAATTCCAACAACACCAAGTGGATGATATTGATCATACATTCTGTGATTCTCTCTTTCAGAGTGCATTGTGAATCCGTAAAGCTGACGGGACTGACCAACAGCAAAATCACAAATATCGATCATTTCCTGCACTTCGCCCAATCCTTCCTGCAAGGATTTACCCATTTCGTAGGATACCAACTGACCCAATGGTTCTTTGTATTCGCGTAGTTTGTTTCCTACCTGGCGAACTACTTCACCACGTTTAGGCGCCGGAACTTTTCTCCATTCGAGATAAGCTTCGTGTGCTTTCGCGACAACTTTATCGTAATCAGCTTCGGAGCACTGATATACTTTAGCGATTGGTTTACCATCTGCCGGTGATTTTACTTCCAGAACACCAGCATCGGTTGTTTTGAACCATTCGAGACCGGTTGAGGCACCATAATTTTCCTCTTTGATACCTAATTTTTTTAAGAATTCCATTTGTAACCCCTGTAATTAGTAGTTATACTTGTTTAAATTGATTTATAATTTCGAGATTGTTCATTACATCCACAAGTGATATCCTGGTCATCTTCTCCTCAATTTCCACCTGAATTTCATCAAACAGACCAAGGAAATAATCATTAAATTTTTCGGTTCTTCCTTCAATATTGCCATTATTTTTTGTGACATCCAGATGAAAGGCTTTTCTATCCTCTATTGCACAATAGACCGCCTGAAGATGAATTTGCGCGGGGGCTTTATTCAGAAGAAATCCACCAGAAGAACCTTTGGTGCTTACAACTATCTCATCTTTACCAAGATATGACAATAATTTCCTCAACTTGGAAGCGTTAACACCAATATTTTCGGCTATTTCTGTGCTGTTTTTAGGTGCAGGATAAACTTCCGCAAGGTAGCACAATGCCTTTACCGCTGTAGATAACTTTGTAGATGCTGACATATAATTTCTAATTGTTAGACATAGTGTAACAATTAGTGGTCTGAAAGTCAATTTTAAAATATCGTACTATGAAACAAGCAGCATAATTTTTTCATATATTTGTTAAAAATCCGGAAAATCTTATGCAAACCTTTGGTAATTTGTTCATTGTCGCTACTCCAATCGGAAATATCGAAGATATCACATTCCGGGCTATAAAAACTTTGGAGAATGTCGATTTTATAGCTTGTGAAGATACCAGAATCACATCCCGACTCTTGAACCATTACAGTATTACAACTCCACTGTTCGTGATGAGCGCCAGAATTGAACAAAATAAAATTGCAACAGTTTTAGATCGGATTAAATCAGGTGAAAATTGCGCGCTTGTTTCCGATGCGGGTACACCCTGTATTTCAGATCCGGGAATCAGACTCGTAAACGCTGCTCTTAAAGAAGATATAAAAGTTACATCTATCCCCGGCGCGAATGCTGCTATCGCCGCGCTTTCAATCGCCGGGCTGCCCACAGACTCATTCCTGTTCGAAGGATTTCTTCCACAAAAAAAAGGTCGCCAGAAAAAGCTTAAAGAGCTTTGCGAAATTGATAAAACAATTGTTCTGTATGAATCAGTATATCGAATAAAAAAATTGCTAGAAGAACTGAACGAGTATATGCCTGAACGCATAGTCTCCGTTCAGAGAGAAATAACCAAAATGTTCGAGGAAAACCGAACCGGAACTCCTTCTGAACTTCTCGAAAACCTCGATGAGAAAAAACTTAAAGGAGAATTTGTCATAGTTATTTCACCCCAAAGTTGGGAAGCTGTTTAGTCGTTCACTTCAAGCAGTGATTTTATGTCATAACCTTTAAGTTTATCCCTGCCGTTAAGAAACATCAACTCAATAATGAAGGATATCTGTACTACTTCCCCGCCCAGTTTTTCAACCAGTTTTATCGCCGCTTCCATTGTGCCGCCGGTAGCAAGCAGATCATCGTGCATCAACACTTTGTCACCCGGTTGGATAGCGTCCTTGTGTATCTCGATTGAATCGGTGCCATACTCAAGCTCGTAACTTTCGCTAAGCGTATCAGCAGGTAGTTTCCCGGGTTTACGGACAGGTACAAATCCGGCGCCCAGTTTTTCAGCTAGCAACGTTCCGAAGATAAACCCGCGGGATTCAATACCAACTACCTTGTTGATCCCTTTATCTTTGGAGAAATTGTAAAACTGTAAAGCGGTAAATTTTAACGCTTCCGGATTTTTCAACAATGTTGTTATGTCTTTGAACATTATCCCCTTTTTAGGGAAATCGGGTACATCCCTGATTACATCAGCTAAATTCATTTTTATCCCTGCGATTTATATTTCTCAACTTTTCTATTTATAAATTTGATAAACTCATTTTCACTAAAACAATTTATTACATCTTTTGCCTGAACTCCACCTTTCCTGGCGATACCAATACCATATTTTGTATCCCCGATACCCTCAACAGAGTGAGCGTCCGGATTGATAGAAATTTTGACCCCTTTTTCGTTTGCGTAATAGAGGTTTCGCCAATCAAGATCAAGCCTGTGCGCATTCGCGTTTATTTCAATCGCCACATCATTTGCGGCACACGCGTCTATTATTTTTTTAATATTCAGCTTGTATCCTTTTCTGCTTAACAGTAATCTCCCGGTTGGATGAGCGAGCAAATCGGTGTATGGGTTATCCACAGCTTTGATAATTCTGGCTGTCATTTCATCTTCACTCATATTAAAGTTTGAGTGTATGGAGGCTACCACAAAATCAAAATTGGAAAGGAAATCTTCCGGATAATCAAGATCACCTGATGCGACTATATCACTTTCAATTCCTTGAAAAACCTTAATCCCGTCAATGCTATTAGCTTTGGAAATTTCTTCTTTTTGTTCGAGAACCCGATCTTCTTTCAAACCGTTTGCGTAGAAGGCGCTCTTACTGTGATCGCAAACCGCCACATACTCAAATCCTCTTTCCGCTGCCGCTTTCCTCATTTCCTCAAGTGAATTCAGCCCATCCGACCATTGCGTATGGAAGTGAAGCAAACCTTTGAATTTTGAAAACTCCAGATCCGAATTTGACGGTTTATTCTCAAAATAATGTTCTTCACGCATCTCCGGTATTACATAAGGAAAACCGGATTTTTCAAATATCTGCTCTTCCGTCTCAAACTCGCCATCAGAAGATATTTCTGAATTTTTAACAAAATCGCCTGAGCCTGTTGTTTCAAAAAGTATTCTTATAAAATCTTTCACGGTAGAAATGACGTGCAAATTTACCGGGATTGTATAGCTTTTAATTCTAATCAGGTTTTCTTTAACTTCTGTTGAGTCAAACATCGAAGCTATATTCTCAATATTCTCACTAAGTACCACAAAATCGAGAGACGCGATTACCTCCATCGAACGTCTCAGCTCACCGGAGATTTTATACTCTTTAATATCTGGTGAACTTTCCAAGATATCCCCTATTTCAGAGGCCAGCCTGGTTGCTCTC
>BQMY01000110.1 GCA_022181065.1 Melioribacteraceae bacterium | reverse complement strand
CTAATCTTGAGGAAGCTTATAATTACTAATTAAAAAAAGTCAACCTATTTCAGGACGCTACAATCTATTCCGTATAACGAGATGCCCTCCGCATTTGGCGGATTCAAGGGTATGACAAAAAACGAGTGTCATTTCCTTCGCCACAGCGAATTGATTGGAAATCTAATCTTTAATTCCTTGTTACCCATTCAAGCAGTATGACGCATTCCGGAGGTTCCTGAGCCGTGTCGCTTGTCCCGCAAAGCGGGGAAGGGCCGCACATCTTGGTGTATATGAAGTATTAATAGGACTGGATTCCTGCCTGCGCAGGAATGACAAACATTTTTTACGAGGGCCCTAAAAACTGGATGCCCGATAGGGTTACACCTGAGGTGAGTAAACTTCGCGGGCATGACAAAAAACGAGTGTCATTTCCACGAAAGTGGAAATCTATCCCGCATAACGAGATGCCCTCCGCATTTGGCGGTTTTAAGAACATGACAAAAAATGGTGTCATTTCCGGTTTATCATCAATCAGAATATTCTTTATATTACAGTTTGATTTTAGAGTAATCCGGTAAAAATATGAAACTAATGGGCGGTCCCGCTTCACTCAACATAAAACTTACACTCCTCGCGATTGCGATTGTAATTGCGGTGGCAACATTATTATACACACAATCTCTGGTATCGCGGCTTCAGGAGCGTGAGCGTGAAATCGTTGGACTCTACGCTAAAAGTTTTAACTATATAACATCTTCTTCATCGGGTGAGAACAGTGATTTTACGTTCATATTTGAAAATATCATCCAAAGGATTGACTTTCCGTTAATACTTACAGATTCAAATGACAGAGTATCTCCCGGTGGGATGGGGGGTGGAATAAAGAATATAGATATCGATTCCACAAAAAGTGAGGAGGAACAGGCAGAGTTTATAAGTGAAAAAATCAGGGAACTCTCGGCGATAAATGAACCGATACCAATTACTTACAACGACACAATTGTACTCGCGAAAATATATTATGGTGATAGTGATCTGGTTGTAAGGTTGCGTTTTTACCCTTATTTCCAGATAGTATTCGCGATACTGTTTATACTTATAGCTTATGTTGGTTTCAGCTATCTCAAACGGAATGAACAGAGCAACATCTGGGTGGGGATGGCGAAGGAAACCGCGCATCAGCTTGGAACGCCGATTTCAAGTCTGATGGGGTGGACGGAAATCCTGAAGATGTATTTCAAAAATCCCGATAAAGTTGTGGACGCTGCCGAGGAGATGTCGAATGATCTTGCGCGGCTGAATAAAATAGCGAACAGATTCTCCAAAATCGGGTCAAAACCGGAATTGAAAGAAGTAAATCTTTATGATGTTTTTGACACAGTTATTAACTATTTCCAGCGCAGATTACCACAGACAGGTAAAAAAGTAGAGTTGATACTAACAGGGGATAAAGATGTGAAGGTTGCGCTTAATAGTGAGTTATTCGAGTGGGTGATTGAAAATCTGACTAAAAACGCCCTTGACGCGATGGGAAATAAAGAGGGACGACTGGAGTACGATATTACCACCACAGAAAAACATGTTTCCGTTGAGGTTACTGATAACGGTAAGGGTATTGATATTAAGAAAAGACGGGAAATATTCCGACCGGGCTACACTACAAAAAAACGTGGTTGGGGACTTGGTTTGAGTTTATCAAAGCGAATTGTTGAGAATTATCATCACGGAAAGATATTTGTAAAAAACTCGGTTATTGGAGAGGGGACTACGTTCAAGATTATTTTGAAGAAACATGTTTAAAATAAAGAACCCCGTTAAATATTAACGGGGTTATTATAATATAAGAATTCACTATTCATTATCAACAACAAGTTCCTTGTAAATCCTTATAGCTCTCTTGAATCCAACGGCTATCGTCGTCAGAAGCGAAAGCATAATGATTACTTCGGTCATTAAAAAGAACTCCAAATAGTTCAACAACACATCTTTGCCACTAAATCAATAAACGAATACCATCCCTTTGGTATAAACTAAACGTATCCACATAAGCATAAATTGAACAATTTAAATTAAATCTATTCCCGCAATGACCTTGTGATTTATATCACAATTATCTGTGGAGGTATTTTGTTGCTCTGAAAATATTATCAGATATTTCGATAATGTCATCCGGTAATTCTGACGGTGCTCCGACAGATCCATCAAACAAACAGAATCCGAATAGCCCGATATATCCATTAAAATAGCGACCAAGCGGATATTTACCCGCATATAATGAATCGCTGTTTTCCAGCGATGTCATCACTGCCGAATCACGAATACTTGTAATATTGTTATCGAGAGTGAGTACAGTTCCATTTGAAAAGGTGTGCTGCAACGTTAAAAAATGCCAGTTACCGTCAACAATATTGTGGCTTAAAACTTCTGAGCGATAATTCCCGCTGCTGATGTAATAGCCTGGATAACCACTTGTTTCGACTGTGATAAATTGAAATAAAGAACCCTTCGCGAATATTTCCATCTTTTCAGGAAGAGGTGTGGAACCGGGGATTTTGATCCAGCAGAAGATAAACAGATCAAACTCTCGGGGATTGAGAATATTGCCGAAGGTGATAAAATCGTTCGCTCCGTCAAAATATAGAGCATGGTTATCGCCGAGGTTATTTTGAGAAATATCACCGTTGGGTGTGCCATTATATCCGCTCGTTACAGGTTTAATAGTGATAGAAGATAATGTAAGGTTTGCGGCTTCAGCAGTTAATGTAAAGTCCGATGTAGCCCCTGATTTAATATATAAAACAGTATCCCCGAATGATGTTATTGTGCGGGTATCTGAATTACCCAGACTTATATCGAGTGTGCCTGAATCGAATTGGGGAATGGTTATTCTTAATTCATAAACAGTATTCGAAGTGAGAGCAAGTGTTTTGGATAATACTGAAGTTCCTGCTGACTGATTTATTTTAAGAAAACCTTCTTCCATGTACCAGTCGCCAGTCTTGTTCCAGCCTGTCAAGCCATCACTGAAATTGTAATTCGACACTAAGTTACTTCCCGTCTCGGGGAGCCCACTACTGAAATCAGCCAGTATCGAGTCAGAAAATTTGTTATTCCGGATTTGTCTTGATGGAACAGAAAGCAATTTCAATCCGGGAATATCTTTAAGTCGGAAGCCCGGTTTCACAAACGATTGCGTGTTTAATTCTATTTCAAACATTTTAATAAAGTCCTATGATATCTTGCGCGGTTGTTGATGTTGTTTTCACCAGTTTCACCCTTAGCGGAAGGAGCGTACCCGACGATACATTCTTGAGAATCACGGGGGTTGAATCATCCCTCAAAGTGATATTGATATCACCACCTGTGCCGACATAGATGGCGCGGGTTACATTTGATAATTCATTTATATCGTGCGGTGTTACGTTAAACGCGTTGAGCGCGGGAGAATTATTTTGTTCAAAAGGATATTTATCTTGTGCCATTTTTTAGTTCCTCCTTCAACGTTTTGATTTCACTTTCAATTTTTTGATTGATGTCCTTTTTCAGATTTTCGAGTTTTTCGTATAGCTCGCCTCTGTCAATTTTTGTGTTGTTTTCTGTTTCAAGTATCACAACTCTTTTGTCTATCGCGCCGTAAAAGAGCATAATGCTGATAATCACCCCCGCGATATATACGAGCGTTTTGACAATTTCATTACTAATTGTAAGTTTTTCACCCGGCGGACTACTCATATTTCCCCCTTTTTCTTTTTGTGAGCGATACCAGTTCCGGCGAATAAGGTACCGAGCGCATACAAAATTTTTGATGTGGTTCCACTTTCATCAAGAATACCGGCAACTATCAGCATCACGGAACCAATAACTGTTTTTTTACCGTTGAACCATTCTTTTATCTTTTTGAACATTTAACCCTCCTGCATATTTTCTGACAGATTGCAAATGATTAAATCTCCGGCTCATTTTCAGAGCCGGATTGAATTTGATTATTTGAACACAGATATTGTTTGAAGTTTCAGCAACGCCTCTTTAACGATCTGCCGGTACCGGTTGGAGTTATCGCCGAGATTGAAATTTTCAGAGAGATTCACCAGTTCTGAAATTTCTTCGTCTGTCAGATCGAGTCCTTCGTGCAGGGCGGAATTGGCTCCGTTGAGCGCGCTGATCAGGTTGACCACCACATTACCGAGCAGAAGCAGATCATTCAGTTCAAGTCTGGAATCTGCCAGAGCTTTTTCGTATGCCTCGAAAGCCGAGTAGAAGAGGTGAATGAAATCTTCCAGTTCCTCGGTGCCGTAAAGGTTTACATCCTGCGGAAGGTTTACTTTTACCAGATCAACAGGCAGGATGGTAAGTCCCTCATTTATTTTTGTGTTATTCATTTATCCCTCACTTTTTACTTGCGATAATTTTCAGTTTGAATGATGAGTTGAAACCATTTCCGGTAATTCCGTATAATTTAATTCGCCTCACTGAAGCGATATTTGTAAGTGTGTCGGCATACAAGGCTGGAGTATCGGAATTTATTGTGCTGATTATTTTGGTATCGAGCCATGTATCGGGCAAACCGGAGCTTTGACGTACGAGTCTGATATTAAGACTGTCATTTGATTGCGACAACTCATACCATCCCGAATAGATATTTTCATATCCGGCGAGATCAAAAGGGAGTGATACCAGTGTATCACCATCGGATATCACACCGGAAAAAGTTATTTCTTTAGTTTCAAGTCCCATATAGACCGAGCCTGAATCGATCCATACTGTTTGGGCGGAGAACACAGATGTTAAAACCAAAAAGATGATTATCAGATATTTCATTTTCACCTCCTAATCCAGACGCCAGCCGCTGCTCTGAACGATTGCTGTATCGTTCTGAAGCACCAGCGCCATGTCAAGATTTATGTTATTTACAAGGAAATTGCCCGATTGTCCGGAGTATCGTGCTTTTACTCCCACAGAAGTAAGCGCGGTTAAATCGACACGTTCACCCCATCTTACAGCAAAAATACACGAACATTTTGATGTTGCTGTTCCAACTGTTTCGTTGAAAGGAAGCAGTGGAGTACCATCAGATTTGTATCCACCGCCCCTGATAATCACGCTGCCAATCTTTTCGATTGTGGAACCGAGTTTATCCTTTTCCATGCGGTAGTAACCGAGGTTTTTCGCGATACTTAACAACCGAATTTTAAGGTATTCATTCATATAAGCGTGAGTAGCGCCACCACGAACTGTCGCGAATAGTTTAAGCAGCTCCTCAATCGCCTGCTGCTGAGCGGTAATTTTGGAATCGCTGCTACCAAGAGGAAGTATTAATCCGTTTGCTGCCACGTATTTCAGATTATCCTCCGGTGTAATTTCTCTCAGACCATCGAACTCCTCAGCATCCTGGGATGATTGCCCTTCGAAAAATTTCTCCTGCAGCAAAAATCCCGCTTCCTCGGCATCAAGTCTGGTCTGGACGGCAAGTTCCTTTTCCGGGTCTTCGTTGCGGTCTTCCAGCATCACATCCACTTTGGTGTCGAACGAAATGATTTTTTTCGAGTGAGGTTCATACACCGGATCGGGCGGAGTTGATGAGTTGTTTTCATTCAGACTCCTGAAAATTCCGCTTATTGTTGAAGTTCCGGCTTTTTTGACATTATCCGCGGAGCCCCCTTTTGCATAGAATTCAGCGTCAAATAGCACAGGCGCTGTTTTTGCCAACCCGTCAATTACTATTTTTGTTAACGGGTCTTTTGAACTGATTTGTTTAAGTAACATATTTCCTCCTTTAAGATTATCTATCGCCCTTGTGATTTAAGAAAGTTTGTTGCTTCCGTTAATTCATCAGCTTCAGACGGATCAGCATTGAACTTCATTTTTTCCGGTAAAGCTGAATTGGTTTTGATTCCGGCAATTTTGGTTCTCGCGGCTTCGGGATCTTTTTCGAACCATGCCTTCCATAAGTCTGCTTCTGTGGGTAGAATTTTACCGTCATTGATAGCGTTGTTTACAAAAAGATCGGAATCGGATTTAGTTTCCTTGTTAATTTTCAGCTCATCAATATTGGTAATGCCGTTTTCATTCCTGACAGAATTGATCTTTTCGAGAATTTGGTTTTCATCTCCCTCCGGCGACAGATTGAAAAATTCAAAAATTTTTTGATTCATTTCTTTACCTCCGTTTAATTGAATGAATGAGTTCTTAAGATGTTCAATTTCTGTTTTGAAAAATGGCGTGTTTGTCAACGCTACACTAATTATCTCCGCTTCACCCGATTTACTGTTAAGCTTGTAAACGGGTGAGAGATAACGGTACTCGTCCTCTTCGACCATAAGTCGGGCTTTTGGTGTAAGGTTCGGGTAGTCGATATACAATCCGTCCTCACGAGCTTCCACTCCTCCTTTGTCTGACCATCCGGCTGCTGAAGCTTTGGGATTCCACAACGACTCATGACCGTAATCGAAAAGAATATCCATCTTATTCTTTTTGATGTTTTCGACCATCGAGTTGATATCATCCGATGTTACTTCATGCCCTCCATCAGGATGATCAGGGAATTTCCCAACCGGAATAATTTTGATTTTTCCCTCATTATCCCCAAGTGAAACGGAGTTGAAATAAAGGTCTGCCCTCCTTTTTATTCCGAATGTTTCACCTATGGGTTTGAGTATTTCCGCGATTGTTTTGTTCATTTACGCTCCGATTATTTGTGAATTACGTTAGCTAACATACTCGCAGATCGTTGTTTGGAAAAGGAAATCGAATCCATTTGCGTATTTGGAATTTGGGGGAGGAGTTATCCCGAACTTTTGATAAAGTGCAATCGTGTAAAGACCCGCCGATTAAACCTGTCCTGAAAGATTCGGGAGGACGTGGATTATTGCAAAAATCTCAATTCCCAATAAGTCATCCTCCGTCTTTCGACTGTCGTCGAAATCCACCTCCTTCCAAGGAGGACTTTTAAAACCAGCAGATTTGCCAAGGGTCAAAAGTCTTTCCCTTTAATAAAGGGAAGGATTTAGGATGGGTTCGTTTAACATCTTGCTGTTTCCGGGCGTTCCCCGCCTTGCGTGACAATGAAAAGACGTTGTCCTTAGCCCTTCGACAAGTTCAGGACAATGCATGTTGAAGGACTCACCCACATATGATGGTTGTTAATATATGATTGTAAGGTTTAAGTCAAGAACGAAGAACAAAAACCGGATGCCTCCCAATTTTACCGCGGGACAATCACATTGCTGTTTTTTGTATGGGGCTGCTCCCCTTTGTAGACGACCCCACTGAAAAACCATATTACTTTAGTTATTCAACAGTTTTGAATATTTTCTTGAAAATATTCCATTCTTGTATCTGGAAGTGATTTGCTTTTAAAATTCTCGCGGCAAATATATCTTTCGGCAAAAAATGAGGGACATATGAAAAAAAATTTCGTGAGGATTAAAGAAGAGGTTCAGAAGCTATACACACAAAGTACAATTTCTGTTCAGGAGATAGCGCGGAGGTATGATAATTCACCATCTGAGAGGACTATCAGAAAATGGGCAAGTGAGCAGAATTATCTCTGGAAACGGGAGAGATTCAGGTATTTAACCGGAAACAGAGAGGAATTGCTACCGGAAAGTATCGCGCTGAAGATTACTGCTAAAATTGATGATATTTTGTCGGCTGAGGGTTCGAAGTTTAACGTAAAATCCGCCGAAAATGTTGTGAAACTATCACTTCTGCTCGAAAAATTAAAGTCGGAAGATACGCTCAAATTGTACACAGTTTACGGGCTGGATCGATTTATTAAATATCTTGAAATATTCTCCCCCTCAAAAATTACCTCCTCACTTCTTAACACAATCGAGGAATATTTGAAATACCTCGAAGAAAATCCCGGAGTATAACATGGCGGGAACAGAGGTCAAAAAAGTATTGCAGGGTTTACGGGCTTATATCGGGAAGCTTGGGGAGAGTCTGAATACAGATGGACGACTTACTCCGGCTGAACGGGCAAAGCGAATTAAAATGTGCGCGGATGATGATCTATTGTTTGCCAAAACGTATTACCCGAAAATCTTCAACGAACCGTGGAATGATATACATATTTTTCTTGCTCAACTGCATCAAGGAAAATATACTGTATCGGGTGCTAGAAGGTTTGGTAAAAGCGCCTTTGCTTACGTTACAAAAGTGATAAAACCGATAGTTATGGGAAATCGGGAGGGTGTTATAAATATATCACTCCGTACCCTTTATTTCGCGAGAGAGAGGGTCGCGTCGATTGTAAATCTGATGCTTAAAAACAAACTGCTGATGTATGATTTCCCGATCGAGATAGCTCAAAATAAGAAGGGACATTATATAATTAACGGGATTCATCTGATCGGTACAGGTGTCCATAATGGTTTGAGGGCGGTACTCGATGAAAATTTCAACAGATTTATTGTTTCAATCAACGATGATCTTTACAACGTCCAGACCGTTTACAGCGAAAGGGATAACAAAAAGGTTTATGATTTTATCACCTCCGAGGTGTACGGACAAATGGAGGAAGATGGTCTCTGTATCACTCTTGGTAACAGCATAACAGCCGACTGTCCGATAAGATTGCTCATGCAGGATAATCCCCATAACCACTTTTCACTTCCCGCCACAAATGAAAACGGAATTACAAACTGGAAGGGGCACTCACTTTTTACAGATGAATTCTGGGTTCGCAAACAGAGAGATATACCGCACGAAGTCTGGATGGGAGAATATATGGATTCACCTGTTGAACGTGGAGAGGTGTTCGATTCAGCGTGGATTAAGTTTGAGCATGTAAACGAAGAGAAAATTCGGGCCGCTATTACAGTTATCGATCCGGGCTATGGTGAATCTCCATCGGCTTGCAGAAAGGGAATTATCACACTCGGAATGTTGGATTCGGGTAAACTTGCGGTTCTCGATATTTTACTTACGAACGAAGATTATCCGAGGGTATTCGGGTACGTCAATCAGATTCGCAAGACAACTCCGGCATGGAAGATATTCCTTTTTGAGAATGATTTTAACCAGTGGCACATCGCGAAACCTTATTACGATATGTGGTGCCAACAGCTTAACACGACCATTCCAATTATGCACTTTACAGCAAAAGACCTTAAAACCGAGTTTTTCGCGTCTGACAAAGAGAGCAGGATATTAAATCTTGTATATCCTCACCAGACAGGAGAGTTGGTCTATTCAGCCGCTATTAAAGGGGATAAAAATTTCGATGAGTTCAAAGCCCAATTTACCGGTTTTGGCAAAGCAGGTGTTAAGGTTGACGGACTCGACGCGCTCGCATCTGCTTTTATACTAATCAACAGATATAAACAAAACAATAACTTCAAATCACTAAAAAAGAGAGCATTTAATAGTCAGGAACAGAAGTGGCTTAACAGATTATAAGGAGGCAAAATGATTAAAATCAACAAGGATATCGGGAAAATTCCGGTGTCATTCACTACAGCTTTTTACAAAAGGGCATTGAGGCAATTTAACGACGGATATTTTGGCGAGATTATCGCGCTGATGGAACAATCTGAAATCGATTCACATACTGCCGGTTGTTTGATGGGAAGAACCGCCGGGTTTAAAAGTGATTGGAAACTCACAGAATCTGGCGAAAGCAGAGGGGAGAAGGATATATACAATTTCATATTCCAAACACTATCAAATCTCAATCTGCGTGAAATATTCGATGACATTTTCGACGCCAAACTCAAAAAGTTTTCCGTTATCCAGCTTAACTGGAACATTGCCGGTGGAAAACATATTGTTGAAAGCACATCAAAAATTAATCAGCGATATTTCAGAATATCTGATGACAGAATTAAAATTCATATTGAAAACAATGGAAAAGAAATTCCACCCTTTGCCGCTCTGGAAGTCCTCTACAAACGAACACCAATATTACTTTCGGTCTTAAGGGATTATATCCTGAAGGAGTATGGTTTGCAGAACTGGCTTTCGTTTATCGAAACATTCGGGGAAGCCTTTATAATAGGGAAATATCCGCCCGGAGTTGACAGTCAGTTCAGGGATGAGATGGAAGAAGGGATTAACGCGCTTGCTGCCTCCGCTCGTGGTATTTTCCCGCAGGGGAGCGAGCTTGAAATTATCGAATCGAAACGGTCAACTTCTGATCATGAAAAGTTTATCAGCAACTGTGATCGGGGGATTTCCATTTCACTACTCGGACACGCAAACGCGGTAGAAAACTCGAACGGTATGCAGGTAGGACAGAATTTGTCGGCTTATCAGGTCAAGAGGGAAATTGCTATTAGTGATATTTACTTCATCGAAGAAAATGTAAATAGATTGATTAAGATGTTAGTGGACAGGAATTTCTCCACTCTTGTATATCCGAAGTTTTCGATCGACAAATCGAAACCTATCGACACAGCAGAATATCTCGCGATACTCAAACAGGCATATGAGCAGGGGTATAAAATACATCCGGATGAATACGCCAAACTGGGATTGTATAAATATCCCGATCAATCCGCGTTAATAAAAGGGAGGAACAACTGATGCTAATAACAATGGACTGGTTAAGAAGTAACTTTACCGACTGGGGGAACTATTTTCTCGATGATCAGAACGCGCCGAGTGAAGATGAGCTCGAAAGTGAACTCCTTCTTGCCGAAGCAGAATTTAAAAGATACATAAGCGTTACCGAAGAGGAGATGACCGATTCCCTCAGGTTATATTTATTGAATATCATTAAAAAACGGGGATTTGACAGATTAAATCTCGCTAACTCATTCGAATTTAAACCACGCGCGGTTATAGATTACGAAAATACAATCGCAGAGCTTGATAAAATAAGAAGGGGTGAAATTAAATCTATCTCAGAAAATAAAGGAATTAGTGTAACACCAAAACCGCCGGGTGAGTGGTTCCATCCGTAAAATTTAAAAAAATCACGAATCAACAGGTTCGTGATTTTTTATTTATATTCAATCAAGGAACTTAAAATTTAACATTAAATTAATATTGGGGAGTTGTTTTTAAAGATTAATCAAAGTAATTTAAAAGTTTATATCTTTTTGGACATTAAATCTTTTGTGATTTATGTCTCATTGAGGTAGTGAGATGGAACAAACAGAAAAGTAATTGTGTTCAATCTCATTTGAAAAGGTATCGAAAAGATTAATTTTGATACCAGAAATAAAGTGAAAAAGTGAACGAAATAAAAATGGAAAATAAAATAAATAATAACACAGGAGAAGAAGCTATGAAAAATCTTAGCATGACCAAATTTCGTGAGGTTGCGTATAAGATGTTCAAGCAGCTTTCATTATACGCGGCAATCTTATTAGTCGGGGCTGCGGTAACAGCTTTCTATATTGAACAGAAACCGGTAGAGCAGGAAATTCACGTTTTCCGCGCAGGTGAAGTAAGTGTATCTATCAATGAAAAAGAAGAACTTACATTCATCGACCGTGACTCAGGTGAACCGCTTGTAGTTGACAGTACCCTTACAGCCGTTATCAATAATATGCTCGCCGCAAGAGAATACGTAAAAGTAAATACAATGAGGTAATCTTAAAGTTAAAGCACTTTAAGGAAAATACTTAAATCCCCCAAACTCCTGATAAATTCAATAGCGTACCAGAATCTTTGCAGATTTTGCGTGTGATAGCCATTGTATTATCCGGAAAAGGGAAACCAAAAACAAAACGGAAAGAAAAATGCGTTACGTATTAATACTTATATCGTCGTATTATCTTTTCACCGTATATTCGGCAAGAAATAATGAAACGGTTGAGAACAGTTATGAATCCGAAAAAATTGACGCGATTGCATTCGGGCCTCCTAACTACCAGCTCTATGAATATATGAAAGTTTATTCCGAGGAATATGATATACCTTTTGAATATGCTTTGAAATGTGCCAGGGAAGAGACAGGATATCGGGGTAAACTCGATTTCAAATACACTCCCTTTATTGACAAACTGAGAAGATCGTATGCCGATGCGTACGGTCCGCTGCAGGTCCAGGTGCCTACCGCAAATGATATGTGGACAGGTATGACGATCACTGAGGATATGCTTGGTTATGATATCAAGCTAAACGTTATTACATCATTCAGGTATAAACGTTACCTCTATGGAATATATAACGACTGGACAAAAGTGTACTCGGTTTATAACCAGGGCTGGAAAGGAAAAGATAATATTAATGATTATGCCAGAAAAATTACTGGTTTCAGCAACTCTTAAAATAAAAAAATCCCCTCTATTCGAGGGGATTTTTACCAGAAATTTCTTTGGCTCTGCAAATCATTCAACGCGTCGTCTGCCGCATCAAGATTTCTACATTTCTCAAGTCTTCTTTTTACAGTAAACCCGAATAAATATTTTTTAACCTCGAGAAAATACTCACCCGTACCATCTCTCACAATTTTTCCTGAACCTTGTGAAGTTTTAAAACCCCGAACAATTTGCAAATTACCATTTGAAGCCGGATTCATAATACCCCTTTTCTTTTTGCCCGGATAAATCCGATACTTAATAAGTAATTTGAGTTGTAACATTGTAAAAATATTACTTTATGTCAAATTAAAATAATTTAATTTTGATTATTGTTATGGCTGTTGATCAAACTTCCAGCTTTTTGTGGCGGGAAAAAAGATGTAATATTTGCTCTCAGAGTGAAGTTGCATCATTAGCTCGGAGCGCGAATCCCTTTTGGAGATGAATGCCAAAAGGTTTTTTCCCATATACTTTAACCCGGAGTTAAAGGAATGACCCTGCTGAAGAATTTTCAAAAACTCAAACTGATATGCGGATAATTCACTTTTATAGTGCGTAAGCAGCACTTTTATCAGATGGTCGCATATATCTTCATAAGAGACATACCCTTTTTGGTTATCTGTACAACTACAGCTTAAAGTTGAGGGATTAACCTGGAAACCTTGAAATCTGTGAATCTTACTGCTATATATTTTGGGAAGGGGAGGGAAATAAGTTAAATAGTCTTCAAAAATGAAGTTCTCATCATCTCTGCTGTCGGTAAATCGGGTAACGTTACTTCTTCCGGCAGTAGATTTGAGTATCATCGTTTACTCTTTTTAATGATAAGAACAACCTTATACATTATAACTTTATTGCGTTTGAGGATGATAGGCGGAACCGCGATATTGGAAGATGAAAGCGCGATAAGTGATGGATCATGTTCAATGTAATTACAAATTTTCATTGCGCCTTTAGTTTTATCCCAGCGCGCTACGACAGGATCACCTTCGAGAACCTTTGAGCTATAACTGTAAAGTACCTGATCGCCAGGTTGAATTACCGGTGACATACTATACCCGAACTCTTCATCGATTATAAGGATAGCGTGATCGGAGGGATCATAATCGAGGACCTCGGTCTCAATCCATTCGGTTAAATCAACTACCTCACCCTTTCCGGCTGGAATAATACCATGAACAGGATATTCATTCTTCACTGAAAAGGTATTTATTTCCGGGTCATTTATCAAAACATTGTCATCCTCATTGAATAACCAGTCGAGATTACACCCGAGAGCCCTTAACTTCCGCAAAAATGGTGTGCCAGGTTCACGCTGCCCGTTCAGGTATGCCTGCAAATTTGAAGGATGCACGCCCAACGCTCTGGCGAACTCCTTCAGACTGGCAAAATTTTCGTTGCCAAATTCTCGTAATTTTTGTCCAATTTGACTCATATTACACAATCGTATAATTTTTGCTTGACATTAGAATTATGCAAATGTATATTTAGCACACAAAGTTACACAAAACAGTAATTTGCTTTTATTGTAATGTAATAAAAAATTATTCTAAAACATAATAAAAGGAGAATTAAATGTCGCGAGGGCAAAAATATCTAATGAATGCAAGTGGGGAGGAGATTTCACTTTGCAATATCAAACCGGAAGATAAAAAGAAACATCAGACTGTCGAAAAAGTTTTCGAAAGAATTATGGTACTGAGAAAAAGAATTATCGCGGAAAAATCAAAAATTGATTCGCTTGTGGAAAACTACAATTTGTACCTTGCCAGCAGGCACAATGAAAAAGTTCCGCCTATGCACTGCACTCTCACTAACTTCAGTAGTACAAAACAGGTTATAATAAAGAAAAGTGATGTACTGGAATTTGATGAAAAGGTGTTATACGCAATTTCAAAAATTAAAAAATGTCTTGAGAAATGGGGGAGTGATTCACACCCTAATCTGGCACTCATAACTTCGGAAATCTTTAAGATTGAACGTTCGGGAAAGATAAACAGAAACTTCCTTTTATCACTATTCCGCTACAATATAAAAGATAAAGAGTGGCTTGAGGCAATTGAACTTATAAAGGAGAGTATCAATATAGCCAGCAGAAAAGAATATATGATATTCAGAGAAAGAAAGAGACCAACCGATACATGGAGCACAATAAAACTAAATTTATCAGGAGTGAGGGGGGAGATATGAAATGTCCGGAATGTAAAAACAGAGGATTTTTGCCAAGTGATGATGTAAAAAAGCCGATCCAGCAGATCAAGACAGATAAATATTCCAGGATTACCCATAGACGGTATATATGTCTGCAATGCGGTTACAAGTGGATTACAGTAGAAAAGTTTGAACGTGCGGTTGAGTTGAAATCATCCGCACGTAATAATACTAGTGGTATATATGCGTGAAATCATAGATGAACAGATTTGGCAGACCGGGTGAATCGGAAAGTATCAGCACTTTCTGTTCTTTTGGAGAAAACTCAACTCCATAATCGCTGCCGGAGTTATTCATGATAAGATGCTCATTATCAAGCACTTCATCATAAATATAAACATCATAATCTTCGGGATTTTCAACATATCTGTTGGAGCTGTACAACACAAATTTGGAATCGTTGGAATATCCCGAAGGTTTATTGTTCACACCATTATAGGTCAACCATCTGAAGTTCGTTCCATCGGAGGCGATACTGCTAACCTGGATTTGAGCCATTGAATCCGGGGCGCCAAATAAAACCTTAAAACCGTCAAGGGAATATCCGGCAAGCTCAATTTTTTCTTCAACCCGATAAATTATCAACACATTATTGCCAGATGTATCCGCTGTATTAATTGTAAAAGAATTATTTCCTTCTTCCGCGGCGTAAAGAATTTTTGACTTATCAGGAGAAAAGGATGATGCGTACGCGTTCAAATTGCCGGATATCTGTTTGTACCGCCCGGCAACCAGATCGTATGTAAATACTCTGTTTGTAATTGTGCCGTTTTCTTCAAACAGGATATCGAGCAGCAGGAGAGAATCTACCGGATTCATATCGACAGGGAAAATATCCAGAAACGCGGTTGAATCGCTTTTGGCCAGGACTTTCGTAAAACCATCACCAAAATAGTTAGTGATCAATATTTCAGTATCGGCGCTATCGGGATAGTTATAACTGTTATCAAAAATAATTGTGGCGTTATCATCTGTCAAGACGTAATTCCGTAAGTCTTCACGGGTGAAAACTATTTCATTGTTCCTTCCATCTGTATCGATTCTTCTAAGAGCATCCTGATTAAAGCCGAGGTTTTCAAGGTAATAAACCTGATTCCCCTCAGGAGAAAATGATGGATTTTCCACACCACTTAAACTGCTTGTTAACTGCTGGAGTTTAAACTCATCTGTTGTAAGGTCTTCAACGGAATTGCTACAAGCTGTTAAAAGTAACAGTGCCAGGTAAAAAAAGATTTTCGTTTTCAATGGAGACAGATTCTTATTTATTTATAAATATTCTTATGTATTAATTAAACAGAATCAAGCAATCGGTATGATAATAGCTTACTATTTATTGAGCAAACCACTATATATGCTACACCATATCTGAAATAAAATTAAACAATTAAACAACAATTTGGAATAAAAAAATTACTTTTTACCCAATTTGATATTTTCTTTAACAGCAGCCACAGATTCATGAATAGTGATCACAGAATCCTCCCCAAACTCCTTTTTGATCTCGGAGATAGCTCCGTCGATTCTTTCAAAAACAGAATTATCATAGCTATCGCGCAGATTGGAAATTTTATTTATTTCCTCAATATTGTATGCTCCCAGCATAAGAAACAGATCATCAAGCAAAGATAGCGGATGATTGATGAAGTTTTCCGGAAGCAAATCTATTGGTGATACCAGATACACAAGTGCCAAACTCACTTCGAGTTTATAATCGTCATCAATTTCGTTACTTTCAAGAACATCACAGAAAATCAGGAAAATTTCGGGAATGAGCAAAATCGGGGAGTATATTTTCTCGGGATATTCGTTTGTTAGATATTTCGCCCGAGCCAGATAATTCTGATACAATATCTCTTTGTTCTCGATAATCTCAACTACTCTCGATGGAATATCTTTTTTGCGATGAGTGATCCAACCCGTGATCGAATTGGCGTATTCCATCAATTTTTGATTATCATTTTCCGTGGTGTTGTTAAAAGAGTGGAGTGAGTTTAGTAAAAAATTTATAAACTCTTTGTGCTCCGGATTTGCCTCAAATTGTAAATATGAAAGATGTTGACCATGTTTTTCATCATAAGTGATATGGTTACTCGATTTTAATACCTTGATAAGTCTTACCAGATACTCATTAAAAAAGAGTACCGGGTCAATCTCATCAAAATATTTACTGAGGCTATTTTTAAGGGGGTTTTGTTCAGACATACTCTCTTGGATTATTGTTGGATTCAAGATAACGTTTCTTAAAGACAGTGTAAAGTTTAAATAAATCCAATGTGACGGGGGTTAAAATTTTTAAGGAATTATCTTTCATTATTATCGTCGATGGGTATAAAAAACCCGGATAGATAAACTAACCGGGCTATTATATATCTTTTACCAATGTTGAAATTACTTGTAAAAACTTCTCAGGTATTCACCAATATCAGTATTTTGTTTTATTCCGGTCATTTTTTCACTTCCGGGTCCGTATGAAAAGATCGGTACGAGCACAGGAGTGTGGTGGCCGGTTCCAAAAGCCATCTCCATACCACTTCCATCAAGATTTCCTTCAACGATAGACATACCGCCGGTTTCATGATCTGCGGTTACAATTACAAGAGTGTTTCCATCTTTTTCCGCGAAATCGAGTACTGCCTTTAGCGCTGTGTTAAAATCTTCCAGTTCACCCATCGCGTATTCCTGATCATTTGCATGACCTGCCCAGTCAATTTGCGAGCCTTCGATCATTAAGAAAAATCCGTTTTCACCATTTGATAGTCTGTTAATCGCTTTTGAAGAGAGTTCTCCGAGTGTATAATCTCTGTCATGTGCTTTCTCCAAACCATTGGACGCAAGCAGAGAAAGGATTTTTTTATCGCCTGAATACTCCTTTAGTTCTTTCACATTATCGAAATATTCATATCCTTTTTCTTTCATCGTGGCAACGATGTTTTTCGCATCATTGCGTTCTCCGCCTTTACCTTCAGGAAGAAAGAATTTTGTACCCCCGCCGATCGCAACTTCTACACCGCTATCAACAAGAAATTCCGCGATTTCGTATTCCATCTTTCTGCTTTCAACATGCGCGTAAAAACATGCCGGGGTAGCATGAGTGATGGAGCTTGTGGATATAACACCGGTTAAATAACCTTTTTCCTCAGCCAGTTCAAGAACAGTTTTCAGAATTGTCTTGTCGGGAAGCATGGAAATCATGCCGTTGTTTGTTCTTTTCGCGATCGCGAAAGCGGTTGCGCCCGCGGCGGAATCAGTGATCAGCGCGTCTGCTGAGCACGTAACCGAGAGCCCGGATGTTGTAAAGCGTGTAAATTGATCGTCTTCCATGGTGAGTACAGATGCTGATACATAATGTACGCCCATACCGTCACCAACCATGAAGATAATATTTTTTGGGGTATCCCCACAAAAAACAGCCACACTAAATAATAGCATGGCTGTTAAAACTCTTACTGAGTATTTGAGCATTATTACTCCTTTAATCTAGAAACGTCAGCCAATTAAATCTGTCTTCAGCCCGACCAAACTGGATATCGGTAATTTCCTTGTACAGTTTTTTACCCAATTCGCCGGCTTCGTCATCACTAAATTTAAGAAGTTCCTCACCATATTTCAAACGCCCGACAGATGAAATTATCGCCGCGGTTCCGGTACCGAATAATTCGAGAAGTGTTCCATCCTTATATCCATCAACAACTTCATCAATTGTTACTCTTCTTTCGTTAACATTGTAACCCTGATTTTTTAACAATTGTATAACAGACATTCTGGTTACACCGGGAAGAATTGTTCCCTGAAGCGGAGGAGTCACAACTTCATCTTTGAATTGAACGAAAATGTTCATTGTACCAACTTCTTCAAGATATTTCTGCTCAATGGCGTCAAGCCATAATACCTGTGAATACCCCTGTTCTTTGGCTATTTTCTGTCCTAACAGGCTCGCCGCGTAATTTCCGGCGGTTTTACATTCACCAACACCCTTTCTTACAGCCCTTACGTATTCTTTTGTAGCCATGATCTTGACAGGTTTGAAACCTTCAGGGTAGTAGGGCCCAACCGGACTTAATAGTATAAAAAACTTGTATTTTTCAGATGGGCGCACACCAAGAAACGGGTCAGTAGAGAACATCACAGGGCGTATATAAAGCGAATGCCCTTCTTTTGTAGGAATGAAATCCTGATCGATTCTTACAACTTCCTTTAACGCTTCAAGAACGAAATCAATATCGATCTCTGGCATACATAATCTTTTTGCTGAACGATTCATACGTTCGAAATTCTTTTCCGGGCGGAACAACGCGATTTTACCATTTTCGTGTTTATACGCTTTTAATCCTTCAAAAATCTCCTGACCGTAATGCAGCGACATAGCCGCGGGACTAAGATTGAAATCTTCGTATTTTTTGATTTTAGCGTTTACCCAACCGCCTTCAGCAGGATCATAATCCATTTCAAAAATATGATTTGAGAAGTTTCTTCCAAATACTAAATTATCAGGTAATGATACCTTTGAGTCTCCTTCAAGGAGCTGATATTTAATTTTCTGATTCATAATCCAATCACCCTGTATTTAGTGAGAGTTCACAATAATTACTATTTAAAACAAAAAAGCCCGGCAAAGCATTCCCGGGCACCTGGACAGAGCTTGTATAGAATAATAATACCGGGTAGAATATTGATGTACAAGTTAGTTTTTATTCTGTGCTCGAGTTAAATTATACATAAATTTAAGAAAAAAGCCTAATGCAAAAAAGCACATTCGATTTCCACATCCATGCCTTATGTAAAAAATTCTTTTATGTTTGATAAAATCATTATATTCCACCAATAAATTATGTGATCATTAAATACTACTTCTAAAGTTCCGGCATCAATACTTTATGAAAAAAATTTTTGAAAGACTTGGTAGAAGTACCTTAAACTTTCTTGAAGAGTTCGGGCAAATTTCTATCCTCCTTTTTGGTATTCTCAGATTTACCGGTTCTATTCCCAAGAACCGAAAACAATTACTCCACCAAATGGAGCATATAGGTGTAAATTCATTGCCGCTCGTAATTGTGATTGCCGAATTTACAGGAGCCGTAGCTGCCTGGCAGGCGGCATATCAGCTAAAGGGAATCGCGCCTCTTTCATTTCTCGGAACAGCTACATCCCGCGCGATTATAACGGAACTTGGTCCGGTACTTACCGCGATCGTTATCGCCGGAAGGGTAGGGGCTTCAATTGCCGCTGAACTTGGATCAATGAAAGTTACCGAACAAATTGACGCCCTCGAAACAATGGGTATAAGTAAAGTACGCTACCTCGCGATGCCAAGATTTTTCGCTGCTGTGGTAATGATGCCCTTTCTCGTTGTCATCGCCAATGTTATCGCGGTTTTCGGCGCGTTTCTTATCTCAAACTACTTCCTCGATATCTCCTTCTCTGTATTTTTTAATTCAGTTAAGCGGTTTTTCCTGATTGGGGACTTCATGTTTGGAATTGTGAAAGGAATATTTTTTGGCGGCGTGACTGCGCTGTTGGGCTGCCATATAGGCTTCAAAACTGAAGGGGGTGCCGAAGGTGTGGGTAAAGCCACTATCCGTTCGTTTGTGCTTTCTTCAGCTATGATATTGATACTTGATTATATTTTATGGACATTAAATTTTTAGGAAATAATATGGATCTGCAGAAAGCTATTGTCGAAAGAGTTAGTGTTAGAAAATTTAAATCTGACAAAGTTGAAATCGACCTTATCAAAAAAATTGTTGAGATGGCTGGAAAAGCGCCTTCAATCAACAATTCGCAGCCGTGGAAGTTTATTGCGGTGACGAACAAGGAAATTATTGATAAAATGGCTGATCTCGTTAATAAGAAAATCGATAAGGTTTTCCCTGATTCACATCCAAAGTCGGCTCAGATAAAATCACAAGTGCAATCATTTTCAACATTTTTTGTCGATGCTCCGGTAATTATTGTTGTCTTGCAGAGACCTTACGAAGCTGTCGTTGATAAAATCCTTCCGGAAGAGGGTATTGATCATAATGAAATTAATAAAATGAGGAATTTCCCCAACATTCAGACGATAGGTGGGGCAATTCAGAATATGCTTCTCACCGCTGTTGATGCGGGATTGGGGGGCTGCTGGTTGACAGGACCAAATATAGCCGCGCGCGATCTCGAAAAACTACTTGATATTGAAGAACCTTTTACAATTAGCGCCTGTGTCGCAATCGGTTATCCTGAAGGTAATACGGCACCACGAGCCAAAAAATCATTGGATGAGATTTTCGAATTGATCGACTAAATTTAATCATGAATATAATTTTTTTTAATAGTGAAGCAGGAGATTATTTACTCCTGCTTTTTTTATTAAATTTTTCCGTCTATCTCGTTTTCGTGTTTCTGATCCTGCGCTACTTTAAAGTTACCCCCAAAGAAAACGCTACATTGCGCAGGAAAATATCTGTTATAATTTCCGCGAAAAATGAAGAATATAATATATCAGGTGTTCTTCATTCACTTCATAAACAGAGCTACCCGAAGGATTTGTTCGAGATCATCCTTGTTGATGATAATTCTACAGATGATACCTTCCTGCAAGCCAAAGCCGCGGAAATCGCTAATCTAAGAGTGCTTAAAGCCGAAAATAAGAGATATCCCGGCAAAAAAGGTGCTCTTGATATCGCAATCAAACACGCTAAATATGATCATATAGCGGTAACTGATGCCGACTGTCTTGTGTCGGCCGACTGGTTAAAAAATATTAATGGCATGTTTGATCAGGGATACGATATAATTACGGGGGCTGTGCTTTTTTCTAATCCGGAAAGTTTGATTGGGAAATACGCATCATTCGAGCATTATAGAAATCTGCTGATGGTTCATTCTTTCGCGAATATGGGAATGCCATATTCAGCGTCAGGTGGAAATTTCGCGTTTACGAGAGAGATATTTGAAAAGTCGGGCGGGTATGGCGACACACTGCAAACTCTATCGGGTGACGATGATTTAATGGTACAAAATGCCATTCGCAATAACGCGAGGATTGGCGCGATGCTTGGCGCAGGAACATATACCTTTACCGATCCGCCGGAAAGTTTGAGGGAGCATTTTAATCGCAAGAGAAGACATGTATCAACATCATTGCATTACAGTTTCAAAAATCAAATTATTTTAAGCTTGTGGTACCTGAGTTCAATGGTTGTTAATACTTCACTTCTCTTTTGGGTACATCCTTTTATTTTCTTGCTACCGTTATTTAGATATATGTTGGAAATAGTTCTTTATAAGCGTTTAGAAAAATCTTTACTTATTGATAAAACCTTTGGGTTTAAACTCTCTCCTCTGGCAATAATTTTAAATTCACTACTTTTTGACTTATTCACTGTATATACGTTTGTTTCACAATTTTTCGTAAAAACAAAATGGAAAGGAAATTAGTTAAATACTTCCGGGTAATCATTTAACAATTCCTCAATAGAAACCGGTAACATTTTGTTATCGAGATCAACCACTACAAAATATCCTTCAGAGATATTATTTGCTTTTAGAGCGTTTACCAGTTTTTGCTGATCGCTCCTTATTCTTTGTCCGTTTTCATCCCACAATTCCAAAGCTGTAAGGCAACCGAGTGATGGTGTGTTGGGGTAATAAATCTCTTTTTTATAATATTCTGGATTTATCGTTGTGCCGTGCGAAATAATTTCTGTTCGTCCTGCTTGTCCGGCATAAAAAGCCTCAAGAATGGGAGTAAATCCTCGCCATTGAACCGGTAGAAGATTTTGATACTGGGGCAATTCCCATTTCAGATTTTTGGTCTGATCATGGAAATATTCCTGATAATCAGCTTCATAAGGCAATCGTAACTGTAAATTTTCGGTTGGACCAATAAATATGTTTTCAGACTTTCCGAAACCTACAAAAGACATTATCCCCATTGGTGTATTGCCATTTGTCAGAAAACCGGGCATATCCGAGGATGCGCGAGCGAATTGCGGTACATAAAAAATCGAATCATTTTCTGCTTTTACAAATTCGCCATCACTTTTTCTGATAACAACCAACCCCGGTAGCTCACGATTCACACGCTGAAAAGAAAAAATAACATTCTTTCCCGGTGCGGTTCCTTTTATCAAAGCTTTCAGAGGAGGTTTATTTTCAATCTGTTTTTCTTTTGCCACCCCAAGGTACGCTTGCTGCATAAAAAGTATTGGATGTCCACCAAGTGTGCCGAAAACCTTTTTCATTTTCGTAGTAATTTCATTTCCTGATACACCCGCAAGCTGCAGGTTATATGCCAGCATCGCCGAGAGTTTCGGGTTACTCTCTTTTTCAATCAGAACGTTAAATTTATCGCTGAATTCACCAGGATACAGAGTAATGATTGCTTCAAGAAGTCCGCGTCTGAAATCCTCCGGGTGCTCTTTATAGCTGTTCAAAGCAAATTTAAGTCGGGAATGCACATAATCAGATTTCAGGTTTGTTAATCCAAGTGCCCAGAAAGCGCCTTTCCACTTATCATAGTTTGAAGATTCGGGATCATTTCGTAGTGCTTCTAATATATCAGTGTTAACCAGCTTTGCGGTTAAACTGTCTCGAAAACTTTTGGTGGCTTGTTCATAATATAGAGGAGCATCCCCCGATTTTTCAGTATCGCATGAAATTAAAAGAATAGCCGCGATAAAAACTAAAAAATAAAATCGTGTCATAGAATAACTCCTGCTTCTTTCAATTTTTGTCTTCTGCTGTCACAAGGCTGGCAGCTTCCTTTTGCGCAAATAAGCTTATCGGGGAATTTGCTGAAATATATTAATCCCTCATTGTAAACATCGTTAGCATCCAAAGAATAATATGATAAACCCGCGAAATTTTTTTTAGAGATGCTTCTTTTTTCCAGAAGATATTTTTCAAAAGACAAAAAGCCCCTGGAACATCCGGGTAATTCTTTTAATTTTGTCTCGCCATCAACAGAAACACCAGCCGGTTCAACACCCATATAATCCCAGGGAGATATATCCTTCCATGGTGCGGGCGCGAGATTTTCAAGATAATGCCCGAACGTGAAAGATTCAAATCCGCAGCCGAGCATTAAAATTTTACCATTTGCTCTCAAAAGAGAAGTCAATACACTTTCTCTACCAAGCGGGCTCTCAGGATTATCTACAAACTGTTTACCGGAATTCAGTTTCCCCCATATAGCAAATGAGTGGGTGGGGGAGTTTGTTCTGGTTACACCATCTGAAAGCCTGAACATTTCCGTGAGATAACCTGTCTTTGATTTTGAATTACTGGTATCAAAAACTTCGTTAGTACCATTCTTTTTCCTGAAGCAATAAGTAAACACCGGCATAATGATTGAACCTTCGGGTGTTATGACTTCTTTCAGAGTTTCAATAATATCTCCGGGTGAAAAATTTGTGACCTCTCTTAATTTACGATAGGCTGAATGAACCAGGATCACATCCCCTTTCCTGATCCCTGTATGATTTAGAAGTTTTTTAATCATAAAAACAGTGTATAGATTGACAAATTTATTATGGAAAATATCTTCTTATTCTTATCTTGCAAATTCTGATAACAGACAATTAAGAGTATTTGAATCCGGACTTTATAAATAGCCTGACCAATAACAAAAATAAGCAATTTTATTTATTTGCACTCCTGTTCGCGGCTCTTTCTGTGGTTTCTCCTTTTATTCCGGCTACGGGATTGATATTACTGGCAACAGGCGCGACAATTTACAAGTTTGGTAAGGAATCACTGCTCTATGTGGTAGTCTTTTTATACTTCATTATCACCAGCGATTTTAGTGAGTCGCTTCGTTTAGCCCTGAACTACGGAAGCCTTTTGATACTTGGGGTTTTATATTTATGGGAGTTTGGCATTACTTTCCCTGCCGTAAAACAGATACCAACACAGTTAATACTCCTCGTATTCTATACTCTCACATCCATGACAATTTCCATGCTTGGTTCAGAAGACCCGATGAAGGGTTCAATTCTGATCGTAAAACAGATTCTGTTCTTTTTCATAGTTTATGTAATATATTCGTTTTTACGCTCTGACAAAGTTTTATTCAACTGGATGAGACTCATCATAATCACTTCAACAGTATTAGCTTTTAGTCTTCTGTACGATACCGGTCAGCTGCTTTTGTCTGCTTCCAGTTTGGTTGAAGTTGGTGTGATACGAACCAGCGGTCTTTATGGTAACGCAAACGCAATCGCATTATTTTTTGTTGTTTCAATACCGATTATGATAGTTATGGCGATCGAGAACAAATCTGAAAAAGGTAAATACGGTTATTATCCGTTTTTGATAGCACTCAACTTTTTGGCACTCGTATTGACCAATTCACGTGCATCATTTTTAGGAGTTATGGTCAGTGTTTTTTACCTGATATTTCATTACAAAAAAACGCTATTTTTCCGTACACTTTACGTGGGGATGGGTTTACTTCTTATTGTTCTTCTAATCGATCCATTGCGGGAGTTTTTTCTCATGGCGATTCGCTATGAGCGCGTTTTTGAAAATATCAGGGGTTACTACTGGCAGATTGCCGCGGAGATAATTAGTGATAACCCGATTTTTGGTGTCGGACCCGGCTTGTTTGAAGATAACATCTACCGATATTTGCCGGTTCAGATGAATTCGTTTGATGAATTTCAGCTTCATTGGGCGAGAAGCGGAACCACTCACAATTTTATACTCTACCGCTTTTCGGAGTACGGAATTTTTGGGGTGATTAATGCTGTTTTTTTTATTTTCATAATATTTAATTTTTCAGGTAAAATTTTATCCAACATTGGGATAAAAAATAATTATCGCTATATTGTCTACGGAATAAGAGGATTAAGTTTCGGTTTTATGGCAAGATCATTATTTGAGACTTCGGGAATACTTACTAACGGGTGGATAACCAGAGACCTACCATTTTGGTTGGCTTTTATTTTGCTGACTTATATCTACGAACAAACTTCAAAACCGGAAAGGGCAAGCCTATAGCATAATTATACGATTTATTTTTGTCTTACTCGTGTAAACTGCTAATAATCATAAGGTATCTTATAGTATGAGAAATCTATTTTTCGCTGTACTGTTCTTCCTGTCGGGAACCACTATTTTTGCGCAAAAATATGAGATTTTGAAGATCACCGACGAATATATCGATATTCAGGTTAGTTTTGACGGTGTGTATAAAATGGAAAAACTTACTCTTGAAGGAGTAGAATATACAACTGTAACCAATGGATATCCCAATGTGGTTGAGCCCGGAAAACCGTCTCTTCCCACTTACGGATTTCAGGTGGGTGTTCCATTCAATTCTGAAATTTCAGTGAAAATTCTCGAGAACAAATCGGAAAAATTCCCCAACAGATTTGTGATGCCTCAGCTCGATGATGAAGTTACCCTTGATGGCATTAAAAATGAACTTTATTTTGATGAAGAATCATACTCATCCAATAATAACATTCCTTATGATGTCGCGGCTGTCGGTAACGATTTTGTAATGAGAAACGCGCGTGTCGCGGGTATTGTCGTTTCTCCTTACCAGTTTAATCCGGTTACCAGGGAACTCACTTATAACAGCTTCGTGAAGTTGAGAGTTAACTTTAAACGATCAGGAAATAACGTATCGTTTAAAGCTGAATACGACTCATATACCGCTGATTATTTGGAAAGTGCGGTCGTAAATTTTGATCAGGCAAAAGGTTTTATCGGTAAAAAAATCAGCACTCAAAATAATACCGCAAATTACAACTGGTACAATCCTGACAAAAAATATCTTAAAATTTATATAAAAGAAATGAATGTGTACCGCCTTACCTATGAAGAACTGGAACAAAACGGACTTCCGGTAAATGGCATACATATAGATAAACTTGAAATGTTTTCAACCGAGGGAGAAGTACCCCTCGAAATTGTGGATGATGGCGATTCTTTGTTTAATGCGGGTGATTATCTGCAGTTTGTGGGTTTTCCTCCGGAAGCGACCAAATACGCCAAATCAAATATTTATAGCAAAAAAAATATATATTGGCTTTCTGCCGAGGCATACTCCAAAGGTCGCCGCTATAATGTTAAAAACGCGTATCCAACATTGCCGGGTACATCCACCCAAAAAACTATCGGCAAGATTTTTATGGAGAAAGATACCCTCTACGAACGTCTCGGACACGCGGAAGATGAAAAACGCGACTATTGGTACTGGGCGAGAGTTGCGGGGGATAATGGAACTCCATCTAAAAACTTCTCAACATCATACTCATTCCCCAGTAACAAAGTTGAAGATAACCCGGTATTTACTGTAAGAGTAGCTTTCCACGGTATGACAACAGGTGCGCACAAAGCCGATATTTATATTCTTTCCCAGAAGATTGGTGAGCTTGAGTGGACCGGGCAGGAAGCCGCCATATTTGAAAAGACGGTCTCTTCCGATTCACTAAACCTCGCGCCTGTAATTAACGTACAGGTAGAAGCTCCCGGTGGAATACCTTATGGTGAATCTGACGAAATTAGAATTAACTGGATAGAAATAGAATATTTGCAATATAACAGGGTATTTGGGCAATATTTTACTTTTAACGCAAACCCTATCAACTATGGTGTAGCGGCTAAAAATGAAGTTTGGCGCTGGCAAGCAGATTCGATGAAAGTTTACGTACCTCAGCGCGGCGATCTGCTCGAAAATGTTCAGGACCTTGATAACGGTTTCGGAGGCTGGGTATTCCAGGATACAACCCAGGATTCTACACGCTATTTTTGTGTTAGTGACGAATATTTTATGTCCCCGGATTCACTTGCATTGAATGTAAATTCCGATTTGCGCGACCTCTCGAACGGGGCTGACTACATTATAATAACACACCCTGATTTTCTCGAAGCTGCCACCGAACTAGCCGAGTTCAGACGTGATAATTTGGAAGGATACGACCAGGCAAGAGTTAGAATTATAAATATTTTTGATATTTATAACGAGTTCTCGTACGGAATGCTTGATCCTGACGCAATACAGGATTTTCTGGAACATGCCTTTTTCTTCTGGCAAGACCCCGCACCCCTATATGTGGTTTTAATGGGTGATATGAGCTATGATTACAGGCATCTTATTAAAGAGAGCAGATTCAATTTTATCCCGTCAATGCCTCATCACAGTGTGAGATATGGTCAGGCTGTGAGCGATAATAGATTTGTCTGTGTTTCGGGAGACGATGCTATTCCGGAAATGGCTATTGGCAGGATGTCCTGCGAAACTCCTGAAGAAGCAAAAGAACTTGTCAAGAAGGTAAAAAATTATCCTGTTGACCAATCAAAAAGTTGGCACCAGAATACTCTTCTGATTGGTGCCGGTCAGCACGACAGGGATGAAAGCCGTTTCGGGTTTAACGATCAGAACCTGGTTCTCGATGATGATTACATCAATCCAAACGGATATTCTTCTAATAAAGTATTCTTGTTCCCGAATAAACCTCGTCATTATGACCATGAAGGTGGTACTACAGAAATCCGTGAAGGATTTAATAGTGGTGCGGTTATCGGCAACTTCTTCGGACATGGCGGCGGTTACCAGTGGGACGCGGTATTTATTACAGATGATATTTATCTTCTTGAAAATGATGGTCGTTTACCATTTATCACTAGTATTACTTGCTACACCGCCCACTTTGATAATCAAAAAGTATTTGGTGAGCAATTTAATCTTTTCCCTGACAAAGGCTCGATTGGTTTTTGGGGTCATACAGGTATTACATTCTGGGCCTACGGTCTGGATATGAACAAAAAACTTTATAACCAGGTTTTTAATAATGGTGAATTCACAATCGGTAAAGCTTTGTTGCAGGCAAAAGGCGAATATTCCACGAGTCTGGTCGCTATCGCGGAGGATCATGTTCAGCTACTCACATATCTTGGTGATCCGGGAGTGAAGCTTGCTTTCCCGGAACATCCCGATTTTGTTATGAAATCTTCAGGAATAAGCATCAATCCTGCAGCTCCATTAGCTGAAGATTCGGTCACAGTAGCGATAGAAATTGAGAATATGGGAAGAATATTTCCGGGTGATACCGCCAGAGTGAATCTATTTGTTAGCGGTCCGGACAGCTCCTACCAACTCGGTTCATATAACCTCACATCTTTTGGTCACAAAGACACGATCTTCTTTGGATGGAGACCAAAAGTGGCCGGATTATTTACCCTGGAAGCGCAGGCAAACCTTGAAGAATCAATAGAGGAAGGTGATTTTACTGATAATACCGCTCAGAAAAGTTTTGCTGTATTCAGCCTGAGTGAACCCAGTATTGTACGACCCGCTGATGGTATCAGATTAAACAGCAATAATGTTGAATTTGTGCTTGCCGATGTTGGAGAGTATATCCTTACCGATCTGGGATACTATGTTGAAATTGACACAACAATTAATTTTGATAGTCCAATCGTGCAGTCACCCGAGCTTTCAGCTAATAAAACCGGACTGGTAAAATTTTATCATACATTTCAGGATACCGGTTATTATTTCTGGCGTTCTCGTATAAAAAATGGTGAAAAATTTTCCAACTGGTCTGCTACCAGAACATTAAGAGTCACATCGCAGGATTCAGATTTTGGCTATTACATTAGCGGCAGGCAGTTGTTAAATGCCGAGCATGAAGGGTTGCTTTACTCGGAAGAGAATCAATCTATGTATCTTTCTCGTGAAACATTTCCTCCCGAACCTCGCGAGTACAGGAGGCTTGAAGATGTTTACCCTGCTTTACCGGCGGATATTCATAGCCTAACCAGTATAGCAACAGATGGCACATGGCTCTACTTCGGTCATATGGCATATTATGGGTTGATCAATGCGGCATATTCCGAAGCATCACCTATATATAAGATGGGAACGGGTTACAACGGAACAACTTTTGGCGAAATTGTCGGTCCGATCAGCACTAACAAAGTTCCAATATGGAAATCGATGTTTTATATGGATGGATCACTCTATATCGCGAATGGAAACGCCCACAAACTTGTGCGTATGGATGTTAATACCGGTGATACTACCCATATTTATATTGAAGAAGATCGGAAGAGCACACGTCTGAACTCCAGTCACACTGATATATCTCGTATGCCGTCTTCTGCTTGAAAAAAAAAA
>BQMY01000109.1 GCA_022181065.1 Melioribacteraceae bacterium | reverse complement strand
TATATATTGAAGAAGGAAGTTCACTGTTCATATACTCCTGTATCTCTTCCTGGCTCCGCGCTATACCCCAGATTCTCGCTTCATCAATTTTACCTTTAAAATAATACAGACCGCCCTCAATTGAGTCTTTACCTATCAATAAATCAAGAGTAGTATTAAAATCAGCATACGGGAAATTGTAAGAAATACCATCGAATTCCCCATTTCTATAAATGATCATAATATCATCAATAGAATTATATACAAAGGCTAAATGAACTATTTCATTTAGCTCAACTACACTTTGACTCATGCAATAGGGGTCAAGTCCACCACCCATATGAATCCAGGCTCTGCCTGGATAAATGTAATAAGTTCCCGTTATAGATGTATACCAACCTTGTTGAATTCCAGTGTTATCCCTCTTTGCTAAAAGGACACTTTGATACCAATCATTATAATCTTCGATTGAACATAAAACTTCTATTGTAAAGTCAATTTCAGCTAATCTCAGTTCAGGTGCATCTGCAATTCTGACGTATCCATCACCGTCAAGCTTAAGGTATGATTGATTTAAGGATTGTGCAATATTGCTGAATAAGAATCCTGCAAAAAGCAGAATCAAAAAAGTTGATCGCCTCATTTTATCCCCTCAAAAATAAATATAAAAGCATCTTAGAGTTTAAGATGCTATATTTGTTAGTTAAAATGTGAATTAGATATGAATAAATCAAGTCATTTTTTCAGATAAGGGATGTATATGAGTCGACGTTTTAGAAAAGCAAAGGATATTATTTGGAAAATATTAAATGTTCTAGAAATTGGTGGACCTATCGAACTTAGAAAAGAGGGTGGTCTAAAAAATGATGGGTGGTTTAAAAGTTTTAAAATGAAAAAATCACTTGATGCATCGGGAAACCCAATTCCTTGGTTTACATATTCGTCTTTAAAATTTATTGAAACGAGGATCTCCGAAAATTTAACTGTTTTTGAATATGGGTCAGGCAGTTCTACACTATGGTTCTCAGAACGTGTTGGAAAAATCACTTCTGTAGAACATCATGAAGGATGGTTTAATCATGTCAAAAAGACTTTGCCAAATAATTGTGAATTGCACTTTGTTAAGGATGTTGAGGGAAAAAATTATTCTCATTATATAGAAAAGCTAAATAACCAGTATGACGTTATCATCATTGATGGTATAGATAGAGTAAATTGTTGCAAGATAGCTCCTGAATATCTAACTAATCAGGGAGTTATCATCTTTGACAATAGCAATAGATTAGATTACGAAGAAGGTAAAAAATATTTATTTACGAAAGGATTTAAGGAAATTTTCTTTTACGGTAATGCACCCGTTGTTAGTATTTATTCTTGCACAAGTATTTTTTACAAAGATGAAAACGTATTTAATATTTAATTTTAGCACTAACCTAACTAGCAATAAATCAGAATTTTAATAAAATTTCCCCTTTTGCAAGGGGAAATTTAAGATGACAAAATTATTACTAATCCATCAACAATACTTCTTTAATGTGTCCTAGCGCCCAGTCAATTTCTTCTTTTTTGATCACAAGCGGAGGAGCAAAACGGATTACATTATCATGTGTTTCTTTACACAAAATACCTCTATTGGCGAGGGCTTCGCAGAATCTTCTCGCGCCTTTGGCTTCATTATGTAACTCAACACCAATGAACAAACCTTTACCTCGAATTTCCTTTACATGTTTTGAAGGTATCGCGCTCAATTGTTCACGGAAATAATTTCCAAGTTCGTAAGAGTTTTCAATAAGTTTTTCTTCATCAAGAACTTTAAGAGCTTCGATAGCGATAGAAGCACCCAGCGGGTTACCACCAAACGTTGAACCGTGGTCGCCGGGATTAAATACGCCAAGAACTTCTTCGCTTGCCAATACACCGGATACAGGGTATGCGCCGCCCGATAATGCCTTGCCAATAATTACAGCGTCAGGTTTTACATCTTCATATTCAAAAGCGAACAATTTGCCACTTCTTCCAAGTCCTGACTGAATTTCATCAGTAATGAAAAGTACATTGTTTTTCTTGCAAGTTTCCTCAGCTGATTTCAGGTAGCCAGCCGGTGGTACAACAACGCCGCCTTCACCTTGAATAGGTTCAACAATGAAAGCAACAGTATTAGGTGTAATTGCTTCTTCCAATTCTTTTGCGTTACCATATTCAACTACCTTGAACCCGGGAGAGAAAGGGCCGAATCCATCTTTGTATTGTGCTTCGGTTGAGAACCCCACTATAGTTACGGTTCTTCCGGCAAAATTATTTGTACACACTATAATTTCAGCTTTATCTTCTTCAACACCCTTAACTTTGTAACCCCATTTACGGGCAGCTTTTATTGCTGTTTCAACAGCTTCCGCGCCTGAGTTCATCGGGAGAAATTTTGGATATCCGGTCATTTCATTAAGCTGTTTGTATAAAAGTGGAAGCTGACTGTTTCTGAATGCACGGGAGGTTAGTGTGATCTGATCAGCTTGTTTTTTCATGGCGCCAATGATTCGCGGGTGACAATGCCCCTGATTAACTGCCGAGTATGCGGCAAGACAATCAAGATATTTTTTGCCTTCAACATCGTAAACCCATACTCCATCACCTTTTTCAATTACTACGTCCAGCGGATGATAATTATGCGCGCCAAACTCTTCTTCCATAGCGATATAATCTTTTGCCAACATAATTTTTTCCTTCAATTTAACGGTTCTTAAATGATTTATTTACAATAAGTTATTATCAAATTTACGCTTAATAATATCCGCAAGTCAAGCTAAAGAAATCTTTTTATGTTAATATTTCTTTTGTGTGGAGCATTTTTTACAAACTTTAGTTAGTTTGATATAATAATATTCTTTTTACAGGAGTAAAAGAATGGAAATTATTACAGAAAGTTTTTCCTTTCAGAGTGAGGGATTAACTTCTATTATTGACATTACAAATGAAGTAGAAAAACTACTCAGGAAATCCGGAATGCGTGAAGGTTCAGCACTGATTTTCGCCCCGGGTGCTACAGCCGGAATTACAACAATTGAGTATGAACCTGGACTGATGCAAGATTACCCCGCCTTTTTTGAGCAAATAATTCCATCGAACAAAACATACGCGCATGATGATACATGGCACGATGGAAATGGCTATTCCCATGTCCGCGCTTCGTTGCAAGGCGCTTCTTTTACAGTACCATTTTCTGATTCACAACTGCTTCTGGGAACGTGGCAACAGATAATATTTATCGATTTTGATAATCGACCCCGTTCGAGAAAAGTAATAGTACAATTCACCGGGAAATAATATGTCTGAAATTACAGTAACTGTTTTCGGAAGTTCTCAACCTAAACCGGATTCGCTCGATTATATATCGGCGTACAAACTGGGATTAAATCTCGCAAAGTTTAACCTGAATGTTTGTACCGGAGGTTATTTTGGTATCATGGAGGCCGTTTCGAAAGGGGCGAACGAAGGAGGCGTTAAGGTCACAGGTGTTACCTTGCCTGTCTTCGGAGGAAAACCAAATCGTTTTATCACTGATGAAATTGGCTGTACATCACTTTTTGAACGAGTTGAGAAACTGATTTCTATCGGTGACGCTTTTGTGATCTACCCGGGAGGCACAGGTACACTCGTTGAATTGGCTTTTGTCTGGGAGCTGTTAAATAAAGGACTTATGTATGATAAGCCGGTTACGGTAGTTGGTGGGTTCTGGGATGAATTTGTGAACTTTGTTGATAAACGAATGGAGTTTGAAAAACGCCAAACAGGACTGGTTAAAATTTGTACCGATGAAATTGAGGCTATCAACTACTTAAAAAAGGAATTCAGTTTGTAGGAAGTTGGGGGTTCTGTCATAATCATCCCGGGGTATCCTGAACAATCAGCCGAATTCTGGCCTTCGATAAACGCCCGGCAAGGGTTAAACACAGAAATGATTGTAAAATTGTGGTTATCATCCTTGCCAATGCGGGTATCCAGTTTCCCGGATTATCCACCATACTAACAAGAGACCCCTTTGGTTCGATAAACTTTGTCCTGAGCTTTTGCCTGCCCCGTGTAGCGGGGTCTAAGGGCTTAAACGCCGTTTATGGTGATGATCAGTTCAGGTTATCATCCATAATACTTTGTGGATATTTTTTATTGATTTGCGCAATACCTTTAGGATCACCAATTATTGTCAGTTTATCATCAACAAATAATTTTGTGGAGCCTCTGGGAATTATTGAACTATCACCCCGATTAATGATCGCTACAAGACAATTGGCGGGTAAATTCATCGATTTGATTTCAACTCCGATCAACTCTTCGGTGTTGGTTTTAGGCTGTATATGAACCTGCGCCCAGTGATCATGATGCAATAAAGATTGTTTAAGCTCAAATTCGGAAGAAGCTGAATCCCATTCTGTCTCAAAAGTTTCTTCATCTACCCTGCCTGCAATTTGCGCTAGCATCCTCAGATGCTGCGTTGGGTTACCTTCCGGACTTACAAGGAAAAATACAGCCGTGATAGTCTGAGTCTCAACTACATCATTGAGCGGATTATTAAATGTAATTGTGATACCTTCTCTTGAACGTACCAATACCATCATTGGATATGAGAGCCCTGTAACATGAAGATGCGGAAGTGCTACTCCATGCGTTACAGGAGTTGCCCCTATTTTTGTTCCGTCCATAAACTGTTTAAATATTTCATCAACGGAATAACTTGTATTACCGGCAATTATTTTGGAAGCGTCATAAGCAATCTGTTCAAATTGTGAGTGATATGGCAGATCCATCACTTTACTCTGTAGAACAACTTCATCGAAAGGGTCTTTTTCTCTTAGTCCCTTTTCTTTCAGTATCCCGCGCAATTCTCTCTCGAGTCCCTGGTATCTTTCTCTTCCAAGCCTTTCAAAAATGTGATAAACAGCTCCATTCCTGCTAACTCTTTTTTTTGCGTAATAGTTATACCATACAATTCCGGCAATTATCAACCCTGTGGAAAATAGTATTGGAGTGATCCCCATAAAAAATATCAGTATAAGGGATGAGATAACACCGAAAATCTGCATGTAGGGATAGAAGGGGGATTTATATCCCGGATCATAAGATGTGATTTTTGACTCGCGCATCACAATAACCGCAATGGAAATAAAGGCGAAAATCAGTAACTGAAAAGCACTTGCGAGTTTTGCTATTTTTAACGGGTCAAGAAATATGAGCGAAAAAACTATAAATCCAACCGTTACAACAATAGCGGCTGCCGGCGTACCACTTTTTGCAAGATTGCGGAAGAACGGGGGCATGAGGTGATCTCGACTCATAGCAAGAGGATAACGTGAAGCACTCATCACTCCTGCGTTGGCAACTGAGACAAATGACATCAATGCTGCCGCAGAAATTAATACCACACCAATCTGACCGGCAAATTTATCCGCAGCCAGTGCCGCGGGGGTCAGAGCGCCTTTAAGTTCCTCCATCGGTACAACTCCAACCATAATTGCGGTTGCGGATATATAGATCAAAAATGTTATACCAAAACCAAGAAACACACCTCTTGGTATATTTTTTTCAGGATCTTTAATTTCTTCCGACAGACTTATTACTTTAGATATTCCGATGTAACTGATATAAACAAGTCCGGCAGTACCGAAAAGGGTAGAGGACTCAACTTCAAAAATATCATAGAAGCGTGAATAATCAATGTGAAAAAAACCGTCGCCGATAAACAAAGTAAGCAGAACCAACAAAGCGCTTACCAGAAAAACCTGGAATTTACTTCCAAGTTTAGAACCGAAAACATTCAGCAAACCAAGGAGTAAGGCAATAACAACCGCAACCGGGATGATAGGAAAGGAAGGGAGGAAAATATTTATATAGGCTCCCATTCCAATTAACGCAAAAGCTACTTTAAGCATTAGTGAAAGCCATGTACCCACACCTCCAATCGTTCCCACCATAGGACCCATTGTCCTGTCAAGAAAATAATATACACCTCCGGCGCGTGGCATCGCGGTGGCAAGTTCAATTTTACTAAGCATCGCGGGAATTAGAGGAAGAACAGCTATAGCGTATGCGATCACGACCGCCGAACCTGCTTGTTGCGCAGCGAGTCCCGGAAGTAAAAAAAGTCCGCCGGAGAGTGTTGTTCCGGTTGCAATTGCAAATACATCGAGCAGTCGAAGTTCTTTATTGAGCTTTTTGGATGGAGTATTATTTGCCATGGCGAAATTTAACAAAATTTAGTTTTAAGACAACGGATATTTTTAGTTTGGCGTGGTATTATCCGGCGTAAGTGAAAAAATCCTCACCGGAATTTCCTGTGTGGATATTAAGTAGTTGTGCACGGACAAGTTTTATCAAGGTGCGGGATGCCCTTCTGCGTGAGATGTTTGCAAGCTCACCTAACTGTTTAACGGTTATCGTTTCGTGTTCATCGAGATATTCAAAAACTAACTTTTCGTTTTTACCGACTTCGTAATTTGTCAAACCGGTTTGCGTTGCCCTTGCCTGGAGTATTTTGATCATTTCCTTGCTGGCATGAACGCTTTTATCAGCGATACGCACAAAAACCTGCGCGTTTCGTATATCGAGTGATTTTTCATAATCTTGTATTCGGTGTGGTTTATTGTCGGACGCTTCAACTGTAAGAATTACAATCTCTTTTCCGTCAAATTCCAAAAATTCAAGCAAGGGTTCAACAGGGGGCTCGATAAAGTTTTTGCATGTTTCCTGAATTAGTTCCGCGGTTTCCTTTTCGCTGTAAACCCCACAAACCGATTTATTATCATTAACACCAAAGATAATTTTGCCACCGGATGTATTCGCGAACGCTATTATTTCCTTTGCTATTTTTTCATGGGAGGAAAAACGTTGTTTAAACTCAATATAAAGGTTTTCCCCTATGTCGATTATATTTACGAGTTGTCGGTGTTTCATATGGCGTTCCGGGCAATTAAAATACTTACTTTGCTACGGAATGTTCTGTGGTCGGGGACGTTTTACCCTTGGGTCACGCGGATCAAGGTTTTTAAGTGTATCAGTTTCCGTGTTTTCAGACGTATCTGTGGAATCTTTTATCACATCAGTCCCGACTACCGTAGAATCATTCGCGGTTGATAATCCCAACAAAGAATCAACCTGACCGGTTTCACCAATCGATAGAGAATCTACAATAGGTTTGTTAGCCGCCGCGATTGAATCCGCGATTCTTAACTGTTCCGCTTCAATAGCTGCCAATGAATCAGCGATCTGTTTTTCCACGGCTTTAATGGAATCCGCGATACGTTTCTGCTCAGACTTGTAAAAATTTAATTTGGATGTTACAGCTCTGCCATAATCGGTCTGGCGATATTTGGTGTACAAGGTATCATAAACTGATGCTGCCGAATCTTTATCTCCAATATTATTTTCTAGCAAATAACCAATGGTATAAAGGGAACGCGCCGCAAGATGTGAAGATGGATGTTCATTATATATCTTGTAGAGTGAATCAATCGCCGGATTATATTCTTCCCCTTCGATCAAATCTTCTGCATGAAGGTATAATATCTCTGACGGGTCTTTTTCTTCCGCGATCAACTCTTTACCAAGTTTACGCGCTGCTTCGTTGGCAACCGCGTCAAACCGGTAATTTGTATAAACTTCATTGTATAAGCTATCCGCTTTTGGCTGATTACCAATGGTTTCATAATAGGTCCCCATAGCAAACCGCAGCTTTGCCGGTGAATCCCCCTCGTCATGAACACGCTCAATTTCCTTATACTGTATGTAAGCGCTATCGGGTTGGTTAAGCTCGGTAAGGAAGAGGTTCCCCAGATCAAACTTGTTTTTTGCGAGAATGGTATGGAGCGAATCTGGCGAAAGTGAAGGTTTAAATGGTTTCTGAGGTACTTCTTCAACAATCAGGTTTCCTTCATCATCATACTCCTCAACAGCAAACTCTGTAGTATCTCTGTTCAGGTAATCTTCATAAGCTAGCGAATCCGCAACATAAATTTCAGGCTGCTCAACATAGAGTAATTGCTGCTCATACCGTTTGATATCACGGTTAAAACTATCATACTTATTGAATAGCTCTTTTTTCTTTTTTGCTTCTTCTTTTAGCTCAGGTTCCATCTGGGTAGTGAGAGAGCGATCGTAGAAGTATTTGGCGCTATCATAATTGTGATAATAATTTTCCCAGATTTGTCCCATAATAAAACTGGATTTACCCGCGGCATCTGTATTTTTGTATGTTGTATCAACATCACGGAATTTATCCAGAGCGTCGTCAAGTTTATCCTGTTCGTAAAAAATCATACCAATTTCGTAATCAATCTTGTCGAAATTGTCGCTGTTTTTATCTTCATCGCGAAGTTCTTCAAGAACAGCGAGGGCTTCATCCTTTCTGTCGAGAGAACGTAAAAGTTTTGCGTTCTCGAATCGGCTGTTAAACTCAATTTCATACTCGGGAGAAAATTCTGAAACTTTCGCAAAAGCATCGGACGCATTTTTTTCGTCCTCAAGTTCAGTGTAAAGGATACCAAGCTGATAATATACTTCCGCTTTTAGTCCATCACTTGGTGTTGCGTCGATAAGCTGTTTACACTCTTCAACCGCGAGAATAAAATTTTCCCTGTAGATCAGGAAGGCTATTTCCTTAATATATGTTTCTTCAATAATTTCCTGATTTCCTGCTGTGATAGCTTCTTCACGGACAGTGTTCAACAGGTTTAAGCCTTCGTCAAAACTTCTTAGCTGCAAATCACAAAACGCCAGCCACATTTTTGCTTTGAGTACCAAATCAGATTCTTCAACAATTACCAGTTCGCCAAATTTTCTTTTGGCTTTAGAGAAATCGCCCTGCATATAGAACGATTTTCCAATAATAAAAAGGGCATCATCGAAGTATGAAGATTCGGCATCGAACTGAAGAATACGAGAACATTTCTCAATCACACTTGTAAGGTTGCTCTCTATATTGCCGGGCAGTTTCACCTGCTTGAACTCAAATCGGTTTACACGCTGATCTTCAATTAACTCTTCGGTTTCATCAAAGATCGTTTTTGCGTTGTAATAAGTATTAAAATAGGTTGTAAAATCCTGCCAAATACCGCATGACGCCAGAAATACCAGCAGAACTAGTGAAACAACAGCTTTACCCGATTTGATTATGTTCATATTAGTTTACACCGTGTGTTTTATAATGCTTCCGGACCTGATTCGTCTGTTCTTATACGAATTACGTCTTCAACATTTGAGATAAATATTTTACCGTCGCCAACCTGACCCGTCTTGGCGGTGAGTAGTATGGCTTCAACAATTTTTTCAGCCATGGAATCGTCAACGACTACTTCAATTTTAATTTTGGGTACAAATTCTATCTGATATTCACTGCCTCTGTAAGTCTCTTTATGGCCTTTCTGCCTTCCGTATCCGCGTACTTCAGAGATTGTCATCCCTCTTATTCCTTCCTCAAGGAGAGCTTCCTTTACTTCATCAAGCTTAAAGGGGCGTATTACAGCTTCAATTTTCTTCATATTATTCCTCCCGCCTAATTCCGACCATGACACTGTTTATATTTTTTACCGCTTCCGCAGGGACAAGGATCATTCCTTCCAACTTTTTGACCAACAGAAATGGGCTGCTGCTTGCCGCGTTTGGCGCTTTCACTCTCTTTTGGTGAAGGAGCTCCACCGCCATAACCCATGTTTGAGGAAGAATCCTTGATTGTGTTCATCCTTTGAGGTCGAGAAGATTTTGTTTTAACTTCCTCGGGTGCCTGCGGGAAAAACTTGAAGCAGAAGGAAACTACTTCATTTCGGATATAATCCAGAAGGTTCATAAATAACTTGAATGCTTCACCTTTGTACTCAACGAGAGGGTCTTTCTGTCCGTAAGCGCGCAACCCGATACCTTCCTTGAGGTCATCCATTTCTCTGAGGTGTTCTTTCCATTTATTGTCAATTACACTCAGTACGGCGTATCTCTCTAGGCGAGCCATCAATTCATGCCCGAGCATTTCTTCTTTTCGGCGATAAAAATCGTAAGCTGCTTCAGTGATGGCTTTGTGCACACCATCTTTGCCCAGTTTTTCTACTGCTTCAGGTTCAATTTTTATATCAACCAGGAGGGTTTTTACTATTTCATCATGAATTGAATCCATATCAACCGCGTCGATATACTTATCGATCACGCTTTCTACAAATTCATCAAGATAGTTAAATACTTCATCTTTGAGGCGTTCACCTTCAAGCGCCTGACGTCTTTTGGCATAAATAACTTCTCTCTGCTGGTTCATAACGTTATCATATTCGAGCAGACGTTTACGAATTGAGAAGTTATTCTCTTCAACTTTTTTCTGTGCGCGTTCTACCGATTTTGTGATGAGTGAATGCTCGATCGCCTCACCATCCTGCAGACCTATTTTACTCATTACACTTGTAGCGCGGTCACCACCGAAGATACGCATCAAATCGTCTTCGAGGGATATATAAAACTTTGTGGTACCCGGATCACCCTGACGACCCGCACGTCCTCGCAACTGACGGTCAATTCGTCTCGATTCGTGTCTTTCGGTACCGAGGATATACAGACCACCAGTCTCGCGAACACCCGCGCCAAGTTTGATATCGGTACCCCTGCCCGCCATATTGGTAGCGATTGTGATTGCGCCCGGCTGACCCGCGTGAGCGACAACTTCCGATTCATGCTGGTGTTTCTTCGCGTTAAGTACGTTGTGCGGAACTCCGTTCCGCTTGAGCATACGACTCAGTGTTTCCGATACTTCAACACTGGTTGTACCAACAAGCACCGGTCTTTTTTCCTCTCGCAGAGCCTGAATTTTCTCAATTATCGCGTTGTATTTTTCTCTTTTGGTGCGGTAGATTGCGTCATCCTGATCATCACGCGAGATAGGCTTATTGGTTGGGATAACAACCACTTCGAGTTTATAAATTTCGAAAAACTCACCTTCTTCTGTTTCCGCTGTACCGGTCATACCGGCAAGTTTTTTGTACAAACGGAAATAATTCTGCAAGGTGATAGTCGCAAGTGTCTGTGTATCGCGCTCAACTTTTACATTTTCCTTCGCTTCAATCGCCTGATGCAGACCGTCGGAATAACGTCTTCCGGCAAGAATACGACCGGTAAATTCATCCACGATTGCTATTTTACCATCATCTGTAACTACGTACTCATCATCTTTCTGGAAGAGGGTATAAGCTTTAAGCAACTGGTTAAGAGTATGAATTACATCGGAACGTTCGGAATATATCTTGTAAAGTTCATCTTTCGCCTTGTTTCTCGCGGCTTCATCCATCGAACTGTCATTTTCAATCTTGCTGATTTCTGTACCGAGATCAGGAAGCACGAAAAATTCTTTGGTGTTTGACGAGCCTGCTGCCAGTTCCTCCCGCCCTTTTTCGGTGAGGTCGATTGAACTGTTCCGTTCTTCAATAGCGTAATAGAGTTCTTCGTCAATAAAGGGCATATTCTTGGCGTTTTCACGCAGGAACTCAAGCTCGGTTTCCTCAAGCAGTTTTCGATACACAGGTTCGCCGAGGAGCTTCATTAATTTTTTATTTTTCGGGAATCCGCGGTGTGCTCTTAATAACGCAATCCCGGCTTCACGTTTGTCGTTTTTGTCTTCACTCTGGTAAAGTTTTTCAACTTCAGTAACCAATCCGGCAACAAGCTGAGCCTGTTTTTTGAAGAGACGTTCCACTCGAGGTTTCATATCGTAGAATTTGTGGTCGTCACTCTCTACAGGTCCGGAAATAATAAGAGGCGTGCGGGCTTCATCAATAAGTACAGAGTCAACCTCATCGACAATGGCGAAGTTGTGAACTCTCTGAACACAATTTTCCTTGTTGACCGCCATGTTATCACGAAGGTAATCGAAACCAAATTCGTTGTTGGTTCCGTAAGTGATATCGCGGTTGTACATATCTCTTCGCTGATCGGAATCGAATGTATTGAGGATACAACCAATTGTAAGTCCGTGAAACTTAAATACTTCACCCATCCATTCGCTATCACGGCGTGCGAGGTAATCGTTCACTGTAACAAGGTGAACACCTCTTCCGGTAAGCGCGTTAAGGAACACGGGCAATGTCGCTACGAGAGTTTTACCTTCACCAGTTGCCATTTCCGCAATTTTGCCCTGATGAAGTATAACACCACCGAACAACTGTACATCGTAAGGTATCATATCCCAGGTAACTTTACTTCCGGCTACTTCCCATGACTGACCTACGAGTCTTCTGCATGTGTCTTTTACGATAGCGTAAGCTTCAGGAAGGATTTCATCCAGAATTTCTTCATACTGCTCGGTGAGAACTTCATCGAGTTGTTCAACTTCCTCAGACATTTCAACCTTGTTTCCTTCAAACTCGTCATCCTGAAGTTTTGCTCGCAATCCGTCAATTTTGGTTCTTGTCTCAGCGGTATAATCGTTTATTCGTTTTTTAAGTTCGGCTGATTTTGCGCGTAGTTCATCATCACTCAGTGGTTCGAGTGTTTTATAAATTTCATTGATCTCTTCAACAATGGGCTGAACTTCTTTAGCGGCTTTGGAATTCTTATCGCCAAAAATCTTTTTCAGCAGTGATTCAAACATTCAAATCTCCAGTTTTTTCCGAATTCTAAAGTTAAATAAAGCCTTTTTCAAAAGCAATTTAACCCCGTACCACGGTTTACTACTGCTGAATAAACAAGTTCCATTTTTTTGGATTATATTTACGTAAATTGAAATAATATTTTACCCGAGATGATTTTTACGTTCTAAACTTAATAAGATTGATACAAGCAATTCCAGACAATTAAAATTGACCAAAACTGTTAGATGAAAAGAGAAATCAGGTTATCCGAAAGCTGTGTGAGAGAACTTATTGAATTTGCCGGCGGATTGATAACTCCCGAGCGATTTGACAAGCTCATATTAATGATTGAGAATGAAGCGGGTAATTACTATTTCTCATCAGGTTCGGAGGCGAATCTGCTGAGAATGATCAATGGGCTGTTTGATAAAAGATCATTCCTGTCAGAAGCTGTCGATTATCCACACCATATTGAAATTCTTGTTGCTATAGCGGCTAATTCCAATTACCTCACCGATATCATTGTGCGAAATCCCGAATATCTCTACCAGATTTTTGATAACGATTATTTAACAAAAATAATTACCCGCGAGGCAATAACCCTTGAGATTGGCGGGACTCTGAAAAAGTTTAAGAACTTCAACACCAGACTCAATTTCATCCGTCTTTTGAAAAGAAGATATCTGCTTAAAATAGGAGTCAATGATATTCTCGGAAACCGGACACTGTTTGAAACAACTCGTGCTCTCGCAATTCTTGCTAACGCAGTATGCTCGTCTGTTTTTGATTTGTGTTTCGAGGAGGTAAAGGAGAAAAATAATGTCTCTTTTTCGCAAAACAGTTACGCCTTGTGTTCTCTCGGTAAACTGGGCGGATTGGAATTAAACTACAGTTCCGATGTGGATTTTATCCTCTTTTACGAAAAGAACGAAGTTGAAAACAAAAAGGAAATTTTTGAAATATTAACCGAGACGGTACACCTTTTTGTCAATTCGTGTATGGATAAAACCGATCGCGGCTTTTTATACAGGGTTGATTTCAGACTTCGTCCCGATGGCAGAAACTCACCCTTATGCAGGGCGTTTGGCGATTACATGCGCTACTATGAAACACGAGGCGAGGACTGGGAACGGCAAATGCTCATCAAAACCGGCTTTACGGGTGGAAGTGTTGAGCTTTACAATAAATTCATCAAGTTTATTTCGTCATTTGTATATCCTTCATCCTTCGCCGTTTCTCCTGTAACCCAGATCAGGGGAATGAAAGCAAAGATAGAAAAACGTACCGGTGAAGATAAAAACATCAAGACGTTTGCAGGTGGCATAAGGGACATTGAGTTTTCAGTTCAGGCACTTCAGCTGATCAACGGAGGTAAATTTAAATCACTGCATACCGGTAACAGTCTGATTGCGCTCGATGAGCTGGAAAAACATCAGCTACTCACACCCGAAGAAGCAGAAGTATATCGCGAGGCTTATATCTTTTACCGCAGGATTGAGCATTATCTCCAGCTTATGAACGATACCCAGACACATGTAATTCCGGTAAGTGGAGAACTCCCGCAAAAACTCGCGGATTATTTTAACTTTAACTCTGTTGAAATATTTAATTCAAAGCTTGAGGAATATCGTAAATCGGTTCGTAGTGTTTATAATTCTATCATGGAATCGGGGAATGAAAATGATAATGAAATTTCAATAGAACAGATCAAATTTACCGATAATAACAGAGCGGAAAAGAATTTCAGGTTTTTACGAACCGGTGCCGGGTTATTGGGAAATAAAAATTTTGATTCCCGAACAATTCAGATGTTCGAAAAAATATTTCGGGTACTCCACAATTCATTGCAGAAGTCGTTCTATCCCGATTTGATGCTGGAGAATTTTTCTCGTGTAATTTCCGCGGCTACGTTTCCTTCTATCTGGTATCATGAATTCCAAAATGAATCATTTTTTGAGAAAACATTGCAGATTTTCGAGCACGCTCAGAAAGCATGCGATTTGCTTGTTACAGAAAAACAATTGGGAGAACTGATCCTTTCGAGGAAAACCTTCATAAAAAACCTCTCCGATGAGTTTGACAGCTTTTCCTTGAAGGGAATTCTTTTTACACTTTCAGTACAATTTTCCGCAGGATTAATTGATCATAATACCGTATCCGCCGTTTTGCAAAATTTTATCCGTAGAGAAATCAGAAAAGAAGCTTTGCCGCTCTTAAAGAAATATCGTTTTTCTGTAATCAGTCTTGGCAGTTTCGCGACGGGCGGGATGACTTTTGAGTCGGATGCGGATCTTGTAGTAATTGCTTCCGATATTGAACGATACCCCAATATTCAGGAAGACTTTCAGAAACTACTTTATGAATTGAAGTCTAAGCTCTTTCCCTTTGAGATTGATTTCAGATTACGTCCGGAGGGAAACAAATCGCCTCTGGTATCGGATATTTCCACATTCAAGAAATATCTTGGCGGAAGAGCGAGAATATGGGAGTTTCAGGCGTTTTCAAAAATATCGTTAATAGCCGGTGACCTCAATATCTATAATGAATTCACGGATGCTGTAACCAGCAATTTCAAACGATTTTCTGCCCCGGAAGTAATGGGTGAAATGAGAGAAATGCTGAAAAAAATAAACGCGGACGCCGGTTCACCTTTTTCCGACGCGATAAATTTGAAAAAAAGCAAGGGCGGTCTTGTTACCCTTGATTTTGCGTTACATAGTCTTATTTTATCTGACCCGGATCTTTACAAACTTCTGCTTGGTAAAACGTATGAGGAGAAAGTCCTTCACCTGCACGAAGTTAATAAAATAACAAAAGATTTATATCTGAATGGTTTCAAGTTGCTCAAGACCGCCGAAATTTCATTACAGGTTTTATTCAATAAAGCAAAGCCGAATACTCCAACGGATGAAGCGGGTAAAAAAAGGTTCGCCGCATATGTAAAAATGATCTCGGAGTTTGATGTTAATGTCGATTTGAGATTGTATATGGATAAAATTAAAAACGAGTTTAACAAAATTACGGGATGATTGTGGAAAAGTATCTCAAATACAAAAATTATATCCTTACGGGAATAATATTTATAGTTTATCTGGTAACACTTGCGCCTACTGTGGTGCAGATTGATACCGGTGAGCTTGCGACGGTTGTGTCGGAAGCAGGTATAGCGCACCCCACCGGATATCCTCTCTTTACAATTTTGGGATTCTTCTTTTTGTTGCTGCCCCTACCATTTACAGATATTTTTGCGGCAAATCTTCTCGCTTCAATTTATGTCGCCGGAGGAGTATTTCTTTTCACTTTATGGTCTGAGAAACTATTTAAATCTTTTGCAATTCCACAATCTGGAAAGTCAGACAGTAAAAAGAGTAACAAAAAGAATAGTAAGAAACAGGTAATACCAATTCAATATCTTACAGAAAATGTAAGGATGCTTGCGGTCACAGGGGGAGCACTTTTGCTTGCGTTCAGTAAAACTTTCTGGTTTCAGAGTACAAGTATTGAAGTTTATTCACTTCATATTTTACTGATAAACCTGGTGATCTATTCGCTGGTAAAGGCGTACCTTTCGGAGGGAAGTTACCTGGACTGGCTTTATCTCGCGGGTGCGCTTGCACTTGCTTTCAGTAATCATATGACAACCCTGCTGATACTTCCAGGTATTGCGGTGCTATTTTTCCACAAGGAGAAATTCGGGAGTTCGGCTTTCCGTAAACTTGGAGCCATGCTGGCTTTGTTTTTCCCGCTTCTTGCTCTCATTTACAGTTATTTACCGATCAGAGCGTCGATGCAGCCGGTTTTGAATTGGGGAAACCCGGTCGATTTTGAAAGGTTCGCCCGCCATTTTATGGGCAAACAATATCAGGTATGGCTTTTTTCTTCTGTCGATAGCGCAAAGGAACAACTGGAGTACTTCTTCACCAATTTCCCGATTGAGTTTTTTTATGTCGGACTAATACTAATTATTCCGGGCGTGTTCATGTTGTTCAAGTTGAACAGAATTATCGGCTGGTTCGCGCTCGTTACATTTTGGTCAACTGTGCTATATTCCATTAACTATGATATTGCTGATATCGATTCTTATTTTTTACTCGCGTTCATTATTTGCGGGCTCTGGGCTGCTGCGGGAGTTGTATTTATTTATAGCTTATTAACTAAAATCGAATCTCCATTTCCTGCCGCAGCAGGAATTATTATTGTGATTACAGGAATTATCTTCGCCGGAAATGTAAAAGATAACAACCACAGCGGAGAATTTATCTACGAAGATTATACGAAAGCTGTTTTGGGTAATTGCGAGGAAAACGCGATTATCTTCAGTTATCAGTGGGACTATTTCATATCCGCGTCATACTATTTTCAATATGTTGAAGACTATCGGAATGATGTGATCATCATCGATAAGGAGTTACTCAGGCGTTCATGGTACTACGATCAACTTTCGAATAACTATCCGGGTATTTTCAACGATCTGGAAAATGAGGTGAAGACCTTTCGGGAAGCGCTTGTACCATTTGAAAGAAGTGAAAATTATAATGCTTCCGTTTTGGAGGGGTATTTCAGAAAGATCATGACAGGTCTGGTTGAGAAAAGGATGGGTGAACACCCCTACTATATCGCGCCCGAGATTATAGACAATGAAATGCGGAGGGGCGAGTTTACTTTGCCTCAGGGAACTACACTTGTTCCGAAAGGGTTGTTATACCAGGTTGTAGAAGGGAATCAATACGTCGAAGCTGACGTTCCTGATTTAAACATAAGATGGTCGGACAAAAATAATACGTACACAAAAAACATTGAACAATTTGTTGTAAGAGTATTGCTTAATCGCGCGATTTACGAGGTGAATAACGGTTATGAAGATCGTGCGGGTGAATATATATCGCTCGTAAAGAAAAACTTCCCTTCTTTCAGGCGAATACCACCACAATTACAAAGTTTATGGTAAAATGGAAATAATAGTAAATGCAAATATAACCCTTCCTGATAAATCACTCCGGTTTGATTTTTTAAGATCTTCCGGACCGGGCGGGCAGAATGTCAACAAAGTTGAAACCGCGGTTCAGCTTCGTTTTGATACGTCGGAATATGATTTCCCCGAAGATGGTATAAAAGAGAGATTGATAAAACTTGCGGGTAAAAAAGTCAGCAATGAGGGTGTTATCGTTATTGAAGCAAAAAGATACAGGTCGCAGGAGAAAAACAAGGCAGACGCGATTGAACGATTAAAGGCTCTGTTTCATGCGGCATTGGAAAAACCTAAAAAGCGAAAGAAGTCCAAACCAAATCAGCAGGCAAAACAAAAAAGACTCGACGCAAAGAAAAAAAATAGCGAAAAGAAACAGTTGAGAAATTTCAAATCCGATTATTAGTCGATTAATCCGCGTATCATCCGAGAAGAGGTTCTTTTTAGTTGATTTTGCGAGTTACTATTTCGTTGACCATATCAACAATTTGTGCTTAAAAGTTACGATTTTCCAGCTTAAAAACCGTTTTCGCGATAATTTTTTAGTCTCTTCGATAGCTTTTGCAAAATTTATATGTTATATTGATATGATAATCAACCTCCTGTAAAAACCCTTTTTTAAACTGTAACACAAGTTTTTAGTAAAAATTTATGACATTTAACGACAATCTTCAATCTGCTTTTGCTGCCAGTTTCGCAAATTCAGGTGCGGAAAAGGTAGTTGGAAACGAATACAATTTTGAAGAGTATAGCGCCCGAATAAAAGAAAATATTTTCAGGGCAGCCGCGGAGATCCTGTCTGATTTTATATACACCGCTATCCTGGATTCTGAAGGCAATTATTTCATAAATTGGATTTCTCCCTCTTTCGAGAAAGTAACGGGGTATGACCCTATTCAGTTTATTGGTCTGCGTATTGGATGGATGGATCTCGTCGAAGATGAATCTCGAAATGAATATTTGCTGCTTCTGAAAAATCTCAAAAGCGCGTCACTGCAATCTTGTTCGGGTGAATATCAGATAATTACAAAAAACGGTGACTCTCTTTGGGTTCGGGACAGTATCAGGTCCTGCTCCAAATCTGTACTTGGTCATGGTGATTGTCTTATAGGGGTTGTGCAGGATATCCAAAATGAAAAACTGATTGAAGCCGCATACAAACATAGCGAAGTAAAGTTTCGCCAATTATTCGAAAACGCGCAGCTTCCAATTATATACTACTCCGAAGAGAAAAGAATCCTGTTTATAAATCGTATTGCGGCCTCCAATTTTAAAGAAAACCCGATTAACCTCATTGGCAAATCTCTTTATGATTTATACCCGGCGGAGAAAGCGAAGAGAATAGACGATATCCTCGATAATGTTTTCCTGAATGGTCATATCATTCAGTCGGAGGAGATTATTCACACTCCCGAAGAATTATGGTTTAACTCAAGTTATCAGCCGGTATATGATGCTGAAAACAACGTTATAGCTGTTCAGAAAATTTTGATCGATATTACTCGCAGAAAACAATTCGAAGAAAAAATTAAAGAGTATAACAGCGATCTTGTTAAAACGAACCAAAACAAGGATAAACTTTTTTCAATTATAGCGCATGATCTTAAAAGTCCGTTTATCTCTCTGCTGGGATTTTCGGAATATATGGTTAATGAATTTGAATCGATTACAAAAGAAGATATGCTCGATTACGCTAAAAGCATAAATTCATCAGCGAAAAATATATTTTCACTACTGGAAAACCTTCTACAATGGTCACGCCTTAAAACCGGCAAAATAGACGCTCGTCCGCAAAAGTTTAACTTCAACGATCTTCTTGAAGAAGTGCTTGCATTATTTCTTGGTACGTCGGATAATAAGAAGATCAGATTGATCAACAATCTTCATTCAAGCGATATTTGGGTTTTTGCTGATAAAATGATGGTTGAAAGTGTGCTTCGCAATCTCATCTCAAACGCAATCAAATTTTCGCACAAACTTTCTGATATCGTGATCTCTTCGAAAACGGACGGACGATTTATCGAAATTTCAATTCGAGATCGTGGCGTTGGAATGTCGGCGGAACATGTAACAAACTTGTTTGCGGAAGAAACTTATGAAAGTCGCAGAGGAACAGCTAACGAAAAAGGGACCGGACTCGGACTGATGTTATGCAAAGAATTCATCGAAAAAAACAATGGTCAGATTAGCGTAAAAAGTGTTGAAGGTGAAGGAACCGAATTTTTCTTCACAGTACCATTCGCTCAATAAAAATGTCGGATAAATATTTTTTTCAAAATCTTCCTGAAGTGGATGATTACCTTCAAGTAGCAAATCTCAGCAAATACAAAAAAGCACCCTCCGGATGGTACATTGTATTAACGGATATCCATGGTTCCACAAAAGCAATAGAAAGCGGCAAATACAAGGAAGTAAATATTGTGGGGGCTTCAGTGATTGTGGCGCTGACAAATTTATGCAAACCACTCGAGATACCGTACGTTTTTGGTGGAGATGGAGCAACCCTTTTAATCCCTCCGGAATATCTTTCAGAAGTAGAAAAAGTGTTAGATTCCACCAGGAAAATGGCACGAAAATCATTCAATTTTGATTTAAGATGCGCAATCATACCGGTCGCAGAAATAAACGCATTGGGAAAATCAATATTTGTATCAAAATATAAAGTATCTACACAATACTCAAATGCTGTATTTTCAGGGGGTGGTATTGACCTGGCTGAACAGCTGCTAAAAGACGAAAATCGTTCAAAGCAGTATGCTGTCAAAGTGTTTGAAAGTTCTGATAATCGTGCGGATTTTTCGGGTTTGGAGTGCCGCTGGGATAATGTATTCCCCGATACTGGCAAGATAGTAGCGCTTCTGATTAAAGTATCTGCAAAACATAATGATAATCAGTCTGAAATATATGCTGAAGTAATTTCAGCGTTGAACAAAATAACTCCCGATATCCTTAAGAAAAAACCATTTAACAAAAAGAACTTGGGGTTTACCCTATCCTGGAAAAAGCTGAATCTTGAAAACAAAATTCATGTATTTGGCAGTAAAATGAAATCATTCACATACCGACTGAAAATTTACGGACAAATTCTCCTCGGTATTGTTATGATGCATTACAATATTAAAACCGGTGATTTTGAATGGGGCGATTACAAAATTGATCTGGTCAATAATACTGACAGCAAAAAGTTCGATGAAATGATAAGAATGGTGATTAATCTGGATGACAACCAAATAGAGGATATGATCAAAATACTTGAAAAATATAAGGATGAGGGGAAGATAGTTTACGGGTACAATATTTCCGGCTCAGCAATTTTAACGTGTGTGGTGCAGAGAAGAAAGGATAAACATTTTCATTTGGTGGATGCTGCGGATGGAGGATATGCCCTCGCGGCAAAAATGCTCAAGGGCATGCTGTAATTTTACATAGTCTCATTTATTACGGTTAAACGATTGCTGGTCATAACCTTACGATATCTTCTTTCCTGACGATCTCTGCTGGAATAACTTGAGCTTGTCTTCTTTATTTTTCTATTGTAATAACTGCTATCAGGAGCATCTGTACGAGTTTGACGTGTTTTTTCAACCATCTTTTCTTTTCTGGCTGTTAACTTTTCCGCATCAGAAGCTGACACTGAGGCTGTTGCTTTTTTACCAAAGCCTTTTAGCGCGTGGAACATATAAGTTAACATTGTTACCGCGAAAAGTATCACTACTAAAATTTTCAAACTTCCTACTAAATATGGCATCAACTGCATCTTAAACTCCTTCGGTGTTCTTACCGTCATTTTTACTCGATACTAAAATACTACAGGAGCAGGCAATTTGTTTTTATTCTCGACGTAGAATTATTTGTTCTCGATGAATAATCAATTTCGTTCGATAAACGTTGTTTTAAGAAATTGTTAAATAACCTGAATTACATTTTTTCACCCTTTTTTTTCTTAGATTGCACATCTAATTATTTACTCAATCTATGAAAATACTTATCGCTTCCGATGCATGGCACCCTCAAATGAACGGTGTTGTTCGTACCCTCAATTCAACTATTAATGAATTGTCGAAAATGGGGCATGAAATATTTGTAATGCATCCCGGATTATTTAATACCATTCCGCTGCCAACTTATCCTGAAATTAGACTTGCGCTTATGAAAAGGAAGCAGATCAGCCAATTGATAGAGGATTTCACACCAGATGCCATACATATCACGACAGAAGGCACTATCGGATTGGGAGTAAGGAATTATTGTGTAAGACGAAAAATACCTTTTACTACCTCCTATACAACCAAATTCCCTGAATATATTTATCATCGTTTTTTTATCCCGGAAAAATTCACTTACAAACTTATGCGCTGGTTTCACGCCAAATCGGAAGCTGTGATGGTAGCCACCGAAAGCCTGAAGAAAGAACTGATTGATCACTCCTTCGATAATATTACCATGTGGACACGAGGTGTGGATGTTGACCTGTTCAATCCTGACAGACCGAAAGTTATTCATGAGCAAAAACCTGTGTTGCTGTATGCTGGTCGGCTGGCTGTTGAGAAAAATATCAATGCATTCCTGGAGCTTAAATTTGATTGTGTGAAATACGTCGTGGGTATCGGTCCCGATCTCGAAACGTTGCGTAAAAAATATCCTGAAGTTAAATTTTTAGGAAGGAAAAGCGGTGAAGAACTCGCTTCTTATTACGCTTCTGCTGATGTTTTTGTTTTCCCGAGTAAAACAGATACATTCGGACTCGTAATGCTGGAAGCACTCTCTTGCGGAGTTCCCGTCGCGGCATATCCAGTTACCGGTCCCGTTGATGTAATCGGCGAAAGTGGCGTTGGAGTGCTGAATAATTCACTTGAAGAAGCGGTTGCCGAAGCTTTGAAGATTCCAAAAACAAAATGCCGCGAATACGCGCTTAATTATTCATGGACAACTGTCGCGAAAATATTCGTCGATAATCTTGCCAAAATCTGAATACCGACCATAATTTTATACACTCCTGACTATTATATTATACACAAATGATGTTTTTAAGGGTTTTAAGCCCAATTTTAATGGAATGTTTTTTGCTCTGTTAAAATTGCTGCTTAATCCGGGGATATCTATGATCAAAAAAATTCTATTGTTGCTTTCAACGGTTATCTTCTTCAACCTTACCGGGTGTGAAAATGAGGACGTGCTTCACTCCCCTGAACAACCGCAAGGAATAAACTCTATTAGCGGCGAAGTTCAAAGCTGGAATGAAAGCGCTGACAGAGTGCTTCTGTTTGGTTTTGGTGAAAATGAAATATTTGGTGCCACAAAAATTTCACGCAAAGGTACTTTTCAACTGAATTTATCTGACCCAGATGAGAATCTTCTTACTCCGCTTAATCTTTTCCCGGCAGGTGGTGTGTCAACCCACACTCTTATATTTAGCAGAGAAGATGTTAAAGCGATTGTGGGGAGTTTCTATGTGTATCAAACCGGCGTGATGCTTCCTGTCGGACAAATATACCGGCATTCCTCCTCACTTCCGGGTGAAATTTCGTCTGTCGGACCCTGGTTCAGTGTTCAATATATATTCGTGAATGAATCTGTTTCAATTTCCGGGAAGGAAGTATGTTTATACAATTTTGAGGAAGGTGTTTTTTTCTCAATAACTCAGAAAGTAAATTTGGAACTTGTTAAAGGATGGAATAAAATAATCTATCGCAGCATTGAGGAAGATACACAATCCTCAACGATAGAGGTAAGCAATGTAGAACCAAGCGGAGGGAACTGGTACTATGACGCACTATAAAGCATTATTGTTTATTCTGTTAATTGCTCTTGGCGGATGCAGCTACACTATGTTGAAACCGTCCCCGAGACCACCGGCAGCTCTGGGCGAACAGCTGGATATCACATATCTGAGCGGAGTTTTTTCCCAGGTCTCTCGGGAATACAACAGTAAAGGACAAAAATCTACACACTACAGAAGATTGTTTATCAGTCAGTCTGGTAAATTTAAAGTTGAAGAGGAATTTGAAGGATACCGCAACACGTTTTCCGGCCATTATGTTATTATCGATGATTTTCTCCTGCTTCGAAATTCCGCCAGAAATGAGTATCCCGAACTTTATCTGATTAAATATCTTCAGGAGGGTTTTGAGTTGGAAAGAGTTTCAGGTGAGATTGAAAAATCGCAATTGATTGAAAACGATATCCTGCTAAATGGGGCATGGCTCGAAAATCCACGAAGATACTCACTGGAATAGATTAATCAATCTGATCGCGAAATTATATTTTATTTTTTCGTACATTTGGACTTGATTGTTTAGTCACAGTTTGGGGCATAATTGTACTATAAAATAGTTGCCAAAACAATGATGGGTCTCGAAGATGTTTTGGCGGAAGAGGTAAGGGTTCTCGGCGGAAAAAAAATTAGTATTGGCGTCAGATCTGTGAGTTACTCAGGTGATGACACGTTACTCTATAAGTCAAATTTACACTTGAGAACGGCGCTTAAGATTCTTAAACCGATTAAAGCGTTCGTTTCACGATCACAAGATTCTCTTTACGACCAGGTTAAGGCAATGGATTGGAGTTTTATTTCCTCTGATCGTACTTTTGCCGTTGAGAGTGCCGTTAATTCGAGAATATTCAAACACTCCAAATACGCTTCCCTTCTTGTGAAAGACGCGATTGTAGATTCACTCAGGGAAAGATTCGGTAAGAGACCAAATGTAGATATCACTTCACCCGATTTCAGAATTCACCTGCATATTGACAATGATAATGTGGAACTTTCCCTGGATAGCTCAGGCGAATCGCTGCATAAACGGAGATATCGAGTGCGACAGAATATTGCCCCGTTAAATGAAGTTCTTGCTGCCGGACTAATACTCACCACAGGCTGGGACGGAAAGGGTATATTTACAGACCCAATGTGCGGCTCGGGGACTATACCAATTGAAGCAGCCATGATCGCCAAAAATATTCCACCGGGATTTATCAGAAATGAATTCGGTTTTATGAACTGGGATGATTTTAATCCTGAATTGTGGGGCGCTATTTACGATGATGCCGAGAGCAAAATTGTAAACTCGCCGGATGCACAAATACACGGGTCGGATTTTTCTCGGAAATCTATCGAAATATCAGTTGGTAACGCAACTCTTGCAAAAGTTGATAATCTTATCAATTTCTCTACATTAGATATAGCTAAATATGAACCACCCGTAGCCGATTCTGCGCTCACAGTTTTTAACCCGCCCTACGGCGAAAGAATGAGTGTTTCCGATATCAAAAACTTTTATAAAGCTGTTGGCGACCGTCTTAAAGAAGCGTACACAAACTATGATGTATGGATTTTAAGTTCCAACAAGGATGCCATGAAGAGTATTGGGTTACGTACTTCCAAACGACTTACATTCAAGAACGGACCGCTCGAAGTAAAATTCCACAAGTACGAGCTCTACAAAGGGAGTAAGAAAAAGAAGAATATTTCCTGATTACTCTCAGTGGTTAATACTTTTTTGTTATGCCCTTCTCTCACAGTATAATTTTTAGATTGTCATGCCCTTGCAAAAGGGCATCTCGTTTTAAATGATAGATTTCCAATCAAGCCCACCTATGGCGGTTAAATGTGGAAATGACATTTCCCAAGTTTGTCATGCTCTTTGTTTGGGTATCCAGTTTTCGTTTTTTTTGACTAATGACTTACGACCCATCGACTGTCGACTATAAAAGGCGTCTGAGGCTCTCGCTTGTCCGGCAGAGCGGGGAAGAACCGTCATACCAGATCACCTGCCGTCGCCCGGCCCTTCGAGTAACCTCAGGAACCTAATATCTCAGGGTTGCTGAGTTACATCGCCTGTCCCGCAGAGCGGGGAAGACCTGTCAAAACCGTGGGTTAATTATTGCTCAAAAAATCTACCCGCCCCGGTGGTTATCCGTATACGGGACAGGCGTGAACCTTACCAACCGGAGCGGGAAAATTTCTATGGTAAGACAATTTATAGATTGACTACCAATGTAAAATCATATTGATTACGGGTTACCCCAATTCATTGGCTTCGAGCCATCTTTCTGCGTCGATTGCTGCCTGGCATCCTGAACCCGCGGCAGTAATAGCCTGACGGTAAGTTTTATCTGTAACGTCACCTGCGGCAAAAACACCTTCAATATTTGTATAGGTAGAACCGGGTTTGGTTAAAAGATAGCCGGTTTCATCTTTATCAAGCATATCGCCAAACAAATCTGTATTTGGTTTATGACCAATCGCTATAAATATACCATCAACCTGAACTTCCTTTTCAGTACCATCAACAGTATTTTTGATGATTGCGGAAGTAACCGCTTTTTTGTGGCCCTCTTCAGTACCTTTAATTTCGGTGATCACGGCATTTGTCATAAATTTAATTTTGGGGTTTTTCTCAGCGCGTTCGAGCATAATTTTAGAAGCTCTGAACTCTTCTCTTCTGTGGATTACTGTTACTTCGCTGGCAAAACGGGTTAAATAATTCGCCTCTTCCATCGCGGTATCACCACCACCAACAACCATTATTTTCAAATCACGGAAGAAAAATCCGTCACAAGTTGCGCAAGCAGAAACGCCATAACCCATAAATTTCGATTCACTTTCCAGATTAAGCAATTTCGCGGATGCACCGGTAGAAATGATTACAGAATCGGCTGTGTAAATCTCATTATTTGATTTAACAGTAAAAGGACGTTTGGAAAAATCCACCTCGGTAACTTCCTTGAAAACACATTCAGCTCCAAATCTTTGAGCTTGCTTTCTCATAACATCCATGAGTTCAGGGCCCTGAATACCTTGTTCGAAACCGGGATAATTTTCAACTTCAGTTGTGATAGTAAGCTGTCCTCCGGGCTGAATACCTTCAAATACAAGTGGAGCCAGATTAGCTCGCGCTGTATATAAAGCTGCTGTAAGTCCTGCAGGACCAGATCCTATTACAATTACTTTACGATGATTATCAGACATGAATCACTCCATAATTTTTCATATAAACTTAACAAATCAATTATATCTAAAATAACATATTTACTTGAAAGATATGATTCAAAAACCTGGAATTAGGTTCAAGAGTGCTATTGAGTCTTCTTTAAACTATAATTAAATGTAAAGATTCTAATTAATTTTCTATTGATAGCATGTGGAGTGAAAAGGAGGACTGATACCGGTAAAAATAAAAGCCCGTTTAAATCATTTTGGATGAATTTAGCCGGGCATTCATAAAAGTCAAATTTATTGAAGGATTTAGAGACTTTTTATTAAAAAGTCATAGTGCTATTAACAACTCTGAACCTTGGAGCTCTTACAGACCTGAATTTAGGATCATCATAAGAGCTTTCTCTTAACGCTTTCATATTTCTGTCAGAACGAATCATTCTTTTGGATTCCGGAGTACTTTTTTCGCTATATCCATCAGAAACCGTTTGAAATCTTACTACAGCTGGATTTGTTATTTCTTTACGAACTCGTGGTTCACTATGTCTAATCTTTTTTTCAACTACCGGAGTCTGGTAAACTTCAGCATATGCCGGTTTGATATTTCTGTTCTTCTTTTTACTGATTATAAACGCCATCACGACAAGGGCAAAAACCGACCCGAACATTATCAGTATACTTGAGATCATTACTTCAGAATAAGTCATTTTGTTAGCCCCGAATCTATTATCTTTTTCAAATTTATCGATTATTTATTTTCTTACGATACAAATGTAATCACAGGTATCGCAATTCTTTTCTGTTATCGATTAATGGGGCATAACAGTCGATAAAAGCAAAGCGGACTTGGATAAAATCAAGTACTGATTTCTTTTTTACCAACAATCCTTATCGTTTCAGCTTTGCCATTATGAAAATCACCTTCATCAAGTAAGGGGGTTTCGCGCGAAAATATTTCAAGATCCAACGTGTGAAAATCGGTATAAATTTGTTCAAGGGAATAAAGCATATCAATATTTTTTGGTCCGCCGGAATTCAGTTTGAGCTGCTCTTTCGAAAAGAACTCACCTATCAGAACTCCCCCCGGTTTCAATGATTTTATTATTAGTTCATGCAGTTTTTCCCTTGAATCTTCGTCGAGATGGAGGAAGATCAGCGCTGCCGCATCGAAATAATCTTCAGGGAATTGATATTCCAGTAAGTCTGTAACTATATAATTTATCTTTACATCAGTCTCTTTCGCGAACTTATCAGCTTTTTCTTTTGCGGATATACTATAATCAAGAGCTGTTACATCCCACCCCAATTTTGCCGCGGATACAGCGTTTCGCCCTTCACCTTCACCGGGGAGCAACAGTTTTGCGGGTTCAAGTTTTCGCAATTCCAAATCAAAAAACTTGTTCGGTTCTTTTCCATACGCAAAATTTTTTTCAGAATATCGTTTATCCCAGAAATCTTTCATGGTTTTCATCCGTCTTATAAAATATGCACAATTTCACTACGTAAATTTAATAAATTAAGATGAATATGGGTCTAAATTACCCTATCTTTAGCGGAAAGATTCATCTTTTGGAGCACCTTGACGAGATTTTTATACATAATATCCCTTTTTGTATTATATAGCTCTCTTTTTGCCGGAGAAAATAATATAAAGCTTCACATTGATTCACTTGGAAATCCAGCCGGATTTGTTCAAATTAGTGGAGAATGCCGATATCACGTTGGAGATAATCCAAATTGGGCTCACCCTGATTATGATGACTCAAACTGGAAAATCGGTGATACACGGTTTGTTGCCGATGATTGGATCAGTGGTGAGTGGGAAGGTATCGGATGGTTCAGATTCAGGTTTGATGTTGATGAATCGCTTCGGGATAAAACCATTTTACTCCATTATGTTCAGGCAGGTGCATCGGAGCTTTATCTCAACGGGCGGCTGATCAAAAAATTCGGTACTGTAGGTAAATACATCGAACTGGAAGACGCGCTTTGGGATCAGGAATACCCCGCCGAGTTTAAGTTCGATGATATGCGTTATCAGGTTTTGAGTATTCGTTATTCCAATTATTCAGCGCAGAAAATTAAAGATTACGGTTACGGTACCGGATTTATCTTGCGCTTTTTCGAGATTGAGAAGGGAATTGAAAACAGGGCGCAAAGAGAAAAGATGGTCTACCTGATGACAGCATTGTTCACCGCTGTACCCCTCATTTTTGCTCTTCTTCACCTTTCCATGTTTTTTTTCTACCGGAAGGATATCGCGAATCTCTATTTTGGCATATTTACTCTCTGTCTTTCCGTAATAAATTTTCTCGATTTTTCCATTCAGCTTGCCGGCAATCCGGAAGAGTATCTTATTTATAATTTGCTGCATGTTTTTCCTGTAGTTCTTTCATCGATATTTTTACTCCTCTTCAGCTATGACAGTTTTAGCTCACTAATTCCAAAACACTTCATCATGTTTTTAATATTGGGTATTGGTTTGCAGTTTTGGGCTATATTCGGAACGGGGGGTAACATAGCTCAGCTTGTAAATATCTATGGCGGCATAGTCATTCTGGAAATCACCCGTGTAATTATTACGGCGTTTGTTTATAAAAAAGTTAAAATGAACTTCCTTATTTTCGGGTTCAGTTTTTTTGTCATAACTCTCGCTGCGCAAACCTGGTCAAGAGTAGGACTTGAATTACCTTTTGCGTTTGATCCTTTTTACTATCTTGGTGTGATTGTTTTGTTAATTACCATGTCTATCCACCTTTCCAAAAACTTCGCGAAAGTGAATAATGAACTGGAAAAGGAAGTTGAACGTGTGAAGGAACTCTCTGAACAGAAACTGCAGAAAGAGAGGGAAGAGCGTGAGAGAGAAATAACCCGTAAATTGCTCGAAGCTGATAACCGCCGTAAAACTGAAGAACTGAATGAAGCCCGACTTTTACAGATGTCCATGATACCAACTGATATACCTGATTTCGATCAGTATTCTGTAGCTACATACATTAAGACCGCTACCGAGGTTGGTGGAGATTATTATGATTTTTATAAAAATGGAGATGGAAGTTTTAAACTTGCGGTTGGTGACGCTACCGGACATGGTATGAAAGCGGGAACTCTGGTTTCTTCAACCAAATCATTGTTCAACGCGTTAGTGGCTGATAATACTCCGGTTGAGATGATCAGAAGATGTAACGCCGCGATTAAATACATGAATTTGCCAAACCTCTATATGTCGCTTGCTATTGCGGAGTTTAACAGTGAAAAGATAAACTATTGTAGTGCGGGTATGCCTCCTGTTTTAGTTTACCGTAGCAAAACAGGTGAAATTGAAACATTCCTCCAGAAAACAATGCCTCTCGGTGGATTTATCGATTTCAATTATAACGAAGACGATATTAATATAAATAGCGGCGACATTATTTTATTTTCTTCCGACGGTTTTATGGAATTGTTTGACCGCACCAAAACTATGCTGGGTCTCGATGGTATGAGAGAGTATTTTAGAAATTCCATTACAGACACAACAGAGCAGACCCTTCAGAACCTGCTCGATAAAATTCATGATTATTCTGAAGGAGTCCCGCTGCATGATGATCTGACACTGATACTGATCAGGAAAAAATCAGATTAAATGTTTTTGTTATTCAATGATTCAGGTTGTTGACAAAGTTGTTTCTCTTTTAAGTCCTCCTTTGAAGGAGGTGGATTCCGACGAATGTCGGAAGACGGAGGATGATTTATTGCATGTCTTGTGACTTTTGGTCATCCCCCATCACAAAATCCGCCGCTGGCGGAGTGATTTCCCCCTTCGGACTTGTGCGCCTTAGGCGTGAGGGGGACGTGAAAATCAACTACCAGATTTTTCAACAATCCCCATCATTCAATGACTTTTTTGTTGTGTGAGTGAACAAATAAAATATCACCCAACTCACTGTACCCTTCGAAAATATTGTTTTCCTTATGATTTAAACTTTCCTCGCTAAAACCAATAATAGTTAGACCGGCATCTCCTGAATACTCGTTGATAATGGATTTTGGGGAGACATTCTCCTTCTGAATAATTATCTCAATATTTTGTGCCGTAATTGGAAGTCGGCCGCTTGTAACAAGATGCTTGAGTCGCTCACGCACCTCATTTTTTTCCTCTTCCTTACAAAGGTCGAAAATTTTAATATTCCCTTTTTTCCATTCAGGATGCCCCAGGATAATGAAGCTCAACAGGATCATAAGGTTGGCGTTCTCTTCATCAATGGTTTTAATCCACACATGAATTCCGTTTTTATAGAGTACCGGACGCCTGCTCGAAGCAAGAATACAAACATCAAAATTACCGGCATTAACCAGATTGAAATTGTCGATGATATCCTCGAGTTCTTCAGGTTCATCCTTGTCGAACTCAAATATTACCATATTATTTTCCATACCGGCTATACCGGGTATTTGAATTGCCTGAGCGATCGCCGAGGTGTAAGAAGGGGAGATAATTGTATCGATGTAAACATAGTTGTCAGTATCGAGATTCCGAAGTAACTTTTCGATCTCCTTCTTAGCCTGCTC
>BQMY01000108.1 GCA_022181065.1 Melioribacteraceae bacterium | reverse complement strand
TACCAGAGCAAAGTACCAGATGACCTTTGTGCCTTTCTCCTCATCCCCCGCAAAATTGGCGACTTTATGGGATTGTCGACTGGCGGTTGCCGAAAATATCGCTATAAAAAAATAAACGATTCCAACAGTAACAATGCTTTGTTGTTCAGTAGTAAGCGCGAGAAAGCCGGGTGAGAGGATCGCCATATTTTTAATCACAGGCTGCACATAATCCTTTATCGCCTTGAATAATCCTTCGAATGACATCCCTTCTATTAAGAGTCGTCTTAATCCTTTAATTTTGAATGAATCGGAAAAACTCTCCTTGAGATGATTGAAAATATCATTTACAGAGGATTTTGGTTTTCGATCGCCATCAACTACTTGTGGGTAAGCAAGGAAGTTGATTATACCCAGGATGTAGGGGATGATTGAAAAGAAGAATATCTCGTGATAATTAAATCCGGTAAGCAGAAGTGACACAGCAATCACAATCGAAACCGCAGAACCAATCTTCGACCAGCTTCGGGTGAATCCATAGACTTTACTTTTTTCTGAAATTCTGTTTTGATCCCGGAGCCATGTAAATATCATTGCCTTGTGTGTACCTGTCCGAAACGCGTCTCCAATAGCAAAAAAGAACATTGCAGCAACCAGGAGCCAAAAAGACTCAACAAAACCAAATATCAGAAATGATATGATGTAGGAGACGAAAGCGAAAATCATGCTGCCACGCCTGCCATAAATATCAGCGAGAGCACCACTGGGGATTTCCGCGATGTTAATCAAGGCTTCCCTTATTGCTATTAGAATACCGATTTGCGTAAATGACAAACCGGCTTCAATAAAATAAAGATAGAGGAAGGGTTCAAAATATCTTTGATTTTTGAAAAACCCGTATGCGGAAAACCTTTTGAGCATTCTATAATCTCACTTAAGTCTGAATAACACCTGTGCTAAATTTCGGTATTTCAGGGTTATTAGCGCAAGCCTCAAGTGAACGCGAAATAATTTCTCGTGTTTTTGCGGGGTCAATAATTTCGTCCACCCACAATCTGGCAGCTCCGTACAGCGGATTTGATTTAGCATCATATGAAGATTTAATCTCATCAAGGATTTTTTTTGTTTCCTCTTCACCAAGTTTCTCACCCGATTTCTCAAGCTGTTTAACTTTGATATTCAACAACACGGAACTTGCCTGAGCTCCCCCCATGACAGCTATTTTAGCGTTGGGATAAGCGTAAATAAATCTGGGATCATAGGCTTTTCCGCACATAGCGTAATTACCGGCGCCGTAACTGTTACCCGTGATAATGGTGATTTTTGGTACAACGCTGTTGGCAACCGCATTCACCATTTTCGCGCCATCCTTGATGATACCGCCATGTTCCGCTTTACTACCGACCATAAATCCTGTAACATCCTGCAGGAAGAGAAGGGGAATGTTACGCTGGTTACAGTTCATTATAAAACGTGTTGCTTTATCTGCGCTATCGGAATAAATCACTCCGCCGATCTGCATTTCGCCTTTAGCGGATTTTACAATAGATCGTTGATTTGCCACAATACCCACAGACCAACCGTCAATTCTCGCGTAAGCGGTAATGATTGTTTTACCATAACCTGCTTTGTATTCATCAATTTCTGAATTATCAACGATACGGGCTATCAGCTCTCTCACATCATAAGGTTTAATTGTATCCTGAGGAAGTACACCGTATATCTCGTTAGGGTTATAAGCGGGAGGTTTGGATTCTGTTCTGCTGAATGGTGCTTTGGGTGTATCCGGTATTTTCTCAACTATGCTACGGATTTGTTTCAGGCACTCCTCATCATTTTCCATAACGTAATCGGTAACACCCGAAATGTTACTTTGAACATCCGCACCTCCAAGTGCTTCATTATCTATCTCTTCACCGATAGCGGCTTTTACAAGGTGAGAGCCGGCAAGAAAGACCGAACCTTCCCCCTTAACAATCAAAGCCTCATCCGACATGATGGGAAGGTATGCGCCACCGGCAACACATGGACCCATAATCGCGGCAATTTGTACGATTCCCATAGCCGACATTTTCGCGTTATTACGGAAGATTCTTCCAAAATGTTCTTTATCAGGGAATATATCCTCCTGCATGGGGAGAAATACACCGGCACTATCGACCAGATAAATGATCGGCAGCCGGTTTTCGATAGCGATTTCCTGAGCGCGCAGATTTTTCTTGGCGGTTATCGGAAACCATGCTCCTGCTTTTACAGTGGCATCGTTAGCAACAATCAGAAAATCTTTTCCATGAACTTTTCCAAGTCCGAAAACAGTTCCGGCTCCTGGAGCGCCACCATACTCGTTGTACATATTGTAAGCTGAAAAAGAATTTAGCTCTATGAATTGAGTTTTTTCATCAATGAGTAAATCGATTCTTTCCCTTGCGGTGAGTTTACCTTTTGCGTGTTGTTTTGCGATAAGTTTTTCACCACCACCTAATTTAATTTTGTCGCGAAGTGCTTCGGTTTTCCTTACCAGGTTTTTATATCTGTCTTCATTCTCAAGATAAACAGATGTTTCAGAAATATTAGAACCGATTTTATTCATTTTACTCTCAATTTTTTAGAAGATTGCGCGCAATAATTAGTCTTTGTACTTCGGATGTACCTTCACCGATTGTAAGTAGCTTTACATCGCGATAGAACTTCTCAACGGGATAATCTTTTACGAAACCGTACCCGCCAAAAATTTGAACTGCCTCGTTTGAAGCTCTGGTAGCTATTTCACTTGAGAACAATTTTGCCATGGAAGCAGACTGAGATATTGGCTCACCTTTATCTTTCATTTCGGCAGCACGATACGTCAATAACCTGGCAGCGTCGAGCTCGGTCGCCATATCGGATATCTTGAACTGAATCGCCTGAAAACCAGAAATAGGTCGTCCAAATTGGTGTCGTTCCTGTGAGTATGCGAGTGAGTTTTCAAGGCATCCCATCGCGAGTCCGCAACTAAGCGCCGCAATCGAGATGCGTCCACCTTCAAGGATTTGCATTGCCTGTATAAAACCTTCGCCTTCATTGCCGATCAGGTTTTCAGCCGGGACTTCACAATTTTCAAAAATTAACTGTGTAGTTTCGCTGGCACGCATTCCAAGTTTATTTTCTTTTTTACCGACTGAAAAACCGGGCATACCTTTTTCAAGAATGAATGCTGAAATACCTTTTTTACCTTTTGATTTATCAGTTACAGCAAGTATTACAGCTGTTTCTCCGGATGCACCGTGTGTAATAAAGTTTTTAGTTCCGTTAAGAATGTATTTATCACCTTGTTTTTCCGCAGTAGTTTGCATACTTCCGGAATCTGTTCCTGAACCCGGTTCTGTGAGTCCCCAGGCACCTATTTTTTTGCCTGTTGCAAGATCGGGCAGGTATTTTACTTTTTGTGCATCATTCGCGAAAAGATTTATATGGTTTGTGCATAGACCATTGTGCGCGGCAACCGAAAGCGCGACTGAAGGATCAATTCTGGCGACTTCTTCCACGATGATTGAATATTCAACATAACCGAGACCCGCACCCTGATATTTTTCAGGAACGAGAATACCCAGAAAACCCAACTCACCAAGTTGATGCATTGTTTCCAGGGGAAATGTTTGCTCTTCATCCCACTCCATAACGTGGGGCTTAATTCTATGTTCTGTAAATTCGCGTATTGTATCTCGAATAAATGATCGGTTTTCATCGAAATTAAGACTATTAAGATTTGTCATATTTGATCCTTTATAGGTTAAAACTTTTTTTATAATTTTCTATTATTTCATTTGACAAAGTATAAGGTGACACATCTCCCAAAACCACCGATTTGAGAGAATTGTTCAATTTATCTTCACGATGCGAATTCCATATTTCATTTCTCAGATCATCCTCTACTATTACCTTGATACGAGTACGGAAATTTTCTTCCCGTTTGATGTGCAGCCTGTTTCCTGATTTAAGATAATCGCGGTGTTTTGATACTTCATCCTTGATATCTTCGATGCCATTATTCTCCTGCGCGATACTTTTTACTATAGGAGGAACCCACGCACCTGATTCACGAAATTTTATCGATAGTATAGTTTTTAATGCCATATAAGCGCTTTCCGAACCGGGTCGGTCAGCTTTATTGAGTACAAAAAAGTCAGCAATTTCCATTAATCCGGCTTTCATAGCCTGGACAGCGTCCCCGCTTTCAGGTACAAGTACAACCATTGTTGTGTCAGCGGTTTTGGCAATATCAAGCTCAGACTGACCAACTCCTACTGTTTCAAAGATGATAATATCATAACCAGCGGCATCAAGAACATCTGCGGCATCGATGGCTTTTTTTGAAAGTCCTCCAAGTGAACCGCGGGTAGCCATTGAGCGGATAAAAACTCCGGGAAGTATTCCAACGTCAGTCATCCTCACGCGATCTCCAAGAAGGGCGCCACCTGAAAACGGACTCGTAGGGTCAACAGCGATAATTCCAACTTTGAGATTTTCATCAACAAATCGTTTTGTTAGTTGGTTGGTAATTGTTGATTTTCCGGCTCCGGGGGGTCCCGTAATACCAATTCTGTAGGCTTTCCCGGTATGCTCATGAAGTTCACGAATTAATTCATAGGCGACGGGCAGACCATCCTCTATGAGAGAGATAGCTCGCGACACAGCTCTTTTTTGTCCACTGATTATTTTATCGATAATTGCTTTAGTCATTATTCAGGTATAATCCATTCTTTTTTATATACTCTTCAACTTCACAGGGTACCATTTCTGAAATTGATCTGCCTTCACTTACTCGTGTTCGGATATCCGTTGAAGAAATATCTATCAATGGTGTATCGGCAAAAGTTGCAGGTATTTTGTGTTTCGACTCTGTTAAGTCCGTAGCCCTTCTCATTACAATCAGATCAACCATCTCCAGCACTTCTTCAAATTTAAACCACTTTTCGAATGCCAAATAATTATCGTATCCTATAATTAATTTTATCCGGGAATAGTAACGCTTTAAGTACTTTAGAGTATGATAAGTATATGATATTTCATTCTGGTTTAGCTCAAATTCCACTATGGAATATTCAGGATAAGTCTTGAGGGCTAAATTAAGCATATTTACCCTGTGAAAATCGGGTGTAATCTTTTGATCTAATTTAAATGGGGGGATTTTTGCCGGAATGAATAGTATCCTCTCCGGTTTTAAAGTGTTGTAAACTGCGTTGATAGTTTTTATATGTCCGAGGTGAACCGGATCAAAAGTTCCACCAAAAACAGCGGTACCAGCCAAATAAACTCCCTTCTATTAGATTTTTTCAAAATACAAAATATCCGATGTCAATTCAAAAGTGAAATTACGAGTTTGAATTAGTAACGAAATAAAAAATATTAAAATATCAAAACAATTATTGATTTGGGAGGTTTTCAAGACCGTTATTAAAATATCTTACAGCGAGTTTAATAAGCAGCAGGCATGAAATCACCAATATCACAGCCGAAATTATTAGTTCATTATTTGTATATGATTCTGTTTGAATTTTGATCAGCATAACAGGTGGGGAAGTGAAAGGGATATATGTCAGCACTGAACTGAGAATACTGTTTGGAGAAGCAATCACATGCGTGGTGAAAATTAAAGGTATTATTAAAAATAGTGACAGATTTGACGAAATATGCTGTGCTTCGTTTTCGGTGGTAATAATTCCTGAAAGTCCTATAAACAGAGCAGTGTAGAGCAGGAATCCAAGGATGAAGAATAAAGATCCGAGCAGAGGAGTGTGGGTAAGAAAGGAAAAATCGCTTTCCAGGAACAATTTGGCGACGATCCACCAGATAAATAGATGCACAAGAGTAGCAAGGAGTAATCCGGCTATTTTTCCATAAAAGAGTTCATTTCGGGAACAGGATGAAAGCAATATTTCAAGTATCCGACCCTGACGTTCCTGGGCGAAACCCCTTATAAAGCTGTTACCAGCAAAGACAACCACAAAAACAAAGATGATAGGCAGAAGATAAATTGTTATTGTGTTTTTTAAAAAATCGACTGTTGAATAGTTTGTTCCGGTATTTACATCAACCGTCTCGAAGAATATATTTTGAGGTTTAAGTTGGACTCCATGTTGACTTTGTGATAAAGATAGTGAAGCAAACATCTCAATTTTTGAAATAAGTGAAGGTCTTCTGAATAATTTTGAGAAAAGCTGAAATTCATTTTCATTTTTCAATAAAACGTAGTCAACTATTCCCTTTGCCAGAATTGAATCAATTTCAGAATAATTATCGACTGCCGAAAGTGTGCCAAGATTTATAGGAATAAGATCGGGCTGCACATTATCGTAAGTCCCGAAATTTGTTGAGAGATTTCTAAACCCTTTTAGAAAATTTTCCGATGTATTATATATTCCAATAGTAGCCGGTGATGTACCACGGTCAGAAACTCCACCGGTTGTGAATCTTATAAGGAATATAAGTATCAAAGGTGTCAACAATGTAATATAAAGGTAGCTTCTGCGCGCAAACTTCTGCTTTAACTCCCATAGCGCTATTTGTATTACGTGTTTCATAATTGACCAACCATCTTAAAGAAAATATCTTTTATTGTGGCAGTATGGTGAGATAGCGTGAATATATCATACTGTGTGTTGATTTTTGAGATAAATTCTTTTTTATCAAATTGGTTGTTGAATGACACAATCAATTTGGAGTTTTCTCTAACCGCTCCCTGCACACCGGGGAGGGAAGTGATGTATGTAACCGGGGCGTTAGTTTCTATTTCCAGGGTATTGCCGGTAAATTCTGATTTGGCTTCCGCGAGATTTGCTTCAAGAAGTAGTTTTCCCTGATTTAGCAATAAAAATGAATCGCAAAATTTTTCCGCTGAATCAAGCTGGTGAGTTGAGACGATAAAGATTTTGCCCGATTTTGCTCTATCTCGCATTAAATCTATCACTACTTCCCGGGCAATCGGGTCAAGCCCTGAAAATGGCTCATCCCATATTATGATTTCAGGGTTATGGATGAGAGACGCGGCTATTTGTACTTTTTGTTTATTTCCTTTTGAGAGGGTCTCAACATATTTATCGGAATATTCGTAAGCTCCAAGCATTTCAAGCAGATTTTTAGCTTCCTTCTTCGCATCAGCTTTATCAAGATTTTTCAGGGAGGCATAGTAAAGGAGATTATCCAGAACTTTACTTTTGCCGTACAAAGCATTCTCTTCGGGGACATATCCCAATAAACCTTTATATACTGAACTTTTACCTGAAAACTCCACGCTTCCGCTATCGGGTTTAATTATACCGAGAATGATCCGAATAAGAGTAGTTTTTCCCGCTCCGTTAGGTCCAAGTAAACCGGTTACGATCCCGGGACGGATTTCTGAGGAGAAATCACATAAAGCCTTTCTGGTTCCGAACGATTTACATAGATTAATAACGTTGAGGATCAAAATTTATCCGAAAAATTGATTGTTAATTTTCGATTATTTTTAGTAATTTAACATTTTGTTGCTTATTAAAATATCAATTTTTATATTTCGAAACTATATTTTACTTAATAAATATGATAATCAAATTTACAAATTACGCGGATGGTATTCATGAACTGGATTTCCATCAAAAATCCGCTGAATCAGGATTATCAAAAATGTTCTTTGGCGATGTGGATATTTATGTAAGGATGGATAAATCTTTTCATCAGATTGTCCTTACCATAACAATGGATTTACACGCCAAACTTCAATGTGACCGTTGTACAAAAGAGTACGAAGAAGATATTAATCTTGAATTCAGTTCGATATATCTGTTTGAACAGAATGACAGAGATGATGATACGGAAGTTCACTTCCTTGATCCGGACGATGATAAGATAGATTTACGACCCGATGTGCTAGATTACGCAGAGTTGTCAATTCCAATGAAAAAACTATGCGATGATGATTGCAAAGGGATATGTTCCGGTTGCGGGGTAGATCTTAATAAATATGAGTGTAACTGCGGTGATGAAAAGATTAATCCGGTTTGGGCACCGCTGTTGAAATTAAAAGATAAATCTGACAAAAAGTAATTAAAAGAAGGTTGAGATATTATGGCGCATCCAAAAAGAAAGATATCTAAAGCTAGAAGAGATAAAAGAAGAACTCACTATAAAGGCACTGCACCTGCATTAACAAGTTGCGCTAACTGCGGCGAAATGAAACTTAGTCATCGCGCTTGCCCAAGCTGTGGATATTATGCGGGTAAATCAATGTTTGTTCCTGAATCGTAAATCTCTTAAATGGGTTCCGGAAACGAAAAAATTTGTACGGTAGCAGTCGATGCTATGGGTGGAGACTTTGCGCCTGAGAGTCCTGTTTTGGGTGCGATTGAAGCCTGGAAAGCGAACAAAAATATCAGGATAAAACTGGTTGGTGACGAATCAAAAATAAAAGAGATTTGTAAAAAGGAAAATTACGATATCTCTCAATTTGAAGTTGTGCATGCCGACCAGGTTATCGAAATGTCCGATAGTCCTACCGCTTCCCTTAAAACCAAGCCAAATTCCTCTATTGTTGTTGGAGCCAAACTTGTTAAGGAAGGAAAGGCTGAGGCTTTTATCAGTGCCGGAAATACCGGTGCAATGATGGCTGCTTCAACTTTGCTCATAGGAAGAATAAAAGGAATCGGGCGACCGACCATAGGAACACCTCTCCCAAATGAGAAGGGTGGTTCCACTTTTGTATTTGACGCGGGAGCTTCTGTTGACTGTAAACCGGTTCACCTCCTTGAATATGCGTTGCTCAGTACAATATTCCTCAAGGAACTTTGCGGGATTGAAAACCCGAGTGTGGGTCTGCTTTCCGTTGGTGAAGAGGAAGAAAAGGGAAATGAGCTTACGCATGCCACACATCAGCTATTGAAAGACGCACCTGTTAACTTTATTGGTAATGTTGAAGGTCGTGATATTCTCAAAGGTAAATCCGATATTGTAGTCTGTGACGGATTTGTAGGTAATATCATCCTTAAATTTGCTGAAAGTATGCTTGGATTATTAAAGTATAAATTTAAAGCTTACGCCAAACGCAGCTTTTACAGCGCTATAAGAGTTCTTATGGCAAAGGGAACTTTGAAATCGGCTCTTACCGGTCTCGATTATCAGGAATATGGCGGAGTTCCGCTTCTTGGTATAAACGGTATAAGCATTATAGGTCATGGTTCAAGTACTCCCAAAGCCATAAAAAATATGATATTACGGGCTAATGAGATGCATCAGAGCGACCTTATATCGAAATTTGAGGAAAAACTTCATGAGTACAAACAAATCAAACAATAAATTAAGAGCCACAATCACCGGTGTGGGGATGTATGCGCCGGAAAAAATTCTTGATAACAAAACCCTCGAAAAATTAGTTGATACAAACGATGAGTGGATCAGAACCAGAACCGGTATTAAGGAAAGAAGGATTCTGGAAGATGGAGCCACTAGTGATCTTGGCGCAAGAGCAGCTCAGGACCTTTTGGAAAAACATAATGTTGATCCGAAAGATATCGATGTTATTATTGTAGCGACAGTAACTCCCGACTACTTTTTCCCGTCAACTTCCTGTTTAATTCAAAATAAGATAGGTGCATCCAACGCATGGGCATTTGATCTTTCCGCGGCGTGCTCGGGATTTCTATTCGCTTTGCAAACAGGCACGAGTTTAATTGAAGCCGGACGTTATAAAAAAGTTTTAGTTATCGGTGCTGATAAGATGAGCGCTATTGTTGATTATACTGATCGAAATACATGTATCCTTTTTGGGGACGCAGGCTCTGCGGTTTTGCTTGAACCGACTGAGGATGAGAGTATTGGTATTAAGGATTCGATCCTTAACGTAGATGGTTCCGGTTTTGAAAGTCTGCATATGCAGGCGGGTGGTAGTGCAAGACCAGCTTCTGTTGAAACTGTGCAGAATAAGGAGCATTTTATTTATCAGGATGGTAAGGCAGTATTCAAAGTTGCTGTTAAAGGTATGGCGGATGTTTCTGTTGAGATCATGGAGAAAAATAATCTAAAATCAGAAGATATTGCGTATTTGGTACCCCATCAGGCAAACTTGCGTATTATCGACGCAACAGCTAAAAGAATGGGTCTGGAACCGGAGAAAGTTACTATCAATATAGATCGTTATGGTAATACCACTGCCGCAACTATCCCTCTTTGCATAACAGAGTATTATCGTGATGGTAAAATCAAGAAAGGCGATAATCTTATCCTCGCTGCTTTTGGCGCGGGTTATACATGGGGTTCTATTTATTTGACCTGGGGGCTTGACTAATGAGTAAAGTTGCGTTTTTATTCCCCGGGCAGGGTGCGCAGTATGTAGGTATGGCAAAAGATTTATTTGAAAACTCCGCAGAAGCGAAAGAAATAATTCAGGCAGCTGAAGACGCGATAAGCTTCAAATTATCTGATGTAATGTTCAATGGTCCAGAAGACGCTCTTAAACAGACTGATGTGACACAGCCCGCAATATTTCTTCATAGCGTTGTTTTATCCAAACTGATAAAAAGTGTTTCACCGGATATGGCAGCTGGTCATTCGCTCGGAGAATATTCAGCCCTGGTTGAAGCCGGCGCCATGAAGTTCGAAGACGCGATCAAGCTCGTTCGTTTCCGTGGAGAAGGAATGCTTCAATCTGGAATTGATAATCCCGGAACTATGGCAGCAGTTGTTGGACTCTCGTCAGAATTGACTGAGGAGGCTTGCAATGAAGCTTCTTCCGAGGGTATTGTTCAATGTGCCAATTTTAATTCACCTGGTCAGATCGTGATTTCAGGTTCGGTAAGCGGAGTTGAAAAAGCCATGGAACTTGCTAAAGCGAAAGGCGCGAAGCTTGTTAAGCAGTTGGTTGTCAGCGGTGCTTTTCATTCACCGCTTATGCAAAGCGCGAAAGATAAACTTAAAACTAAACTTGATGAATCAGAGATTTGTGATGCCAATATTCCTGTGTACGCGAATGTTACAGCTTCACCTGTAACCAAAGCAGAAGAGATTAAAAAATTGCTTTTTGAACAGGTTACGGCTCCTGTTCGTTGGGAAGAGACTATCCTGAATATGATTGCTGCAGGTGCCGGCGAATTTTATGAGATCGGACCCGGTAAAGTGCTGCAGGGATTGGTAAAACGTATTGACCGGAATGTCAAGATTTCGGGAATTTCTTCTTTCGAAGATTTGAAAAATTTTATATAAAAAGTGTAAGTTGTTGATAAACAAGAACTTAAAATTTATATTCAATTATGGAAGTGAATTTTATTATAAGTTTTTGTTTGTTTTATTTTGGTAAATGTAACTATATTTAGCAAATGTAAAATTAAACTGGTTTGATTTTACTACAGAAATAGCATAAAAATTATGATTAAAGTTGAACAACAAAAAAGAAGAGCTATTGTAACCGGCGGCACCAGAGGTATCGGAAGGGCAATAGTAAAAGAGTTAGCATCAAAGAGTTGCTGCGGTATTTTATTTTCGGATGTGGTTTTTGCATATAATAATTGCGACGAATGTGCAGAGGAACTTCAGAAGGAGATTGGAAATCCATACACTAAAGTTCATGCGTTCAAGGCAGATGCCTCAAGTTTTGAGGAAGCTCAGGCAGCCGTTGATTATGCTGCTGAAAAACTGGGCGGGATTGATATTCTTATCAATAACGCCGGTATTACACGTGATAATCTTCTGTTGAGAATGAATGAGGCGGAGTTTGATCAGGTAATTGATGTTAACCTTAAAAGTGTATTTAATTACTCCAAGGCAGTTTTGAAATATATGATGAAGCAGAAATATGGCAGAGTCATAAATATTTCATCAGTAGTCGGGTTGATTGGAAACCCCGGTCAATCGAACTATGCGGCTTCAAAGGCAGGTGTTATTGGAATGACCAAATCACTTGCAAAGGAGTATGCTTCAAAAAATATTACTTTTAACGCGGTTGCTCCCGGTTTTATCGAAACTGAAATGACAGAAAAATTAAATGAAAAACAACGTGAAGCACTTCTAAAGAACGTTCCACTTCACAGATTGGGAACACCTGAGGATGTCGCGAAAGTTGTTGGATTTTTAGTTAGTGACGCCGCTGATTATATAACCGGTCAGGTTATAAATGTTGATGGCGGCATGGTAATGTAAAAAATAATTAAAGAATCAATCAAACAATATACAAAGGAGTTAATGATGGATATCGAAGCAAAAGTAAAAGAGATCATAATGGACAAATTGGGTGTAGAAGAATCACAGATCACCCCTGAAGCTTCATTCACAAATGATCTTGGTGCGGATTCGCTCGATATTGTTGAATTGGTAATGGGTTTCGAATCAGAATTTGGTATTTCAATTCCTGACGAAGATGCCGAAAAAATCGGTACTGTTGGTGATGCAACAAGCTATCTTAAAGAAAAAGTAGAAAACTAAGATTTTTATAGGGCTTACATTAATGTAAGCCTACCCCTAACCGCTTTTCAAATCATAAAAGTTTCGGAGTTCTCCATGCGAAAAAGAGTAGTAGTAACCGGAATGGGTGCACTTACACCTATCGGTAATACTCTGGAAGAATATTTAGCAGGATTGAAGGAAGGCAGAAACGGCGCAGGATTAATTACAAAGTTTGATACTGAAACTTTCGACACAAAATTTGCCTGCGAAGTAAAAGATTTCGATGTATTAAAATATATTGACCGTAAGGCAGCGAGAAGGATGGATCCTTTTACTCATTATGCTGTGGCAACATCGATGATGGCAGTTGAAGATTCCGGTATTGTTTCTGATAATCTGGATGCAACCAGAGTTGGTGTTATTTACGGTAGTGGTATTGGTGGAATGGTCACATTTGAGGATCAGCACTCTAATTATATCGCACATGGTGCCAAGAGAGTTAGCCCGTTTTTTGTACCGATGATGATCTCGGATATCGCCGCAGGTCAAATATCAATTGAATATGGTTTTAAAGGTCCAAATTACGCAACTACTTCAGCTTGCGCAACATCTACACACGCAATTGCAGACGCATTTATGCTGATCCAGAGTGGAAGAGCTGATGCAATGGTCTGCGGTGGTTCGGAAGCAGCTATTACACCTATGGCAATGAGTGGATTTGGTTCAGCAAGAGCTATCTCAACCTGGAATGACAGGTATATGGACGCTTCTCGCCCATTCGATAACGAGAGAAACGGTTTTGTAATGGGTGAAGGTGCCGGAACCCTTATAATCGAAGAACTTGAGCACGCATTAAAAAGAGGCGCTCATATCTATGGTGAAATTATCGGCTGTGGCCTAACTGGTGACGCTTTCCATGTTACTGCTCCTGCTCCGGGTGGAGAAGGTGCTGTCCGTTCAATGCAGATGGCTTTAAATGATGCCGGTATTCAACCCGAAGAAGTTGATTATATTAATGCTCATGGTACTTCAACCGAGTTGAATGATAAAAATGAAACTATGGCAATCAAAACAGTTTTTGGTGAGCATGCTTACAAAATGTCTGTCAGTTCAACCAAATCGATGACAGGTCATTTGTTAGGTGCCGCCGGTGCTATTGAATCAATTTCCACGCTTCTTGGAATGGAACATGGTTTTATTCCTCCAACAATAAATTATGATACTCCCGATCCTGATTGTGATCTCAACTATACTCCTAACAATGCGGTTGAGAAACAATTCAATTGTGCTTTAAGTAATACATTTGGATTCGGTGGACATAACGCAACACTATTGTTTAAGAAATATTCAGGTTAACGCTTGATAAGCAGGTTTTTCAGCCGGATAACACGATTTTTTGGCAAGTCTTCGAAATCGTCGTTATCCGGTGATGAATATATAGAATTAAAGATTGGCGAATTACAGGAATTTCTTAATTTCTCCATCAATAACCGAGTCTATTTTATAAAGGCTCTCACCCATCGTTCCTACCTTGACATTTCTCCCGAATTAAAAAAAAATAACGAACGACTTGAATATCTTGGCGATGCGGTTCTTGATCTGATCGTTTCAGAATATCTCTTCAAACATTATCCTGATGAGGATGAAGGTTTTTTAACCAAATCACGTTCACATCTCGTTGATAAAAAATCGCTGGCAGACACAGCGGAAAATGTTAACCTTGAGCGTTTTATTCTCTACAATAAAAAGTTTTTACGTGGTTCGGAGGGTGGATTGCGTACAATTCTTGCCGACGCTATGGAAGCTTTAATTGGTGCCATTTATCTTGATCAGGGGCTTGAGACCGCCAAAATATTTGTTAAAAAGCACATCATCCGTCCCGGTGTTAAAAGTGGTACTCTTCATGCCGATAATAATTATAAAGGTCAACTGCTTGAATTGACCCATGTAAATAAATGGGAAAACCCCACATACAAATGTGTTAATGAAGAAGGTCCGCAGCACGCAAAAACTTTTACCATACATGTAATAGTTAATGACGAGATTGCAGGCAAGGGAACAGGCAAAAACAAGAAGGGCGCTGAACAAGAGGCTGCCAAAGAGGCTCTCGATAAACTTTCCTGACAGATTATCATTCCAATATTTTTCCAAAATTATATCTTGACAAAAAATGATCCGTTTGTTACATTTACCATACAAATGTATGGCGACATACTTTTGTATGGTATGAGAAAATGTTAATCGAAGGTGTTTCAGGATGGCAAAAGAGTTAACGGCAACGCAGCAGAAAATACTCGAGTTTATTATAAACTATCGTGCCGATCATGGTATGCCCCCCACTCTGGCTGAAATAGCCGGGAACTTCGGGTACAAAAACCGGGCAACAGTTCAGCAGCATCTTCAGGCGCTGGAGAAGAAAGGCTATATAAAACGTAATTCCCGGGTTGCCCGCGGAATAGAATTGACCGTTGAGGATAAATATTTTGTATCTCGTCCCGTATTGGGTGAGGTAGCGGCAGGGAACCCCCTCACAATTTACCCTGATGCTATTGACAGCATTGAGTTGCCCACTATTGCGCATACTCCGCGTGATTCGTTTTTGCTCAGGGTTAAGGGTGACAGTTTGAAGGATGCCTATGTATTCAGTGGTGATATAGTGATCGTGAACCCGAATATTCTGCCCGTGAATGGTCATTTTGTTGTGGCGATACTCGACGACGCGGCAGTTGTGAAACGTTTTTTCAAAAAGGAGAGTGTGATTGAGTTGCATTCTGAAAACCCGGAGTATCAGCCGATTGTTCTTAAACATGGTTACGAGAACTTCAAGATTGTTGGTGTAGTGATTGGCGTGTACCGCAGCATGGATAAAATAGCGGGGTAATGGTATTTGTTTTTAAATGTCCTCCTTCGAAGGAGGTGGCATTTAACGAAGTTAAATGACGGAGGATGATGGGTTTTGTTTCTTGAGACTTTTGGTCATCCCCCCGCCGACTAAAGTCGTCGACCCCCTTCTAAGGGGGACTTTGGCTGACAGAGTGTGATTTGTTTTTAAGTGTCCTCCTTTTGAAGGAGGTGGATTCCGACGAAAGTCGGAAGACGGAGGATGATCCATTAACTTTTAATTTGGATAAATAATGAAGAATAATCATTCATATAATCGTTCGCTTAAAAAATACGCCTCAGAAAACAGAAAAGCCGGTACAAAAGCTGAAGTAAAATTATGGACTGAATTACTTCGAGCGAAGAAAACGGGCTATACTTTTTTACGACAGAGACCAATGGGTGATTATATTCTGGACTTTTACTGTAAAGAGTTGAATTTCGCGATTGAGGTTGATGGAGTGACTCATCACAATGAGAAACAGTTTGACCATGATATTAAAAAAGATGAGTTTCTAAAGACTAATGGTATCGTTGTGTTAAGATTGAAGGATGAGGATGTGGTTAAAAATATTTCTGGTGTTGGCGAATGGATACGGATGCATATTACAGATATTGAAAGTAAAGTGGCGGATTGAGTTTTGTTTCTTGAGACTTTTGGTCATCCCCCGCCACTTTGTGGCACCCCTAAGCTAAAGGCGCACAGGTTTAAATGGGAACTTGAACGACGATTTATTTACTATCCTCCTTTGAAGGAGGTGGCATTTAACGGAGTTGAATGACGGAGGATGATTTATTGCATCGTTAGCAACTTTCAGTCATCCCCCATCACAAAATCCGCCACTGGCGGAGTGATTTCCCCCTTCTAAGGGGGACATAAAGCGCGTTACTTTTGGTTTGGCGACAGTCTGAGACGCTATCCGCCGCGGCGGAATGCCGTCTCTGCTTTATGAAATAATGTAAAGCAGTCTGGTGGTAAGTTTTGCTTTGTATATTGAAAATATTTGTCCCTCTCCTGTGATTCAGGAGAGGGATTCAGGGTGAGGTAGACATCCTTTATATAGTGTCTTTGTTTATACAGGTTTAATTTGGAGTTTTATGTTTTGGTTTCAGAAAGAGATATTTTTGCCGGCAAGGAAACGGGGTTTTCACCTGATCACAGGTGAACTGCTTCGCGAAATTCCGGAGATACAGCAAATAAGTATCGGGATGGCGAATATTTTTATCAAACATACTTCGGCGTCTTTGACGATAAATGAAAATGCCGATCCCGATGTACGCCGCGATATGGAGACATATTTCAGTAAATCGGTACCCGATGGAGCTCCTTATTTTGTGCATACTATGGAGGGTCCTGACGATATGCCCGCTCATATCAAGGCATCAATTATGGGTCCGTCGCTGAATATTCCGATACAAAATGGCAGGTTAAATCTCGGTACATGGCAGGGGATATACCTCTGTGAGCACAGGGATTACGGTGGTTCGAGAAAAATTGTGATTACACTGCAAGGTGAGAAAAAATAATATGCCGTTAAGTTTTAACATACAGGCAAACGGGGCATACGATTTCGGACAAAGTCTGGCTTTTCTGGGGCGTTCAGATAAGGAAGCATTGTTCACTGTGCAAGGGGAAACAGTTTATCGTCCTTTTGCGGGACAACAGGTTAATACGTTGCTTCAAATTTCAGGTATTGAAGAAGGAGTTAATGTTGCTGTGGATGTTGAAAATTTAACAGATTTAGGCAGAGAAGAGATTATCAGGTTTGTAAACCACTGGCTCGATCTGGATCGTGATATTACAGGCTTTTACAAACTAGCCGCGAGTGATAAAATTCTCGCGCCACTTGTTGATAAATATCACGGTTCGCGGATTACCTGCATTCCCGATTTTTTCGAGACCTTCTGCTGGGCGATTGCCGGACAAAGTATAAGTCTGCATGTAGTATATATAATCAAACAACTTCTTGTGGAAAGATTTGGTGAAGAGGTTGAGATATCGGGTAAGTTTTACAAATTATTTCCGACGCCTGAAAAAATTGCGGCTTTGGAAACAGATGTGTTACAATCAGTCAAGTTAACGAGAAACAAGGCTGTGTGCATCAAACGGATTGCGGAGTTAATGTGCAGCCGAGAGTTATCGGCGGAAATATTTTCCGGGATGGATACCAAATCCGCGGTGAAAGAACTTGTGAAGATAAAAGGTATTGGTCCGTGGACAGCAAATTATGTTATGTTGAGGGGACTTCGCAGAAATGACGCGTTACCCCTGGGTGATTCGGGATTGATAAACGCATTGAAGAATCAGTTGGAAATGGAGAGAAAACCGACGGAGAGAGAAATTTTGGAGATTGCCGCCGGATGGAGCGGGTGGGAATCTTACGCAACATTTTATTTATGGAGATCACTGTTATGACAACAGAAAAAATATACAGGGATTATTACGAATCGGAAATCGGACTAATAGAAGTAACTGCATCAGAGTCTGCTTTGAAAACGTTGTATTTTGTCGCCGAAAGGGATGAAGATACCGAGAGCAATGAAATTCTGGCGGATACATTACAGCAGCTGGATGAATATTTTAAGGGGGAGAGAAGAAAGTTTACTATTCCGTTAGACCCGGATGGAACGGATTTCCAAAAACTGGTGTGGGAAGAATTGCGGAAAATTCCGTACGGGAAAACCGTTTCATATCTCGATATTGCCAAAAAACTGAATAATGTGGGTGCTATCAGGGCAGTGGGGAGCGCAAACGGCAGGAACAGGATTTCTATCATACTTCCTTGTCACAGGGTGATAGGGAGTGACGGCAAACTTACCGGGTATGCGGGTGGAATCTGGCGAAAAGAATGGCTGCTCGAACATGAAGGGGGTAATAACCCTGATGAGGAACAGATGGCTTTATTTGGCTCGGCAAAAGTGTAGGTTGAGTTATCATGCCCGATATTTACGTTGGAACAGCAGGTTGGTCGTACAAGGATTGGGTGCCTTCTTTTTACCCGAAGCATAATTCCAAATCGTTCGACTGGCTTGAGTTTTATTCGCTCTTTTTTAATACTGTTGAGGTTAACGCTTCCTATTATAGATATCTCAATCCGAGAGTTGTTAACGGATGGATAAGCAAGGTTGGGGAGAGTGAAGATTTTCTTTTCACGTACAAGTTGCACAACGATTTTACGCATAAACGTGTTTTCAGAATGCAGGAAACGAAGGCGGTGCAATACAACCTCGATTTGCTGAAAGGTGCCGAAAGGTTTGGAGGCTTGTTGATTCAGTTCCCGTATTCGTTTGCTTGTACTGACGCAAATGTTGACTATTTGCGTCGTTTGCTCGAAAGGTTTGAGCAGTACGACAAGTTTGTTGAGGTGAGGCATAAATCGTGGAACTCACCCCGTATTTATGAGTTTTTGCGTTCTTACAATGTTACTTTATGTACCATCGACCAGCCATCTATCGGTGAGGCGGTTGAGTTTGCCCCTGTTTTGACGAATGATGTTTTGTATATCAGATGTCACGGCAGGAACGAGGAGGCGTGGCGCGCTTCTATTGAAAATTTTGGAAAACAGCTTTCGTATGGTGAGCAGAACGCAAGGTATGAGTATCTTTATTCGCCGGGTGAGCTGCTGGAAATCGACCGGAAGTTGAAAGAGCTCTTTGACATTGTGAATAAGGTTTTTGTGATAATGAACAATCATCCCAAGGGAGATGCGGTGGCAAATGCTTTCGAGCTGCTGCATTACCTGAAGGGTCTTGCCAGAGTACACATACCTAAAACGACTGTTGCGGCATATCCCCGACTTGTGAAGATAGCAGGGTAAAAAATATCTCATTTCACCACGTGTTAAAACACGTGGTTAATCTGTTTATGAAATTTTTCCTTCAATATTTGATAACTGACCTCATCCCCCAGCCGATGCGTTCGAGACAAGTTCAAAAGGATGACAAAAAAGACTGGATTCCTGCCTACGCAGGAATGACAGATAATCATGTTTAACCTCTTCTATGGCGAAAGAAATAACAAAAGCTGTAAATATAATATTCAAATTCCCTCTCCTGTGGCAGGAGAGTTCGCCTCGGTGAACAGAGTGAGGTGGTTGTCAAGTAGTACAATTATGGGGAAAACAAATCTTTATCTTTCGCGGATTTCCTTGAGGATGCTATTAATTTCATCCTGATCGGTATTTATTGAGATTCCGGGTACATCAAGAGGAGAGGAGTTAATTTCTTTTGCCGGACTTACTTCAAATATACTTCCATCTTTTCGCTTGATTATTACTTTCCCTGTTTTGGATGCCTCGTCAAGCAAGGAAGCAAGATTTTGTCTTGCGGCGCTATATGTATAAATGTTCATATTTAGATCTCCACTAATTTAATATTTTCCATTTCAGCAATTTGTTTAAGTTTTTTATCCAGAGTCAGTAAAGGGAAACCGGTAGTTTTACAGATTGTGATAAAAAAAGCATCATATGCGTAAATATTATATTTGTTCCCCACATCCAGTGTAGTCTCAAAATCGACCTGATATTCTCGAGCAGGTATTGATAAGAAACTTTTCATCACAGCATGACCTTCCTCGATGGATATTCTATTTCTTTTGAATAACGCTGTTAGAGCATTAGCGATTTCCCATTTCACCGACCCCGGTGCTCCTAAAACAGAATTCTGTGTTATGCTTACTATTTTAGGTCTGGATGGTTCATTTAATAATACAGCCAGAATGGCTGAGGTGTCAATAATAATTTCCATATGCACTCGTACAATTGTACGTATAATATGATGGAAAACTGAAAGAATGTCAAGTCAGAAATTGTAATTTAATAATACCAAACTAATGATTGTCTAACTACTTTAAGGCATATTCACCTTATCGAGCTCTCCCGATTCAGGTGTGTAAACGATGATAATCAGGTGAGAATGTAGTCTTGAGTACCCGGTAGAGACGGGATATGGTTCGACTAAGCTCACCAACCTAATCCCGTCTTTACGGCTTGGGATGTCCTGCAAAGCGAGGAAAGAACGGGCGGTCAGGTAAGGGTGAGGTAGAGTCAATGTCATCTCAAATTTTATACACAGCAACCCCTTCAAAGTGGGACTACAGTGACAATTGTTTTATAAGTGGTTCGTGATGGATTTGATAATCGAAGAGTAATATTAAATATTTTTATGCAGGAAAAAGCAATATTTCATTTGGATTTGGACGCGTTTTTTGTGTCCGTGGAGCGGATTCTTGATCCGTCTCTTGAAGGGAAGCCCGTTATAGTGGGGGCTGATCCCAACGGGAGAGGTGTGGTCGCGGCGTGTTCGTACGAGGCGCGTGAGTATGGTCTGCATTCCGCTATGCCTATCAGACAGGCATATAAACTTTGTCCGCATGGAATATATGTTCACGGGCATCATGGTGAGTACTCGAAGTTTTCGAAGGCTGTGCGGGGTATTCTCGAGAACTACGCGCCAATGCTTGAACAGGCTTCCATCGATGAGTTTTATATGGATTTTACCGGCACAAAAGCCATGTACGGCGATTACAGGGTGCTTGCCCGCAAAATTCAGCTTGAGATATGGAATACTCTCGGTTTACCCTGTTCAATCGGTATAGCGACCAATAAAACTCTCGCGAAAATCGGGTCGGATTGTATGAAACCCAAGGGTATCACATATATCATACCCGGTATGGAGGCTGAATTCCTCGCTCCGATGCCGGTTGAAACGATTCCCGGTGTGGGGAAGGTTACGCTTAAATCACTTCAGGCGAAGGGTTTTTATAAAATCGGGGATATTGCCAAAATGCCGGAAGATTATTTCGCGTCTGCATTCGGCAAGCATGGTCGTGATCTCTGGAAGAAAGCCAACGGGGAGGGGACGCGGTTTTTAAGTCTGCCTGTTGAGCAGAAAAGTATTTCAAAGGAGCGTACTTACAAGGAAGATGTTATTGACAGGATAGAAATTGAAAAAACCTTGTTCAAACTTACAGGGCAGGTTTGCCAGATATTGCGCGATCATAACTGGCAAGCAGCGACAATCAGTATAAAACTGAGGTACTCCGATTTTGTTACGCTTACACGAGCAAAAACGGTAAAGCCGACAGATGATGATAAAACAATTTACGAAACCGCGCTTAATCTGTTCGATAAGGCTTACACGCGCAGGGTGGGAGTAAGATTGATTGGAATTAACCTTTCCAAACTGAATGATTTTGGCGAGCAGGAAAACCTGTTTGAAGATGAAAATTTGATAAGAAAAAAAATGCTGCGGGCTGTGAATAAAATCCGGGATAAGTTCGGGTATTCATCAATAACGCTTGGCAGTTCTGATTAACGTTGTTTCCGGAAGAAGAAGGATTATGTTTACTTTACACGCGCACTCGGTTTACTCATTGCTGGAAGGGGCTATAAAGCCCAATGACCTGATAGCGTTTGCCCAAAAATATGAAAGCGGTTATGCCGCTATCACCGACACAAACGGGATGTATGGCGCTATTCAGTTTGCTAAAAAAGCTGAGGAGGAGGGGATTAAACCGATTTTAGGGGCGTACATTGATGACCCTGAAACTGAAGAACATTACGCCGTTTTTGTCGCGAGGAACAATGACGGGTACGCACATCTTAACAAGATTATCACATCCCGCAAACTTGATGAAGATTTCAGATTAGTTGACATATTTTTATCCGATTTGAGTAATCTGTATGTACTCACTTCCTCGATAGAACTTCTTAAAATCATTTCGTTAACCGACAATTTACGAAAAACATTAAGGGCGGAGTTGGTAATTACTGAAGAGAAAAAGCACCATTCGCGCGACCTCTACAATTTCGCGAAGGAGAATAAAATACCGGTTGTGGCGACACATCCCGCGTATTTCAAAGAACCGGATGATTTCCTGCTTCATCAGGTAGTAACAGCGATCAGAGAGAATTCCACACTGGCGAATCTCGATAAATCTTTACTGGTTGATGAAGAGTATTGCCTTAAACCGCCGAAAGAACTTGAGGAAATGTGGAAAGCACTACCCGAGGCAATCTGGAACGCCGATAAAATCGCTCAGGATTGTAACGTGGACTTGCAATTCGGGAAGTACAAGTTTCCTACATACCCGCTTCCGTATGGCGAAACCGCGTTTTCATACCTGTGGAAAGTCTGCTTCAGGGGACTTGAGGAAAAGTACCATCCCATAACTGAACAGGCAGTAAAACGTTTACAGTATGAATTACAGGTGATAGATGAGCTCGGGTTCTGCGATTATTTTCTCGTTGTGTGGGATATCGTAAATGAAGCACGCAAAAGGGGAATGATGACCATAGGGAGGGGATCGGCGGCTAACAGTCTGGTTTCCTATTGTCTGGATTTTACGCAGGTTGACCCAATAGAGCAAAATTTGTACTTCGAGCGTTTTATGAACAGAGGACGTACATCCCCGCCTGATGTTGATCTTGATTTTTCATGGCGTGAACGTGATGAAATTGTGAAATACATTTACGATAAATATGGTTATGAAAAGGTAGCCATGATTTCCACAACAGTAACTTTCAGGGCAAGATCGGCTTTTCGTGAGACCGCAAAGGTTTTTGGAATACCGAATGAAGAGATTTCCAAATACAGCAAGTACATACCATGGACGAGCGCGGAAAACCTTCCGGTGTTGGCGGAGAAATTCCCCGAATCAAAATCACTCAGTTTTGATGATGAACCGTGGAGAAGTATCATTAAAATCGCTACACAACTTGCGGGTTTTCCGAGGCATTTATCGATTCATCCCGGTGGAATTGTAATCACCGATTCCCCAATTACTGACTATGTAGCGCTGGAATACGCGAAAAATAAAGGACTGGGCTTGATTATCACTCAGCCTGATATGTATCCTATTGAGGATTTCGGGTTGATTAAAATTGATTTATTGAGTCAGCGTTCGTTGGGAGTATTGCGCGATACGATGAAAAAGCTTACGAAAGATGTACCGGCGGAAGCAAGGGTTGTGTCAGGCGCAAAAATATTCAGTATCCGACCTGATAATAATAAAAGAGAACGAAAAGAGAATTGACACGTCTATGCTTAATGTATATGTTGCTCGTTTGAATTAGGGATTTCTCTTTTAATGAATTTTTCTTTTACCGAGATTATTGAACTTATTACCGGATTTCAGTTTGCGTTTCTTGCACTGTTCCTCTTTATGAACCGGAGAAGTGAAAAATACGCAAACCGATTCCTGATATTATTTCTTATTGGCAAATCAATAACTCTGTTATACCGCTACACATATAAATTTTTACCCCCGCTTCCACCCGAGTGGCATTTCCTTTACTACTGGGGATATCCGTTCCTGCTTTTTTACTCGCCGTTTATTTACTTCTATGTAAGATCACTGGTAGAAAAAGAATTCCGATTTGAAAAGTTTCACCTTATTCACTGGACTCCCTTTGTCTTGATAAGTCTTCTGATTCCGGTAAAATATTTATTCAACTATGACGCCACGATAGAATATATTGACAAACACGGGTTTGTCATGAATCTTACAGAAATGATAACTGTAGGATTTTTATATTATCTGCAAGCGGTTTCTTATACAGCAGTTGCCATAAATCTGATAATAAAATTCAGGAGTAGATTGAAGGAAAAGTTCTCATCGTATGAGAAAATAAATATGGGATGGGCTTTATTGTTGTTGGGCGGATTTATGTCGGTATGGGTAATATTTTTCAGTGAGTTTTTTCTGCATGCTATTACCGGAATTTTCTCACCGGTGATTCAATATTTTCATATTGCGGGGGTGACAGGATTATTCACGTTTGCAAATATGCTGGCATACAGAGGATTAAAGTTTCCTGAAATTACCGCGGAGGAGAACGAACTGAAGTCGGGAAATAGTGAAGGGCTTGACCTGAAATCGGAATATATAAAGTTGAAAAATATGATGATAATGGAAAAACCGTTTCTTGATCCCAATCTTACACTATTAAACCTGTCAAGAAATATCGGATTGTCACAAAGAAATTTATCGAATGTAATAAATAAAGAGGCGGGTGAAAACTTCTACGATTTTGTAAACAGATTCAGAATAGAAGAAGCCAAAGAGTTGTTGATAGAGAAAAAAGATAAAACAATACTGGATATTGCGTTTCAATCCGGGTTTAATTCAAAATCTGTATTTAATACCGCATTCAAGAAATTTACCACTATTACACCTTCCCAATATAAAAAGCAAAAAATAGAAACCGCAGCCTGATAAAAAAGGTTCGAATAGACGTTTTAACTCCCAACAGGACGAAAATCGCCACATAATCGGATAGATTTACGACAAAAGATTATTTATCCATTTAATGAGGTGTAAAATGAAACAACTTCTTTTTTTAGTTTTTATAGCGGGTTCAATCTTTTCTCAAACGGTTTTCAATTCTAACGACAGTACCACAATTCAGGAAATATCCGATATTTACGATCTGTTCCAGGAAACCGTTAAAAACAAAGATGTACAGGGGCACAGGGATATTCTGTTATACAACTACGTTCCGGTGAATATTATTATAGAGGAGGTTAACGGTATCAGTTTCTATCCTAATAATGGTCAAATATGGACCAACTTCTTTTCCAATCCAAACATGGGGTATGAACTGGTGATCAGTGATATCGAATATCTGACCGATGGTCCGATAGCAATCACAAAAGCTTATTTTGACGAATATGTGAATAATTCTCTAAGCACTGACGGGGAGGATGTATTTGTTTACCTGAAAACATTCGAGGGTTGGAAACTCGCGGCACTCCACAATACAGATAAGGAAATAAATCTTACTGTTCAGAACCCGCTGCAAGTACCAAATAATATCTTAGAATTACCCGATTCTCTCGCAAAAGCGATTAGAGAAAAAGATACCGAAGCTTATGATAATCTGTTTTATGATTCGAGGGCATATTTCTACGATGTTGAGGGTGAACTTCAGGAAGGATATTCATTTGTCGAATTATTGAAAGGAACATATTTTTCCAAAGTTGTCGGGGATGTAAACGAACATAATATAGTATTTGACAATGTTAACTACGAAATTGTTGATAACTATATTGCGGTACTGACTTGTGATTACGAATATCAATTAGCTGGCGAGATGAAGCATTCTGGCAAACAATACTGGGTTCTTATGGGATTGAATGAATCCGGGTGGAAGGCATCCGTAATTTTAAATAAAGTTGAACAGGTAACATCGGTATCGCAAAAAAAAAGTCTGATTGAAACAGGATTCAGGATTATCGGTAATTACCCTAATCCGTTTAATCCGTCAACTAACATTACTTACTTCATTCCGGAAAGTGGAGAGGTGACTATGGCTGTGGTTGACGCGCTCGGTCGAGAAGTGGTTAGAAAAACTATATTTGCCAATAGTGGTGAGAATAATTACAATTTTGACGCATCAGGTTTGTCTTCGGGAGTTTACTTTTATCGGGTAGAGGATAATAACGCAAGTAGTATAAAAAGTATGTTCGGGAAAATGATTTACCTGAAATAGTGACGCTGAATTGTTTTTGCTTTTAAAAACTCATACTGTTATATTAGTACATACATAACAATATAACTTTATACGAGGAGCAAAAATGAGAACTGAAAATGCATCAGAAAAAAAAATTAAAGTCGAACGTGTACAGACAGGTATCAGAATTGAGAAGAAAATGCTGAAAGTGCTAAAAGGTCTTGCAGAATATCTCGATATCACTCTTGGTGATCTGATTGAAGGAATTGTGCTTCACGCCTTTGAAGGCAAATCACCATTTACAAAAGAGGAAACTTTACAAAAAATTGAAGACATCAAAAAAATCTATGATTTTGATTTTGACGCCGCCGCGAGTCACAATTTTACGGAGGGAGAGTAGTGGAAAAAAGAATAAAACAAACTGCCGTGATAGAACATAACGGATATGCAGATGATGTATTTCCGCTATTTGAAGCGATTGAGGAAAAGAAATGGGCACCAGGATGGGAGTTGAATGCGGTTTATCCCGAGAATGAAATCATTGAGGAAAATATGGTTTTTACCACCGATTCCTCAGCGGAGGATGAGGAAAACCTTTTATGGACTGTATCTCTGATAGATGAAAAAAATCATAAAATAAAATACACAGTTTTCGGTGTTGAGCGTGTCTGGACTATCACAATCATTTGTACTCCATCAGGTGATTAAACTTTGGCAAGCATCACCTACTCGTTCACAGGATTAACTGAAAAAGGTTGCGAAAAAAACAGGCTCCAGTTAGAAAGATTATTTACGAACAATCTTTCCGATTGGCAAGATATGATCAACTCCTATTTATTTAATGCTCAAACCGTTGTGAATTAGTCGTAAAAGTCCCAAAATTTGGAACTCTCTTCCTTAATCGTTTTATAATAATTAAATTAGAGTGCAAAAAGGGAGAGAGTTTTTGTTAAAGCTAAGGGTCGCGAGACCGACTGAAAATCTAAAGCAGATCGCGAGAATGTATTGTGATGCTCTTGATTTTACTGTCCTGTCACAATTTTCAGGGCATGACGGCTTCGACGGAATAATTATTGGTAAACCAAACTCTCCATACCACATCGAATTTACATCTAATAAAAAGCACGAACTTAATTTAATTCACCATCCCGATGATTTGCTGGTATTTTACGAACCTTCACCCGAAAGTTTCACAAATAGAATCGAAAAAATGCAAAACGCCGGTTTTGAATGTGTAACATCATTCAACCCCTTCTGGGATAATAATGGAGCAACATTCAAAGATACAGATGGACGAAGAGTAGTAATTGTAAATGGCAACTGGAATAAATAGGAAAGGAGATTTATGCCACACATAATTTTTTATCATAATATTGAACATATCACTCCCGGGTTAAATACCAAATTGGCGCAACTAAACAAGATATTGAATGAGAAAACCGGTATTGGACTTGAAAATATAAAATCACGTGCTGTACCGTTTACCTATGGAGCAATCGCTGAGAGGGAAAGCGGTAAGTATGTGCACATTGAAGTGATATTGAAGGATGATAAAAGTGAGGAGATCAAAAATAAAACCGCGGACAGTGTACTTGAATTCGCGAAAAATATATTCGATGAAAAAACTGTGGAAGAAATTACTCTGGAACTAAGAGAATTTAATCCGGATAATTATCGGAAAATTAAATTTAGAGAAGACTAATTTTTCAGGAGAAGGGGATGCGGTATTTATTGATTCTTGGTTTAATCTTTATGTTCACAGGTTGTAAAAATAGTGATCCGGTAACGAGCGAGGGGATTGAATCAATCGTTGTTGGGCAGAATATTATTCACACACATCACCCTACCAGTGACGGGTACAGGATTAACTCCGTCAGTCAAAGAGAGGGAAGTCTTGTATTAAATGTTTCTTACGGAGGTGGCTGCCAGTATCATAATTTTCGGTTGATGGCTGATGAGGGGATTCTCAGAACCATGCCTCCCGGAATAAGAGCTTTTCTTTTCCACAACGATAATGAAGATACTTGTGAAGCATGGATCACTGATGATATCGTCTTTGATTTGAATGAAGTAATAAATAAAGTTGAAGGTTTGGAGGGACGCACTGAATTTTCAATTCACATTGTCTCTCCCGATAAAATTGATTCAACAGAGGTAATTGTTGAGATAAATACATTAATTGATTAGAAAAAAGGGTGAAAAATGAAAATAATTATAACAGCCATTCTAATAACAGGACTGGCAGGTCTGATGTATTCCCAATCAAATTACGGGTATGATTTCGAACATTTTTATCAGAATAGTTTCACTCCGGTCGAAACTTCGCTGAGCGGGATGTCAAGTTTGTATGCTCCTTCCGCATATTCGCATACAGTAAATCCGGCAATGTTGAGTTTAACCGGAAACCGGGTTGAGTTTTCTTACAATCTGGCGAATTCATTTAGGACTGACAAGGCGAAATTCAGAACAGGAAATATCAACTACAGCCTTGGTAAATATGGTTTTATTGGTGCCAGTTATACAGGATATGCTTCAACTACCAACTATATAGTAACGACAATTCAAAACCCCGAGGGTGTGGGTACTTTTAGAAATGAGCGAGATTATTTTACGTTGGGGTATGGTTACAAACTTTTTGATGAATTAGCGGTCGGGTTATCATTTAATCATGTGCAAAACAAAATAGTTTATGATGAGGAATTGTCTTATCAAAGTTTTGATTTGGGTGTAATATACATGAAGAATTTTGATTTGATCACCGGTTTTGGTTCCAGACTTATTATCTCCGGAGCGTTCGACAATTTCATAAGAATGGGCGACAACGAGTGGGGAGAAGAATTTTATTCGCAGCCAATTTCAATGTTGCCTCAAAGTATTAATATTGGTATTTCAAAACAGTTTCTCAGTAAACACAAAATTTCAGGCAGGCGTATTTTTGATTTGAATCTTCAGGCAAACTATAGCGATGAAATAAATTCAAGCTATTTTAACATATTCACTGTCGGCGGCGAATTTACATTTTGGGAATTACTTACACTACGTTATGCTCACACAACAGGTATTGATGTTCCTCTTTATTACAGCGGAATGGATAATAATTCCAAAAATACGTTTGGAATAGGTGTAAAATTACCTGTTGGAGAGTTTTTCAATCTTGGAATACCGTTAAAAATGAATTTTGATTATGGACACAGCTATAATAAGTATTATGATTACTTCAATAACGGTAACGCGGCGATAAGGGATATCAATTCGTTTTCTGTGGGGATAAGTTTGAATTAGTTTAATTATAATACTTAAAAATTTTTTTGAGAAATTTTGACAGGAATTATATTGGAGTAATTACTCCTTTTATTTAAATTTACAGAGGGCATTTTTTCATTTATTATTGAGGGCATATTGAAACTCAAACTTATTTCACTTTTACTAATTGCCAGCAGTATAATTTCTGCTCAAACCTACGAGGGGTGGAACGAGTTTATTCATACAAGAAACATATACACACCTGTAGAATCATCCATGTTAAATATGCCGAGCTATATAAATCCTTCATTCTACGCGCATACTTATAATCCTTCTCTTTCTGGACTAGTAAAGGGGAGCGGTATTGAAACCAGCTTTTTCAGTTATGATCCAAGCGAATTCGCTGAAATAAATGTTAAAACAATCAGCGGGAATGTTCGTGTCAACGATTACAATTCGGTAGGACTTTCATATTTTAACTATAATATCAACTACGAGCCCGGGTTTTTCAGCGAAGATTTTAAGTTCTCAACCTTTACGTTAAGCTACTCCCGTAAAATTACCGAAAATATTTCTGCCGGAATTGGTGTGAACTATATGGAGAGTAACGAAGCCGGACAGAGTGATATGGAGATTTATACGCTCGATGTTGGCGGGGTTTACTCAAGGAAGTTTCAATCATATCGGCACATCAAATCAAATTTGGTGACGTCAATTTCTGTCGATAATGTAGCGGGTTCCGTCAAAGAGGAATTGAAGCTTGGAACACGAAAAGTAAGCGAATTTACAGATGTATATCCGGTTTTCCTGAACGCAGGCGTAGCATATCAGATTGTAGTTGATACCAACTGGTATAGCTATAACATGTTCGCCTTAAATCTTCATGTGAATTACAGGAACTCGTTAAACGATCCTTATTTTGAATACCTTCATGTTGGTGCGGAATTCAGATTTATTGAAATGATTTATCTCCGGTTCGGTCATGTGGAATTTCTCACACAATCATTACGAGACATGATGGGAGACGGATTTCCGGGTAACAGTTACGGTTTGGGACTTGAACTTCCCGTGGGTGATTTTTTAGAATTGGAAATGGACTGGAAACTGCAATTCAATTACGGACAAAGTTATGATTTGCTGCCGGGCGGGGGAACAAGAGAGCTAAATTCCTACTCAATCGGGATCATGCTTAATTAAAATTCTTTGGAAAGTTTTAAGGGAGTCAATCAGAACTCCCTTTTTCAAAAATTTAATTAACATCTTACGATTCTTATATCTTTATTTTCTTGCAAATTATCATTATTTTTGGGATTGGAAGAAGTTTAAGAGTTAACGGTTAAGTAAACTGTTTTTCTTAATTTCAGGATTTTAAGAACTTCTTTTCCAAAATGTAGAAGAATTGTAAAATTTTATTCGGATATCATCACCTCAAAATAGCCTGAAAATGAGGATTGAGGGAAGATGACAGAAGTTGGCAAAATATTTGCTATTGTAAAATAAAAGATACGAATACCGAATTAATAACTTAATAAATTTGAGGAAGCTTTTATGGCTAGAAGAAAAATAACGATTGACGGTAATGAAGCCGCCGCTTATGTGGGATATCACAATAGCGAAGTTATAGCTATCTACCCGATTACCCCCTCTTCGGGTATGGGTGAACTTTCTGACGCTTGGGCGGCAGTTGGTAAGAAAAATATCTGGAATACTGTTCCGCATGTCGCCGAAATGCAGAGTGAAGGTGGAGCTGCCGGTGCTGTTCACGGTGCTCTTCAGAGCGGTTCGTTAACTACTACTTTCACCGCGTCGCAGGGTCTCTTACTAATGATCCCTAATATGTACAAGATCGCGGGTGAATTAACTCCTACTGTATTCCATGTTTCTGCACGTTCCATCGCGGCTCAGGCACTTTCAATCTTTGGTGATCATAGTGACGTTATGGCTACCCGCCAAACCGGTTTTGCCATGTTAGCTTCAGGGTCAAATCAGGAAGTAATGGATCTTTCTGCTATCGCGCATAAAGCGACATTAGAGGCTAAAGTTCCTTTCTTGCATTTCTTTGATGGTTTCCGCTCTTCTCATGAAGTTTCAAAAATTGAAGAACTCACAGTTGAAGACCTTAAAGAATTGATAGACGATAAAGCTGTTATCGAACACAGAAACAGAGCATTGTCTCCTGACAATCCTTTTATCCGCGGAACAGCTCAAAACCCTGACGTTTATTTCCAGGGACGTGAGACAGTAAATAAATATTATGACGCTTGTCCTGAAATTGTTCAGAAATCAATGGACAAATTATTTGAAATGACAGGTCGCAGATATAATCTTTTTGATTATTATGGTGCTCCTGACGCGAAACGTGTAATTATTCTTATGGGCTCAGGTGCTGAAACCACGC
>BQMY01000107.1 GCA_022181065.1 Melioribacteraceae bacterium | reverse complement strand
GCCACTCCTGTCAAACAAACTGATTTGAACACCAAGACCTTCGGGATTTTCATTTTCAGGATCGTATGAAAGCACTCTGAAATTTAATTCTGTATCACCCTTTTTCGCATCATCTACTTTGGAAGATACAGCAATGTTACTTATGTAAATATCGGGAGTTAAACCAAGCAGAACATCACCAATTATACCACCGTGTGTTTCAGGAAACATATATCTCTGCTCAAGCGGTATTGTATTTTTCGCGTCATATTCAGAGCTGACAAAAACTTTAAGTATATTCGCTCCATCACTCAGCAACTCATCATTCAGTTCAACCGAGAATGGCAGTGTACCCCCCGGATGTTTGTAGATACTAACTTCATTAAAGAATATCTCACAGGAATAATTCACTCCCAGAAATATCAGTTCCTTTTTGTTGTGAGGATACTGTTCCCCTGGAAACTCAAACTTCTTCTCAAAGATAAGTTCATTCACACCACTGAATGTCGCGGGAATATTTAACGCGGCTCTCTGATCAGCTTCATCGTCAATATAAGCCTCCCAACCCTCATTAAGAGAGATCACCGGGCGATGCTCCGAAATCTGCAGATAAAGGGAATCAAGTCTGGTTATTGGCTCGCGTTGTAGTTCTTTGATCTTTACCTGAGAAAAGAGAGAGATATTGAGAATCAGGATAAATAAAAAAGCTAAAAACTTTCTGGTTGATGTCATATTCTTCAACAAATAAATCAAAATAAAGATTATAAATATACGAAATAAAAGAGGGATTTTCAATGATTTTAAGCAGTCACAGGGTTGACATTTTCCTCGTAAAATATTATAAAACTTTGTTTTACAAGTTTAAGCCGATATAAATTGGGGCAGAAGAATAAAAAACCCCGAACCGTTAACGATTCGGGGTTAAATTTAACATTAAATTAAAATTGTTAAACCGCGGTAATTATACCAGCGAACGAATCAGCTTTAAGGCATGCGCCGCCAACAAGAGCACCGTCGATATCAGGCATCCCGAGTAATTCTTTGGCATTGCCCGGTTTTACACTGCCGCCATACTGAATAGTCATATTATCAGCAGCCACTTCACTATACATTTCCTTCAACATTCCGCGAATATACGCATGAACTTCCTGAGCTTGATCGGGTGATGCGGTAACACCTGTGCCTATTGCCCACACAGGTTCGTATGCAACAATTATTTCAGACAGTTCCTGCTCTGAAATACCTGAAAGACCACCTTTAACCTGTTTAGCGATAACTTCTTTCATAGTTCCGCCTTCGCGTTCTTCAAGAGTTTCACCAATACAGAAAATCGGTTTAAGACCGGCTTCAAGGGCTTTCTTCATTTTTTTGTTTATAACTTCGTCATTCTCGCCAAATATGGTGCGTCTTTCGCTATGACCTAAAATCACATACTCAGCACCGACACTTTTGAGCATATCAGCGGAAATCTCACCTGTATAAGCTCCACTCTCTTCAAAATACATATTCTGAGCGCCAACTTTAATTTCTGTACCTTCAGCAAGTTTAGCGACAGATTCAATGTTAACATATGGAGGACATACAATAACCCCGACATTCAGGGTTTTACCGGCAAGTTCCGCTTTTAGTCCGTTAACAAGTTCGGCGGCTTCCGAAAGATTTTTATTCATCTTCCAGTTACCCGCGATAACTGTTTTTCTCATTTTTACTCCAAATTATATTCTGTAAATCAAAACATCAACTCACGGCTTCAACTCTGCGTATTCCCGGTACCTCACGCATTAGCGCGCGTTCCACACCCGCCCGAAGTGTCATCTGCGACATCGGGCATCCAACACAAGCGCCCATCAGGCGTACTTCAACTACACCTTCTTCCGATACATTTACGAGTTCTACATCACCGCCATCGGCCTTCAAATACGGACGTATTGTTTCCAGAGCCGATTTAACCTTTAATTCCATTTCCTCATTCATTGTGATACTCCGGATAAATTAATCAACCGAGATCGATTTCGATTCCGAATGAACTATTCGACATATTTTTAATACTTATTTCTGCAGCAAGATTTCTGCTTATACCCATAATTTTTTCCGAATGTTCGCTATCGGGTATTCCGTACACAATTGGCTTACCGCTATCGCCCCCTTCCCTGATTCTCGGGTCGATCGGTATTCCGCCAAGGAACTTTGTTCCAAGCTCGCCGGCAAGTCTTTCGCCACCACCAGAGCCGAAAATATCATACCTGTTTCCTGTATCAGGAGCTATAAAATAACTCATGTTTTCAATAATTCCAAATACCGGAACGTTCACTTTTTCGAACATTTTAAGACCTTTTTTCGCGTCGATCAACGACACTTCCTGCGGAGTAGTGACAATCACAGCGCCTGTAAGTGGTATTGTCTGTACAAGGGTTAACTGGATATCACCCGTTCCCGGAGGCAGATCGAATATGAGGTAATCGAGCTCTCCCCAATCAACGTCACTCATAAACTGTTTCACCGCGCCACTTGCCATTGGGCCACGCCAGATAACTGCCTGACTATCATCAATAAGGAAGCCAATCGACATCAATTTTATACCATAATTTTCGAGCGGCATCATCTTTTCTGATTCAGCGGATTGATAAATTTTTGGTTTCTGTGGAATTCCCAGCATAAGTGGAATTGAGGGACCATAAATATCAGCGTCAATCAAGCCTACTTTCGCGCCATCTTTTGCGAGAGATACAGCGAGGTTCACAGCAACTGTGCTTTTTCCTACACCTCCTTTTCCCGAAGCAACGGCAATAGTGTTTTTAACACCCGGGAGTATCGCGTTCAACTTTGATCCGGCTGATGATGAAACACGCGATGACATATTAACATTAATTTTATCAGCGGCCGGAATTTCTTCCTTGATGGCGTTAATACAATCCTGCTGGATCTGATCTTTCAACGGACATGCCGGAGTTGTTAACTCAATCGTTACATCTATGGTAGTTCCATCAACTTTAATATCTTTAACCATGTTAAGGGTTACAAGATCCTTTTTCAGATCGGGATCATCAACTTTACTCAACGCGGCTACGACAGCTTCTTTAGTAATTTCTGACATAAAGCTTTCCTTACTCAATTTAATTTTTATACAATTATGAAAATTACGAAATATTTGAATCCCGTACCAATTTAACATCATTTTACAATTATAAATTTCATTATATAAAAGGATAATGGAACTTCCAAATCTTACTGTTTTATAATTGCTTGACTTTATTTTTAAGGATGCTTAACTTGGTCTTAAGGTTGGCTAATAAATGGAATAATTGTGCATTCAATATCGAAAGAAAATTATCTGAAAACAGTTTATCATTCAGCCGGCGGCAGCGGAGAACAAGTTGCCACTTCCAAACTGGCCGATAAACTGGAGGTTTCCAACGCCGCTACCAGCGAAATGGCGAGAAAACTTTCCGACGCCGGTCTCGTAAATTACGCGAGATACAAAGGTGTTGGTCTTACTGAATCCGGAGAAAAAATCGCGCTTCAAGTATTAAGGCGGCACCGGTTGTGGGAACTTTTCCTGATAGAGATTCTTGGTATGTCGTGGGGTGAAGTGCATGATGAAGCTGAACGACTTGAACATTGTACATCAGATACTCTGATCAACAAAATTGAAGAACATCTGGAATTCCCTAAATTTGATCCACACGGTTCCCCCATTCCCGACCGCGAAGGGAATTTACCGGCTATGCCAACTCTGATTCCTATTAATCAATCGGTCGCGGGTGATACATACATAATCTCAAAAGTTGTGGATCAAAGTTCCGAGCTTATCAACCATATTACATCTCTCGGAATTCATCTCAACTCCAAAATTATGATTGTCGACAAACTTGATTTTGATGAATCGGTTCGAATAAAAATTGGTAACGAAGTGCACTCACTTAGTAAAAAAGTATCTGAACATATATTCGTTTCAGAATTAAATAATCAGGATAAAATATGAGCGATCCGTTAATATCACTAATACTTGGTTTCATTATAGTCTCAGCTCTGATGGCATTTTTCTTCCCGGATAAAGGTTTGCTGGCAATCTGGCGCAGATCTGCAAAAGATTCTAAAAAGGAAGCACTTGAAGACGCCCTTAAACATGTTTATGACTGTGAGTATAATTCACTCAGCTGCACCATCAGAAGCATTGCGGGTCATTTGCACACGAATATGGACAAAGCCGCAGAAGTAAGCGCCCGACTCGAGAGTATGGGATTAATTACTTCAAACAATCAGAAACTCTATCTCACCGATGAAGGACGTTCATACGCCTTGCGTATAATAAGGGTGCACCGCCTGTGGGAACACTATCTGGCTGATCACTCTTCAGTCAAGGAAACAGAATGGCATAGCGAAGCGGAAATCGTGGAACACACAATGACTATAGAAGAAGCAGATTCACTCGCCGCGAAGATGGGTAACCCTCTTATCGATCCACACGGTGACCCTATACCCACTGCAGGTCTTGAGCTGCCGGAGTTGGGGGGAGTTCACCTTAATGAATTGGAGAAAGGTGATATCGGCAGGATAATACACCTTGAGGATGAACCGCAAGCTGTTTTCTCACAGCTTATTGCCATGGGTTTACACAATGGTATGCAAATTCATATAATTGATAAAAGAACTGATCGTATCATTTTTGAGGCGAATGGAGAAGAAAACATTCTCGCGCCTACACTTGCCGCAAATATTACTGTTAAAAAAATTGAAGATCAATCAGAAATCCTTGATGATTTTACCCCCCTTTCCTCTCTTCAGGTAGGTGAAACAGGAATCGTTAAGGGTATCAGTCGCGCTTTGAGGGGTCAACAAAGAAGAAGATTAATGGACCTAGGTGTAGTACCCGGAAGTAAAATCACACCGGAACTTGTAAGCCGTGCGGGAAATCCTGTGGCATACAGAATCCGAGGAGCTTCCGTTGCATTGAGGAAACAACATTCAGACCTGATTTTTGTCGAGAAAGGAGAATAATATGAATCCGAGTCCTGAAAATTGTGCTAATTGCCCCGTACACAACATGGGCAACCTGAAAAAACTCGGCGTGGATATGTCGGATTATGATTACGTAATTGCCCTCGCGGGAAATCCTAACACCGGTAAATCTACCGTTTTCAATAATCTCACAGGTTTAAGGCAGCATACCGGTAACTGGCCGGGAAAAACCGTTACACGCGCTGAAGGCGGATTTATTTATTCTGATAAAAAATTCAAAATCGTTGATCTTCCCGGTACCTATTCCCTGCTCTCAACAAGCACAGATGAAGAAGTTGCCAGAGATTTTATCCTCTTTGGTCAACCCGATGTTACAGTAATAGTTGTTGATGCCACACGTATTGAGCGAAATCTGAATCTCGTACTGCAAGTTCTTGAGATTACTGATCGCGCGGTTTTATGCGTCAATCTTATAGATGAGGCAAGGAGACATAATATTATTGTGGATATAAGAACTCTTGGCAAAGATTTGGGAATTCCTGTGGTAGCTACAGCAGCACGTCAACGAGAAGGGATGGATGAATTATTAAAATCGATTGAAGAAGTAGCTTCCGGCAAATATACCTGCAATCCTTACAGATTATCAAAAGTTAATCCGGGAATCAGAAAAGCGGTTGAGCGTATTCAGAATGAAATAAAGGAACAATTCCCCGATCTTCCAAATCCAAGATGGGTCGCGATGAGGTTACTCGAAGGTGATCAGAGTATAATCGACGCGATAAAATCAGGCGAACTGGGCGATCTGAAAGCTGAAAAACAGATTCATCAACCCGAAACGATTCAAAATTAAAAAGAGATGAAATCACAACATCTCCCAATGGATGATCAAATGGACAAAAATAATACTGATAAAACAGAAAAATTATTAGCCACCGCACAAAATTTACGTTGGCAAGTGGGCGAGAACTTTCATGAATCTCTGATGGAATCAATTTATTCTGATGCCGCCAGAATAGCCGACCGCGCTGTAAAAGTGGATGATGTTAAGAAAAAATACGACTGGGATGTGAAAATTGACAAGCTTGTCACGAGCCGAACATTCGGATTTCCCTTGATGTTTTTACTCCTCGCTGCTGTATTCTGGATAACGGTGGAGGGGGCGAATGTACCTTCAGGGCTTCTGGCTTCTCTTCTTGTTGATTTTCTACACCCTGTGCTGAAAGATTTCATGTTATCCTTTTCGCCCGAATGGGTTGCGGGATTCCTGATTGATGGAGCCTATCTGTCTATGGCATGGGTAATTGCTGTAATGCTTCCACCTATGGCTATATTCTTCCCGGTCTTTACCCTCCTGGAAGATTTCGGTTATCTCCCTCGGGTCGCGTTTAATATGGATAACCTTTTCAGACGAGCTGGCGCGCATGGTAAACAAGCGCTTACAATGAGTATGGGATTCGGCTGTAACGCTGCCGGAGTCGTAGCAACAAGAGTTATCGACTCACCCCGTGAACGACTCATTGCTATTATCACTAACAATTTCTCACTCTGCAACGGAAGATGGCCAACCCAAATTTTGATTGCTTCAATTTTTATAGGTGCCGCCCTCCCCGCGCATATCGCCGGACTTGTATCAGCAGGTGCTGTTGTATTTATTGCGGTACTGGGCATATTGCTCAGTCTTGTAGTTTCCTATGGGCTTTCAAAAACCATACTTAAAGGTGAAGCCTCTGCTTTCAGCCTGGAGTTGCCCCCTTATCGTCCGCCGAAAATTTGGCAAACACTTTATACATCACTGATTGACAGAACTATTTTCGTATTATGGCGAGCGATTGTTTTTGCTATTCCCGCGGGTATGGCGATTTGGCTTTCAGCTAATGTTATGATTGATGGAACAAGCATTGCGGAACATTTCATAAGCTGGTCGAACCCAATGGGACTCCTACTCGGTCTAAACGGAGTAATATTACTCGCTTATATCATCGCAATTCCGGCAAATGAAATTGTCATTCCAACTGTACTGATGTTAACGGTTCTGACTGCCGGAAATCCTGAACTCGGTGCCGGAACGGGTGTTATGTTCGAACTTGAATCACAATCAGCCATGGCGGAGATATTCCGAATGGGGGGATGGACAGCTTTGACAGGCATTAATCTTATGCTATTTAGTCTTCTCCATAATCCCTGCTCAACAACCATTTACACAATTTACAAGGAAACCGGAAGCGTAAAATGGTCTGTAATCGCAACGGTTTTACCCCTCATTATGGGACTCGTAGTTTGCTTCTTCACCGCCCAATTATGGATGTTGTTCGCTAACTGATTATGAAAAAAATTTTAATACTATATTTATTTGTTGCAGGTATTCTTTCGGCACAGAAAATAACATGGGTTTCGGCCTTTGAAGGTTTTAACTTGTCTGAAGAATTGGATAAACCGGTTTTGGTTTATTTCAAAACCGACTGGTGCGGGTATTGCCGGCAGATGGATATGGAAGTATTCAGTGATGAAAGAACGGCTGCACTGATAGATAGCAATTTTATTACCGTGAAAATAAATCCCGAAAAGGATAAGTCGCCTTTCACAGTTGGTGAAAATTTGTTCACTCCGGTGCAATTTGCCGAAGCAGCCGGGGCAACATCATTTCCATATTTCACTTTTCTAAATCCAGAAGGTAAAATTATAGCATACCTGCGCGGATACTACCCAAAAGATGATTTTGAGAAGGTTGTGAAAAAAGTACGTGAGCTTGCAAAGGATAAATAGGAAGAATTGAGCTGCTCGACGATAGTCGAAAGACGGAGGATGACCGGTTTTGATTCTCATGACTTTTGGTCATCCCCCATCACGAAAAAGTGATTTTCCCCCTTCAAAACCTGTGCGCCATAGTGTAGGAGGACGTGAAAATCAACGACCAGATTTTTCAACAATTTCATGTCCCGTTGGCGGGGAAGACCCGGAAACAGCATGATATTAAACGAACCCATCCTGAACCAGTGCGCCTCAGGAGCATACTTCCCTTTATTAAAAGGAAGGACTTTTGACCCTTGGCAAATCTGCTGGTTTTAAAAGTCCTCCTTCGAAGGAGGTGGATTTCGACGATAGTCGAAAGACGGAGGATGATTTATTAGATTTTTTGAGACTTTTGGGTCATCCCCGAATTGAATGAGGGGGTTAAATTTTCTCAATTCTCCAGAATGCAAAAGACTGGATTCTACATCATTCGCCTCGGCGAAGCGGAATGACACATAATACTTATCCCCCTTTTCCTTCCGCTGCGATGGATATAGGAAAAGGGGTCAGGATTGAAGTAGAATTCTCTGCTTATTTCAAAATCGTCATCTTTTTCGATAACAATCTATCACCTGCCTGAAGAGTATAAAAATATACTCCGCTCGATAATTCCCTGCCTGAACTATTTTTGCTCATCGTAACGTGGTATAACCCTTTTTCTTTCACTTCATCGACAAGCGTTTCAACAAGTGAACCGGTCAAATCATATACTTTTAATGTTACCCTGTTTTGCGCGGGTACCGAATAGTAGATAGTAGTGCTCGGATTAAAAGGATTAGGGAAATTCTGCAATAGTTTATAATCTTCAAGAAGATAAGCTTCATCCAGACCGGTTACAGTAATTACATCCTTCATTATCCAGTTATCAGGATCAAAAGTTACTGTAGGTAAATTGCCGGCTACTGTAACTTCAAACTGCTGTGTTTTCTGGTCGTTAAAGAATGTAAAAACCGAATCAACCTCGGATGTTTTTATCTCAAACTGTAACGGCATTGTAAAGAATGACGGGTTATTATTCGCTGCCTGATCAACATTAATAGTTATTTTGGTTTCATTACCTGCCAATTCTTCATAAGCATATTCGACGTAGTATTTAGGGTAGTTTTCGCCATAAATCCATTCCTGGAAGAAGTAGTCCAAATCTGTTTCTGAAACTTCTTCGGCGACAGCCTGAAAATCCTCCGTAACAGCAACATCATATGCCAAACCTGGATAAGAGGCATATGTTTTCATTGTCTCGAAAAACTTCTCATCCCCGAGTACACCTCTCAGCATATGTAAAACTACTCCTGCTTTTGCGTAACTTCTAGCGCCGTTAAAAATCTGACTCACACTTGATATATCCTGCACGTAAATAGTCCCGACAGCACCTTTAGCAGTGTATGGATTTCCGGATGTACCCATTTCCTTCAATATCTGATCCATATACTGAGCTTTTCCGTAACGTTCTTCACGATAAAGAGCCTCAGAGAATGTAGCAAAGCCTTCATTCAGCCAGATGCTCTGCCAGTCGGCGCAAGTAATTTTGTCACCATACCACTGATGAGCCATTTCATGAGCAACTATCAGATCATAATACGCACCCATTGACGATGCAGTCTGATGTTCCATTGCACCGCCCCAACCATATTCAGCATGACCATATTTTTCATCAATAAATGGGTAGAGGCCATATTTATCACTGAAAATCTCGAGCATAGTAATAGCTTCATCAAGCTGTGCTTTGCGGAGATCATCCCATCGTTCGGGATAATTGTAATTCTCAACCGGCATGGAATCGATTTCGGTATAATGGAAGTAGTTGGTATAATGCTGATAATTAGTCATCGCAATTGAGATTAGATAATGAGCAATCCGGTATTTACTATGCCACTTTGTAGTATTGGTACCATCACCATTATCGACAATATCCTGCAATAATCCGTTGGATACAACAGTGTAGAATGAATCCGCGGTCACCCAAACTGTAGAACTGTCAGCTTTATCGGATGGTGTATCTTTACACGGGAACCAGTCTGAAGCGCCGTATGGTTCGCTCAAAGTCCAGATTATCGGATATTGATTTCCCTGTCCGTGGTAGGTAACTTCATAACTGCCAAATCCGGATGTACCCGGAGAACCCTGATAGTAGATCACACTTGAAAACTCTTCATCCTGAGCAAATGACATACCGGAAAATGATATTTTATCATCAGCATGCGTAAAACTTACTTTTTCATCATTGACATAAACGGAATCAACCGTGAATGTGTTTTGCAGATCGAAGAAGAAGTCCGTTGTATTTGCGTTTTTAGCCTTTGCGTTTATCTGAACTTTACCGATCAGATAAGAAGGTGTGTGTGTAATATTCAGATCAAGAAAATAATAGGTAATATCGATCCCTTCATCACCCGGATAGTTTATCTCCATCATTTTGGCGGCTTTGGCAGCCAGCATATCAGGATGTTTACACCTGAAGTGATCCTCGTTCTGGGAGAACATAACGCCTGCCAACAAGAATAAAACCAATAACATTTTTTTCATAACAACCTCACTTATTTTAAGTGTAAAATAAGTATGATGATACTTTTATGAAAGGCATTAAACTTTCCGAACCTACTCCCTTACAAAGATTTTTTAAATACGAACTAATATTCAATCCTTAACACCAACACACCCAGCTCTGTCATGCTCGCAAACTTTATCCGCCTCCATTCAGAGGTCCCTGAGGGCCTCGAAGGGCCGGGCTATGCTTAGCATTTGTGACTTTACGGGGGTTCCCCGCTTTGCGGTACAAAAGTGAACATCACCCGCCACCCTTCGAGGTTCCTGAATTTATCGAAGGGCCGGGCTAGGCCAGGAATTTGTGCTTTGACGGGTGCTTTCCCGATTCGCGGTACAAACGTGAACATCACCCGCCTTGAAACTACCTCACCCTAATTCGCTGTGGTGAACCACTCATATACCTGAGGTAAAAGATACTTAATCAAAGGAACTAATTCTAATTTAACCAGACTGGATTCCTGCCTGCGCCCACCCGAGGCGGCTAAACAGGTATGACAAACTTTTTTTCAATTCTCTTTTGCATTGGGGTTCGGGGATGAGGTTAAATCTCACGGTTTCGTTTATTCATAGTAAAGACGTCATATGGTTGGTGAGGCTCTCGAACCATAAGGCCTCTCTAAAAATGACAAACAATATTAAAATTTTGAATTGTATTGTCATTTCCGGCTTGATCGGAAATCTATCCATTTAAAACGAGATGTCCTTTTTCAAGGACATGACAATTTCATTGTTAGTCATACCCCTATTAATGGAAATCTAATAAGTAATTAACTCAACCGTTTCTCACAAAAGGTCCCTGTGGTTCGATAAACTTTGCCCTGAGCTTGCCGAAGGGCCGGGCTATGCTTAGCATTTGTGACTTTACGGGGGTTCCCCGCTTTGCGGTACAAACGTGAACATCACCCGCCTCCCTTCGAGGTTCCTGAGTTTATCGAAGGGCCGGGCTAGGCCAGGAATTTGTGCTTTGACGGGTGCTTTCCCGATTCGCGGTACAAGCGAGAACATCACCCGCCTTGAAACTACCTCACCCAAATTCGCTGTGGTGAACCACTCATATACCTGAGGTAAAAGATACTTAATCAAAGGAACTAATTCTAATTTAACCGGACTGGATTCCTGCCTGCGCCCACCCGAGGCGGCTAAACAGGAATGACAAACTTTTTTTCAATTCTCTTTTGCATTGGGGTTCGGGGATGAGGTTAAATCCCACAGCTTCGTTTACTCATCGTAAAGACGCCATATGGTTGGTGAGGCTCTCGAACCATATGGCGTCTCCACATCCGGGTCTGATTTTAGACAAAAAAAAAGACGCGGCAAAGCGCGTCTTTCTCAAAATCCAATATTTTGTGATGTGCTATTTTATAACAAACTCAACACAATATTTCGCGAAGTCGATTAACGGAGTCCAGTAGATACCGAAGAACAATACAGGCACAACAAGCAATGAAAGCACGACAGTACTGTAACCTCTTGTTTCGATCTTTTCGGGCATTTCGGCAACATTCTTGAGATACATATGCTTCAATATTCTAACATAGTAGTAGAGCGAAATTACCGTATTGAGCAAAGCTATAAACGCGACCATAAGCATGTTTGAATCAAGCAGCGCGAGGAACAGATACAATTTCCCTATAAATCCTGCGGTTGGCGGCAATCCGGTGAGAGAAACAAGGAATATTGTCAATGCCACACCTGCATAGGGCATTGTATATCCAATACCATCAAACTGTGAAATATGCTCAGAACCGGTTTTGTTCGCGACCAGCATCACAACGTAAAAAGCTCCGAGATTCATCATCATGTAAACCGCGAAATATATCATCACGGATACAAGTCCGAGATTGGTCAAAACCGCGACACCAAGCAAAATATATCCCGCGTGAGCCACACTGGAGTATGCCAGCAATCGTTTGATATTTTTCTGCCACAATGCTGAAAGGTTACCGACAGTCATGGTGAGCAGGGCGAGTACAATCAATATAGTCTGCCAGTCGAAAGCGCCATTGAGTATCCATTCACCATCAGCTTTTACATGATCAATGAATGTAATACTGACAAATCTGATAAGAAGCGCAAAACCCGCTGCTTTACTCGCTACAGAAAGATACGCTGTGATGGTAATCGGTGAACCTTCATAAACGTCGGGTGTCCAGAAGTGAAAAGGTACTGCCGAGATTTTGTATCCGATACCGGCGATTATCAAGATCACCGCAAAACCGAGTGTGTAAATGTTAACCACAGTAGTGGAAAGGACTTCATTTACGCCATACAGATTGGTTGTTCCGGTCAGACCGTAAATCAGCGAAATACCAAAGAGCATAAAAGCTGACGAAATCGCGCCGTAAATGAGGTATTTAACCGCCGCTTCACTATTACGTGTCTCCTTGTCGGAAAATCCCGCAAGAACGTATGATGATAGTGAAAGGAGTTCAAGAGCAATATATATAAGAATCAAATCAACAGCGGAAGTAAGGAAAAACATTCCGAGTACCATTCCGTAAACGAGAGCGTAATACTCACCCTGTCGCAGATGTGATTCAATAATTTCTTTCGAATCGTAGGTAAAAAGTAAAATAAAAAGTGTAGTAAGAACTATGATAAACTTGAAATACAATCCCAGCTTATCGGAAACAACCATGTAATTGTTAGGGATCATGCCTGTTTCGGGCATTCCGTTCAGGATAACAACACCCGCTACTATAAGTCCCAATGCAGCGGTGAACATGGCGGGTACTTTGTTTTTATCCCAAATCAGGTCAACCAGTACAACAAGTATCAGAGTAACCGCAATAACAATTTCAGGTGCTGTTAAGGAAAATATTTCTGATAAATTGGGTATCATTTTACATTCCACCTAATAAATTATTACCGGCTGAATTCATAAACTCTGCAAGGGCACTAACCGAAGTATTCATTATATCAATCATTGCAGAAGGATAAACACCAAGGAAGATGATTATAATGGTAAGCGGTATAAACATCGCCATTTCGCGTGAGTCAATGTCAGTAAGACCTTCCCACTTTTCATTAAACTTGCCAAAGAATATTCTCTGTAAAGTCCACAGCATGTAAGCAGCGCCAAGCAGAATACCAAGAGTTGAAATAACAGTTACCACCCTTATAGATTCAACGCTAAACGCGCCAACAAATACGAGCGCTTCTGATACAAATCCGCTCAATCCCGGCAGACCTATTGCGGCGAAAAACGCTACTGTTACAAAGCCGGTGTAAACAGGAAGTTTTGTCGCGAGTCCGCCAAAATCGTCAATTCCACGTGTGTGAGCACGGTCGTAAATTACACCCACTATAAGGAACAACATCGCCGTAATTGTACCATGGTTGAACATCTGCAATATCGCGCCGTTAATACCTGTTGATGTTAGCGATGCCATACCGAGCAGTACATAACCCATGTGTGAAACTGATGAGTACGCGATAAGTTTTTTGAAATCTTTCTGCGACAGAGCTACAAAAGCGCCGTATATAATATTTATCATTCCGAAGAGCGCGATATACCACATCAATTCTCGTGTGACTTCCGGAAATACCGGGAACGCGATTCTCAATATTCCGTAGGTACCCATTTTCAGAAGTACACCGGCAAGAATAACAGAAATCGGTGTCGGCGCTTCAACGTGCGCGTCGGGCAACCATGTATGGAACGGAAACATCGGGATTTTGATAGCAAACCCCACAAATAGAGCAATGTAGGCTATGTACCGCCAGTTCTGCGGATTGAATGGAGAAAGTATTCCGTCAGAATTATAATTTGCCTGATTAGCCAATTCGATTATGTTGAATGTAAATACTTTTGATCCATCGGCAAGAGTTTCAGTCGCCGAGAAATACAAGCCAATCATGACAAGAAGGATAAATACCGAACCCAATAATGTATAGATGAAAAACTTGATTGCCGCGTATTCTTTTCTCGGACCACCCCAGATACCAATCAGGAAGTACATAGGAAGGAGCATCAATTCCCAGAAGATGTAGAACAGGAACAAATCAAGCGCGACAAAAACGCCCATCATTCCCGTATCGAGCAGAAGGAATAGCGCAAAGAAACCTTTGATTGCTTTCGGGATTTTCCAGGAAGAGATTACCGCGATTAACGAAACTATCGCTGTTAAAAGTACCATCGGCATGCTGATACCGTCAACACCAAGGAAATAATCGACCTTGACAGTACCGAGCCATGATACTTCCTGTATCTCAATCCATCTGAATTTTTCTACAAACTGGAAGGTGCTTTCATCTGTAACACCCGGAAGATTATAGTTAAATCCCGATAACATCATAACGGCTAAAATCACCTGTAATAAAGTTATACCGAGAGCGGTATATTTAATTCCTGCCTCATTTCTGGACGGCAGCAGTAGGATAATCACCATCCCCAGGACAGGTAAAAAAGTAATAAGGCTTAAAATCGGCATTCCTTCCATTTTATCTCATCAATTTTAAATCAAAACTAAAATTATTATTATAGAAAATACTACGTAAACGATGTATGTCTGGACCTTTCCGGTTTGAACTCTTCTCAAACTCGCGCCGAAAAATCCTGTAATAAACGCTGAAAAATTCACCAGTCCGTCAACAACAAATGTGTCGAACAGTTTGGAGAGATATGAAACAAATCTTGTGACGTATGCTGAACCATTCACGATTCCGTCAATTATATACTTGTCGAACCAGAACAGCATCCTGCTCAGAACCATCGTACCTTTAATTGCGGTAGCGTGGTATAACTCATCAATGTACCATTTATTGAGCGAGAATGTATGTATTCCTTTAAATCTGCTTTCGAGATTATCCGCGCTGATTTTTTCACGATAGTAAATCATAAACGCGAGAAAAACAGCTATACCGGTCAACCCGAGTGAGAGAAACATCGCCGGATAATGCGCGTGGTGAATTTCCTCCTCGAAAAGTTGAGGTGTTAATTCTTCATGGACTGTCTGCATTCCGGTCTGGCTGTATTCGTAACTTCCTTCAGCAAACGCCTGGGTTGGAGTTTTTACCCATTCACCGAGGAAGGCTCCGCTGGAGCTATCGAACGGATTAAATGAAAACCATACAAAAATTGAAAGTGTAGCAAGAACCATCAATGGTACTGTCATCAATTTCGGGTTTTCATGCGCGTGGTCATATTTATGCTGATCGCGTGGTTTTCCGAAAAATGTAAGAATAACCAAACGCGACATATAAAACGCCGTAAGGAAAGCAACGGCAAAACCGAGTACCGGAATTATCCAGTGACCTGTAAGGTTACCGAACGCAAAAGCACCGGCAAGGATACCATCCTTGCTCAGGAATCCGGAAGTAAACGGAATTCCGCACAATGCCGCTGTGGAAATCACAAACGTCCAGAATGTTATCGGCATTTTGTCTTTCAACCCACCCATGAACCTGATATCCTGTTCGTGATGCATTGAGTGAATCACAGAACCGGAGCCAAGAAATAATGACGCTTTGAAAAACGCGTGCGTTACAAGGTGGAAAAACGCAAAGGCGTACGCTCCGATACCGAGCGACATGACCATATATCCCAACTGACTTACAGTAGAATACGCCAAAACTTTTTTAATATCATTTTGAGTTACAGCGATAGTTGCCGCTACAAATGATGTAACCGCGCCGATAATCGCTATATATAACAAGGCATCCGCTGTGAGGAGCCCGAAAATTCTTACAATAAGATAAACACCTGCCGCAACCATCGTTGCCGCGTGGATCAATGCTGATACCGGAGTCGGACCTTCCATAGCGTCGGGCAACCAGACATGCAAAGGGAATTGCGCTGATTTACCAACCGCACCGAGGAATACCAAGAATCCTGCGATGCCAAGCCACTCAAAACTTCCGAACGGCATGATACCTTCGCCAATCTGCGCGAAAATAGTATCAAAAGTAAATGTACCGTAAGTGGTGAAAAGAATAAGAATACCGAGGAACATTCCGATATCACCTACCCTGTTGACAAGGAAAGCTTTTTTACCGGCGTTAGCGGCTGAATCTTTTTCAAACCAGAAACCAATGAGTAAGTAGGAAGAAAGTCCTACAAGTTCCCAGAAGATATACATCATCAGCAGGTTGTGTGTGAGTACAATACCGAGCATTGAAAATGTAAACAATCCGAGGTACGCAAAATATCTGTTATACCTTTTATCGCCCCGCATATACTCGATTGAGTAAACGTGCACAAGGAAACTTATAAGATTCACAACAAACAGCATGATAACGGTGAGGTTATCAATTTTGATACCCAGCTCAATCGTGAGGTTATCATAATCAAGCCAGTTGAACGCAAATACTATTTCCTCCCCTTTGAGTACAAATAACTTCTGGAATCCGATATAAATCGAAAGTGCCAGAGTTAATCCAAGAATGACAGTCTCCACGATGTACATTTTGGAAATTTTCTTCGAGAGGAATATCACGGATACAAATCCCAACAGTGGCAGGAAGAGTATCGCAATCGAAATATTTATAATATCGGGATGGCTCATAATCACTCTTTTAGATTGTCTGCTTCATCAATGTTAACATGACTGAAGTGTTTATAAAGGTTAATAACTATAGCAAGTGCTATCGCGGCTTCGGCAGCGGCGAGCACAATAACGAACAAAGCGTTCAATTGCCCCGAAGCGCCAAAATCACCGTATCTGGCAAAAGCCACAAAGTTGATATTGGCGGCATTAAGAACCAATTCCACACCCATCAGAACCAGAATCGCGTTTTTGCGTGTAACAATCGCGTAAAGTCCCAATGAAAATAAAATTGAACTCACTACCAGAAAATGATGTAAACCTACATGAAGCAAAATTTCACCGTTAGTTAGTTTCTTCTTTTGTTCTGCGAGCTATCGAAGCCGCACCTATCAAAGCGATAAGGAGCAACACAGCGAGTAACTCGAAAATAATTACATACTCATTTAATAAAACCGAGCCCAGTGTTCCGGCAGTACTTAAAGGAATTTCACCGGGAGTTTCTGTCCATTTGGTTCTGATTATTATTGATATCAAAGCTCCGGCGAACAATGCTACACCAATCACTGCCGGAAGTACATTAACGCTGCCAGATTTGATATCAGTTGATGTAACTTTGTTAGTGAGCATCACACCGAAAAGCAACAGAATGAGAATGCCACCCACATAAACAATAATCTGAACTATGGATATAAAATCGGCGCCGAGGAGTACATACATTCCCGCTACACCGAAAAATGTAAAAAGGAGACTAAACGCCGCGTATATTATATTTTTGGATGTAACGGTAATTACTCCGGAAACAACCGTAATAGCGGCGAATATGTAAAATATAATGTCGTAAAGGTTCATACCGTTTTATTCTTCATCCTTTTTAGAATCGTCTTTTTTCTCTTCATCAGCTTTTTTGGCTGCTTCCGCCTCTTCAGCGGCTTTCTTTTCCGCAGCCGCTTTAGCTTTTGCTTCTGCCGCTGCTTTTTTCTGCGCTTCTTTTTCCGCCTGGAAAACATCGAAGGCTTCTTTCTTCTCTGTTCCTTCTTCAGGAGTTAAAGTAGCAAACTTGTATATAAGATCGTTGCGATCATATTCCGCGAACTCGTAAACGTCTGTCATGTAGATACAATCAGTCGGACAAGGGAAAACACACAACTGGCAATAGCAGCATTTTGCTATATCGATATCAAATTTGGTAACCCACAACGCTTTTTTCTTGCCGTTGGAAGTTTTACCAAGATCATCGCTTGGTAGCGCTTTCACGGTATCAATTTCGATACAGTTAACCGGACAAGCACGAGCGCACTGGTCGCAGCCGATACAATCGTCCATGTTGACGTATAATCTGTTGCGCACCCGTTCTTCCATCGGAACCTTTATTTCGGGATACTGAATGGTTACTTCAGGCGTGAACAGATGTTTGAAGGTAATTTTCATCCCCACCAAAACGGTGTAGATACCTTCCCATGTATTTTTAAAGTAGTTTAGCATACTATATTAAACTGATTATCCCGATAATTATTAGATTAACAAAAGCGTAAGGAATCATATACTTCCAGCACATGGTCATAAGCTGGTCAACCCGCAAGCGGGGCAACGTCCATCTTAACCACATCTGAACAAACACGAAAAACAATCCTTTTACTGTAAACCATCCGAACTGTTCGATTGGAATCAACCACTCAACACCAAACAGATCACCAAGATAACCGAACGGTGACTGGAATCCGCCGAAAAACAGAGTAGCGACTATCGCTGAAACAGCAAACATGTTGGCGTACTCGGCGAGGAAAAAGATAGCGAATTTCATCCCGGAATATTCTGTGTGGTATCCCGCGACAAGCTCCGATTCAGCTTCGGGAATATCGAACGGAGTACGGTTAACTTCAGCGAGTGTGCTTATATATAAAATGATAAAACCCACAATCATAAAAGGAATCAGCAGGATTTTCTGAATTCCTGTGGCTGGTCCGCCGAAAATATACCAGTTCCAGAAATACTCTGTCTGCATTTCGGTGAGTTCGTAAAGGTTAAGAGTTCCGGCAAGCATAACGAGTGATAAAATCACAAGCGCGGTAGGAATTTCATAACTGATTATCTGAGCCGCTGAACGTACTGCTCCAAGAAGTGAATATTTATTATTCGATGCCCATCCTGCCATTAAAATTCCCGCTACAACGAGAGATGAAATGGCAACAACAAAAAATATACCTACATCTGCGAAGGTACCAATATAGGCGCCTGAAAACGGAATCGCGGCGAAAACAGCGAAAGAACCGGCAAAAACCAATATCGGGGCGAGATTAAACAATTTTTTATCAGCGTTACTCGCGACAATATCTTCTTTCTGGAAAAGTTTGAGGATATCGGCTACAGTCTGGAGCAAACCTTTTGGACCAACACGTGTCGGTCCAAGCCTGTCCTGCATAAACGCCGATACTTTCCTTTCAGCCAGAACCGCAACAAGAGCGAAAGGCAAAATGAACATAAAAAGCGGCAACGCAGCCGATATAAACATTGAAAGTATTTCGTTTCCGGTAAAATCTAAAATTATATCATACATTAGCGGTCAACCTCACCTAAAACAATATCAATACTTCCGAGTATGGCAACAACATCTGCCACAAGATGACCTTTACAAAGTTCATCCATTAACTCGAGCGAAACAAATGACGGCGGACGTACTTTAACTCTGAACGGATTAAGCGAACCGTCACTGATAATAAAATAACCCAACTCACCACGCGGATTTTCTACTCTGTGATAGATTGAACCTGCCGGTGGTTTAATTCTTTTCGGTATTGCGGAATGAACATCGCCATCGGGGATTTGTTCAATAGCCTGTTCAATAATTTTAAGGCTTTCTTCCATTTCAAGAACACGCATGTAATATCGATCCCAGCAGTCACCTATTGTACCGTGTCTTCCATCTCCAATCGGTACATCGAAATCGAACCTGTCGTAAATTGAGTATGGCTCATCCTTGCGCAAATCGTATTTGATGCCGCTCGCGCGCAAATTAGGACCGGTCATGCCATAATTCACAGCTACATCAGCCGGAAGTATTCCGACATTCGCGGTTCTTTCTATAAATATTTTATTAAATGTAAGAAGATTATTAAGCTCTTTAATGTTCGGTCTGAAATAGTCGATAAATTCTTTTGTGAGTCTGAGAAAATCAGGATGCAAATCGTGCGATACTCCGCCAATCCACATGTAGTTGTATAGCAAACGCGCACCGCATGTTTTTTCAAACAGACTAAGAATTTTTTCGCGGTCACGGAATAAATAAAGAAATGGTGTAAAGGCTCCAATATCGAGTCCGTATGTACCGACAGCAACCATGTGAGAAGCGATTCGCTGAAGTTCACCCATTATAATTCGGATATATTCAACACGCTCGGGAACTTCAATGCCCATCAATTTTTCAACAGCGGTTACGTACCCGAAGTTGTTATACATTGCGGCAAGGTAATCCATCCTGTCAGTATAGGGCACCACTTGCGGATAAGTCATAGCCTCGCAATGTTTTTCAAAACATCTGTGGAGGTATCCGATATGGGGAGTAACTCCGGTGATAAGCTCACCGTCAAGTTTTAGTTCGAGCCTGAGCACACCGTGTGTTGACGGGTGCTGCGGACCCATATTAAGGACCATTTCTTCAGTTTTAATAGCCATAGACTTTATATTAATATGGAACTTTCATTCCGTGATAAAATTCCGGATTTTGATAATCTTTTCTGAGCGGATATCCCGCGTCCCAATCATAAGGCATGAGTATTCTGCGAAGATCAGGATGATTTTTGAATATAATTCCGAACATGTCGTAAGCCTCACGCTCATGCCAGTCGGCGGTTCTCCAGATGTCGGTAATCGATTCAATTTCAGGATTTTCTCGGGGAACGCTTACTCTCACAGTAACTTTGTGGCGAAGCTCGAGTGAAAAGAGATTATAATAAACAGAAAGAGTTCCGCCTGTTATTATCTCATTTTCATTCTCATCTTTCGATTTTTCACCGTTCGCGTCATCAACCCCCGAAAGCAACATAAGGGAATCGAATTTCATTTCCGCATCACGTGAAAGATAAACAGCGGCAGCCCTGAATTTTTCCGGAGCAACAGTTACATACGGGTCGCCCGCCTGATCGTTGGTGAAAGTTATATGTTCTTCACCAAATTTATTTTTTAGTAATTCGAATATTTCTTCCGGTGTTTTCATGCTTTTTTCGTCAACGATTCGTTTCTGATTTTATCCTGTAGTTTGAGCAAACCTTCCAAAAGTGCCTCGGGGCGTGGCGGGCATCCGGGTACGTACACGTCAACAGGAATAATTCTGTCAACACCTTTAAGTACGTGATATCCGTGTTCCCAGTATGGACCACCGCAATTTGCGCAACTTCCCATAGAAATAATGTATTTGGGATCAGGCATTTGTTCGTACAATTTTTTAATTCTCAACGCCATCTTTAATGTAACCGTACCGGAAATAATAATAATATCCGATTGGCGTGGTGAGGGGCGTGGTATAACACCAAACCTGTCGAAATCGTAATTGGAGGCAGAGGTTGCCATCATTTCTATCGCGCAACAAGCCAGACCAAATCCAAGCTGCCACAATGATGAAAGGCGCGCCCAGTTCATAAGGTCTTCCGCTTTGGCGATTACAATGTTGCTGTCAGCAAATTCTTTATCGAGTAAACCCATTCTATTCCATAACCGCTTCGGTTAATTCTTCTTTAATTTTTTTAAGTTTGGGCGGGATTTGTTTCGGGCGTGCCCATTCAAGGTCGCCTTTCCGCCATTCGTAAGCCATTCCAAGACCAAGTACCAAAAGGAAGATAATTCCCACTAAAAATCCGTATATTCCATAATCCTGATATGAAAGTGCCCAGGGAAACAAGAGTACCACTTCTACGTCAAATATGATAAATATCAGTGCTACAACGTAGAAACGAAGATTAAAGCGTACCCACGGGGAACCTTCGGGGTTTTCACCGCACTCGTAAGTTTCGAGTTTTTCCCTGGTCGGACGTGAAGGTCGTATTAATTTCGCAAGAAAAAAGGCTATCAGCACGAAAAAAACTGCCAATAGAATGAAAACGAAAATTTTACCAAATTCAGTAAGCATAATTAGTCAGATTTGTTTATGGTGAAAATAGTACACTATAATCTTTTTGTCAAGTTTTAGTATTCAAATGTAAAATATTCTTTGATTTTTTTTTATATATAGCTATCACAGTAATTGTTAAATCTGTGTTACTCTCTCTAATTTTTTATTTTTGGGTATAAACTAATTTTGGAGTATTGATGAAACCTGCAGCCAAATTGATCCTGATTTTACTATTTTTTTCAACTTTATCCTTCGCTCAGACCGCAGATAAAATTTTAGTCGGACCGGCATACAAACTTGCCGCGAAAGAAATTATATCCGACAAACCGGATGGTTTATATAACATACTCAATAGTTCGAAAATTAATCCCGAAACTTTATATCCTTCCCGTGAAGAAAGTTTGAGGAAAAAAGAATATGCTGAGCTTTCGGCTAACGATAATGTTATTTCCTTCAGAATGGAAGAAAACACGATCGTTTACACGGTTTTGTTTATCGAAAACGAAAACTTTTCCAATGGCGAATTAAAGATCAAATCGAACGTTCCGCTTTCCGCTTATCTTAATTCTGATGAGATTTTTGATTCCGGTATAATCAAAAAGGGGATCGAGGATGGAGAATATAAAAAATCTATCTCGCTCGAAGCCGGAAAGCACTATCTTTTCACGAAGATATATTCACCCAAAACTCGGGATGTTACGCTTGAATACTCCTACACTTCCACTAATGATGAGGATGTTAAATTTTCAGTTGACCCGACAAGGTACACCACAGTATCCGACTTGCTCGATAACAGAAAAATTTCATCTGTATCTATCTCCGGAGATGGAGCATACACTCTCGTAAAGGTAACCGAACGCGATAAAGAACTGAACAAAAGTATCAGCTCGCTCGAAATCTACTACACTTTCGACGGCAGACTAAAGGAAGTTATCAAACCTGCTGATGATTTCGGAAATCTCGACTGGTCACCTGCAAGTCAGCGAATTGCGTATGTAGTCAGCAATTCCGGTAAATCAACTCTTTACCTTCGTGATTTTGAAAACAACACAACCAGCACCCTGATGGAAAATGTGGAAAACTTCGCCGGTTACAACTGGAGTGACGACGGATTGAAAATAATCTACACAACCTCCAAAAGCGACAGCAAAAAAGAAGACCTGAAGCGTTACGAATACCCGCAATCCCGTTATCCCTGGTATGGCGGTAAATCATCAATTTATATGTATGATTTGTTTTCCGGAGTTTCTCAGGAACTCGTTAGCGGTGATGATTCATACAGCTTCCTTGATATGAGTTCGGATAATAAACAAATCCTTTACTCAACAAGCAGCATCAATTTTGATGAACGCCCGTATGGAAAATCACACTATTATTTATATGATATGGTATCAGGTGGTACCGATTCATTATTTACGTTAAACTGGGGCGGCGGTGCTGAATTCAGTCCCGATGGAAAATCTATTCTCGTGAGTGGCGGACCTTCGGAGTTTGGCGGTACAGGAAAAAACACTGATGCTGACATACCAAACGATTATGACACACAGGCATATATTTACAATATCGCCTCCAAAGAGGTAAAAGCAATTACTAAAAATTTCAATCCCTCATTAAATAGTATGTATTGGGATGCCAAAACCGGTAAAATTTTCTTCAACGTAACGGATGAGTCATACAGAAATTTGTATCAGTTCGATCCAAAATCGGAAAAGTTTGAAAAGATCGATACCGGAGTTGAATATGTAGCCTCCATTAGCTACTCGCCAAATTCCAATATGAGTGTTTTCAAAGGTTCAAGTTCAAATGTAATAGACAAGGTTTACATTCTGGATCGTTACCGGAAAAGCGCAAAACTGCTCGTTGATGTTGACGCCGAAAACTATGATCATATCAGACTTGGTGATGTAAAAGATTTTGATTTCGAGAGTGAAACAGGATATAACGTAAAAGGTCGGGTTTATTATCCGGTGAACTTCGACAAAAGCAAAAAATATCCCGCGATTGTTTATTATTACGGTGGTACTTCTCCGGTGACCCGAGAATTTGAAGGACGTTATCCGAAAAATATCTGGACAGCCAACGGATATTTTGTTTATGTACTTCAACCAACAGGAGCTTATGGATTCGGACAGAATTACAGCTCGGTTCATGTTAACGACTGGGGTGAAGTTACAGCAAAACAGATTATCGAAGGAACGGAAAAATTCCTCGACGCTCACCAGTTTGTTGACGGCGACAATCTTGGTTGTATTGGCGCATCATACGGTGGTTTTATGACTATGAACGTTATCACAAAAACAGATATGTTCGCAGCAGCTATTTCGCACGCCGGTATAAGCGCACTCACAAGCTACTGGGGTGAAGGCTACTGGGGATTCCTTTACAGTTCGGTAGCGACAGCGGAGAGTTTCCCCTGGAATCGCCGGGATATTTATGTAGATCACAGTCCCATATACAACGCTGACAAGATCAACACACCGTTATTGTTATTGCACGGCAGTTCCGATACCAACGTGCCGAGAGGTGAAAGTCTGCAAATGTACGCCGCGCTGAAGCTACTTAAAAAGGATGTTGAATATGTCGAGGTTGACGGGCTCGATCACCACATCATGCAATATGACAAACGTAAAAAATGGACAAAAACCATCGTTGCCTACTTTGATAAATACCTCAAAAACAAACCGGACTGGTGGAAAAGTTTGTATGAGGAGTAAAAACCTGACCTCACACAATTTTTTAATTTTAAACCCCTCCTTTAATTCCTCCCCTTTGATTAAGGGGAGGACAGCTTTAAATGGTTGTCCTTTTACTTAGCCACGGAAGATTGATTGGGCATCCAGTTTTTTTACCACACCCTTCTTCTCCAAAGCGAACCGCTCGAGAGCCAAAAATAAGGAAGAAGTTTGGGCTTACCATCTTGGAAGGGGTGGGTTCGGATATTATTAACCCGCAACTTCAGTTGTGGGTATAGACTATATAGGCTCCTCTCTTCCAACGGTTTCAACCGTTTATTTTTCCAGGCAACCGGTAAATCTGGACTCCTTCTGCCCGAAGCGGATACGCCCACCTAAATCGGATAAACGGGAATGACGCACACGCGGAAATTATCAGCAGCTTTTACTACAGTAAAAAATCATTACCTCCTACTGTGGAGAGAAATATAAACTGTAATCCTGTTTATAATACTCCCAAAACCGGAATTTTAGCCCCTCCATTTGATAAAGTTTATCCCGCGAAGCGGGAGGAGGGTCCGAAGCGTCGGAGGGGTGGGTTCCGTTAACCCGCGCACTCTTATAAAACCGACTCTTTAACCATGATACTCAACGACACTGCGGATTCAAGAGCATGACATACTTGTATTGGCAACTACTTGTAATCGACCCTAAAATTTTACTCCGATGGCAATTGAATAAACGCCAAAAGATTTCTGGATACCCGCCTTCGCGGGTATGACACAAACGCGTATATTATACACAGCTTTTTACTACTATAAATAATCATTATACATCTTTACGCAGCAATGACGGGAGTACGTCGCTACATCCGCTCGTTATTTCAACATTCAAGCTTGATCATTAACCCGCAACTTCAGTTGTGGGTATAGAATATATAGGCTCCTCTCTTCCAACGGTTTCAACCGTTTTTTTTCCAGACAACCATTAAAACTCCACTCCTGCATTCACGGATATGACAAAACAAAGGAATGATCGAAGGGACTGATATAAAAAAAGCCGCATCAAAAACGCAGCTTTCTTCAATCCAGATTTTTATTAAACTCTAAAAAATATATTTTATCACCACAAAACCACCAACCAGCAGGACTGTGAACAATATTGCCAGCAAATTAAAATACTTGTCGATAAATCCTTTAATCTGATCCCCAAACTTCCAGATTAACGCCGCAACAAGGAAAAATCTTGCCGAGCGGGAAATAAATGACGCAATAATAAACATTACCAGACTTATACTAAATGCACCACTGGAAATTGTGAATACCTTAAATGGTATTGGTGTGAAGCCGGCAGTGAATACAATCCAGAAATCCCACTCTTCATACATCCCCTGCACACGATAAAATATGTCGTGACTAAAACCGGGAATATTATTGAAGAAGAAGTTTGCCACAGATGAAAACTCACCTGTACCCGACCACCATACATAATATCCAATAGCGTAACCACCGATAGCACCCAGCACCGACGCAATGCTTGAGATCATAGCAAAATTAAAGGCCTTTTTCCGAACTCCCAGCACCAATGCGATAAGCAAAGCATCAGGTGGAATTGGAAAAAACGATGCTTCAGCGAAAGCAAGTAAAAACAGGGCGATTGGTCCGTATGGCGTTTCAGCCCAATGAAGAACCCAATCATAAAGTTTGCGAACAAATTTCATTTATTTTCCCGATATTTGCGTAGTAGATTATTTACAAGACCCAATTATATGAAATTTTTATATATTCATTCGCATAAAAATTTGTTAAACATCTATTAAATAACAAGTTACCGAGGTCTATATTTTATGTCCGAACAACCGTTACAGAAAAAAGGAAGGCTCCTCTCCCTGGATGTATTTCGTGGAATAACAATTGCAGGAATGATTCTCGTGAATAATCCCGGTACATGGAGTGATATCTACCCTCCCCTCCGACATGCAAAATGGCATGGTTGTACCCCCACCGACCTGATTTTTCCGTTTTTCCTGTTTATCGTTGGAGTTGCCATTACCCTTTCACTTTCAAAAAGAAAAGAGCGTGGCGATGACCAGTCAGCATTGATTAAAAACATTATTAGAAGAAGCGCTATTCTATTTGGATTAGGACTTATACTCGCAAGTTTTCCCTTTATAAGAGTTTGGGATCAGGGCTTTGGTGCGGCTATAGCGAGTATAGGAGATACTTTCGCTAATATTCGCATACCCGGAGTTCTGCAGCGTATCGCTTTGGTTTACCTGATTACCGCAATACTCTTTCTTAAAATGAGCATTAAAAATATTGCATATCTCGGTGGTGGATTGCTCTTGTTTTACTGGTTAATTATGACGCTCATACCTGTTCCCGGTGTGGGATATGCTAACCTGGAACCAACCACAAATCTCGCGGCATGGTTTGACAACATGATTTTAAACGGACACATGTGGAGCGCGACAAAAGTTTGGGATCCGGAGGGATTACTTAGCACCCTGCCGGCTATAGGCACCGCAATTATTGGTATCCTCACCGGGGATTGGATCAGAAGGGATCACGAGCCAAAAACAAAAGCTCTCTGGATGTTCTTCTGGGCAAACATCTTACTTCTCGCAGGTTATGTATGGAGTGGATTTTTCCCGCTCAACAAATCAATCTGGACAAGCAGTTATGTTCTTTATACAGGCGGACTTGCCTTACACTTTTTGACGATGTGCTACTGGATCATTGACGTGCTCGGCTACAAAAAATGGGCTAAATCGTTTGAGGTATACGGGATGAACGCCATAACAGTATTTTTCCTCTCGGGTATTATCGGAAGATTGATGTATGTCATTAAAATCCCGCAGGATGGTGGAACATCAATTACTCTTAAAAACTTTCTGTTCGAGTCAATCTTCCTGCCAATTTTCGATCCAATCAACGCTTCACTTGCATGGGCACTCACCTATATCATTATCTGGTTAGGCTTTATGTGGATACTCTATTCCAAAAAAATCTTCATAAAAGTTTAAATTCGATAATTTCAATATTTAACGGGGTTGATTTTTAACAGCCCCGCACTTAAATTAGCAGAAATTTTACAGGAGAAAGAATGGCTCTAATCAGAGATTTCAAGACCATTGCTGATATCTTTTATATACTGGCAAAGGAATATGGTCCCAAGCAAACAAAACCAATGCTTATGCAGAAGGTTGACGGCAAATTTGAAGGGATTTCTTACAGTGAAGTCGCGGAACATGTGGAACGTTTTGCCGCAGGATTGGCATCGATGGGTGTTAAAAGAAACGACAATGTTGCTATCATCTCGGAAAACCGTCCCGAATGGGTTTACTCCGATTTGGCAATATTGGGGTTAGGTGCCGTTGATGTACCTCTTTACCCTATCTTAACTTCTGATACAATCGAATTTATTCTTAATAATTCCGAATCAGTCGGGATTATAGTTTCAAATAAATTTCAGCTAAATAAAGTATTAAAAGTGCGTGATAAGTGTAAATCGCTCAAATTTATCATAGTTCTTAACGATATGGAAGTCGAAGAGAAAGATGTATTTACTCTTTCACAGGTTCAGAGTATGGGTGACTCCTTCAGAAAGGAAAACCCGAATCACCTCTGGGATAGCGTCAGTGAGGTTGATGAAGAGGATTTGGCTACCATTATATATACTTCTGGAACAACCGGTGAACCCAAAGGAGTGATGCTAACTCATAAAAATATTGTTTCAAACGTTAAAGCGGCACACGAATCATTCAGCATCGGAGAAACGGATTCTTTCCTTTCATTCCTTCCACTCTGCCATATTTTTGAACGAATGGCTGGATATTATACCGCGATATCAGGTGGATCAACGATAGCATACGCCGAGGGTATTGAAAAAATTGCTCAAAACTTAACAGAACTCAAACCAACTCTCATGACCGCTGTACCTCGTCTGTTTGAACGTATGTACTCCAAAATCATGAAAAACGTTGAGAAACAGCCGGAGAAGAAGCAGAAAATTTTCAATTGGGCTGTCGGAATTGGAAGAGAATTTGCTACTGCCAAACAGAGTGGCTCCACTGTTCCAATAACAGTGACGGTCAAGAAAAAACTGGCTGATAAACTTGTTCTGGATAAACTTAAAAACATCACCGGTGGAAATCTTCGATTTATTATTTCCGGTGGTGCGGCTCTTGCCCGTGAACTTGGAGAATTTTTTGATGCTGTCGGGATTAAAATATGTGAGGGTTACGGACTAACAGAATCCTCCCCTGTTATTGCTGCAAACCGTGAAAACAACTACAAGTTTGGTACGGTTGGAACACTCTTCCCCGGTGTTGAGGTAAAAATCGCGAAAGATGGCGAAATTCTTGCATATGGCCCGAACATTATGAAAGGCTATTATAAAAACAAAAAAGAAACTGAAGCAACTATCAAGGATGGATGGCTCCATACCGGTGATATCGGTGTGTTTGACGCTGAAGGTTTTCTTCATATTACCGACCGCAAGAAGCACCTGTTTAAGACCACAGGTGGTAAATATGTAGCACCCGCGCCAATTGAAAATATGTTCCTCGCAAGTAAATACATCGAACAGTTTGTGCTAATTGGTGACAGACGTATGTTCCTTAGCGCGTTGATAGTACCCGATTTCGAAGCGTTGAAAGAATATGCCGACGCCAACAGAATTCCTTACAAAGATGAGAAAGAGTTGGTCAATCTTAAACAGATCAATGAATTGCTTGATAAAGAATTGGGGAATTTCCAGAAAAACCTTGCGAATTTTGAAAGAGTTCGTAAGTTCACCCTGCTCGAAACACCCTTTACAATTGAGGGTGGTGAACTTACCCCGAAACTCTCAGTTAAGAGAAAGGTGATCGAAGAACGTTACGGACATCTGATTGAAGATATGTACGAAGAACGAAAAAGATAATAAAAAAAACGGCGCTCCCAGCGCCGTTTTTTATATCCAAAATGATAGCCCTTCCGAGCAAAGTGAGGCGGGTGATAAACCACAGGGACCTATTATATAAGGGTTGCTGAGTCGCTCGAAGCACTGGGACCTTTCATATAAGGGTTGCTGAGGCACTCGAAGCACCCGCCACAGGCTGAAATTCGACATCGCCCGGCCCTTCGAGTGACCTCAGGGACCTACTAATGAGGTGTCTGAGTTTATCGAAGACCCGCCACAGGCTGAAATATACACATCGCCCGGCCCTTCGAGTGACCTCAGGGACCTTTTTTCAAACATGGGACAGGCGAGAACCAAAGGAGCTTAAATATAAAGTTTCGAATTGTCATGCCCGACCTGATCGGGCATCAAGTTTTTCTTTTAATGATAAAAACGAACAACCCCACAGCGGACTTAATTTTGCACAGTGTCCGGCCCTTCGAGTCACCTCAGGAACCTACTGTTTTTCTCAGGGATAATGAGGGTAATTCTTCATAATTTTCATGAATAAATGCAATTTTCTTTTTCCTTCCCCATCCTTTAATCTGCTGCTCTCTAGCAAACGCATCGGCTATATTCTTACATTCTTCGAAATAGACCAGCCTAACCGGACGTCTGGTTTTGGTATAATTAGCACCTTCACCCATTTGATGTTGAGCCAAACGTTTTTCCAGATTAATGGTTGAGCCTGTATAGAAAGATTTGTCCGAGCACTCAAGGATATACATATATGCCATTTTGTCCTCATCTTGAATTAAAATGAATTTAACATTTTGTTTTGACATTTGAAAGAAATGGTATCTATCTTTGCCCGAACCTTCCCTGGTTGGTGAGCCTTCGACAAGCTCAGAACAAAGCCTGTCGGACCACAGGGATCTACTAATGAGGTGTCTGAGTTTATCGAAGACCCGTCACAGACTGAAATATACACATCGCCCGGCCCTTCCCCGGTTGATGAGTTACTCAAACCTCAGGGTCTTTCATATAAGGGTTGATGAGTTACTCAAACCCCAGGGTCTTTCATATAAGGGTTGCTGAGGCACTCGAAGCACCCGTTGATGACTGAATATTCCACAATGTCCGGCTCATTCCCGCTCTGCTCGAAAGCGAAATTAATCAGGGACATAACTTGGTCTTGTACTTGAATCCGCCACATGCGGAGGGCATCTCATAGTAAATTGTAATAGATTTCCGGTAAATGTGGAAATAACAAGTTCATGCGCATATTATAATGTTTTTGCCCCTCCATTTGCTAAAGTTTATCCCGCGAAGCGGGAGGAGGGCCCGACGCGTCGGAGGGGGTGGGTTCTGATTGTTATTTATCGACAATACAACATCTCTGGATTCCCTTCTGCACGGGAATGACATCCTATTTCAGGATTTTACATTGTACAATTTATTCTACACAACTTATGACCGTTTTCCGGACTAATTGAAAATTATAGTAAAAACAGTACCTTCATTCTTTTTACTTTGTACTTCAATTTCAGCACCAATAAAATCACAATATTTTTTCACAAGCGCCAGTCCCAGACCATTTCCGTCGTAGCTTCTGGTATAGCCTTGCTCCTCCTGCGAAAACGGGGTAAATAAATTGGGAAGAAACTCCTCTGAAATACCAATACCGGTGTCAAGTACACTGATCCTGATCTCTTTTCCGGTTTCCAATTTCAACTCAACTTTACCCTCTTTAGTATATTTCAATGCATTATCGAGTAAATTTGCCATGATTTGTCCGAAAGCGTAATCATCCAGATAAATAACTTTTTCTTGTATATCTGTGCTGAAAATCAATTTGAGATTTTTGCTATCGGCTATACTTCTAAACTCTTTTAATAAAATTTCCAACAATTCAACAATATTTACTTCTCTTTTAGAAGCCTGATAAATTCCTAGCTGCAAATCCGACATATTGAGTATGGAATCCACCGTTCTGATAATACGCTTGCTAGTGTGAAGTCCCCTTGAAAGATACACTAATATTTATTATCTTTCAGTATGAGAAAATCAAAAAA
>BQMY01000106.1 GCA_022181065.1 Melioribacteraceae bacterium | reverse complement strand
AAATATTTGTATGGCTCGAGTTCTTTTTCCTGCCATGAACCTGATACACTCACAAGGTCATCGTGAGAATCATCCCCCGAACTACCGTGACCTGGAAAGTGTTTCAAAACATACAAAATGTCATGTTTAACGTGACTTTTAATCATCTGTTCAGCGTGTGAAATTACCAGCTCTAAAGTCTCACCAAAACATCTTTCTTTTTTGGCAAGTGGTGGATTTTCTTTATTAAGTTCAAGGTCAACGACAGGCGCGAAATTAAAGTTTATCCCTAATTCTTTTAATAATAGCGCTATTTTTTCATATTCTTTGAACGTTAATTCGGGATCATTTTTATCGCCGAGATACTTTGCCGATACTGTACCCGGAAAACCAAACTTTTCCTTCAAACGTATCACACGCCCGCCTTCGGCGTCGATACTGATAAAAGGAGGGGTTTCGGAAGCGTCTTTCAGGGAGCTGACCAATTTTTTAACCTGATCAGGCGATTCGATATTACCAAATGTTTTTCCCATTGGAGTGTCATTATCGGTCAACCAGAATCCCCCCGGTTTAACTTCCCCGATCTGATCGTCGATAACATTGCCATCTAACTCTTTTCCGTGAAATCCGATCATCAACATCTGACCGATTTTCTCTTCTAACGAAAAATCTGAATAACTTTTCATCGTTTTAACTAGCTCTATAAATTATTTAAATCACTAATTATTGGCTTCTCAACTAAGGTAATCGCTCGAAAGGAGTATTCGACAATTCCAGAAAAATTTCTGCGGTTTTCTCTGTAAGCCGCTCAAAATATTTTTTCCCTTTCTCAGCATCCGCTAATACAGGATTACCCGAACCGGTATCAGGGTGGATTTTTGACCAGGGCCGAGGCGACCATATACCCGATTCCGATAATGCGTTCAGGTTATAATCATTTCTTTTACCTTCGCCTGCTTCAGATTTGCTGATATTTCCTTTGATATACATCATGAGGGATGTTTCCAGCTCACCCGCATGATCTCCGGGCACGTCGAAAATTTCGTCAACTTCTTCCGGTATCATTCTGAAAGCGTCAATAAGCAATATAAAAACTTCAAACTTTCCCATTAAATCCCGGATAAAGGGCTTGAACTCATTCCCGCCGTGGAAATTGTATATCACAAGTTTTTTAACACCCTGTTTCGTCAACGAAGTGCAAACATCTTCCAGAATAGCGTACATTGTTTTTACACTCAGACTAACAGTGATATGCTGATCAAGCTGCTGGGCATTTGCACCAAACGGCACCGCAGGATAACACACAGTTTTGGCGCCTTTGCTGTTCGCTATTTCACAAGATTGTGCAGCAACTTCGAAAGCTTCCGTAACATCGGTGGAATATGGCAAATGATAATTGTGCGCTTCGGTCGCACCCCAGGGTAACACAACTACTTCAGGTTTGATTTCGAGAATATCTTTCAATGTCAGACTGAAAGTTGAACTCACTGATCTATTCTCCTCAGCACATAAAACACATATCCGTAATATTCGCCATACTTCCTGCGCATATCAATCTCTATCTCCTCATTTTCAATTACTTTAAGCAGATCATCACTCGATTGATATTTTGCCTTCATCTCGGGAAGTTTGACTTCAATATAGTTGTAGTAATTATCGAACCAGGCACTATCGGGAAGGACTATATTTTCAACAATTTCATAACCTCGTTTCAATGCAATATTGTTGCCTTCCGCAACTTTCATCATTCCGGGATAATTTTCATTCCAATAATCAGCAACTTCCGCCGGAGGGTTTTCCTTTATCCAGGAGAGTTCGGTCACACACAAATATCCGCCCGGTTTGAGAAATTTCCGCCATTCTTTAAGGCCTTCATCGAACCCCATAATATAAACGGCACCCTCCGACCACATTAAATCAAAACTTTCAGGAGGAAACTCCATTTTGTTCATATCTCCCCGAACACATTTGATTCTGTTCTGCATATCGGCGGAGCTTACATTTTTCTCGAGAACTTTTATGTACTGTTCATGATAATCGAGCGCGGTAATATTACCATCGGAAACTTCAGCCAGGTCAAAGGTCTGAAAACCAGGACCACAACCGACATCAAGTATTTCCGGTTTTTCGGGAAGGTCTGTACATAGTTTAAAGGTACTTTTGGTTATATCCGAATCACCCGGTCCCTCGCGAGGTATATCCTTGTGAATTTCAAGGAAGACCTCAAATTGTTTTTCATTCAAATCAAATCCTGAATAATTGTTCTATGCAGCTTCAAATATAATTCAAACTTGGGGCAGTGGCAAATAATGCGGTATTTGGGTGAGAGAAAAAGGAACAACAGTCCGGAGCCGCAACGGTCGGCATCCGGTTGCTGCTGTTATTCATTTTACGATTTTTCAATCGTTAAATTTATTTGAATAGATTATTTTTCTGATCGAGTCATACTGAAGGTAGGGATATTCATCTCTGAGTTGGTCAATCGCTTCGCTCACACTCACTTTGCTTGCGCGCATCGATTTGAATTTTTTACGCATTACATAATCTCTCACGAGTTTTGAATTAATAAGATTTTTTGATTCCAGCAGATTGTATATTTCGTCACTTATTAATTCTCTCAACGGATTATTTGTGTTTTCCAATAATGTGTTCATTTGTTCCTCCCCAATTGTATGATTTTAATTATTTCATATTTACTATTTCTTATATTTTCTGATATATAAATAAGAAATGAGGGGAACAGAATAATCACGTAATTGTAACAAATTTATAAAATCTGTTGGTTATTTAGTTCAGTTTGTTTCATTTTTTTGTACACTTTGGTTTATGAAAAAGCCCTTTGAGTCAATAAAACCAAATGGTATGCAATTTGTAAACAATTAGAAAACAAAATAAAATTTGATTGGAGTATAAAATGTTCACAAAAAAAATAATTATTTCAGCATTTGTTTTGCTTTCACTTTTTCTAACCGCTTGCGGTGGTTCAACACGTGAAGTAGCAAGAATAGATACACAAGAAATGATCGATCTTTCAGGAAAATGGAATGATACCGATGCTCGTCTGGTAGCCGAAGAGATGGTTGATGATGCTCTGAAACGCCCATGGCTTACTGATTTTCTTCAAAAAGAAAGCCGCAAACCCGTAGTCGTTGTTGGTAAAATCAGAAATAAATCCAGCGAACACATCGCCGTAGATGTTTTTGCAAACGATATCGAACGCGAATTGCTCAATACCGGCAAGGTAAAATTTGTAGCGGAAAAAGATCAGCGTGATGAGATCCGTGAAGAAAGAAAAGATCAGAACGAATTTGCGTCAAAAGAATCTTTTAAAAAATTCTATAAAGAACTTGGTGCTGATTATTATATGTCAGGTACTGTAAATTCTGTAACTGATATGGCTGAAGGTCAGCGTGTTATTTTTTATCAGGTTGATATGGAGTTGATAAATATAGAAACTAACGAAAAAGTTTGGTTGGGCAACAAAAAGATTAAAAAATTCATTTCTCAGGACTCTTACTCTATGTAAGAAATTCGGAAGTCGTTCCCCGGTCCCCCCGGGAATGACTATTTTTAAACACTAAATGGTAAGTATCAGGATCCCGATTTCATGAAAAGGTTGACGAAAATATTATTAATTCTGGTCACGATAATTATTGGTACCGGCTGCTCTTCATTAAGAACTGACACTCAGTTTTACGATCCTGTTCTACAACAGCTGGAACGCGGGAACTATGAGGCAGCCGCCAAATATATAACAGACGCTGCTGCCAATGACCATTATTCTGATAAAGATAAAGTGCTCGAACATCTTGATAAAGGAATACTTTTCCATTATCAGGGTGAGTATGATAAAAGCAACACAGAACTTACCGAAGCCGAAAACCTCATCGATGATCTTTTCACCAAAAGTATATCGAAAGGAGCCGCGTCACTCCTCCTGAACGATAACGCTCTCGCTTATGACGGTGAGGTTTATGAGGATATTTATATAAACATCTTCAAAGCACTCAATTACATAAATCTTGCAAAAACTGATGAAGCTTATGTTGAAATAAAAAAAGTAAACGTAAAACTTCAATCGCTCGATAATAAATACGAAAGTTACGTCGAAGAACTGAATGAATCAGAAGACGCGAAAATTGATATCAACGCGATACCGATTGAATATTATAATAACGCGCTTGCTAATTATCTCAGCCATCTTGTATTCAGAGCAGACGACGAATATGACAACAGTCGGATTAGTTTGGAACAAACAATGGATGCTTTCAAACAATATCCCCATATATATGATTTCCCCGCACCGACAGCCGTTACGAACACCACAAATGAAAACAAATCGCTACTCAACATCCTTGCGTTTGCCGGACCCGGTCCCCAGAAAGAAGCAGTAGGAGCGCGTATCTCAACTTTTGACGGCTTTATTATGGTTTCTGATCCTTCGAACTATTGGGCTGAAGGAATTCCATTTCCCGGAATAAAGGGGGGATATAATTTCAAGTTTTCTTTTCCGAAGATCTATGAACCCGGCTCTTTTGTCGAGCGTATTGAAATTTTCTCCGATGGCAGAAAACTCGGTGAAGCAGAGCTAATTGAGAATCTCGCCAAAGTAGCTGAAAAAACATTTCAGGCACAGAAAGGTGTTACATTTTTCAAGACAATCACCCGCGCTGTGGTAAAAGGGTTAGCCTCCAACCAGCTGGGTAAAAAATTAGGTAAGGAAGCGGGCGGTGGTTTGCTTGGCGGACTTGCCCAGTTCGCGACCAACGTTGCTTTTGATGCCACTGAAAACGCTGATCTTCGCAATTGGCGAACTCTCCCGGCGTATTCCTTTGTAGCGGAGTTTGAGCTCGAACCCGGTTTTCATAACATATCGATCAGGTATATTGGCGATGGCGGAAAATTGCTTTATGAGAAAAAAGTTGAAAAATTCCGGGTAAACCGTGGATTAAATCTTATAGAATCATTTTACCTGAACTAATAGAAAGTTATTTTAGCTTTATAAAAACTTTTAAATTATTTCAGGTGATAGAATGTACTGTAATCTCGAATCCTTCCTGAACGATTGGGAAAAAGAATCTGATCTCACAATCAAGATGTTCGAATCTCTCACGGATGAATCTCTCAATCAGGCTCCTTACGAAAATGTAAGAACTCTTGCCCGACTCGCATGGCATATCACTCATACCATTACAGAGATGCCTCATAAAGCAGGTCTTTTTGATGAAGAATTTGCCGGCGAAGATGATCTTCCGGCAACAGTATCCGACCTTGTGGCAAAGTTTAAAGAATTCAGTGCCAAGCTTATTCACTCGCTTAAAACAAAATGGGCAGATGCGAGTCTGGATGAAAAACTCACGATCTACGGACAAAGCTGGACGAAAGGTCAACTCCTTGAAGTCCTCACCAAACATATGATCCACCATCGTGGTCAGATGACTGTAATCATGCGTCTGCTCGGATTAAAAGTACCCGGAATATATGGTCCGGCAAAAGAAGAGTGGAAAATGTTCGGTATGGATACCAAAGAATAGAGATACTAATTGCGTCATTTAAAACAGCAATAATTTAATTTCGCTCCATGTTGCGTTAAACATTCCAACCGGAGCGAATAATATTTTCTACCTTTTTGTGTAGTTGTTATTAGAGGAAAAATTGACAAATTTTCAGCTACTATTAATTAAAAGTGGCTATATGAAATCTTTATTGTTATCCCTCTTACTCAGTACTCTACTCCTTTCCCAACCATTGGAAGAATTTCGCGCTGTTAAAATTACAGATGTTGACAGTTATGTAATGTTCTGTGATGCCAACATCGCGAAGGCGATGGATTATCTTGCGTCAATAAATGTAAATGTGATTCTACCTGTAGTCTGGAATGGTGGTTATACTAATTTCCCAAGTGAAACTATGGAATCTCTATTCGGTACCAAAATCAATCCGAAATTTACCGGTAGAGACCCACTCAAACGATTAATTATTGAAGCACACAAAAACGGAATTGAGGTACTCCCCTGGTTCGAATACGGGTTCGCGGCATGGTATTCCGGTGGTACACCCCCATTCGGTGGACACATTCTCCAAAAATTTCCCGATTGGGCTCTCAGGACACAAGACGGAAATATATGCACAAAGAATGGTTTCGACTGGATGAACGCAATAAATCCGGATGTTCAGGATTTCATTAATTCACTCGTTGAAGAAGTAATCATAAATTACGATGTTGACGGTGTTGAGTTTTCCGACAGGATACCGGCGTTGCCGATTGAAGGTGGCTACGATAGCACAACAGTAGCGATTTACAAAGCGGAACATAACGATGCTGCCCCACCTACCGACTACACCAACGCAGCCTGGAAAAGATGGCGCGCTGACAAAATGAACGAATGGTATGTTGATGTTAAAAACCTCGTTAAAGATCACGACCCTAATCTGTTCGTCTCCTCTTCACCAAGTATATATCCGTGGGCTTATGATAACTATCTGCAAGACTCCAAAACCTGGGTTGATGAAGACATTGTGGATCATATTATTCCACAGCTCTATCGCTATACTTTCAACGAATATTTGTACGAACTGAATATCGCCCTATCGTATGTGCCAGTGGCAAAACGTGACAGATTTTTCTCCGCCATTCTTATGAATATCGGCACGGGTTCAAACGCGTATGTAATGACTCCCGACTACCTGAAGAAAGCTATGAAGGCAAACCGTGACAGAAATGTTATGGGCGAAGCGTTTTTCTATTATGAAGGGTTAAGAAAAAACAATGATCAGTTGGGCGATACTCTTCTCGCTACTTACTACAAAGACTTTGCGCTCGTGCCAGGCAGAAATGGCGCAAGAAGACCTAAAGCATATATCTCGGATGAAAACCGGGAAGGAAATACAATATCAGGAAATTGGGAAGTTTTTTCGGGTCCCGGATATGGCGGCTCGGTTTATACGCTCAATGATCCGGATAGTTTCTCCTCGCTGACCTATCATTCGAAAATTAAAGAATCAGCTTGGTACAACGTTTACTTCCACAATTCACCATCATTCAACTTTACTGATTCCGCGAGATTTGTATTAAAACCGGAATCCGCTAATCCGACAGAAATAATTTTTGATCAATCATCAAATAGCAATAGCGGGTGGACTTTAGTGGGCACCGAATATTTTGATTCATCAGCCTCATTTTCTGTTGCGTCTCTTGACAATAGTTATCTCTCTTCCGGTGATATCTTGATGGCTGACGCGATAATGTTGACAGTAAACAGAAAATTATCGCCCGAAGTTATAATGACCGGAACTAATGAAAATGAGACCGTAATCGTTCCAAACGCATTCGAAGTATATCCCTGCTATCCAAATCCATTTAATCCTTCAACAACTATAAAGTTTTACAACGATATACAGCAAAATATAAAAGTAGAGATATATGATATTCTCGGAAGAAGAATAAAAACTATTACCGATGATTTTTACTCTGTTGGTGAACAAACAATCAAATTTCACTCTGAAAATCTAACCTCGGGAATTTATGTTTATGTTATCTCCACACCGGCTAAACAACATTCCGGTAAAATGCTTCTAATGAAATAGTCGATAGTCGATAGTCGATAGTCGATAGTCGATAGTCGATAGTCGATAGTCGATAGTCGATAGTCGAAAAATAAAAATACTCGAATTCACTCCTGGAGTTTTGCCAACGACACGCAATGGTTTGCGTCCTCCTTTCGAAAGAGGGAGGATGATTTTGTAAGGGACTGTGACATTTGATCACCTCCCGAAACAATCCGCCAAACTCTTGCGTGATTCTTCGTCGAAATATATTTAGAGACAAAGTAACCGCTTCTACAACGCTGCAAAAGAATAAAAATATTCCCGGTTCGGATATCATCCCAAATAATTTATCGATACGCCGAAATCTAACAAAAGTTGATCGCCTTAATTTTCTTAAAAATGGAAATTGAGGTATGAAAAACGTTATATTTTAAAATTGTAATTTTTTAATCATTTGAACCTTTTTATGACAGAAAACAAATACAAGTTTTCTATTGTTATCCCCTGTTTGAACGAAGAGGATTATATAGGAAGATGTCTCGATTCAATTGCTGCTCAGAACTATGATAGCGAGCTTATTGAGATAGTTATTGTCGATGGTAATTCTACTGACCGGACTCATGGCATAATAAAAGAATATCAGGATAAAAACCCCAACATAAAACTCTATTTTAACCCCGAAAAGAAAACACCACGTTCACTCAATATCGGCATACAAAACTCTACCGGGGATGTTGTTGTAATTTTGGGTGCCCATACCCGAATCCATGAGGATTTTGTAAAATATAACAATCATTACCTTCATGAAAAAAATGTTAAAGTTACCGGCGGCACTCAGGAAAATGTTGGTTTAACATATGTTCAATCGCTGATCGGGCAGGCGATGGAACTCCCTTTCGGTATGGCGAGCGCACAATATCGATGGAGTAAAAAAGAACAGTTCGTTGATACAGTTGTTTACGCCGCATATAAAAAAGAACTCTTCGAAGAGATAGGCTATTTTGAGGAAAAATTCACCATCTCAGAAGATGCCGAAATCAACTGGCGAATCAGAAATGCCGGATACAAGATATTCTACTCACCTAAAATTAAAACATTTTACTATCCGCGCAGCTCGATTAAGCGCTTTATAAAACAGATGTTCCGTTACGGTATTTTACGTGTAAATGTCCTCAAAAAACACCTCAATTCTATCAAGATTGTGCACGTTATTCCGCCGCTGTTTGTGTTGACTCTTTTAACTCTCGGAATTGGAGCGATCTTTAATCCTGTAATCCTTTATCTATTCCTGCTTCTGCTTGGAGTCTATTTTTTAGTGAACATCGGTTCGATATTCCTTAAACTATTTCCGTCAAAATTGAAATTTCTACCCGTCCTCCCGTTTTTGATTTTCTCGATGCACTTTGCGTGGGGACTTGGATATATAATTGGACTTATTTTACCTAAATCTGACAAGTGGTAAAAGATGACATATGACATTATTATTATCGGTGCCGGAATTGTAGGACTTGCAACAGCCTACAAAATACTGGAAAAAGAGCCGAACAAGAAGATACTTGTACTTGAAAAAGAAAACGGTGTGTCAAAGCACCAGACCGGTAACAACAGCGGAGTAATCCACTCCGGAATTTATTACAAACCGGGCAGCCTTAAAGCTACCAACTGCCGACGTGGTTATAAATACCTGATTGATTTTTGTGACGTTAATGATATAAAATACGACCTTTGCGGCAAAGTAATAGTTGCGGTTACAGAAAGCGAAATACCACAGCTTGACAAAATTTATGACAGAGGTATCGAAAACGGGTTGAAAAACCTTAAAAAACTCTCCGGTGAAGAAGTTAGAGAAATTGAACCAAACGTTGCAGGCGTTGCAGGGATTTTCGTACCTCAAACCGGAATTATCGATTACAAAGTGGTTTCTCAAAAACTTGCGGATATAATCCGTGAAAAAGGTGCTGATATTCAATTTGGTCAGGAAGTAACAGGTATTAGCGAAAAAACTGATGATATTGAAGTAGTTACAAAATCATCCACGTTTTCTTCAAAACTGTTGATTTCATGCGCGGGTTTACAGAGCGACCGAATCGCTAAGCTCACGCACCCTGATCTTCCTGTTAAAATTGTTCCTTTCCGCGGTGAATACTACAAGATAAAAGAAGAAAAACGATCACTTGTAAAAAATCTGATATATCCGGTACCCGATCCCGCGTTTCCGTTTCTTGGTGTTCATTTTACACGCATGATTGATGGTGAAGTTGAAGCAGGTCCAAACGCTGTTCTATCATTCAAACGTGAAGGTTACAGTAAATTTTCATTTAACGCCGGAGACGCTATCGAAACTTTTGCCTGGAAGGGATTCAGGAAGGTGATGTACAAATTTTGGAAAACCGGCATGGGTGAATTTTACCGTTCATACAGCAAAGGCGCTTTTGTAAAAGCTCTTCAGCGACTTATGCCTTCAATTACCGCAGAAGATCTTACTCCAGGTGGAGCCGGTATTCGCGCCCAGGCTTGCGACAAGGAAGGCGGCTTGATCGACGATTTCTACATTGTTGGTGACGGGAGAGTATTTCACGTATGTAACGCGCCCTCTCCGGCAGCTACAGCTTCACTCTCAATAGGTGAACATATACGTGATAAGATTTTAGGGTGAAAATAATTAACCCTGATTAGTTTATTAAGCTTGTATAATTTTGTGAATAAAATTCTTTTACTTGAACAGAAAAATTGAAAAAATATTAGTCCTTACGATTGATTTCCTTACGATCAATCTGGCGTGGATGCTCTTCTTTTACCTCAGGGTAGAAACGGGATGGTTTACAATGATCACCAGCCCCGATTTTTTCCTTACAATGGGATTCGCGTACCTGTACTGGATGATGATATTTATGTTTGTCGGGATGTACCGGACATGGTTTGCCTCTTCCCGGTTTGATGAGCTTTCTACACTATTCAAATCATCATTCGTAGGGATATTTATTCTGTTCGCGATAATCCTGTTTGACGATTACAGGCAGCAAGTTCCATCAACAAACAGATTTATCATCTTTGTCTATTGGGGTCTGTTCCTCTTTACTGTCAGTACCGGAAGAGTTCTTATCCGGAGTTTTCAGCGAAGACTTCTCATCAAAGGTATCGGCAGAAGAAACGCGGTTATAATCGGGTATAACCCAAAAGCAAACAACATACACAACACAATTCACACTCATCCCGCGCTCGGGCTTGATGTAGTGGCGTATGTTGCCGTTAAGGAAGAAAACATCGATAAGGAATATAAGGGGATCAAAGTTGTTGATGTTTTCAAAAACATTGATAAAGTTATTGATCTATATGATATTCATGAAATTATAATCGCGCTGGAAAAACATGAAGATGATGTGATGATGAATGTCATCGCCAAAAGTGACGAGAAAAATGTTCGCATAAAAATTGTACCCGACCTTTACGATATTATTGGCGGTCAGGCAAGAACATCCCAGATATATGGTTTTCCGCTTATTGATGTAATGCCTCAGCTAATGCCGGAATGGGAAAAGAAAATGAAGCGCCTCCTTGATATTATCGCCTCATTTATTATCCTCATTATTTCATTTCCGGTCGTCGTTATTACATCAATTGCGATCAAGATTGATTCACCCGGACCAGTATTTTTCCGGCAGGAACGTTCGGGATTAAATGGCAAAGTATTCAAGATGGTAAAATTCCGGTCAATGCGCGCTGATGCCGAAAAAAAATCGGGTCCTATGTGGTCAGTAAAAGATGATCCGCGGATTACACGTGTTGGTAGATTTATCAGAAAAGTAAGAATCGACGAAATTCCGCAAATGTACAATGTTCTGAAAGGAGAGATGAGTCTGGTTGGTCCACGTCCCGAAAGACCATATTTCGTGGAGAAACTTGCTGAGGAAATTCCGTTATACAAACGCCGCCTTAAAGTAAGACCCGGTGTAACGGGCTGGGCGCAGGTGAAACATAAATATGATGAAGATGTAGAAGATGTTAAGGTCAAATTACGTTATGACCTGTTTTATATTGAAAATATCTCGCTCAGAATGGACATAAAGATTTTACTTAGAACAATTTTCGTTGTATTATTAGGTAAGGGTCATTTCGAATAATGAACATATTGAGGTTCCCCGGAGTATGAAGAAATCGCTTGTAATAGTACCCACATATAATGAGTTGACCAACGTCAGGAGACTTATCCCCGAATTGCTCGGAAGATATCCTGATCTCGACATACTGATCGTTGATGATAATTCCCCCGATGGAACGGGCGATTTCGTAGAAGAATATGGCAAATCGGATCCACGAGTGAAGATTATTCGTCGAGCCGGTAAAATGGGATTGGGTACTGCTTACGTTGCCGGTTTCCGTTTTATGATTGAAAACAAATATGATATCGCAATTCAAATGGATGCCGATTTTTCGCATGATCCAAAGGTTATTAATATGTTCCTCGAAGCAATCGAAAAAAATGATCTTGTAATCGGCAGCCGTTATATTCAGGGTGTAAATGTTATTAACTGGCCGATGAAACGACTCCTTCTCAGCTATTTCGCGAATAAATACACTAAAGTGATTACAGGCTTACCTATTCAGGATTCAACCGGCGGGTTTAAATGTATGCGTCGCGCTGTTCTCGAATCAATTGATCTCAACTATATCAGGTCGAACGGGTATGCATTCCAGATTGAAATTAATTTCAAGGCATGGAAGAGAGGATTCAAAATTCGGGAGATCCCCATTGTATTTACAGACCGTGTACAAGGCACCTCCAAAATGTCGAAAAAGATTGTCCGCGAGGCTGTTTTAATGGTTTGGAAGCTGCGTATTCGGAGTCTTTTAGGTATTCTAAAATAACCGCGTTTTATGGACCTCTCTGTAATTATAGTTAATTATAATGTAAAGGAATTTCTTCAGAACCTTCTCGATTCTCTGAAAAAGGCCTTCCACAATCTTGAAACAGAAGTTATTGTAATAGATAACGCGTCCGATGATGGGAGCGTTGAAATATTGCGCGAAAAGTATCAGTGGGTGAAGCTGATCGCGAGTGAAAAGAACCTCGGATTCGGTGCGGCTAACAATCTCGGACTTGAACTTTCAAAAGGTAAGTATATACTCCTTATCAATCCGGATACTATAATTCGGGAAGATACACTTGAGAAAATGATTCAGTTTTTTAAGTCCACCCCCGATGCCGGTATGGCAGGCTGCAAGGTACTCAACCCGGATGGCACGCTTCAATTACCATGCAGACGTGGATTCCCCGGTCCATGGACCTCCTTTACAAAAGTTACAGGATTGAGTAAACTCTTTCCCAAATCAAAGTTATTTGCTCGTTATAACCTCACCTACCTTGATGAAAATCAGACGTATCAGGTTGACGCGATTTCCGGCGCGTTTATGTTTCTTAAACGTGAAGTTTATGAAAATATTGGCGGCTTCGATCCGGAATTTTTCATGTATGGTGAAGATCTCGACCTTTGCTATCGGACTCAGCAAGCCGGTTTTAACGTCTATTATGTGCACAATACCGAGATAATCCACTATCAGGGTGAGTCCACCCGAAGAAGTAATCTCGACGAAACACGCATCTTTTATGACGCGATGCATAAATTTGTACATAAGCATTTTTCATCTTCATTCATAGTTGAATGGATACTTCAGTTTGCAATTTTTCTCAGAAAACTGGTCGCGTTTTCGAATGTGTACCGACTCGTTATCTTATCTACCATCGCTGATTTTGTTCTTTTTAACACAATTCTCTATACCGCGGAACATGTGTACCTTGCGGAACGAGGAGGGTTTCCTGAGTACACACGACCCTGGGTCTATATTTTCCCTGCGCTTCTGCAGATTCTAATATTCGGAATAACAGGTGTTTATAAAAAACGGTCGCTCTCGGTTTTACGTGCTACTCTTATGCTCACCGGGGGATTTGTTTTTATATCCGCGTTTACGTTTTTCTTTAAGCAGTACGCCTTCAGCCGTGCCGTTATGCTGATTACCTACTCTTCCCTTTTGATAGCGCTACCATTATGGAGGTTTCTTGCAAAATTGATATTCCGTATTGGGCTGGACGAAAACCTGAAAAAAACCAAAACTCTTGTTGTTGGTACTTCTCCCAAGGCTGCCGAACTTGCTGAAAGACTTAAAGGGAATATATCCAATATACATAATGTTATAGGTCTAATTGGGCTATCCGGAAAAGAAGTAGGGAATAAAGTAAACGGTTTTAGTGTTGTTGGTACTCTCGGTAATATCAGTAAAATTATAAGTGAAAAAAGTATCAGCCGAGTAATTTTTGCTTCCGATAATCTTTCTTTTCAGGATATGTTTATTACCGTCGCAAGATGCCAGGGGTTAAATGTTGATTTTTCTGTTGCGGGTAGTGAACACGATTTTCTTGTTGGGAAATCCGCTATCACTATGCTGGAAGATATACCGCTCCTGAAAGTCAGTTACAATATTAGCGCCCTCCCCCAGCGCATCCTGAAAAGGATAATGGATATTTTTATTTCACTGCCAACTTTGCTTTTAATTTTTCCTTTTATATATTTGACCGCTAAACTCTCTAAAAAGAGAGGTTACTTAACTAAATTCATTCTTGGTATTCCGGCTGTATTAAGCGGCAAGAAAAGCCTGGTCGGACCTGCTGAAATCCATGCTGATAACGAGCTTTACCTTGGTAAACCCGGTCTGACCGGATTCTGGTACACCGAAGGCGTTGACCAGTCTGACGAAAAGGAAGCGGGTAAACTCAATATCTTTTACGCCAGAAATCAGAATATGTGGATGGATTTTGAAATTTTAGGTAAAGCGCTTGGCAAAATGATTTTTAATCCGGAGGAAAAATGAAAAACGTACTCGATTTTGAAAAGCCGATTATTGAGCTTGAAGCTAAAATAGCCGAAATGCGCAAGTACGAAGATAAACTCCAAATTGAAGAAGAAATTAAAATACTTGAAGATAAAGTTTATCAGCTTAAAAAAAATGTATTTCAAAACCTGTCACGTTGGCAGCGTGTCCAGTTAGCACGTCATCCCGAGCGTCCCTACACTCTCGATTATATCTACATGATCACCGATGATTATGTTGAGCTTCACGGTGACAGATACTATGGTGATGACAAAGCTATCGTTGGTGGATTCGCGACGATTGATGGTCGCCAGGTCATGATTATCGGGCATCAGAAAGGACGCGATACTAAATCCAACCTCTACCGTAATTTTGGTATGCCGAATCCTGAAGGTTACAGGAAAGCTTTAAGACTAATGAAACTTGCCGAAAAATATAATAAACCGGTAATCACTTTGCTCGATACACCAGGTGCATTCCCCGGACTCGAGGCTGAACAGAACGGACAAGCAGAAGCGATCGCGCGTAATCTTCTCGAAATGAGCAGGTTAAAAGTACCCATTATAGTTACTGTGATTGGTGAAGGTGCCAGTGGCGGTGCGCTAGGTATTGGTGTTGGCGACAGGGTTATGATGCTTGAGAATACATGGTACTCTGTTATAAGTCCGGAATCTTGCTCCAGTATTTTGTGGCGAAGTTGGGAATTTAAAGAACAAGCTGCTGAAGCTCTTAAATTGACAGCGGCGGATCTACTTAAACTGAAAATTATTGACAGGATAATACCGGAACCACTTGGCGGTGCGCATAAAGATCATCAGAAAACAGCAAACACACTAAAGAATATTTTGATCGAAGAATTGGATTCGCTTGTAAAAATAAAATCTGATAAACTTGTAAATCTTCGTCTTGAAAAATTCGCCAAAATGGGTGTCTACGAAGAATAGACAATTGTAATTATGGTAAAACATGTAACTGAAATTCGCGTGAGATATGCCGATACAGATAAAATGCAGTTTGTTTATAACGGCAAATATCTTGAATATTTTGAAGTTGGTCGTACCGAATTATTGAGAGGAACCGGTCTTCCTTATGCAGAACTTGAGGCAGCCGGATATCAACTCCCCCTTATCGAGGCAAAAGTAAGGTATCGCTCTCCCGGCAGGTATGACGACCTTTTGCAAATTGAAGCGGTGGTTGACACACTCCGATCTGCAAAAGTAAGAATTGATTATCGGGTAATTAGAAAAGAAACCGAAGAAGTGATTGCAACCGGTTATACCGAACACATGTTCATCAATAGCGAAACTAAACGTCCGGTTAAACCACCTCAAATGTATGTGGATGCATTAGCACCCTATTTTGAGTGATTTTCATCATTACATTATATGTTATCTACTGACGAAACTAAATCAGTTTCTCTTTGAGCTTTCAGCCTTCTGGAGGGCTTCGAAATATTTGCGGATAAGTTCCTCGTAATCTTTGGAATAGCCTTCTTTTGAAGCCTTTAAGAGCGCGTCACGGAGTTTGTCACGCCCTTCTTCTGTAGAGAATAAAATATCCGGTGGGGTTTCTCTTACAAATTCTTCACCTGACTCAGATTCCCGGTTTTTCTCGAAATCTCTTTCATTGATTGAGCGCTGAGCGTCAAGAAGTTTGGAAAGTATATTTTCCTGTTTCAGAAGCAATTCATCATCCAGCTTTTGTGTGTTCATACCGGAGATAACTTCCTGCATTTCGCGCACAATACGTTCCAGATCTGAAGTGATTTTTTTCGATTGCCCACTCTCTTTTGCTTCTTTGTTCAGCTCCTGTAATGACTTCTGGATAAGCTGCTGTTCACGTGCCAATTTTTGCAATGAAGCCATTTGCTGTTGGGATAGTTGTCCCTGCTTCTGTAATTGTTGAGTCATCTGATTTAACATTTGCTGCTGCTGCGACATCTGCTGCAACTGCTGCATCATCGACATCATTCCGTTACCGTTACCCTGCTGATTCATCATGTTCTGCATTGCGCTGCTCATAAGGTTAGCCGCTTCATTCAGACTTTTCATCGCCTTTCCCTGATTACGACTCGCCATCGCACCGTTCCGGTTCTGTAAAGAACTTAATGCCATGCTCATTTCCCGTTGGGCATCACCGAGGGCTTTTCCCATTTCCGGACTTATAGCAAATGTTTTTTGTGAAAGTTCACTTAATCGGTCGAGTATTTTGCTTAAATCATTTTGGAGCTGACTTTGCTCACGGGCATTTTCCTTAAATTGTGAGGAGGATGGCGAGAGCGATTTTGATAATTCCTTCAACTTTTCCTGTTCTTTTGAAACAGTCAGAAGATTATCAATCGCGCGCATCATATCCTTGAAAACCTGCATCTGGTTCATTTGCTGCATTTGCTGCTGCATCATGTTCATCATCTGCTGCATTTGCTGCATATTTTGCGATATCTGCTCCTGATTTTGCTGAGCTTGCTGATTCTGATTCTGCCGCATCTGCTGCTGGGCCATCTCGGAAAGTTGCTGATTCTGCATTTTATCAAACTCTTCCATCATCTTCTCGAGCTGATCTTTCGGCATATCATCAAACTCCGACATCTTCTCCTGCAGATTTTCCATCTCTTCACGGAGCTGATCAAGCTTTTCTGTTATCTCATTCTGCTTTTGCGCAAGCTCCTGATTTTCACTCTCGGAATTACTATTTTTATTCTCCTCGGAGAGCTCATTCTGCTGATTGAGTAAATCTTCAGTTCTTTTGGTCAGTTCATCCACTTTCTGCTCTATCTGCAATCGTTTAAGAAGATTTATAGTTCTTTCGATACTCTTCTGAAACATCTCTTCATTTTGCTTCAGGTCTTCGAATGCGCTTTGATTCTGATTCCGGTCGAGGTTTTGCAGCATTTCCTGCATTTTCTCAAACGCTTTTTTAAGGTCTTCCCCTGTGATCTCCTCCATCAGTTTCTGCAGTTCCTGATATTTTTCCATCGTTTCTTCTGAAAGCAGATTATTCTCCTGCATTTCTTTCTGCATCTCTGACATCTGTTTGTTTATTTCATCGACCTTTTTCTCAAGCTCCTGAAATTTTTCTACAGCGTTTTCAATCTTCTCTTTCTCTTCCCAGGTAAGTTCCTTTTCATCCCGCTTCATTTCATTACTTATCTGCTCAAGCTCCTGATTCAGTTCAGCCGCTTCCTTGAGAGTTTCTTCCAGGGATTTTGTGCTCTCCTCCTGAATCTTTTCCGCGGTGGCAAATAATTCGTCCAGTGAAGGAACACGAACAGTATAAGTTCGGGTTTTTGTAGATTTTGGACCGTTCACGAAATCATTATCAAACAATTCAAAATAATAGGTGACAACATCATTTTCAGCAAGGAATAACGGAACCATATCCCAAAGATAATCGATTTCCTTTTCCGTTACACCACCGTTGAGCGGAATTCTAATACTTGAAAAATTTTCCGTAATCTCTGTAAACCGAGATGCCGATAGTCTGTATTTCAGCTTCAAAGAATTAAATCCGTAATCATCAGCAATTTTAAGTCTGAATGGAACTGAATTATCCGCGCCAAGCTTCACATCTGCATCTGGGGAAATCACAGTAATAAACGGATACTCATCCGGTTCTATTTTTATGCTATATTCAATTGGATTAACATTCTTGATACTATCTGCATCTGTAAGAACAATGGAGTATCTTCTATTTTCCATAATTCGGAATTCTACAAACGCTTCATCATCCGAAACATTCATCGGTAACGCGTCGCCATTTGCAAAACTGATCTCGGCTCTTTTCAATTCCTTTGATGAAATTATATTCCATTTTACTTTGCTTCCGGCGAGTGATGTTATATTACCGTTATCTTCTAACGTCTCGGTTGGAAGTCCTGAATAGGAAGGTGGTGTGACTTCAAGCGAAAGACCTTTTATTACCGGTCTGTCAATCACAGTAATTTGATGAGTACGTGAGCTGATTTTACCGGATCGGAAATAGTAGAGAAATGAGTTTTTAACCGTTTTTTCATCAATTGTGAATATATTATTCGAGTCAGCCTTAATAACTTTTTCAATAAAACCGAAATCTGCCGCCGAACTACTATAGAAACTAATTTTGTTTACATCTTCCCCTTCGACCTTTGCTGTCAGTCTTATATCGCTTCCTTTAGTGATCGACTGATCCCCGGGAGTTACGTTTATTGTAAATTCTGGTGGAATTGAGTATTCAATATCATGATTCCACAATTGCGAAAACGATGTAGAGAAGAATGGGATAAAGAATGTCATAATCGTGAAAACAAACAGGATGTAAATCCCGGACAGAAAATATTTACGCTCTTCTTTTAACGTAATTATATCAGTAAAACTGATATCTTTTGATTTCAGATAAACCGACTTAAACGCAGCGTCAACGAGTTGAGGTGAATCGCTAACCCCTTCTGTTTTAACAAGTTGCAGACCATTTGCCAGCTCGTCTTTAAGCTCGGGAAAATGTTCGCCTACACGCAATGCGTATTTATTTAAATCGAATCCCGAGTTTGTGAACGCTTTATAAATCGGGATCAACACCCGGATAATTAAATAAAGAACAGAACCTGATAATACTGTATAAAATAGTATTGTTCTAACTGTTGTATTAAACGTTGAACTCCCGACAATATACAGACTCAAAAAAAGGAGCACAACAAACACTATAGAAGTTTCCCCAATGCCCCGCTTGCTCGCTACCAGATTTTCCCGGCTGTGAACCTTTTTGAGTTTATTCTCTATTTCCCTGTAGTACTGTTTTTCCATAAGATTAGTTGGTTAATGCCCATACTATAATATTTGTTCCGAACTGTAGAGCTTTCTCCCGAATTTCCGGCGGATTATTATGCGCCCGCGAATCTGCCCATCCATCAGATGGATTGCTTTCGTATGTGTAATATACCGCAAGTCGGTTATTTACAAATATGCCAAATCCCTGAGGCGGTTTTTTATCATGCTCGTGTGTTTTAGGCGGACCATAATCAAAATCATACATATTATGATATATTCCATGACTAAAAGGAAGCTCAACAAAATCTTTATCGGGGAAGATTTGCTTCATAGATTTCCTCACCGATTTATCCAAACCATAGTCATCATCAATATAAATAAATCCGCCATTCTCCAGATATAATTTAATTTTTTCTGCTTCCGATCTGCTGAAGACAATATTTCCGTGTCCGGTAATAAATATAAACGGGTGCGCGAAAATATCATCTGTTGCAATATCTATAAATTTGTATTCCGGTTTAACCCTTATAGAAGTGTTATCATTAACGAAATTGAGTAGATTTACCTCCGCAGAAGGATCGTTATACCAGTCCCCTCCACCCCCATATTTTAGTCGTGCTATCTCAAAAGCCGGTTCAATCTGAGCAAAAACATTGGTTGAAAGTAGTATAATTAAGAGAAAATATCGGATCATATATCAATACGTTTTATTAAGAGCATCATAAAGAGTTTCCTTGTCGATTATCTCGTGAAAATCGGTGTATTCCATACCTTTTTCAAGGATAAACTCAGTCGCCAAAACTTTCACCATATCCTGAAGCTCGTCGCTGTACCACGGTTTTTCAACATATCTGTCAATGCCGGCTTTATTTATTGCAATTATTGTATCCTGATGAGTAGCTAATCCGGTGAGAACTACCTTTTTTACTCCATCAAATCGTTTTTCACCATTTATCTGTACCAAAAAGTCAATCCCGTTTTGTCCGGGCATAACATGATCGCAAATTATAATTGCGGGAATTTTATTCTCGGAATGAAGTTGCTCCATTAACTCGTAAGCTTCGGAAGCTGATTCACATTCATCAATTTCAAACCATTGCTCAAACTTCTCAAGGTCTTTCCTTAGCGCTGCCAGTACCTCACGATGATCATCAACACATAAAATATCCAGCTTATTCATCTCCGTCTCCAATTGGTAAAACTACAGTAAATTTTGTTTTTCCCGGCTCACTTTCCACCTCAATATGACCACTATAACTTTCGATTATACGCTGAACAATGGTCAATCCAAGACCCAATCCAAAATCGAGACCACTTACTTTTGTGGAAAAATTGGGCCGGAATATTTTCTCTCTTAATTCCGGCGGAATACCTGGACCGTTATCTTCTATCGTAACAAAAATATTTTTACGGTAAGTAGTCTGAATTCTTATTACAGGGTTTTTAATGCTCGACATTTTCAAACTGTCAACAGCATTTTTAATTATATTAACCCAAACCTGAATAAGTTCCCCTTTTCCGCCAATAAAGCTGTGCAATACCCCGAATGATGTATCCACCTGTATTTCCTGAAGTTTGCTGCTAAGTAGCAACAACGCTTCCTCGAGAGTTTCATTTATATGAATAGATTCGAGCTTATCGTTACGAGGCGAACCGAGTTTCCTGACCGAGCTGACAACGTGTCGGGAATGATCCGACGCCACGAGCATATCATGTAATGTTGCCCCCAGCTCCCAGTAATAAGTATATTTTTCGGCAGTTATCTCTCCAACCTTCCCGAAAAGCTGCTCCTCTTCTTTAGTAGGGTATATTGCCGCAATTTTTTTGAGAAGCTTATCGGGGTAATAAAATTTATTACGTAATTCTTTCTGCTTGTTTCTGATAAACTTCGTCGAACTTCTCCTTCCTTCGTTCAAACCCCTGTTGAAGAAATAAGTGTACAATTCATTTTCAAGTTTTAGGTGACTGGAAATTTCCCTGGCGAGCCATTGGGAATTATGATGCAATATTGAAATTGTATTATTCAATTCATGCGCAATACTTGCAGCCATTTGTCCGAGTGACGCAAGTTTTTCAGTCTTTACCAATTGTTGCAAAGTTGCTTCCTTTTCAGCTGAGATCTTTACAAAAGCGTGATGCCGCAGTTTTAACTCATTAACAATAATAGGTATAAACTCTCTGGAGTAATCCTCTTTCTCTTTCCTGGCGTACTCTTCAATTTCGTCACGCGTTATATATGCAATTCTCGAATCGGTTTTGGCAACAAGTTTTACCGAACTGGAATATGATTCCGAGAAAAAGCTGTAAACACCCGCGAACATTCCTTTCGATACATGGAACATCTCCAGTTCACCCTGATGGGTATCCAGAGAATAACCAACGAGTTCGCCATCAAGGACAAGATAAAGCTTGTCATTGGGTTTGTCGCGATCCAGTAGCACTTCACCACTTTTGATCACAAGCGTCTTGGGATTATCCTCGAAATACTTATCAATAATGATCTGAACATTTATATTTTGATCTGTTCTATCCATAGTAATCATATCTGCTAATTATTAAACATGGAGTTTTCTTAATAGATTCCTAATCATATAAAATTAAGCTGTTTTCATAGCCTCAAGTTTCTCTTTCAATAATTTATTAACCATCTGGGGATTTGCTTTTCCTTTTGTGGCTTTCATGGCTTTTCCAACGAGTGCGCCAATTGCCTTCTCTTTGCCGGCCAGATAAGTTTTAACTTCTTTCTCCGAAGTTGCGATTATTTCATCTATAACAGGTTCAAGCACAGAGTCATCAGAGATCTGAACAAGATTTTTCTCCTTCACGATCACTTCCGGCGATTTTCCGCCCTGAATCATCTCGGGAAATATATCTTTAGCGATTTTACCACTAATAGTTCTATCGTTAATAAGATTAACAAGTTTAGCCAGGTTTTCCGGAGTTGCCGGAAACTGAGCGATTGATACTTTATTTTCATTCAGGTACTTTAGTATTTCAGTCATCACCCAATTGGAAACTGATTTAGTATCTTTGGTGTATTTGACGCATTCTTCAAAATATTTCGCTACTTCAAGTTCAAGAGTGAGAATAGAGGCATCATATTCCGGAAGATTATAAACATTCACAAATTTTTCCATTTTTTCCGCCGGAAGTTCAGGGAGTCTTTCTTTCAGCCCTTCCTTCCACTTCTCGTCCACAACAACTTTAACCAGATCAGGATCCGGGAAATATCTGTAATCGTGCGATTCTTCCTTGCCACGCATAGGAAACGCTTCATTCAGATCAGCGTTCCACAATAAAGTTTCCTGAACTACCTTACCACCATCATCAACCAACTCAGTCTGTCTTTCTATCTCAAAACGGATCGCTTTTTCAACATTGCGGAACGAGTTCATGTTTTTTACTTCTGTACGGGTTCCAAGTTCTTTTTGTCCCACTGGGCGAATGGAGATGTTGGCGTCACATCTCAGTGACCCTTCCTCCATATTTCCATCACAAATATCAAGATAAAGCAATATCTGCTTCAACTTCGTCAAATACTCATACGCCTCTTCCGGACTTGAAATATCGGGTTCACTCACAATTTCGATCAGCGGCACACCGCATCTGTTAACATCTACGTGAGTATCATAGCCCCGATCATGAATCGATTTTCCGGCATCTTCCTCCATATGGATTCTTTTTATCCTGATCTCTTTGGCGCCACGTTCTTCGGTTGAGATTTTTATTACTCCATCTTCACAGATGGGTAACTCAAATTGAGATATCTGATATCCTTTCGGCAAATCGGGATAAAAATAATTTTTTCTTGCGAATATTGAATTTTCGTTTATTCTCGACCCCGTCGCCATACCCATCATTACAGAGTATTCCACTACCTTTTTATTGAGTACCGGCAGCACTCCCGGATGTCCGAGACAAACCGGACAAACATTACTATTCGCGGGGTTGCCAAACTTTGTTGAACACCCGCAAAAAATTTTAGTATCGGTCGAAAGTTGTGCGTGAACTTCCAAACCTATTACCGCTTCGTAATTACGCAAATCAATACCGTAGTTCATTTTTGATAATATCGGTGTAAAAATAATATATATTGGGCAAAACTTATAATTTTTTCAGGATTATTAAACAATTTCCCAAAAGTTTCGATTATGAAGGTGGGTTAATTTGCTTTGTTTTTTATCGGGACGTTTTTCGGATGCGTTTGTTAATAATTCATATTATTCTCTATTGTTCACTCTTTGCCTCTGGTGATAAGCTGGATTCTGTTTTGGTTGCCCACACAAACCTTGACGGGAAGGCACTCGCTGATACACTCGTTAAAGTTGCGGGAAAATATATTGAGCACTCACCTGACGTTGCCTGTCAATTTATAAATGAAGCCCTGTCTCTATCAGAAACCTACTCTTACTCAATCGGGAAAGCAAACGCCTACCTTAAGCTGGGAGATTATTATTATCGTAAAAACAATTATGACTCATCCATCATCTCCTACCAAAAATCCAACAAGATTTTTCTGGAGGAAGATGAACAAGCCCCTCTCTCCCAAGTTTATTATGGATTAGGTAAAAGTTATGATTCACACTCCCAATTCGACAGCGCAAAATATTTCTATACTGAGGCTTTGAACCTTGCCAACAAGAACGAACAAAACGCAATCGCCGGATTATCTCTACTTGAAATTGGAAAAATTGAAAGAATTGGAGGATTGATTGAGACCAGTTTTGAAAACCAACTCAAGGCATATGAAATTTTAACAAAAGCAAAATATTTACCCGGAATTGCCCAGGCACTGAAGAATATAAGCACACACTATAAAAATTCCGGTGAACATGACGAGGCTCTCCACTACCTGAGACGCGCGCTTCTGAAATATCAAAAATTGAACGCCTGGAGAGGTGAGGCAACCGCGCTTGGATACTTCGGACTTATTCATCAGGAAAAAGGGAATTTGGATAGTGCGTTGTACTATCATGAAAACTCGCTCAAAATCAGAGAAGAATTTGATGATCTGGATGGTACAGCAATCTCGCTCGAAAATATAGCGGATATACTTCTTCTTAAAAATACTCCCTCAGCGGCAAAACCTTATATAAATAAATCTATAAAGCTTAGAGAAAAGACAGGCAATATTTATGGATTGGTTTCAGCTAACTTAAAATTAGCCTCAATTTTGATGGAAGAGGAATTATTTGACGATGCATTTGAAGTTGTGAGTAATTCAGAAAAAATCGCAAAAGAGAACAACTTCCACATGCTTCTCCTGGAAGTATATCTTGTACACAAAAACTTATGTTTATATAAAGAGGACTACAAATCTGCATATCTCTATCTTCAAAGCTATAGTGAACTGAATGATTCTATAAAATCTTTGGAACGGGATCGCACAATCAGTGCATTAACGACTCACTACATTAATGATAAAAAATTAGCTGATTACGAACTTATTAGTTCCCGGAAGGAAATAACGATTGGCTTAATAATTTTTTTCGGAATTGTTTCCCTGCTGGCAGTAATTTTAGTAATCTGGCTCTTTAGAAAAAACAAACTTTATAATAGTGCACTTGGAACAATCCGGGAACAAAACCTGCAGCTTGAGGAGCTGAATACAGAGTTAAGTACAAAAAATCAAACCCTTACCGAACTCAACTTTACCAAAGATAAATTTGTATCGATTATCGCGCACGACTTGAGAAATCCCTTTGTCTCCATTCTTGGATATACATCGATGCTCACCGGAAACGAACCGGTTGATAATAGTGAAAAGGAAATGATGATCGGTCAAATCGATAAAGCGGCTCACAGAGCTTATACATTGCTCGAAAATCTGCTGCAGTGGGGGATGTCTCAAACCGGTAAGATCAAGATGAATTGCGAACAGTTGAGTATTAAACTTCTGGTTCTCGAATCAGTTAATATGGTTAAATTTCAGGCTGAAAAGAAAAATATTGAGATCAAATACCTCGATGAAGATGAAATCTACGTCTATGCTGACCAGCCAATGATGCTAACCGTAATAAGAAACATCCTCTCAAATGCTGTCAAATTCACCCCGACCGGCGGAAATATTCAGATCTGGACTGAAATCAGACAAAAAATGGCTGTTATCAACATTAGTGACACCGGTGTGGGATTAACAAAGGAAGAGTTAAATTCTATTTTTAGTATCGGTAAAGGTAAAGATGGCACTGAAAAAGAGAAAGGTAGCGGATTAGGACTGGTACTTTGTAAAGAGTTTATCGAACGAAATAAGGGCGAAATATTTGTTGAGAGTGAACCTGAAACAGGGTCAGTATTCAGTTTTTCACTACCACTTTATTCCGAAACATCTCAATAATACCAAAATCTTAATCAGACCCCACCTCATACTTTTCCTTGTTGATCCTTATTCCCCAAACTTATTTGATCAGAAACTTTAACCTGCCTCATACCGTTATCATAATATTGTTCGGTGTTACAGAATACTTTGCGTGAATGCATAATTATTAGTTAATATCAATAACTTTGAGAAGATTTAAGATATTTCGTAAATTACCAAATTGGATTTTAAATATTACTCTTTATCTTAATTTATGCTGAAAATGAAATTTGAATAAACTTAAGGATTACAAAATGGATGAATTAAAAAACTTCTCCCCCGATAATATGGATGAGGTTGAAACCAGAGAATGGATTGAGTCGTTGGAATATGTTTTGCAGGAAGGTGGTCCCGAGAGGGTTCATCAGCTGCTCCACGACCTCGATACCTATGCGCACGAGGCTGGTGTTGAACTCCCCTACACCGCGAACACTCCATACATAAACACCATACCCAAACACAAACAACCTGCTTTTCCCGGCGCGAGAGAAATTGAAAGAAGAAACAAATCAATTATCCGCTGGAACGCTATGGCGATGGTTGTTCGCGCTAATCGGGAAGAACCCGGTATCGGCGGACATATCTCAACATTCGCTTCTGCCGCGACTCTCTACGAAGTTGCGTTTAATCATTTCTTCAAAGGTAAAGACGGAAAAAACTCCGGTGATATAATTTTCTTCCAGGGTCACGCGGCTCCCGGTATTTATGCCCGCGCCTTTATGGAAGGAAGAATTTCGGTAAAACAGCTTGAGAACTTCAGACGTGAACTTAAAGAAGGCGGTGGATTATCATCTTACCCTCACCCCTGGTTGATGCCCGATTTCTGGGAATTCCCTACTGTTTCTATGGGTCTTGGTCCTATTCAGGCAATCTATCAGGCGCGTTTTATGCGTTACCTCGAAGATCGCGGATTAAAACAGAAAGACGATACAAAAGTTTGGGCGTTCCTTGGTGATGGCGAAACAGACGAACCCGAATCACTTGGCGCTATTTCACTCGCTGGTCGCGAACACCTCGATAACCTTATTTTTGTTATCAACTGTAACCTGCAGCGTCTTGACGGACCTGTGCGCGGTAACGGAAACATCATTCAGGAACTTGAAAGATTCTTCAAAGGTGCCGGCTGGAACGTAATTAAAGTTATCTGGGGCAGCGAATGGGATACTCTCCTGGAGGATGACCAACTAGGATTGCTTCAGCGCAGAATGAACGAAATCATCGATGGTGAATCGCAGAAATATATTGTTGAAGGTGGTGCATATAGTCGCAAACAATTTTTCGGCAAATACCCTGAACTTGAAAAACTTGTTGAAAAATACACCGATGAACAAATAGAAAAAATGAAACGTGGCGGGCACGATCCCGAGAAAGTTTACGCGGCCTATCACGCAGCTGTAAATCACAAAGGAGCACCAACCGTTATTCTCGCTAAAACTGTAAAAGGTTACGGTCTTGGTGAAGCCGGTGAAGGTAAAAATATTACGCACCAGCAGAAAAAACTTAACGAAGAAGAACTTAAACACTTCAGAACTCGATTTGGTATTCCAATCTCTGATGAAGATGTGGCAAAAGCGCCATTCTACCGCCCTTCAGAAGATAGCGCTGAAATCAGGTATTTGAAAGACAGAAGACAATCACTCGGCGGATATGTTCCGAAAAGAGTTGTTAAAAATCAGTCAATTAAAACTCCTTCCGAAGAATTATTCAAAGAATTTTACACCGGTACAGGAGATCGTGAAGTTTCGACAACTATGGTAATTGTGAGAATTCTTACCAAGCTGTTGAAAGACAAGGAAATGGGTAAACTTATCGTTCCAATTGTCCCGGATGAAGCCAGAACATTTGGTATGGAAGCGTTATTCCGCCAGATTGGTATATACTCACATGCCGGACAGCTTTACGAACCGGTTGACCGCGATTCACTCCTGTATTATAAAGAAGCTAAAGATGGTCAGATCCTCGAAGAAGGTATCACCGAAGCGGGCTCAATGTCATCATTTATTGCCGCCGGTACAGCTTATGCCAACTACGGACTGAATATGATTCCGTTCTTTATCTTCTATTCTATGTTTGGTTTCCAGAGAATTGGCGACCTCGCCTGGGCAGCAGCTGATATGCGCTGTAAAGGCTTCCTTGTTGGTGGTACAGCGGGCAGAACAACACTTGCCGGTGAAGGATTACAGCATCAGGATGGTCAGAGTCACCACCTCTCTTACGCTATTCCTAACCTTATGAGTTACGACCCCGCGTTCGCGTACGAACTTGCTGTGATAGTAAGAGATGGTATCTACAGAATGTACGAAAAGCAGGAAGATATATTCTACTACATTACTGTGATGAACGAAAATTACTCTCAGCCGGAAATGCCAAAAGGTGTTGAGGAAGGCATTAAAAAAGGTCTTTACAAATTCAGAAAATCCACGAAAAAAACTAAAGCCAAAGCTCATCTGCTGGGTAGTGGTACAATAATGAACGAAGTAATTAAGGCTCAGGAAATACTTGAGAAAGATTATAAAGTTACTGCTGATATCTGGAGCGTTACAAGTTACAAAAACTTGCACCGCGATGGAATGGAAGCAGACAGATATAACATGTTTAATCCTGAAAAAGAAGCAAAGGTGCCTTATGTAACTGAAGTTACCGAAGGTGAAAAAGGTGTGTTCGTTGCCGCTTCAGATTATTTACAAATTTCTAAAGACGCAATCGGGAAATGGTTACCCGGTCCCCTTACTTCGCTCGGAACATACGGTTTCGGACGTAGTGAAGGAAGAACAGCGTTGAGAGATTTCTTTGAAGTAGATGCCAAACACATTGTTTACGCTACTTTGCATGCGTTATACAAAGACGGCAAGCTGGATAAAAAAGCATTAGCCGATGCTAAAAACGATCTGGGTATCAACCCTGACAAACTGAATCCACTTGTATCATAATTTGAAAATGTAAAATAATATCGGGATTAAAATGTTAAAAGAATTCAAACTGCCCGAATTGGGTGAAAATATAGAATCGGCTGATGTTACAAATGTGCTCGTGAAAGTAGGTGACACAATTGAACTTGATCAGCCGGTCGTAGAGATTGAAACCGATAAAGCATCGGTTGAAGTCCCCTCCGAAGTTGCCGGAACTGTTAAGGAAGTGAAGGTAAAAGAGGGTGAAAATGTAGCTGTTGGGTCTGTGCTTATCACGGTTGAGAGTGAAGGTTCAAGTGCTCCCGCTAAAGAAGAGAAAAAAGAAAAATCAAAACCGGCAGCAAAAACTGAAGATAAGAAGGTTGAAGCCGAACCGGTTAAAACAGAAGCTAAACCGCAGCCAAAAAGCAGTGGTCTGGTTGAGTTCAGATTGCCGGAACTCGGTGAGAATATTGAGTCTGCTGACATTACACGCATTTTGGTTAGTGTTGGTGACGAAATTAAACTTGACCAGGGCGTTGTTGAAATTGAAACCGACAAGGCTTCTGTTGAGGTACCTTCCGAAGTTGAAGGAACTGTAAAGGAAGTTAAAGTAAAGGAAGGTGAAAGCGCTAAAGTTGGTGACGTTCTTATAGTTGTTGACGGCAGCGGTTCAGCTCCCGCACCAAAAACTGAAGAAGAGAAACCGGCACCCGCAAAAGAAGAAGCTCCGAAAAAACCGGAAACTCCAAAAACTTCACCTTCGCCTCGCTCGGAAAATCAGCGTGCGGGTGAACCACCGGTTGATCCTGCAAGACCAAACATTCCCCACAGAAGCGATATGCCGAAAAAAATAGCTCCGGCAGCTCCTTCGGTAAGAAGATTCGCAAGAGAAATTGGTATTGATATAAACGAGGTATCCGGTAGCGGACCTGGTGGAAGAATAAATATCAATGATGTAAAACGTTACGCCAAAAACCTTAATGAAAGTATCCGAAAAGGTGGCGTTTCTGCCGGAACTCCAATCGGGATTAAAAAAGAACAACTGCCCGATTTCACAAAATGGGGTGATATCGACGTTCAACCGATGAGCAACGTCCGTAAAAAAACAGCCGAACATTTGTCATACGCGTGGGCAACAATCCCTCACGTTACCCAGTTTGACAAAGCGGATATCACTGAACTTGAAAAAATGCGCAAGGCATTCGGTAAAAAAGCTGAAGCAGCAGGTGGAAAACTTACAGTAACCGCTATTCTGCTAAAAGTTATCGCTGGCGCCTTGAAAAAATTCCCGCAGTTTAACTCCAGCATCGATATGGATAAAAAAGAAGTTATCTACAAAAAATATATCAATATTGGTCTGGCTGTTGATACTGATCGTGGACTGTTAGTTCCGGTGATCAAGGAAGTGGACAAGAAAAATATCATTGAGCTTGCCGTTGAGTTGAGTGAAATATCAGCTAAAGCGCGCGATAAAAAACTCACTATTGATGATATGCAGGGTGGGAACTTTAGCATTAGCAATCTTGGTGGAATTGGTGGGACATCATTTACTCCAATTGTCAATGCACCGGAAGTTGCGATACTTGGCGTTTCCCGCGGTGGTTTTGAACCGGTATGGATTGATGGCGAATTCCAGCCTCGCCTGATGCTGCCTTTGTCACTATCATATGATCACAGAATTATTGACGGCGCCGATGCCGCGAGATTTATCAGATGGGTATCGGAAGCTCTTGAAAATCCGTTCATCCTTTCACTTGAAGGGTAAATGTGATAGTCTAAAAATTTGGAGATAAAATGTCTAACACTACAGAATTATTGGTTATTGGCGGCGGTCCGGGTGGATACGCTGCCGCTTTTTTTGCCGCCGATAAAGGAATGCAGGTTACTCTTGTTAACAAGGAGGAAAACCCCGGCGGTGTTTGCCTTTACAGAGGATGTATTCCCTCAAAAGCTTTGTTGCACATAGCCAAACTATTGCGTGAAGCCGAAGAAGCCACCAAATGGGGGGTAACTTTCTGCAAACCCGAAATAGATTTGGATAAACTTCGCGAGTTTAAAGATAACGTTGTGAAAAAGCAGGTTGGCGGTTTGGGTCAACTTTCAAAACAACGCAAAATCAACTACATTCAGGGAACGGCAACCTTTGTTAATTCTAACACTGTCTATGTTGATAAAGCAGATGGTACCAAGGATGAAATTAAATTCAAACACGCTATTCTTGCTACCGGTTCTGTACCGGCAACAATCCCGGGATTGAATATCAATTCGGACAGATTGATGGATTCTACCGGTGCGCTTGAACTACCGGACATTCCTGAAAAAATGCTCGTAGTTGGTGGCGGATATATTGGTCTGGAACTTGGTTCAGTTTACGCCGCTATCGGAAGTAAAGTTACCGTTGTGGAAATGATGGACGGATTACTTCCCGGTGCTGACCGCGATATGGTACGTGTACTTGAACGCAGCATCAAAGAGAAGATGGAAAATGTTTACCTCAATACCAAAGTTGTTTCGATGGAAGACAAGCGTGACCATATCCAGGTAACTTTTGAAGGCGACAAGGTTAAAGAAAAAGTTCAAAAATTTGATCGTGTGCTTGTATCAATCGGACGCAAGCCTGTTACAAAAGGACTTGGTCTCGAAAACACTAAAGTTGGTGTTACTGATCGCGGTTTTGTTGAAGTAAATGAAAAATTGCAAACCGCAGACCCTAATATTTACGCAATCGGGGATATAGTCGGTAACCCGATGTTGGCTCACAAAGCATCAGCAGAAGGTAAAGTAGCCGTTGAAGCGATTCTTGGTCATAAAGTGGCGTTTGAACCCGCGGCAATTCCGGCTGTCGTATTCACCGATCCCGAACTCGCATGGGCAGGTTTGACAGAAACTGAAGCCAAAGATAGAGGCATCAGCGTTGAAATTGCAAAATTCCCGTGGGGAGCCAGCGGTCGCGCTACAACACTCGATAGAAATGACGGTCTCACCAAGCTGATAATCGATCCCGAAACCGACAGAGTACTCGGTATGGGAATGGTTGGGGTTGGCGCAGGCGATATGATCGCGGAAGGCGCATTGGCAGTTGAAATGGCAGCCCTTGCACGTGATGTTGCCCTGACAATACATCCGCATCCTACCCTTTCCGAAACTGTGATGGAAGCAGCTGAAACATACTTCGGTGAAAGCGTCCACATATACAGACCCAAAAGGAAATAGGGAATTAGTCTTAAGTCGCTAGTCGAAAGTCTTTTGTCAATAACCCTCGATGCTATACGTGTCGGGGGTTTTTTGTGGGGTAGTAGTTAGTGCTGAGTAAACCAGACCCCTTTACTTCGGCAGGCTCAGCAACCGTCGAAGAGCCGATTATTGTCATTCCCGCGAAAGCGGGAATCCAGAATTGCAGTATTGTCGAGATACAATAATCAGACCCCACCCCCGAAAGGCTCGTCTATGTGAAAAATACTTCTGTTGCCGGGTGTTCCCCGCTGGCGGGACAAACGAGAGCCTCACCGTCCTCAATTGCCAAGCCCTGAACCTGACTCGCTCGCCCCATTAACCCACGGTTTCAACCGTGGGGAACATAGAGAATACCCCAACCAAACGAACCGTTTTAACGGTTTTGTGTTTTCTATAACCGGTTAAAACCTTTCTTTGTAAAGGCTCTGGTTTTTACACCCACGACTGAAGACGTGGGTTAACGTTCCGGAAAAACACTACCTCACTTTGACCTCCAGAACAGGCAAGCTATCAAGGAGAGAAGAAACTAAAATACTCAATTGTTATTTCCGCGAATGCGCCTGGTGCGGTGAAAATCTATTCTTAAAATAATCGTTCAACATTATAACGAAACCAAATCGCACCTGGTGTCGTCTAATGACCTTTAAATCATTCAAAAACTTAATCAGATGAAAAATCTTAAATACCTCTTATCACTACTTATGTTGCTATTTACAATCACACTAGCACAGAATAACTCTACTAAGATCGATAACAATAGATTCAAACAAACCGATACCTATGTTCAAACCATGATTGATAGCCTCCAGATTGTCGGACTCAATTACGCAATACTTGTGGATAACGAGCTTGTTCATCAGAACTCTTTCGGGGTAGCGAGTAAACAACTTGCTGTTCCGATGACAATTGATAAAGTATTCCCGGTTGCGAGTATTTCCAAACTTTTCAGCTCTGTGGCTTTGCATAAACTTCTTGCTATTCAGAACAGAAACGTGGAAGAAACAGTTGGTCAATTTCTACCCGATAGAAAAGATTTACCGGATACGTGGCGAGCATTGACATTAAGACAACTGTTATCACACACTTCCGGAATACCAGACCAGATAGATTGCGGGATATATCTCGCGCCCGAAAGCGAACAATTTGTAATAGAATCGCTAAAAGATAAACCATTCAGCTCGAAACCGGGAACAGAATCGAAATATAACGCCACCGGATTTTTACTAGTGCGTATGATAATGGAACAACTTGCAGAGCAAGATTTTGAATCCTGCATGCATGAGCATTTTTTTGATAAATTTGGATTAACATCTGCAATTTATGGTGGTTTTAAAGCAGTAATACCCAAACGAGTTACGTGCTACCAGAATGTTGAAGGTAAATTACAGATGTTCCCTCTCAACTACTCCTCACCCATGTACGCAGGTGCCGGATTAAATATTAGTATGGAGGATTTGGTAAAGTGGATTCAGCTGGTTTTCGATGAACAAATTTTAAGTAGAGAACAGCTTTCGAAGATTTGGGAACCAGTAAAACTCAACAATGGCGAGTATGGCAATTTCGGGTTAGGCTGGGAATCGTATAAGCTCGATGGTGGTTTGCGTATTGTCGGGCATGGCGGCGCGGGTATTTCCGCAATCCGACACTACTGGAATGACAATTCAGACGAAAACGTGACTGTAATACTCCTCACAAATGGAGCGTTAAACTGGGTAGAACGACCGAACCAGATCGCTAATGGCATAGCAAGTATAATACTTGGTGAATGATAACTCTTGCTTGTGCCATTCCGGGGTCAGATTCCTGAACTTAGGTTGGTGGCTCCTGAGTTGCTCGAAGGACACCAACCATTGATATGAGTTCACAGAGTAATCTCTTACAACGCATTGCGGGCATATAAAAATGTCATCGATTCCCCACATACGGGTCTTCGACAAGCTCAGACACCTCTTCTTTTCTGGTTCCGGTGCTTCGGTTGGTGGTTCCTGAGGCGCTCGAAGGACATCAACCAAAATATAGAATGTCATGTTTGTGAAGTTTACCAGCCTTGGGAATGGTGGAGATTTATTCGTTACTGATTATTGGAATGTTCAAACCGGGCAACTCTCACATCAATTAACCCACGGTTTCAACCGTGAGGGAACACAAAGAATATCCCGACCAAACGAACCGTTTTAACGGTTTTGTATTTCCTATAAACGGTTAAAACCGTTTTTTGTAATGGCTCTGGTTTT
>BQMY01000105.1 GCA_022181065.1 Melioribacteraceae bacterium | reverse complement strand
GGTTGACCACTAAATTTGTTCTTATTTTCTTTCCTTAAGTATCATTTGATACTATTTCATCAGCATCATTTTTTTGGTGTCAACGAAATTACTTCCGTCAACTCCCTGCGCTGTGATTGAGTAGATGTACATACCACTTGACAGCTCACTCGCGTTGAAATCAACTTCATGTAAACCAACACTATAGTTCTGTGATACTATCTCCTTTACCTTCTGCCCCAACATATTATAAAGTGTTACCGTAACCTTACTATCTACAGGTACGGCAAACTTGATCCTTGTACTCGGGTTGAACGGATTAGGATAGTTCTGACCCAGACTGTATTCTGTTGGTACAAAATCTACCTCTACTGCGTCACTGTAGCTTGATGTTCCATCAAAGTCAATCTGACGTAATCTGTAGTAGTATGTTCCTGATACCGCATGATGGTCTGTGAAGGTATAGCTCTGTTTTTCACTTGTGGTTCCGTTACCATCCATGTAGCCCACTTTTGTGAATGTCGCGTTATCTTCACTTCTCTCTACCTCAAATCCCTTGTTGTTGGTCTCTGTGGCTGTTTCCCATGCCAACTGAATAGTTTCACCAACCACGTTAGCAGCGAATGAGGATAGCTCTACAGGGATAGGAGCGTTGTAGTCAACGATAAGTTTTAGTTCTGTCAGTGATGTATTTGTTACCACTACCTGACCACCACCTTCGTTTACTACTTCATTAACAAGTACTCCGCCAAAAGGATCCTGTACTGTCATTGTTACTGTTCCCGGTATTTCAGGGATATCTACATCAAGAGTCATAGATGCACCACCGTCACCAAGCTGATATTTCATTGTGTAGGTAACCTGACCTGTATAGTTGTTATCACCTGTACGGTAGTCAGCAGGAGAACCTGTTGTACCGTCAGGGAGTATCATTCTCGCGTCATACACACCTGCAGGTGGCAATGGAGGGAGTTCAGTTTCACCAAGGTCACTGTCAATACCATCAGTAGCGGCTGGATCGATACCAAGCATAAGTTCGTAAGAACCGGCTGCACCGTCAGCAGTTGCAACACTGATTGTGTAAAGCGCGTCTTCGTTTGGTGATTCCATTTCTGTGTCGTTACCTTTTTTGCCAACAACCGGCATTGGTAACATTAATAAACCTGATGTAGAAGTTTTAACCCAATATCCATTTCCGGGATTTAAAGTTGAAGCGTTATTATAACCTTCTTCATAACCAAAGAAATTACCGGTAATAATACCGGCGGGTTCTGTAGTTACTTCGGCTACATCTACATCATAGTAAAACGGTCCTACAAGGTTCCAGCCCTCGCTGACCGGGATTGGTTCGATATATGCCATTCCATCGACATTAAATAAAAAGGTGTCGTCGAATTTCACCCAATAGCCCTGACCAACTTCAAGTTCATCAGCTGTTTGGTAGCCGTTGTCGAAAGCGAATGCATTGGATATAGCCAAAGAAGAGAATAAACCGGAAACTGTCATATCATCTTCAACCAATGGTACAGATAAAATATTCCAACCGGCATCTACTGCTATTTGAGAAGAAAAACCTGCAGGTTCAAATTCAGTTATATAGTGTGGTGCTATCTGATACCCGTCATTAGGAGGAGAACTGAATGTAAACTGTCCGGCAACACCTGATATATTTGAGGGCCAGGATGGCTCGGGTGACTCATCCAATTCAGTATCATTATCAATTCTTAATACTACTGTATAGCCGTTCTGTTCAATAGTTAAGTTTGACCAGCTACCCGGTTCAGGCCATGGATCAGAGTCGGGAGTTTTGTTTACGTTTTCTACTTTGATATACATACCCTGATAACCTTCAGCATTAGCCAAGTACTCCTCTATCGTAAGTATCATAGGAACAACTTCATTACTGGTGGAAACCAGTTGAATACCAGCGAGCTGATCTGCGTCAAGCGCAAGTTGTGTCGCTCCGGAGTATTGATCCAACGTACCTGTAACAATAAGTTTATCACCAAAATTATATGAAGGGCCACCACCCGGTTCACTTCCTTTGGTAATTACCAGACCACCGGTTTCATCCGCAATGTGGTAAGAAAATCTGTCGGAAGATGCCTGAATATTTGTAGAAAGTACAACGCCCTGGATGGTAAACTCCATTCCGAGATTATCAGGTATAAAATCGTTATTTGCGTCGATTATAGCTTCACCAATCGGTGTTACACCTGCGGGCACAAATTCACTGATAAAATGAGGAGCAAGTTGATACCCGTCATTAGGAGGAGAACTAAATGTAAACTGTCCAGCAACGCCTGAAATATCCGCAGGCCACATTGGTTCGGGAGATTCGTCCAACTCTGTATCATTATCAATTCTTAGCAATAATGTTGAACCATTCTGCTCAATAGTCAAGTTTGCCCAGCTGCCCGGTTCAGGCCATGGATCTGAGTCAGGTGATTTATTAACATTCTCAACTTTAATGTACATTCCCTGATAGCCTTCAGCATCAGCCAAATAATCCTCAATTGTGAGAACCATCGGGGTCACTTCATTACCGGTGGAAACAAGCTGAATACCCGCAAGCTGATCAGCGTCAAGCGCAAGCTGGGTTGCGCCTGCATACTGATCCAATGTACCTGTTACGATTATTTTATCACCAAAATTATATGAAGGACCACCACCCGGTTCACTTCCTTTAGTGATGATCAGACCACCTGTTTCATCGGCAATATGGTAAGAAAATCTGTCAGAAGATGCCTGTATATTGGTTGAAAGCACTACACCCTGGATTGTAAATTCCTGACCTAAATTATCCGGTATAAAATCATTGTTGGCATCAATTATGGCATCACCAATAGGTGTAACGTTTGATGGTGTGGCAAATATATCCACTGCGGCATTATAAATCACAGTTGGGTCTGTTAAGGGAGGATCGAATCCGCCGGTAAAACCCTCAGGATAAAAATAGTAGCTGAATGCATTATAATGTCCATTGCCAACTGTTGCAAGAGATGGTGCAAGGTGACTGCTATTTTCATTTTCGTTTGGAGTATTTGTAAGATTCATCGGAGCACTCCATTCCGTATCATTCAAACCTCTGTAAGCCATATAAATGTCACAGAAATATGGTGCGTTGCCATCATGTGTAACCCACTGGGCAACCATAAACTCTCTTGATTCATCAAAAGCGAGATAAACAGATGGTCCCATTTGTCCGAGGGCTACTCCTTCATGCTGAGTAAAAGTAGAGTCTGTAAGCAAATCACCTTCAAGAATTATTTTAGCGTCCCATCCATTTGCAGTTTCAAAAAATTCTACGAGAGCATTTTCACCATACTCGAATGAAACATTAGTATCGATTTTGGTTAAACCGGTAACAATATGAACATAGCCATCTTTATCAACATTTATATCACCCTGATAGCTAATAAATCCATCGTTCTTCTTGTAATCCCAAAGTCCGGTAAATTCAGCTGTTGCGGAAATTTGTGTCCAGTCAACCACATTCCAGGCTTCCCATGAAGCACCATTGTTGGATGACTTGGAAAAACCGATTCCCCAGCCTCCATCTCCAACGAAACCTTCGGCAAATGACCCCATTACTCCATAATAAGCTACACCATTGTGAGAAACACCGCCAAGAGTGATATTTCCATTATCACCAAAATCGGAAGATGGGAAAGCTTCATACATTTGAATATCTGAATAATCTGTTGTGGTCCAGATGGTTATTCCGGCGTTATCCTGATTATCCGCAGCCCACATCACATATCCGTTGCTGTTAAAATCTATATGATTCCATACAGGCACTTGTGAACTGTAAAATGGTGTACTGGTTGGACTTCCATTATTAGTTATTCCGGCAAAATCAACTCCATCCAGTCCCAAATCACCTGCAAAACCAATGTGTTGGAATTGAACCGGATCAGCATTTAATTCAGGCCAAGCAAAAACACCCATAACATCAGCTATGTTTGATGATCCGGTAGGATTCAAAATTGCTGCTGAAGGGTATCTGCCCAATATTTGACTATTTATCCCATTAACACTTGTTGCTGACCGATTCCATGTAACGCCGTTATCGGTTGAGTAATTATACCATAATTCACCCGATCCGGCCGCATAACTGATATCACCTCTGTGAACTATCATGGCTGTACCAGTCGCGGGATCATAAGCGGCAGGATTTAACGCCCCGATTGCCGGACCGTAAACGTTCGGCATTAAATCGACAGGCATGTAGTTTGCCTCAGTGAAAGGTACGCCCGCTACTTTTGTGTATTTACCCTCTGTTCCTGAGGGGAGTTCTTCCATTTTGACCGGTGCTTTTTGAGCGATTTGGGCAAAAAGCAACATTGGAAGAAGAATTAGAAATAGAATTTTTTTACTCATCTGTCTCCTCCTGAGTTTCTGTTATTTGGGGAATAATAAAGATAAGATAATAAATAATTAAATTATAAAAAATGAATTATTCCTAATTGATATTGAATTGATGTACTATTTTATGGCTTTACGTTGGAGACGGGGGAATTGTAATTTGTATCTGCTGAAAACCTCATATCAAAAGCAAATAAAAAAGGGATGGCCAGTGACCATCCCCTGTGAAAATATTTATGTTTCTTCAGTAGAGTCGGCATTAGGTTGGTGAGGCTCTCGAACCATATGCCGTCTCTACTACTATGCACTCAGTACTTAGCACTCAGCACTATTTTACTTCATAAGCATCATCTTCTTTGTGTCAACAAAATTGTTGCCATCAACGCCTTGCGCGGAAATGTTATAAATGTACATACCTGAAGCAAGTTCACTTGCGTTTAGCTCAACTTCATGAAGACCTACACTGTAATTCTGTGATACTATCTCTTTTACTTTCTGTCCCAACATATTGTAAAGTGTTACTGTTACCTTACTATCTACAGGGACAGCAAACTTGATCTTTGTACTCGGGTTGAACGGGTTGGGATAATTCTGCTCAAGAGCAAATTCATCCGGAATTTCAACTGTGCTGATTTCAACAGATGATACATCCTGCGTAAGTGTATATGAATCACCCGCTTTGAGTGTAGCGTTCTCACCAGCGGCAAACAGGCTCACATCCAAATCAGCGCTGATAACTACAGGATATGTAGCGCCTGAAATTGAGATACTCTGACCCGCTGTTAGCTTCTCAGCCATTTTACCAGATTTAAATCTTACATCAAACACGCCTGCAGGTGGTGCCGGTGGAAGTTCAGCAAAAATTCCCGGCTCATCGTCAGATGCGTACAAGGTTGATGTACGACCATCTGCATCACGGATAGTGATAGCTTTCCAACCTTCTTTGTTAAGTGAAGGCAGTGTTGTTTCACCCTTTTTAGGAGCAGCACCTGAATAACTCAATTCGCCGGCTTCACTTGTTTTAACCCAATATGCTTTTCCCGCTTCGAGGTTATCCGCGGTATAGTAACCCTGGTCGAAACCAAAGAACATCGAGCTAACTATTCCCGCAGGATTACTTGTAACGTTCGTCACAGGAACTGCGTCCTGATAAAACGCGATAAGATTCCATCCGTCTGCTACAGCAACTGGTTCATAATATGGGAGACCCCACATTTCATGAGAAACAGGAGCGTCGAATTTCAACCAGTAACCAACACCCATAGCAAAGTCATCAGCGGTTACATAACCGTTTTCGTATGCGTATGCAGGTGAAGTAGCTTCGGGGAAGTTCTGGGAAACAGCCATATCATCCATTTCAAGAGGAATCGACATTAGATTCCAGCCGGAAGCCATGCTCATTTCAATCATCATTTGTGATGAATAAACTATATTCAAAGCGGTAACTGATGTGTTTGAAATTTCAACCATCGACTGGTCTTTCATATTTACGTCAACTATTACACCGCCGAATGGATCCTGCAATCTCCACGAACCATCAGGAAGATCGTTTGAATCCCATGCCAGTGTAACGGGATATCCGGTTCCACCGGGCTGGAATGTCATTTCCCATGTAGCAGATTCACCCTCGAGAGCGCGAATATCAGTTAAACTTGGTATATCATTTGGTAGTATGAATCTTGAATCGAATACACCTGCAGGAGGTACCGGAGGTAATTCAAATTCGTTAAATCCGGCATCCAGTCCGTCAGTCGCGCCTTGTGCCTGACCAAAAGTAATAATGAGTCCGTTTTCCATACCACCGGCGTCATAAACGGAGATGTCAGCGGACCAATCAGTCGCGCCGCCACCTTCACCAAGTGTCATGGTAACAGGTACAACAATTTCACTCATATCAGGATCATTTGATGTAATGATCACATCCATTGAATAATCGCCTTGCGGATAATCATCGTCGCTGAATGATAATTCAACATCCACGCTGTTTCCGTTATAAAGACGACCCTCCATATTACCAAGCTGCAGCCAGTCTGGTTCAGCCGAAATTTTCACAGCAAGTTCATCATGAAGATAGTCGGAATTATAAACCATCTGTAATCCATCAGAACCATCAGCATTTTCAATTCCGACGGTTGCAGAATTCAAATCACCGGTAAGTGATTTATAATAAAGCATTATTTTACCCGATGAGTAAAGCACAACCTGATAAGTGAAGGTACCACTTCCAAAATATTCACCCCAGTTGTCGTACTGGATCACAAATTTATTGCCCATTTGCTGATAATATACGGTTCCACCATTTCCGCCATCCATATCATCCCATACAGAAGCAATAATACTGTTTGGCATATCGGAATCAGGTATCTCATCATTTGTATAGGTGTTCATCGTAATATTTTCGAAAGTAACAAAGCCGTTCGTTCCGAAGTATACGTCAGTCTGCTCAATACCATAAAACTTGAAATTAAATCCGAGATCGAATGGTCCGGCAACACCTTCATCTAGTTCATTGAAAGTACCTGTTGGGATCCAGTCTGTTACAGCGGTTCCGGTAGTTGAGATATCTTCCCAGATATATTCGGGTCCACCTGCTTCATCACTGTCAATCCATTCGTAACCGAACATATCAGGACCGCCTGCGCCCTTTACAGAGCTACCTTTTTTGGCTATATCATTTCCTTTTACTGCTTGTTCGGTAGAAACTGTTTCATTTTTCTGTATTAGTCTTACTTTTACAGCGTCTGTATTCGGGAATGTATTATTCGCCAGCTCAATCATATAATCGAGTGTGGAGTTACCTTGTGATACGTTGGCGACATTCACATTTTCGGTAGCTGAACCACCCGGGTTAAGGTCAACATGTACTGAAGCAGGAGTTACAGAAATTTCCGGTGCGTCATAAGTTGCGTCCATAACAACGTTGGAAAGTTCAGACCAGTTGTCAAACATGTCCCTCGAACGAATAGCTATATAATATGTAGTAGCAAATTCAAGACCACCAATTGTAAAACTCTGAGTTTCACCTGAATCTGCCGGAACAGGCGCGTTATCAACCATTGTACCGTTGTAAAAATCATTAGTATCAGTAATGGCAGTAGTTGAATAACGAATATCATAAGCTCTAACACCACCATATGAAGTATCATACGGGGCAGTCCATGATATCATAACTTCGCTTGAAGTTACATCATCAATAACAAGATCAACTATTGGAGTTGGGGGGATAAAATCGGGTTCGCCAATTGTAGGATCCCATCCGTCAAGTACCAAAGTACCTGTATTATCAGGGTCAAGCCAATCTTTCAAACGTGTTGAAGGAGTGGAACCATAATCCCATGACATTGAAAATTTACCATAATAATCTTCTGTGATTGAGGTACAGGAAGCCCAACCGCCATGAAGCTGACCTGTGACACGATGATTCTGGTCAAACAGAGGTGAACCTGAAGAACCGGGTTCGGTTGTACCATCGTCCCACGCAGTAACTTCCCAGTGAGAATTTGGAAGATATGGTGATGGATCATAATCACTTGAAGTAGCGGGATCATTATCCCAGCTGATTTTTTTAATATCACCTGACGGATGATGAATACCAACAGAATTTGTTGATGCTTCGTCAACAGCATTCCAGCCGGCATAATGAACTTCATAATCTTCCGGTGGTGATTCATTTAACAATAATAGAGCAAAATCCGAAGAAGAATTGCTCGCCAACAGGTCAGTACCCTGAACTGTGAAGTTTGTAGGTCCGTCAATATTTTCGCAACTCGGACTTTGGTACTTGAACATGATAATCCATGAGTCATTACCACCAAGACAGTGATTAGCGGTCATGAAATAAGGAGTAAGATCCTGGCGTACGTTATTTACCATAAAGCCGGAACAAACTCTTGAACCACCCCCTGTTAGAATCATGGCTACAGAACGAATCTGGTTTTCCCAGCCTTCAGATTCGGGACAGTTAACATTGTTGTTACAACTTCCCGAACTTCCGAAACCTTCATGCGTGATGTGGTTCATAATATCACGGTAGGCGTGTACAACCCGTGAGATTTCAATTACACCCTGTCCGAAAACATTTGCCGGTTCGTAATATTCAAGTGTTACTTCATCACCGGCGGTAAGACCGGTTGAAAACTTTCCATGTTCTTTGTTGTTCTGTGATGTAAAAGCACCAAGAACAGAGCTTTTATCCTGGTTATAAAGGAAAAATTGCGCGCCTTGCGGCATATAAAAATTGTCATAAAGCAAATTCAGGGAGTATGCGCCTTCTGATTTGATGCTGAGTCGCCATACTCTTCCGCCATCCGGTAAATCAGACCAAATACCGGAATTGGTCATTGAAAAATCTACGTCGATCTGCGCGCCAAAACGAAATGGAATATCTTTATCGTCAGCATCTTCCTGATCTTCGGCAAGATAACGGTCGAGATCAACATCCTGCATATAAACTGTAGGGACAATACCTTCGAGTGAATTCTCAAAACTTTTAGGAGTGCCTTTTTCGCTAATCTGGGCGAATAAATTCGCGCCGGATACCATCATCAACAAGATAAAAAAGGTGAAAATCTTGTTAAAAGGAGAATAAAAATGGGGATTTTTTTTGTACATAATTTACCCGTTTGTTAATAGATTGGTTAATTTTAATTTGTTGAAATGCTCAAATTTTCGGTGTGGTGACACTTTCAATTCCTGATTAAAAATATGATGAGTCTTAAATTTTAATATTAGGATATAATATCTAAATAGCAATAACTAATTAATGACTTTTTTATTATGGAATTACATATTTTAGTTTAAATCACATTTTTGCATAATTTCTTATGAGAAGCAGATGAAGTATCTTGTGATATTGACCATTGTGGTTTCAGTTACCTGTGCCCAAACAGATATTCCTGTAAAGTTTTTACAAAAACTTGAAAATCAATGGGTATTACAAAAAGGTGAAGGTGGAACAGTTGAAACATGGGGAAAAACCGGCGACAATTTTTATGAAGGTTTTGCGTTGACAACAACGCGTCCGGAAAGCAGTCATCTTGATGCCGAGTTATTAACACTCTTCAAAACTCGCAACACATGGTATTATATGGCACATCCCTCACAGAATAAATATCCCGCACTATTTGAACTCACTGAAGCAAACGATACCACCGCGCTTTTCGTTAATAGCGAGCATGATTACCCTCAGCAAATCCGATATACATTTGTCAGAAGCGATTCGTTAGTTGCTGAAATTTCGCTGATAAATAATAAAAACTTGCGTAAGTTTGGATTTAAGAAATCAACGGTCGAAAATGATTGAAATTACAAACCTGCACAAAAAGTTTGAAAATAAAGATGTACTCACCGGAGTAAACCTCGATATCCATAATGGCGAAGCTCTTGCCATAATTGGAGGCAGCGGCAGCGGTAAATCGGTTTTGCTGAAACATATTGTAGGACTGTTGGAGCCTGATGAAGGTACAGTAAAGGTAAATGGAAAAATAATTTCCGAGCTGAAGCCAAAAGAATTATATGAAGTTCGCCGAAAATTCGGGTACCTCTTCCAGGGAGCCGCGCTATTTGATTCACTCACCGTTGAGGAAAATGTTGAACTCCCGGTTGTAGAGAACGATTTCGGGTTTTCTGTAGATAAAATAAAAGACCTTGTGTCAGAGAAACTTGAGCTCGTTGGTTTGCCCGGAATTGAAAAGCTGAAACCTTCCGAACTTTCGGGGGGTATGCGCAAGCGTGTTGGACTCGCTCGTGCTCTCGTAACCAATCCTGAATATCTGCTATATGATGAACCTACAACAGGGCTTGACCCTGTGATGTCTGATTCTATTGATGATCTGATAAAAGAATTGAACGAAAAACTGAGTGTTACTTCTATCGTAATTACTCACGACATGTTCAGCGTAAAAAGAATTGCCGACAGGGTGGCGATGGTTTACAAGGGCAAAATCTATTTCCATGGAACACCGGAAGAATTAAAAAATTCCGATGATGAAATTATCAAAAACTTTCTGAGCAGAACCGGCTTCTGATGGCAAAGGAAAAAAAAGTACATATCTGCTCGGTTTGCGGTTATGAATCGCTCAAATGGATGGGTAAATGCCCTGAATGCGGCGAATGGAACAGCTTCACCGAGGAGACTGTACACAAAAATCCGAAAACTTCAAAAACTACAACCTCACTTAAACCTGTTAAAATATCGGAAATTACTTACAGCGAAAAGGATGAACGACTCATTACCGGAATCTCAGAGTTCGATCGCGTGCTCGGAGGGGGATTTGTACCCGGTTCGGTTACTTTGCTTGGTGGTGATCCCGGGATAGGTAAATCAACACTGGTATTACAAACAGCGGGTGAACTGAATTGCCGTATATTGTATGTATCGGGCGAGGAATCTTTACAGCAGATAAAACTCCGCGCTTCCCGACTTGATATCAACAAACCAACTATAGAATTGCTTCCTGAAACAAATGTAGTAGCCGTAAGTGAGCTGATTGAAAAATCAGATTATAATCTTGTGGTAATTGACTCAATTCAAACTATGTTCCATCCCGATTATGACAACACTCCCGGTTCGATAACTCAAATACGTGAAAGCGCGTATCAATTGCAGAATATCGCTAAAAAAACGGGTGTACCTGTTGTGCTGGTGGGACATATAACAAAAGAAGGGAGCATTGCCGGACCCAAGATTCTGGAACACACCGTTGATACCGTGCTTCAGTTCGAAGGAGATAAAAACAGCAGTTATCGTATCCTGCGTTCGTTGAAAAACCGCTTCGGCAGCACAAATGAAATTGGCATTTTTGAAATGCTCGAAGCAGGATTGAAGGAAGTTAAAAACCCGAGTGAAATATTTCTCTCCAACGGTCCCGCTGAAGCATCCGGTTCTGTCATTACTTCTACGCTTGAAGGGAGCAGAGCAATTCTGATAGAGGTACAGGCACTTGTAACACCCGCGCAATATGGAAATCCGCAAAGGGTTGCCACCGGATTTGATTATAAAAGGTTATCAATACTTCTCGCTGTTCTGGAAAGACGATATAAACTGAAACTTTCCGCGTTTAATGTCTTCCTTAACATAACGGGGGGTATCAGAATTGAAGAAACAGCAATTGACCTTGCGGTTTGTATGGCGATCGCCTCTAACATGAAGGAAATAACCCCAAAAAATAAACCTGTAATACTCGGTGAAGTCGGACTTGGTGGAGAAATACGCGGCGTTGCCAACATAAATAAGAGAATATCCGAAGCGGTTAAGCTCGGCTACACCAACTTGTACGTACCATTCTCAAATCTTTCCGTAATTGATAAAAACCTCACCGAGTATTGCTACCCTGTAAAATCACTCAAGGAAATAGCTGATTTACTGCTGAGGTGAAAACTTTTATCATGCCCCGACAAGGGCATCTCGTTTTTGGGGAATAGATTTCCGGTCAAGCCGGAAATGACAAACTAATGCCGTATTGTCATACTCGCGAACGCGGGTATCCAGTTTTTAATCTTTTGACAGGCAACAGGCTCAGGAACCTTGTTTATCATGCCCAGACAAGGGTGCCTCGTTTTTGGGGAATAGATTTCCGGTCAAGCCGGAAATGACAAACTAATGCCGTATTGTCATACTCGCGAACGCGGGTATCCAGTTTTTAATCTTTTGACAGGCGACAGGCTCAAGAACCTTGTTTATCATGCTCTTCGCCAGGGTGAATTGATTGGGCATACAGTTTTTGTTTTTTCGTTTTTGACTACAGACTTCTGACATATGACTATCGACTAGCGTGGGGGTGGCTTATGATTACGGTATCACGACAATACGATATCTCTGGATTCCTTCCTACGCAGGAATGACGTATTAAGTTTTAATTGTCACAACCTTGAATCCGCCACATTCGGAGGGCGCCTTGTTTTTGGGGAACAGATTTCCGGTCAAGCCGGAAATGACAAACTAATGCCGTATTGTCATACTCGCGAACGCGGGTATCCAGTTTTTAATCTTTTGACAGGTGACAGGCTCAGGAACCTTGTTTATCATGCCCCGACAAGGGCGCCTTGTTTTTGGGGAATAGATTTCCGGTCAAGCCGGAAATGACAAACTAATGCCGTATTGTCATACTCGCGAACGCGGGTATCCAGTTTTTAATCTTTTGACAGGCGACAGGCTCAGGAACCTTGTTTATCATGCTCTTCGCCAGGGTGAATTGATTGGGCATACAGTTTTTGTTTTTTCGTTTTTAACTACAGACTTCTGACATATGACTATCGACTAGCGTGGGGGTGGATTATTATTACGATATCACGACAATACGATATCTCTGGCTTCCTGCCTGCGCAGGAATGACAGCCTATTTCTGTCATACTTCCGATAGAGTCGGGAGGCAGACAGTTCATCAACAATAAAAAATATTTACGGTGTTAAATCAGCTCTAACATCTTTTCCTTTGTTTCCGCTATCTCTTCTTTACTTAGTCCTGCTGCGGAAAGGGAGAGGTCGATCACTATAAATGCCCAGTAATCGTTGGAGTTATTTTCGGTATCGTGGAGTTTCAATTCCAATACACCGAGCCAGATGCTCTGCCACGCCGAAATAATAATTTCAAGCGGGAATTTATCGGCTACTTTCTCCCCGGAATTTGTCAGTTCAGCCAGTTTCTCCTTGTGCATGTATAAGAGACGGTTGCGGGTATCCACCTCAATCTTTCCCTGGATCAGCACTCGCGCGATTTCGAGGTTGTCATACCAGTGTTTTGTAAAGACGTAAATATATATCGCGGAATTAAGTTCCGATGAGTATTCCGGTTTGGCGAGAGTATCAATTTCATCGAAAACAAAATCATTTATATTTTTCGCGACCGCGAGGAGCAATTCTTCCTTGGTCTGAAAATAAAAATAAAAATTACCAATAGATGTACCCGCGCCATCAACAATATCCTTGACGGTTGCAGTTTCATAACCGGTAGAAGAAAAAAGTTCACGCGCGCTTTCAATAATACTTCGTTTTCTTTCTTCACGCTTTTTGCGTGAGTGCTCGGTCTGCCTGTATGGCAAGTAGCCTCCACTAAATTAATAATTCAGCCAAAAATCAACATTTTTATATTAATTATTAGATTTTAACCAATTCAATTTATAAAAAACCGGATGCCCGATCTATTCGCCGAGGCGAAGGGCATGACAATAAGTTACGAGATACTTTTATCACTACACCACCAACCGGGGATTCTTCAAGTATAAATTATAATAAATTATTTGCAAATATTGTATATGGTTGATCTCCTTGTACCTGTAAATATTGGTCATAATTTAATATATTAGCTCCTTATATAATGCTTGAGGTGTAATTGAAGAAGATTTTACTTTTGTTGCTGATATCAGCCATATCGTTTGCTCAAAATATCGAGTTTTCGGGATATGGCGCTACGGGATTCCGATTTTTTGACCGTAATCGTCTGAATAACCCCAATCAGGAAACTTATTACGAAGGAAAACTTCAGGCGGAATTTAATCTCAAGAAAGGATTTGAAGCCCAACTCGATTTCAGGGGAAATAACATCGATAAATCTGTTGAATTGCGCGAATTCTCCGCGAAGTATGAATCTGATTCGTGGTATAATATAAAGATCGGACATATAAAACGTCCGTTTGGTTATGAATATATGATGAATCGGGAAAAGTTGTGGACTATTGACAGAAGTATCGTTCAGGAGAGGATATCCCAACTTGGTTATGGTTCCCGCTCCGTAGCGATTATGGCATATTATGAATATGATGATGATAAGTCTGAGTTTCCATATTCCTGGTTCCTTTCATTATCAAAAGACAATTCATCCGGAAGCGCGGTAACGGGCAGAGTATCTTATCATTTCAATGATGATCTTGCTGTTAGTGGAAACTATATGTATCAGGCTATCGGCGGGGATGTTCCTGTTAAGGTTTCGGGGTTCGCGGCTGATATTGCCTACAGAACCAAAAAGTTTGATGCTAACATTGAAGCGGTCTATGCGCAGGATCCCGTTGAGGGACGAATCAGGGAGCTCGCAGGGAAGGAAAATACTGTCTTCGCTGTCGGAGTTAAAACTATGCTCGCTCGCAAATTCGTGATAGATGGATCTTTCCTCGAAGATATTGAACCTGTATTTATTGCCGGATATTTTGTGCCTGAATCTGATATTTCCGACAGACATATTATTCAGGGTGTGTTAGGTAGCAATTTTTATATCGACAAAGAGATAAGAATACGACTCAACGCGGATATGAGATTTACCAAAACCGAGTTTGATGAAAATTACTCCACAAAAGAATCACGTGTGGTGCTAGAATTTCAGGTGATATTTTAATGAAATATCTTTTGGCAATATTGCTCCTTTTTTTGGTTTCGTGCAACAAGGATGTGATTGTTTCACCATCTGAAAACCTCACCGGTGTACCTGTAATGAATATTTACGCTGAACCGGAATCTCTTTCAAAATTGCGCGCCAATAAAATACTCAATACCGAAATACCGGTTGAAGTTCACTTCGAAGATTATGTGTACACCGCAACGCTCCGTTCTGCCGGCTCAGGATCGAAGTATCACCCGAGATGGGGTTTTAAAGTTTCTTTACAACATGGAGCGATTGACGGACTAAAAACATTTAACCTCAGTTCGCAGGTATATGACCGCACAGGAATGAATACACTCCTCGCGATAAAATTGTATGAGGCAGTTGGTTTGAAAACACATTCTGCCCGTTCAGTATTTATTAGAATAAATGATCACGATGAGGGATTATATCCGATGATTGAACGGATAGATTCCGCTTTTTTCGATAAACGCGGTCACAAGTATAGCGAACTCTATAAATTGAGTTTTGATACAAAGTTTTCACTCGCCGGGGGATTTATTCCAGAATATGTAATTGACAAGGAGATACCCAAAGATGACAATTACTCCTCACTTTATCAGCTATTTCATGCTTTGGATGAGGCTTATTCCGACTCAACAAAACTCGCCATACTAAAAAATCATCTTGATGTTGAAAACTATCTCAAATATCACGCGCTCACTTCACTGCTGAATAATTATGACGCGTTTACAAACAATTTTCTCCTGTTAAAATCAAATTATGATGCCCCCTTCGAAGTAATTCCGTGGGATTTTGATAAATGTTTCAGTCTTGATGCAAATGTTGGAGCTTTTGGTGATAACGAAATCATCCGAACCTTGTTTAAGTACAAGGAGTACAGGGTCATATATAAATCTCTTGTAAATCAGATTGCCAATCTTTATTTTAACGAAAACTTCCTTTTCCCGATAATTGATAACTATGCGACGCAGATCAAAGACGCTTACAAGCTTGATCCGTATCTTGGTAAAGAAGGAAGATATATTTTCGATAATGAGATGAGTCAGCTTAAAAATTTCATTACCAACAGGTATAATGAAATTAAAGCAGAGTTGAATAGTTTTTAACAAACCGGTGTTTATGTGAAATTTGTCATTGTGATGTTGTTCTTTACGGGTATTGTATGTGCTCAGAATTATGAACGGTATGGTGCTTTTCAGTCAACCAACATAAAATTGTATGAAGGATTGACAGAAGTTTCCGAATGGTATGATATACCTGTTGGATTGGCATTTATTTACCGCAGTCAAATTAATCCCTCCAACATCGGCGATAAAATCAATCTCAACCCCGCCACATTTGAACGTGATTTTTCCAATAGTTATGGAATTAGTGGTAATTTCAGTATAGGCAGCATGAATAAGGATATGATTCCCGACATTCTTTTTTATGGCGGACTGGCAGGTACTTACATCTCCGGTTTAATAGATAAAAATTCAATCTCTGATAAATCTTTCAAACGTGTCTTCCTCTTTAGAAAATCACTTGTTTATACATATACACTCACTGAATGGGTAAAAAACCTTGTGAAACGGGAACGCCCTGACGGTTCAAATAACCGCAGCTTTTTTAGCGGTCATACAGCTACTACATTTTCGGCGATGACCTATTTTTTCCTCACATCACGTGATTTTTTTGAGAAGTGGAGTGTAACCGCTCATAATTCTGATTTACGAACGCTCTTTCAGTCAGCCAGTTTTGCCGCCTGCTTCGGATGGGCATCTTACGTTGGTTACAGCAGAATAAAAGATAAAAAACATTATCTCAGTGATGTACTCACAGGCGCGGCTGTTGGCACAATCATCTCATACTTTCTTTACGATCATTATTTGTCGGATGATTCACTACCCAATATGTTTGAACTCATGCCGGGAAGAGAATCATTAAATCTTGCGGTAAGAGTTAAGCTACAGTAAGAAACCACACCAATTACAATTTCATGTTTAAAATGAAAAAGCCGGATCTATTATAAAATAGACCCGGCTCACAAAATTTTATCAGATTTTTCTATAGACTTAAGATATCGTTATAAATTATCAACGCCATCAACATAAGTAATATAAAAAATCCGGCATTCTGAATCGCTATTTTAACTTTGACAGGAAGCTCGCGTTTTATTATTCCCTCAACAAGAATTATGACAAAATGTCCCCCATCCAGCACAGGGAAAGGAAGCATATTGAGTATCGCGAGTGATAAACTAAGCATAGCGAGAAAACTCAAAAAAGATGTAATTCCACGATCAGCCGAATCAGCCGCAAATTGCGCGATTTTTATTGGTCCGCCAAACGTATTGCTCATCTCAGCCTTGCCGACAATCACATTTTTGATCATTGTGAGCGTTAGATAAGTATATTGCCCGATATTTGTAATCGCTTGAGAGAAGGATGCAAAAAATCCGTATGACTTGAATGAATATGGTCCAAGGTACTTATGTCCGATCGCAATACCTATCATACCGTCATATCCGGGTGTTACAGCGGTTTTAACAGTATCCTCTCCCCTCAGCAACATAACCGGAATTTCATTGTTTTTATTCGATTTAATAATTTCAATAGCTTCGAGGTGCGAGTTTATTTCAACACCATTAAGACTAAGTATCACATCATCGGCCCGGAGCCCTGCTTTTTCAGCAGGAGAATCTTCCATCACACTCGGGATATATGGTTTAGTATGTCCTACCGGCAGAAAGAAACTTTCCTTCGAGTTTTCTTGCACAAACTCACTCGGTAAATCTACAGTAACCTTGTTACCATTTCTGTCAATGAGTATATCCAAATCGGAACCAAGATGTTCAATAAGAATGGCTGTGGTAAGTTCATCCCAGTTACTTACAGGAACTTCATTCACTTTTAATATTTTATCGCCGGTATTAAATCCCGCTTCCGCTACTATACTGTTTGGTGGTATAACGCCAATTTCGTTGGTGTCGTAAATCATTCTTCCCTGGAAGAAATTTATTCCCGCAAAAATCAGTATGGCAAGAGTAAGATTCATCATTACGCCGGCTGTAATTACAAAGAGTTTTGCGATAGTTGATTTTGATCGGAATTCATCAGGCTTTGGCTCTTTTTCAACAAAATCATTATCAAAACTTTCATCAACCATTCCGGCTATTTTAACATATCCGCCAAGCGGAAGCAGACTCAAACGGTAATCGGTATTCCCCTGCCCGTCAAAATCTTTCGGAAGATCGCCAACAGTAAATCCAGTAAGTTTATTATATCCAAATAATCTTTTGCCAAAACCGATAGCGAAAACATCTACCCGCATACCCGAGATCTTCGCGGCAAGAAAATGACCCAATTCATGTATAAAGACAAGAATCAGTATTGTTACTATAAAATAAAAAGCATAATCCATTAAGAGTGTTTCTCCAGTTTAGTATTTATTATCAACATACTCCCTTGTAAGACGATCATACTCAGTAATGGTTTCAAAATCGGGATAAGTATGATTTTCAAAATGGGATAAAGCGTCTTCAACTATATCGGGAATATGCAAAAAATCTACCTTATCTGTCAGGAATTTATTTACGGCTACTTCATTTGCCGCGTTTAATATACAAGGAGCGCATCCCCCTTGTTCCAAAACATTGAAGGCGAGTTTAAGTGACCTGAATTTTTTAAGATCAGGTTCGAAAAATGTTAGTTCGCGCAGCTTCGGAAAACGGGTAGTAACATAATCCGCCGGCAGCCTTTCAGGAAAAGAGAGAGCGTACTGTATGGGTATTTTCATATCGGGCAAACTTAACTGCGCTTTAATTGAACCGTCAACGAATTCTACCATCGAATGAACAATCGACTGCGGGTGAACTACTACCTCAATCTTGCTTAGCGGCAAACCGAATAGCCAGTAGGCTTCAATTACCTCCAGACCTTTATTCATCATCGTCGCCGAATCGATAGTGATTTTACTTCCCATTTTCCAGTTTGGATGATTCAAAGCTTCACCAAGGGAAACATTTTTCAATTCATCAGAAGAATATTCCCTGAAAGGTCCACCTGAAGCTGTTAATATAAGTTTCTCAACTCCGGCTTTATCCTCACCAACCAAACACTGAAAAATCGCGCTATGTTCTGAATCTACCGGAATAATTTCAGAACCCGATTCTTTTGCCGCTTTCATCACAATTTCTCCTGCGGCAACAAGTGTTTCCTTGTTTGCCAGACCAATTCTCTTTTTTCTTTTGATAGCTTCGAGTGTTGGTTCCAGACCGGCAAATCCTACAAGAGCAGAGAGAAGAATATCGTAATCATATTCCCCCGTAACTTTATTCAGGGCATCTCTTCCGGCTAAAATTTCAGTCTTTCCTTTGTACGATTTCAGGAACTTTTCAGCAGATTTTTCGTCGCTTATAACGACTACTTCGGGTGCGAATTCGGTGATGTAAGTTTGAAGTTTATTTATTGAGGTATTAACCGTTAACGCTGTGATACTGAATTTTTCAGGATACTTCCTTACCACTTCAAGGGTGCTTTCACCTATTGATCCCGATGCTCCGAGCAGACATATTTTTTTCATATCAAATACTTAATTTTTTGCTAGCCTTAATGTACGGAAAGACCCGCACAAAGACACGAGGCTTGTTACATAAAATGTCTTGAAAGCGCAAAGAGGAAATTTAGTACCACCATTACATTGATTGTGGTTTGCAGAGAAAAAACTTTCTTCAGGGCACCTGTCTGTTCTTCATCATTTTCAGCAGCTCGCAATTTTTTCGAAGCCGGTATCAGCATTGCGAAAATAACGGCGTAAATAGCGATAAATACTATCTGCTTGCTAACCAACCAGTGATTTGCGGTGAATTCAAAAAATCCGAAGTGAGGCATCATGAGAACCATAATTACGCCGGTAATTAAAATTCCACTTGAGCTTAATATTCCAACAAGGTTTGTGGTTGAAAGATAATCATTTATATAGGCGTTTTTGAGAAGACCTTTTTCCGCACTTAATATTTTGGAACGGTATCTGTAATCGATAATAGCGTTCAGAAGCCACATCCCGGCGAAAACAATGTGAAAGGTGATCAAAATTGGATAATATTGCATAAATTCCTCTGTTTTTCTTAGCAAAAACCAAAAAAGATGAAAGATGGTTCAAAGAAAAATAAGGAATTTATTCTATCCAGCCTTTAAATAAATTTTTATAATAGGATAAATCGTCTTCATCTATAGAGAAAGTTACGGTATCGGCGAAATTATTTAAAACAACAACCGCGTTAATAGAAGTATCGAGGGCTTCGAGATCGGCAATTTTCATCGCGATATTCTGGTTAATCGCCTGAATATCGGAATACAAACTTTTAAGTCCTTCAAGAGACCAGTCGGGTGTTGTGCCGTTTTTACTTTTAATATACTGCGCAAAGAGATAATTTGAAAAAACCCGCTGTTCTGTTTCTTCGATGCTTGCAAAGGGAAGATGTGATTTTACCATGGGGCGCAATTTACTCAGGATTGGGCATCCGCTCGACGCCATCAAAATTCCGAGAAGACTTCCGACACCATCCTGCACCATGGTATGTTTTATATATGTCCTTTCAATAGTTTCCACAGTAACTACAACATTCTCATACGAAGGAGTATCACTAAAAAACGAAATAACATCCTTCAAGTTGACCGCTACCGGGCAGTATTTATACTCATCCTTGTTGAGAGGACAATGCGGGCACTGAAAGTTTTCCATTTTTGTCCATTCAGGTGGAGGTTCCTTGATGGTTCTTACTACAGTAAGAGTGTTTGGCTCAATAAAAACCTTGAACTCGGTGCTTTTTCCATCCTCGAATTCAAACTTGTAATTTATTTCGAGCAAATCGCTTCTGTCTCTGAACATGTTCCACTTTCTATTGGGGATGAATCAATATATTAAAATTAAGCTTAAAATAGTATTGAATTTCTAACAAATAATAAGAAATTAGCTGAATTATTGATGTGATGGATATCTTAATTCAGTTAAAATGTGATTCGAATCCAAGTGGCTGGCAAAAAAAAGAACAGCTTCCCTGATGAGAAGCTGCCGTAAAACATATTTTCTAATGTAAAATTATTATCATACTCACCTTTTTAATACAAATTTTATCGGGACAGTAATTTTCACAGGAACAGGTTTACCTCTCTGCATTCCGGGATTAAACCTTGTACTGCTCACTGCTTTCATTGCTTCTTCATCGCATCCCATTCCAATACCTTTAACCAATTCAACTTTATCAACTTCACCTTTAATATTGACATATGCTTTAACATAAACTTTCCCCTCAATTCCTGCTCTGACAGCAAAATCGGGGTAGGCTATTTTTTCCTGAATCCCCGCAATACCGCCAACAGGTTCCGGCATTTTTTCAACTACTTCAAAATATGGGATTGCGGGTTCTGCTTCGGTCTCATCATCTTCAAAATATTTTGGTGGTGCTGTAATAATTTTTGTAAAATCGATATCAGTACCCTCAAACTCAATATCATCCGGGGGGGTATCTTCATTGGCAAGTACAGCTATGGGATCAGGTTTAACAGGTTCCGGGGGTTTTGTTTTCTGCTGAGTAGGCGTTACATTCTCAACGTCAATCAATATCTGGGGTTTCTGTGCATAATTCTCTCCGGATTGTATTTCCGGGAAATACTTAAATGCGAGAATCAGGAGTGACAAAGCAAGGATAAGCGATATTTCAACATATCGCGTGTACTTTGACTTCAGGTCTGCTTTTTTGCTCTTTTTTAACATAGCTACCTCTGTCTAAAACTGGATTAATAATTTTAGCCGGGGATCCTCATATATGGCTTTACTGGTGGGCGCCTTCTTCCTTTTATAAATAGAAACCTGATTTTTGTTCCATATCAAAATAGTTCATGCTGAATTGGTCAAAAATTAAACTATTTTAATCATTTACCGGTTTGCTTATATTAGGATGTAATATCCAGTAGAGAGGTTTTATGAACAGGGTACAAAAACAGGTTTTATTGGTAACAATCGCAATTATAGCTGTCTCTTTTTTGCTTTGGATAGCTTACGGTGGCGAAATTTTCACAAAATATAAAATGCTCGTGGAAACACAATCCGAACTCGACAAACAACTTGGTATAACTAATAAAGAGTGGGTAGATACATTTATCTGGGGACTTGACTACACTCTTATTATCACCGGAATAACAGTTGTAGCGGGTGGAATAATGATGTTTCTTAAACGGGATAAACAAACATCTTAATTACAGGAGTATTGATGAGATTTATTTTTTCAGTTCTATTTTTTGCTTTAATGACCTTTTCATTGAGCGCGCAAGGCTTTAATAATGGAGTGTCGGGAGAAAAAACTTTCACATTTTTTGATAAAGCCGGCAGAAATCAGGCAACATTTTTTTCCACAACACCTTTAGAGGATATAAACGGTACCGCTAACGGAATTGATGGAACCGTTTCATTTGATGTGACCAACATTGCAAAAACAATAAAAGGGCACGTTAAAGTTGAGGTGAACTCTATGCAAACAGGTATCGACCTGAGGGATAGTCACCTTAAATCTCCAAACTGGCTCGATGCTGAAACACATCCTGAAATCAGGTTCGAATTAACCGGTATGAAGGATGTAAAATCTGAAGCGGATAATAAAATTTCGGGCACTGCAACAGGTAATTTCACTCTTCATGGAGTTACAAAAGAAATTTCCGTTCCCGTTACCTTTATATATCTTAAAGAGAGTGAAGATACCAAAAAACGCGCTCCGGGTGACCTTCTCGGTGTAAATTCAAAATTTAATGTTAAACTTTCAGATTATGGTGTACAAAACGATATTATCGGTAACAAAGTTGCGGAAAATATCGAAGTTACATTTAATGTGGTTGGTACTGTAAAATAACTTGCAACTGTTGGTTGGTGCCTTTCATACAAAAAGACATCTGGTGTAAAGACGGCATTAGGTTGGTGAGCCCAGTCTGCCTGCCCCGCTCGCGGGGAACCATATGCCGTCCCTAAAGAATCTAATATAAATTTTCATATATGGGATGGTCGCCGACCATCCCTTTTTATTTTAAAAACTGGATGCCCGATCGATTTGCCACGGCGAAGGGCATGCCAAATAAAAGATCCCTGAGTTACATCGAAGGGTCGAAAGTTGTGGAGAATCTGCGGAAGTAAAAAACTGGATACCTGCCTAAGTGAGTATGACAAACAATGGGTAATGTCATTCCCGTGAAAACGGAAATCTACCCATTAATAAGCTTATTAGCACATAGTCATTCCCGTTTATCAGTCAATTGTCATTCTCGAGCAGGCGTGAATCCAGAAATACAGTATTATTGCGATACAACAAGTAGAACCCACCCCCTTCGCCGCGGCGAACCCTCCCTTTGGTAAATGGAGGGGTGAAAAAATTGCTATCTCCTCGTTTAAAAGTCCTTCCCTTAAACAAAGGGAAGGATATAGGATGGGTTCCTATTGTGTGAATCTTAAACCAGATACCCTCCGCATTTGGCGGATTAAAGGGTATGACCACAAACCATATCCATGATCTTACCGCCTGTCCCGCAATGCGGGGAAGGGCCGGGAATTGGTGAAAAGGTTAACTATGACTGGTTTTGCTCTTAGTCTTTGCCCCGATGGACGGGTCTTCGAGTGCCTCAGACACCTTTTATAGTCGTAAGTCGAACGTCATAAGTCTTATGTCAAAACAAAATACTGGATGCCATCCTATTCTATCGGGAAGCATGACATGACAAAAAATAGTTTGTCATTTCCGGCGTGACCGGAAATCTATTCTTGTAAATCAGGGTACCTGTTCAAGACATTCAAGACATTCAAAACACATCATTTATAGCATTTTTGCCAAGCAAGAGTAAGAAGCGGGTTTGAAATCATTTCCCGCCTCTTATAATTTTGCCTGCGAAAACCAATTTATTGGTAAGCTATTCCTATTTATTTACAGCTTTTATAACTTCTGATTCATTGTGCATTCTATCCATCGCTGAAACCGAAAACACATAGTATCTCTGCGCTTCAGGTATTACATACTCGAAATTGTTTCCATCAATGAATGTAACTATATGAGCCGGGTTCTCAATATCAATTTTATCCGGACTGCCATAGAGTACATAATAATATGGTAGCTCTCCATCAATTGCGAGCTGCGGTTCCTCCCATACTACTCTGCTGTTAACAGAATCGGAAATAATGCTGACATTCCTTGGGTTGTTGGGGGCTACAGCATCTTTCCATGGCATTGTTGGCGGAATTGCCGGATACTTGTACCAGTCGGTTTTCATACTGTCTGCCAATCCGTTCCAGTTACGTGAAATAGATTTTGCAGAAAAATATATCGAGCCTTCAGCACCGTGATGTCGTGACATTCTCAGCTGATTACCAAGTTCTGCCGGATTTCCTTCATACCTGCGTGACGCCATTTTGCTTGAATAATGACCCACAAATAGTTGTCTGTCACCTTTAACAGATGCCCACCAGGGAAGTAGTTTGGAAAAGGGCGCGCGGTCGTGGTCCATTTCCCAATAAAGCTGCGGATTGATATAATCCACCGTTTTATCTTTTATCCATGTAAGGGGATCGCAGTACAAAATATTGTATGAGTTGAACCCGTCGGTATCAGCGTATTCGTTAAGTATAATCCCGAAAGGCGAAATACCGAATTTAACATGCGGTTTTACTGCCTGGATCATAATATAAATATCTTCCATCAGGATATTTATACTGTTTCTCCGCCAGTCATCAATGGAATCAATACCACGATTAAAGTGCGCGAAAGTAAGGGAGTCTTCATTTTGTATTGGGGTGTATGGATAAAAATAGTCGTCGAAATGAATACCATCAACATCGTATCGTGTAACAATATCAGTAACTACATCAAGTACAAATTTCCTCACACCCGGATGCCCCGGATCGAGAATTTTAAGTTTGTCGAACTGCAAAATCCATTCAGGGTGTTGAACTGATACGTGGGAATCATCAACTACATAATCTTCCACATCACGTACAGCGCGATACGGATTGAGCCATGCGTGCAGCTCCATACCTCGAATTTTGGCTTCATTAATCGCGAATTCAAGCGGGTCAAAGTAAGGCTCGGGTGCTTTTCCCTGCTCGCCGGATACCCAGTAAGACCATGGTTCGTAAGGTGATTCGTAAAGCGCGTCACATTCTGTTCGGACCTGAAACAGAATTGTATTGATTCCCGCTGCTTTAAGTGAGTCGAACAACTCAACGAGCTCTTTAATTTGTTCACCTGATGATATATTATTTGTGGTTGGCCAGTCGATGTTCGCCACAGTAGCGACCCAGGCGCCCCTTACTTCACGTTTGGGCAGATTTTCTGCCTGAATCGACAAGGTTATAACTATAGCTGTAATCAGCAATAAAGCTTTTTTCATTTTTTCTCCGGAATAATGGTCGGTCATTCGTAAACCAAATATATGGAGATAAATCCGTAGAGTAAATCCTGTAAGCTATAATTGATCTTTTATTTCAGAAGTATAGTTTTTATCGTTTTGTTGAAAGTCATATATTTAACATTTATAAGATATAGACCTGTTGAAAGGTTCTTAGACTTATCTGTATTCCAGATGTATTCATGAATGCCGCTTCCATATTCTTTTGAAAATTCATCAACAAGCCGACCCAGAGTATCATAGATTCTTATCTCTAACAGCCCTCTCTCCGGAAGATTAAAACTTATTCTTGTTTGACCGTTAAAAGGATTTGGATAATTTTGATTTAATTGGAAGTCCTCAGGTAATGTCTCAATTATGTTATCCTCATTTACACTTACAAGTCCGGGATTTATTTCGTACAAGGTACTAAAGTCATACCTTTCTTCATTTCCATACCAATAACCGGATATTACCAATTCATTCAAACCGTTATTATCTATATCAAAAATTGTTGCTCCGGTGAATAGTGTAAATTCAAATCTTCTCGGATTTTTCAATGTATAATATATTTCATACTCACCCTCATTATACTCAAGTATAAAGATGTGTTGATCCAGGCACAAAAAGATTTCTTCCTTACCGTCATTATTGATATCACTTGCGAACGAGTTTCCTGCGAAAAATGAAAATATCCAGTCAATATCAATTACATGGACTGGTTCATATGTGTTATTACCTGTTGCTTCAAAACAGGTAAATCTGGTTGCTGTTTTATTGTAGTATGTAGCGTCTCCCCCTATCCACAACTCTTTTTTACCGTTGCCGTTAATATCGTTCGTTACAAAGTGATGTATCACATTGTAGGTCTCAACAGTACCATACCAGATATCCTTAAAACCCTCACCTTCCTGATATTCGTATATAACATAGTTTCCCCATAAATCACCGTAACTTATCTCCGGGTATCCATCCTCATCCAAATCACCTATTCCAAATCCACCTCCCGGATTACGAAATGGTGGATGATGTGAATAGATTTTTTCAAAGTTATTTAGAAGTGGGTTATAGCGCATAATTACAATAGTACTATCATCAAAATCAAGATATAGATACTCCTCCAGTCCATCATTATCCAAATCAATATAATAATGGTCATTCATTTGATTCTTTGCATTATATGTGAACTTTCTCTCAATTGGAAGGGGGTCATTTTCAGGCTTTGTAAATGCCCATATTTCTGAAAAGTCTGGTTGAAGAAATGTATTTGCCAAAAATTCAGGATAACCGTCTTTATCCAAATCGACAACCATTCTGGGAATCATAGCGGAATCGGGGTAAGAACGTCGATGTAAAAACTGATTCTTTTCTTTATCGAACTCTTTACATATTAAACCCAATGAATCAGGAATTGATATGTTATTGTAATAAAAGCCATATATCTCACCCTGACCATCTTTATCATAATCATATAAAATGGGTTCATTAAATGAAGCGATAGATACATTCACAGTACATTTCTGTGAAAACATGTCCAGATATAGAGTGGAGTCAATTTTTCTGGAATCGATTACTGTAGTATCAACAATGGAAGTTACTTTATCAACCGATGAAATAAAAACTTCTTCGTTTTTCCGGAATTTGGTTTGATTGTGTTGCCCGTATATGCTCCCAACCAGGAAACATATTATTATAAATATTTTCATTTCGCCCTCAGTAATTTTTAGATAGTAAACGGAGTTTTCCCTCGAAACTTTCCATCACTCCATCTATCGAGAATAAATTTATAAATATTCAATGTTTCTTAAAATACTATAAATCTTGTACTTGAATAAAATAATTCATTTTGATATTTTAATCTAATCAGTACAATTCAAATTTCACCTTTCTTCCAATAATAAATTGACAAACTTTTTTATAATCACTTTTTACAATTCTGATAATAACTGTTGAATCCTTAACTCTGCCAACAGATTTCGCTTTATATCAGAACTACCCTACTCCGTTTAACCCCGCGACTACAATAAAATTCAGTCTTCCGGAAGCTGTAAAAGTAACTCTCGAAGTATATAATATTCTTGGAGAAAAGGCAGCATCACTTCTTGATCGCGAGTTCGAAGCGGGTTACCACGAATATAAACTGAACGCGTCTCCACACCGAATAAAAAAGCCCTCAAACGAGGGCCAGTAAAATTAACTTTTGAATTCTTTCAGTATTTTTTCAATCTCATCTTCGGTTATACCGGAACCATAAATCGGTTTGCCCGATTTTGCCGGTTTCGTCTGTTTCACAAAAGGATTAACCGAAGGATTACCGGCTCTTGCGAGTAACCTTTCCTCAATAGTACCGAGATAACCTTTTGAGGGCACATTTACATCCACTTTGTTGCCAAATGATTTAAGCGCGTTGCCTTCATTTAACGCTCTTGTTTCAAAAGCGAGCGTTTTAACATTCATCAGATGTTTGGCGGTAACATTTTCAGAAATAATTGAACCGCCCCATGTACCAACTCCGAGAGTCATTGAGGGATACAATCCTGTAGAAAAACCAACCGCGCCAAGAGAACTTGGTGTATTCACCACAATACGGAATGCCGGTTTTTCCAGGGCGAATTTCATGATTACATCTTTGTCATTGGAGTGGATAGACATTGTATGGCCAACTCCGCCAAAATTGAGAAGGTCGATACATTTATGGCATCCTTCCAGCCAGCCGTCAACGGTATAAAAAGCCAGTATTGGGGAGAGTTTTTCCATGGAAAGAGGTTCATCTCTTCCAACACCTTCACATTCGGCAATTAAAACAGAAGTATCTTCCGGAACGGAAAAACCGGAGTAGTCTGCAATCCATGTAGCTGGTTTGCCAACTATATCGGCATTTATTCTGCCGTCTTTAGTAACTGCTTTTTCAAGCTTAATTTTTTCATCTTTATTAACAAAGTATGCTTTTGCTTTTTTGGCGATTTCAATTGCACGCTGTTTGATGTTTTTATCGACAATCATTGCCTGTTCGGATGAACACAGAGTTCCGTTATCAAAGGTGGTTCCTGTAATGATATCGCGAACAGCTTTATCAACATTTGCTGTTTTTTCGATAAACGAAGGAACGTTACCGGAACCCACACCGTAGGCAGGAGTACCCGCGCTGTATGCCGCTTTTACCATCGGATTGCTGCCGGTAGCGAGAATTACAGCTGTGTTTTTATTTTTCATCAGCTCTTCAGTGCCTGCCAATGTTGGATTTTCAAGACAGAAAAGAAGATTTTTAGGCGCACCGGCTTTTTCAGCGGCTTCCCTGACAACACGCAATGCCTCCGCGGTACATTTTGCCGCCCTTGGATGGGGAGAGGCAACCATGGAATTACGGCATTTAAGAGAAATAATAGCTTTGAACATCACAGTTGAAGTTGGATTGGTGGAAGGAATCAGAGCAGCAACAACACCCATCGGCTCTGCAATTTTAACAATCGCGCCATCTTCAAGGATATCAATTACTCCAACTGATTTGAGATTTTTTATCGATTCGTAAACATCACGCGTTCCAAATTCGTTTTTGAGTTTTTTATCCTGCCATTTACCAAATCCGGTCTCTTCGTGTGCCATTTTAGCGAGTCGTTCAGCATCATTAAATCCGGCTTCCGCCATTGCCTTGACAATCTTGTCAACCTGTTCCTGATTGTAATGTTTGAATTCTAGTTGGGCTTCTTTCGCTTTTGCGGTAAGTTCCCTGACTTCCTGAATCGATATTAAATCTTTGTCCATTATTCGTCCGCTTTATTCTTTACTCAGGAAATATAACTATCACAGGATATTTCCGCAATTAAAAGAGGTGCAATCTGTCTGCTAAAAAAAGATATATTTCTTTTAACATGTAAATTGTTTTGCACAACTCTTCCATTTTAGTTTAGGTTTTTATTAACTTGGAAAGGAATATGCATTTATATTAAATAAATATTCCAAAAATGAAAATAATACTACAATATCAGTTGTGTTCCTAAATAATGAATATTATTTTAATCTGTATAATAAACTTAATTCCCATTGGAAATTGAATATGAAACTCCTTAAATACGCTGCTTTTGTCTTATTATCCTTAATTTACGCCTGTGAAACAAATCCTCCTACTGACCCTGCCGGAAATATTGTAACTCAGAAGGTTGTGATAACATCTAATATTGATAGCGCGAAGATATTTATCGATGACATTTTCACAAATCTGTACACTCCCGACTCAATTAATCTGGCGGTAGGTAGTTATGTTATTTCACTTGAAAAGGATAATTACACGGCTTCCCCGCAAACCATTACAGTTACAGAAACGGCACCATTAACTGTAAATATTGACATGTCGATTGTAACTATTCAAAAAGTAGTTTTGCTGGAAGATTTCGCAAACACCAGCTGCGCTCCGTGTGTAGTTTCCAACCAATACATTGAGGAATTAAAGGGAGAGTTTGGTGATCAGTTATTATCGGTTAAATTCCCCACAAACTTTCCGGGTCCGAATGATCCTTTTTATCTTGCGGCAAGTTCCAATTGCGATTTCAGACGGAGTTTTTACAATGTACTTTTTGCGCCAACAGTAATTCTCGATGGTACAGTTAAACCCGTTCCAACCGATAAAGATGATATTAAAACTAACATAGAACAACAATTAACCATCGCGGCTCCATTTGAAATTCATGTTGCCGGTGATGTAGTTGGAAGTAATTACAAAACAAATATACAACTGGAAATACCTGATATATCCGGTGTAGATTATTCAAATTCCGTATTGTACGCAGCCATTGTAGAAACAGAAATTCAGTACTCCGCCCCCAACGGAGAATCCGAATTCTATGATGTAATGCGTGCTGTTCTTCCCTCGAATAATGGTGAATCTCTTGGAAATATTTCCCAAAGCGGCATCTATACATTCAATTTTGAGCAGGCGGTTGACGGTGCCTGGGATACTTCAAAATTAAAAGTAGTCGCCTTTGTTCAGAACAGTTCCACAAAGCAGATTTACCAGGCCGGATCAAACCATTAAATTAATTTAATCGGAGGTCCTCATGAAGATAGCCAAAACTTTGTCTATCCTGTTTTTTTTAATAATGTTTGCCGGAGCGTTTTCACAGAGTGATGTAAATGCTCAAACCAGAAATCCGGTTCTCGAATTTTGTACCGGAACATGGTGTGTTTATTGCCCGCAGGGACATGTTATAATAGAAAACGATATTTTACCTGCAATGCCTAATGCCATCATTATAGCTTATCATGGTGGTTCTTCAGACCCGTACGCCAACTTTTACGGAAGCGCGATCAGAACTTATCTCGGTTTTTCAGCGTATCCAACCGGAATTGCGGACAGAACATCTGCGCCTGTCAGCCGTGGTGAATGGGTAACCCGGATGAATGCTCGTAAAAATATCCCGCCTACTGTTGAAATTGAATTGTTGAAATCTTACGATCCTGTTACGCGTCAGTTGAACATGATTGCCTCGGTTACAGCCCTTGAAGACCTCGAAGGTGATTATTTCGTTTCTCTCATTCTTATGGAAGATAAACTTGTTTACCCGCAAACAGGTGGAACTAGTAATTACGTGCATGATCATGTAGTGCGTGCCATGATAAATGGCGCAAAAGGTGTTTCGCTAAATAATGGTGTTTCCTGGTCAACCGGTGAAACTTATTCTTCAGTAGCAGATTACTATATCTCTAACGATTTTGTTGATGGTAACTGCGAAGTCGTTGCTATGGTTTACAGAGAGAACGCGCCTTTCGCACAAAGTGAAATTCAGCAGGCTGAGAAATATCCTCTTGTTGGAAGCAACTCGTTTAATGTTGTTGTTAATGAAGGATGGAACCTAGTTTCCGCTCCAAAAGAAGCAAGTGATATGAGTACTTCGGCGATTTTCCAGAGCGCGATTTCAGATATTTATGAATTCGATAACGGATACTTCCCTGTATCAACAATTGAGAATGGTAAAGGATACTGGGCAAAATTCTCTGAACTTGAAGCGCTTAATATTGAAGGTAGTGAACCAACAGAACCTGTAAGTCTTAACGCGGGTTGGAATCTTATCGGTCCGTTCAGTTCAACTGTAGCTATTGTAGATATTACAACTGATCCCGCCGATATTGTTGGATCATCATATTTTGGTTTTGATGAACTTTATCAGGCAACCGCCATGCTCAAACCGGGTAAAGGTTATTGGGTTAAATCAACCGCTGCCGGAAGTATGTATTTTAACTCCGGTACAGCCAAAAATGGTAATGAAGAAAATGTTGTTACCGCTAATGAAAAATGGCCTTTTATTACTGTAACAGATGCTAATTCCAAAACAGCAAAATTATATCTGACTAACCAGACAGTTGATCTAAACAAATACGAAATGCCACCGGCTCCGCCACAGGGCGCGATAGATGTAAGATTTGCTTCGGGCAGATATGTAGAGTCGCTTAACAATATCAATTATGTTGATGTTGCCGGAATGGAATATCCGCTTACTATCCGCGCAAACGGTACAGATTTGATGATCAAGTCAGCAGGGGAAGAAGCAGCAATAAAAGCGAATGAACCTTATATTCTTAAATCAGGCGGATCATTCTCGGTAAGCTCTGTAACAATTCCATCTGAATTTGTATTACACCAGAATTATCCAAATCCGTTCAACCCGGAAACAAAAATCAAATTTGAAATTCCTGAAATGGCAAAAGTAAACGTGAGCGTATATGACCTTCTTGGTCAGAAAGTAACCGAATTGTATAATGGCACAATGGATGCAGGTGTACATGAAGTTAATTTCGACGCGGGTAAATTGTCATCCGGTGTTTATATTTATAAACTTACAGCGGGTGAATTCAGCGTTAGTAAAAAAATGTCAGTTCTTAAATAGTTTATACAGGGTGGGAAATGAATCCCGCCCGATATTTTTTCATCCAAAGTAGTACGCGTAATAAGGGGAGATATGAAGTTTTTCAAAACACTTTTTTTTGTAGTAGTATTATTTTTTTCGGCAAACAGCCAATACTCCGATTTACATGCCCAAACACGTAATCCCGTACTCGAATTTTGTACCGGAACCTGGTGCCAATGGTGTCCCTGCGGGCATGATGTAATTGAAAATCAGGTATATGTACTCGTTCCAAACGCCATTGTGATAGCCTATCACGGCGGTGGATCAGATCCCTGGAAAAATTTTAACGGTAATGAAGTGATGAGTATGCTCGGATTGACTTCATATCCAAGCGGTACTGTAGATCGCACTATTGCTCCGGTCAGCAGGAACCAGTGGCCGGCAAGAATGATAAATCAGAAGAACCAGCCCGCAACTGTTGATATCAATTCCAATTTAGATTACAATCCGGCAACACGCGAATTAAATATGACTGTTGATATTGTCGCGTTGGAAGAACTTACGGGCGACTATTACCTCAATGTTCTGCTTCTAGAAAACGGATTGGTTTATGCTCAGACCGGTAACGGAAGCTGCACAGGCGGCTCAAATTATATCCACGACCACGTTGTAAGAGATATGATAAATGGCGCTCTGGGCGATACACTGAATAATGGTGAAGTATGGGCAGCTGGTGACACCATTACCGTTGAAGTAAGCACGATCGTATCGGAAAATTATATTGATATGAATTGTGATATAGTAGCTTTTGTATATGAAAACGCTTCTCCGCTAAATGTCGCGGAAATTCAGCAGGGTGAGCAATATAAACTCCGCGAGCCTGATCACTTTTCTGTAAGTTATGAAAACACCGAGCTTAGCGACACACTCGGCGCTGAAATGGTATTTTACGTTGAAATTGAAAACACCGCGCAGGATACAATTACAATGGATATTATTCGTACAATGAATGATTTACCTGATAGCTGGACTTCATCATTGTGCTTTGATGTTTGTTTCCCGCCCGATGTTGACTCGATCTCCACAACATCTATGTTCGCGAGTTCTCCCATTGCTCCGGGCGAAACTAGAGAACTTTCCCTTCACTTTTTTTCAATAGAAAATGAAGGCACCGGCACAGTTAAGCTGGCTATAAAAGAGCATGAAAATAGTAATAAGGTTGATACTATTACGGTTACTGCGACCGCAATCAAGCTCGTTTCTGTTGAGGATGATGTAAATATTGCCGGATTTTCACTAGGGCAAAATTATCCAAATCCGTTCAATCCTGAAACAACAATAAATTTTGAAATACCGGAAGCGGGTAATGCCGAAATTGCTGTATTTAATCTGCTTGGTCAGAAAGTAGCTGAAGTTTACAGCGGTTATACCACAGCCGGTACACATTCAGTTAGTTTTAACGCTGAACATCTCTCCTCCGGTGTTTATGTGTACAAACTGACCACAACAGGAAATACGATCTCGAATAAAATGTCGGTACTTAAATAATTGTTAATAATTAAACAATATTTGATTTTGGAAATTTACCAGGTGTAACATGAAGAAGATTTTAGTATTACTTTTAATAATTTTTGCCGGAACAACTTTAGCGCAGAATAGTTTTTACGTTGATGTTCATAATATGAGCTGTATAGATACCGTGGGCAGCGAAATGGTATTTCAGGTTGAAGTGACCAATACATCCTCTTCCGATCTTACATTGGCTTTTGTAAGAACCGGAAATGACATTCCGACCGGATGGCTGTCCTCATTCTGTTTTGAACTATGTTTCCCGGATTTTATTGATTCGGTCGCGACAACAAGCGATTTCCTTAGTAGTCCGCTAACACCTGGTGAAACACGCGAATTTTCTGTTCATGTGTTTGCTCTTCAAAATAGCGGTACAGGTCAGGTTGACGTAAAAATTATGGATTTGAATGATCCGCAGGATAATTCAATATATAGTTTTTATTCTACTACCGAAGTTGCTCAGGGCGCACATGCTTTTACATTTGAAACTCAGCAGACAGAGTTGACTGACACAACCGGCGCGGAAATAGTATTTGAGTTCGATATTCACAATACTTCACCGGTACCCCTTGTGCTTGAGTTTAATAAAGCGAATAATGCAATGCCTGATGGATGGTTTTCATCATTATGCCTTGATGTTTGTTTCCCGGATTTTATTGACACCGTTACAACATCTTCCGAGTTTGGTAGTTCACCCATCCAGCCAGATGAAACACGTGAGTTTTCAGTACATGTGTTCACAAACGAAAATGAAGGTACCGCCGAAGTTTCCATTAACGCGATAAATACTTTTGCAGCCGATGATTCATATTCAATGACACTCACAGCCCATGCTGAAGAACCGATCACAAGCAACACATTCGCGATTGCCGGTGATTTTACCACACAGACAGATACTCTCGGTAGCGAAATAGTTTATAATATAGAAATTGAAAATACTTCAGATGCGCCTGTAACCATGGATATAGTTAGAACTGTAAATGATCTTCCCGCTGACTGGACTTCATCTTTGTGCTTTGATGTATGTTTCCCTCCCGATCTTGACAGTATCTCGACTACATCCAATTTCGCGAGTTCACCAATTCAGCCGGGTGAAACACGTGAGTTGTCACTCCATTTCTTCCCGATGAATAACACAGGAACAGGAAGTGTTGAACTTGTGATAAAAGATCATGATCATCCGCAACTTTCAGAAACAATAAATGTTAGCGCATCCGCTGTTATTACATCGTTTGAGAACATGGTGGATGAACTGAATTACAGATTAAATCAGAACTATCCTAATCCGTTTAATCCTTCTACCATGATAAATTTCAGCATTAAAGAGGCCGGATTTACCAAACTTGCGGTCTATGATATTCTTGGCAGGGAAATTGCGTTACTAATTGACGGACATCTCGAAGCAGGAAGTCATTCGGTTAGCTTCGATGCTTCCAATTTTACAAGTGGTGTTTATTTGTACCGCATTTCAAGCGGCGACTTTAACGAAACGAAAAAAATGATTCTGGAGAAATAAATGAAAAAAGTTTTAATCTTGTTTGCAGTTCTTGCTTTTGTAATGTTTGCTCAGGACAAAAAAGCGCCAGATTTTATGCTTGAAGACCTTGAAGGTGAATATGTTGAGCTTGCAGATGTTATTGGTGACGGACCCGTAATAGTGAGCTTCTGGGCGACCTGGTGCAAACCTTGTGTTGAAGAAATGAAAGCTTACAATAAAATTATTGAAGAAATGGGCGAGAAGGGAGTATCTATTGTCGCTATTTCTGTTGATTCAGAAAAAAGTGTTTCAAAGGTTGAGCCTTTCATCAAATCGCACGGATACGATTTTACCGTTCTTCTCGACACAAATGGCGAAATAGCCCGTAAATATTATGCCCAAACTGTACCGCATTCTGTCCTTCTTGATAAGGATGGCAACATAGTTTATCAGCATAGCGGGTACAAAAAAGGTGATGAAATAGAGATGAAAAAAGAAATTGAAAACTTGTTGTAATCAGGAGATTTAATGAAAAACCTTGTTGTACTCCTGATACTTTTTTCAGCGATTGTTCTTTCAGGTCAGAATTCCCGAAATAATGTTTTCGAATATGCGACGGGCACATGGTGCACATCATGTGCTTGCGGGCATCTTGAGATCAACGAAAATATAGCACCATTTTTCCCGAATACTATTTTTATCGCTTACCATTCGGGTGGCGCAGACCCGTTTTCACAATTTGAAGGTAACGAAATCCTGATGGATTTAGGATTTGGTGCTTTACCCGCCGCTATAATTGACCGTGTTTCTTCAATTATGCCTCATATCGATTGGCTGGAAGCATTGACGGATATGTCGAGTGTTCCGCCTATGGTTACTATAGAAGCGACTACTCTGTATAATGTCTCTGAAAGGAAAGTATCAGTTTCTGTTACTACTTCCGCCCTCGAAGACCTGGATGAAACATATTATATAAGTCTGGTACTCCTCGAGGACAACATCATTTCACCTCAGGCGGGAAGTGAATTTTGTCCGGGTGGAGACGATTTCGTCCACAATAATGTAGCGAGAGTTATGCTGAACGGTGCACAAGGTGAAGAGATATGGTCAGGTGGAACATGGTACACAGGTAATGAACTGACATATAATGGTGAATATACAATATCCGAAGATTTTGATGAGCAAAATTGCCGTGTTGCTGTAATTGTTTATAAACACAGAATCCCGCTTCAGAAAGCACATGTGCAGCAAGCCATATCGGTAGATGTAATTGATGGAACTATCCCCGTTGAACTGGAATCGTTCAATATCTATAATAATTCCGGTATTATATCATTAGAGTGGTCAACTGCCACAGAATTGAACAATAAAGGATTTGAAATCGCGAGATCGACCGATGGAAGCAGTTATGAAAAACTCGCCTTCATTCCCGGTTCAGGCACCATATCGGAAAGCAGCTATTACAGTTTTAGTGACAATCCGAAATCCAACGGCAAATATTTCTACAGACTTACCCAGGTTGATCTCGATGGAAAAAGAGAAGTGCTCGGTATTAAATCCGTAAAAGTTAACAACCCATCGGATTACAGACTTGCTGGTAATTACCCTAATCCATTTAATCCATCAACCACTATAAAATTTGGATTACCCGAAGTTAGCGATGTAAAATTTTCGGTCTATAATATTGCCGGAGAAAAGATTGAAGAGTTTAATTATTCTGACAGACCCGCCGGAGATAACATCATTAATTTTAACGCGGCGGGACTACCTTCCGGTTTGTATCTGTATGAAATTTCTTCCTCTTTTGGAATTTTACACGGTAAAATGATTCTGAATAAATAATTGATAACCCAAATACAGCAAAATATGAAAAAGACATTATTTACCACAATTTTATTGATCCTGTCAGCAAGTTTTATTCATGCGCAAAGTGATATTAAATTACCTCCCGGTATGGGAATGTCGAATCAGTTGGAATATTCCTACGATGTTGACAACGAAACCGAAATCCTGGAAAACTGGTTTAACCTTGATTACCGATACGGGATATTTTCATCAGGTATCAGATTTGATATTTTCCAGCCGAACGATCCCAACGCTGCCGTTAGCAGAGGAAAGGACAGATTTGCCGAAATTGCTTACAAATATCTTAAAGCCGAAATCGGCAATAAAAAAAGGGGTATGAATATAACTGTGGGTAACTTTTATCAGCTTCTCGGGAGAGGAATGATACTTAAAAGTTACGAAGACAGGAATATTCGTATTGATAATAATTTGCTTGGTGTGAATGTTCAGGCTAATTATAACGGCTTGAAACTCGTTGGCTTAACAGGAATGGCTGAAAACTTCGCAGCAGAACGTAAAGATGTGCTTCACGCATTCGACCTTGAGTACAAGTTCGCAAAATTTCTGAAAGCGGGTGGTACATTCGCGGTTAACCGTCCTGATGATAGTAATATAGCTCCAACAAGAATGGCGGGTCTGCGTGTGCAGCCTTCGATATGGAATTTTGATTTTTACGCTGAATACGGAATGAAGTTCAACGATGATATCAGCAACAATAATTTTAACGGTAGCGAAAAATATGTAGGTGACGGGCTTTACGCTAACTTGAACTTTTATCTTGGTGGTCTTGGTGTTACTGCTGAATATAAGAAATATGATAATTTCGCGTTTACTTCACAGGATCAGACGATAGCTTATAATACCCCACCTGCAGTTAAACGTGATCAGCAGTACCTTCTACTGAACAGACACACCACCGAACTTAATGTTAATAATGAGCAGGGTTATCAGATCGAAGCTGCTTACACATTTAATGATTATACTTCTGTTACCGCGAATTACAGTCTAACAAACACACTTGGCGAGGGTTCCTTCTACCAGCGTCAGAGAGGACTAAACAGGGAATCATCAAAATATTACGAAGATTTGTATTTTAATGTTCAGCATAGCTGGTCTGAAAAGTTAACAACAATTTTCGCGATAGGTTACGGAGAGGAATATTATACTCTTACGAAAGCAATCACTCCTATAGTGGAAGTAAGATATTATCACGATCCGACTAACACATTCAAGCTGATAGCTGAACATCAGCAGACTACACAACTTCAGACAGGTGAAAAATATTTCGATGATGTGTTGGTGCTGGAATATCTTCGCTCACCCGATTTGTCAATCAGTTTAGTTTCAGAGATGCTGACAAAAGAACCTGAAGACGGAAATGTTATCCGCACTATGTGGAATTTTGTACAGGTAGGATATAAATTATGGGAACACACCGATGTTGCTGTTGCTGTTGGTTCACGTCAGGCGGGAACTATTTGTATTGGTGGTGTTTGCCGATACGAACCTGAATTTCGTGGTGTAGAATTAAAAATGAGAACTATACTCTATTAGTTGTATAAAATTTACGGTTACGCCGAAGGGAGGGTTAATCGCCCTCCCTTTTTTATTTCTATACGAACCGCTCTCCTTGTAATAGGATAGCATATTTTCTTCCCGTGAATAAAATAATCCAACCGGAATAGCGGTGACGGATATTTTTGCATTTTGCCGGAATAAAACTCCCTCTGTTTGTTTAATGCACTTTTTTTTGTCCGTTGTGCAAGTTTTTAAGGTTTGTATAGATAATCTCTTTTAACTATTTTTCGAACTAAAATTTAAAAACAGGCAGGAAAATGAAGTTTAATCAAAGAACACATACTTGTGGTGAATTAAGAGAATCAGATATTGGTAAAAAGGTGGTATTGAACGGCTGGGTGGATACACGCCGTGACCTCGGTGGCGTTATTTTCATCGATTTGCGCGACAGATACGGAATTACTCAGGTGGTATTTGAACCTTCCTATAATGGTGAAGCACACGAACTTGGCAAAGAGTTGCGAAGTGAATTTGTGATTTCCATCGAAGGCACTGTACGCAAAAGGCCGGCAGATACCGATAATGATAAAATTCCAACCGGTCATATTGATGTGATGGTTGACAAGCTTGTGATTCTTAACGCTTCTGAAACCCCGCCATTCCCGCTCGAAGATGATATCGATGTACACGAAGATATTAAGCTCAAATACAGATACCTTGATCTTCGCCGCTCAGCTATGCAGAAGAATATGCTTCTTCGACATAAAATGGCTCAAATAACCAGAAATTATTTCGATGAGCACTCTTTTGTTGAGGTTGAAACTCCAGTCCTAATGAAATCCACCCCCGAAGGCGCGAGAGATTTTCTTGTTCCGAGTCGTATGCACAAAGGAAAATTTTATGCGCTACCGCAATCACCTCAAACTTACAAGCAGTTGTTGATGGTTTCCGGGTATGACAGATATTTTCAGATCACCAAATGTTTTCGGGATGAGGATCTTCGTGCTGACAGACAATTAGAATTTACCCAGATAGACGTTGAAATGTCTTTTGTTGATGTGGACGATATCTTCACCATGATTGAACCACTAATGAAGAGATATTTTAAGGAAGTGTTAAACTACGATATACAGCTTCCTGTTAAACGCCTTACATACGATGAAGCAATGGAGAAATATGGTTCCGATAAACCTGATCTTCGTTTTGATCTGCAGATGGTTACATTAAATGAAGCATTTAAGGATTCCGAATTCAGAGTCTTTAAAGATTCTATCGCAAATAATGGAATTATTACCGGATTGCTGGCGGAAGGATGCGGGGATTTTACACGTAACCAACTCGATGTACTTACTGATTATGTAAAAAAACTCGGTGCGGGCGGACTTATTTGGATGCGTGTTAAAGAGGACGGACTTGAAGCCCCAATAGCGAAATTCCTTTCCGATGATGAAAAGCAGTCAATTATAGATAATATGAATGCCAAGCCGGGTGATCTGGTATTTATTCTTTCCGGACCAAAATCGAAAACATTGTCTATCATGGGTTCACTTCGTCTTGAAATGGCTCGCAGACTTGATCTTGTCAAAGAAGACGCTGATCCGGCATTACTTTGGGTAACCGACTTCCCGTTGTTTGAGTGGGATGAGGAGACTCAGCGTTTTTACGCAATGCACCATCCGTTTACTTCACCTCGCATCGAAGATATCGATAAAATGGAAACCGCCCCGGGAGAAGTTAAAGCACGCGCCTATGACCTTGTTCTTAATGGTCATGAAATCGCCGGTGGAAGTATCAGGATCCATGACGCGAAACTACAGCAGCAGATGTTCAAAGCTCTTGGCATTTCAGATGAGGAAGCAAAAGAAAAATTTGGCTTCCTCATGAACGCGTTTAAGTATGGTGCGCCACCTCATGGCGGTATCGCGTTTGGTTTCGACAGACTTGTAATGATCTTTGCCGGTGAGCACTCAATACGTGAGGTGATCGCTTTCCCAAAAACCACAAGCGGTATTTCACTTATGGATGAATCACCTTCACTGGTGGGTGACCATCAACTAAAAGAATTGCATGTAAAAGTAAGGTAATAATTTTCTATTATATATTGAGCAATCTTAAAAAGGAGGGTCAGCAACCCTCCTTTTTTTATCACACCGTTGAAATATTTGCACGTGAAGTGATAGTTTATTACCCCGAGTCTCCCAAATCTAACGAGTAAAACCCTGAACTACATTGCAAATTCTAAAATTCTAGACTATTCTATATAAATCAGAATCCTTGAATAAAGGGTTGCTGAGGTACTCGCCTTTCCCGCAGAGCGGGGAAGACCCGTCAATACCAGCCTCACCAACATTGCCCGGCTCTTCGACGCGGCTCAGGAACCTTATATTTGTCATGCCCTTGAAAAAGGCACTGGAGTCCGGTTAAGCAGAAATAAAAAAAAGCATACCTGTTTAGATTCAAAAGAACTCCTTAAATTAGAGGTGTCGAAACTCAAAAAAAAGGAAAACAGGTATGCAGTTCAAAAGTACAATATTCTCACAACTTCTCAAGAAATACCGAGATACGAATTTGAAAGAATAGTAAAAAAACATTCAGGAGATAAGCGGGTAAGAAGATTAAGATGCCGGGATCAATTCACCGGATTACTATATCACCAGCTTACAAAAAGAAATAGTTTAAGAGATTTAGTATCAAGTTATAATTCGAATTACAAACAATTCTACTATCTGGGCAGCAATCAGTTAAAGCGTTCTACTCTCTCGGATGCAAACAATAAGAGAAGTTACAAGATATTTGAAGAAGTATTTAACCGATTACTGGCAAAGTCAATAATAAAACAAAGCAAAGAAATAAGAAAGGTGGTTGTTATAAGAGATGGGAAAACCCCATTGATTTTACTGACTAATGATATGAAAAGAAGTGCAGAAGAAATAGCTGAACTCTATAAAAGGAGATGGCAGATAGAACTGTTTTTTAAGTGGGTAAAACAGAACCTGAAGGTAAAAACATTTTTAGGTACATCAGAAAATGCAGTGAAAATACAGGTCATTACGGCATTGATAGCATTTTTATTGCTGAGGATAACTCAGAAGAACTTACCATTTAATAAATCCTTACAGATAATTGCAAGACTGATGCAGACAAATTTGATGAGAAAGATCAGAGTTTGGGAATTATTTATTCCTCCGCCCGATAATACAACCAAAAAGGACGATCTTCAATTTGAACTCAATTATTTTTAACCGGACACTAGTGCGAAAGAGGGAAACCAGTTTTTAAACCACTCACCAGGAACCCATCCTAAACCTGTGCGCCTATGGAGTATCCTTCCCTTTAGTAAAGTTTACAAACCTCAGAATTGGGAAGGACTTTGAAAGCAAGTTAGTGTCAATAATTGTTTTAGCCCCTCCATTTGCCAAAGTTTACGCACCGGGGTGTGGGAGGGTTCGACGCGTCGGAGGGGATCGGTTCTAATTGTTATTTCTCGACAATACAGCATCTCTGGATTCCTTTCACTACAGGCAGATTCGCCCTCCCA